>JAJPEN010000030.1 GCA_021166835.1 Burkholderiaceae bacterium | reverse complement strand
CTGCCGAGCCGCCAAACGAGGCGCTGGCGACGCGCGTGGCGGTGCCACGCAAGGAGCCAGCAACGAAGTGTGGCGGCTCGGCAGGCCCCGGCCCGAAGGGTGAGCCCGAAAAAAGCGCGCACTCGGCGTTGCAAATGCTCGCCGTGGCCCCGCCACGGCTGTGCTTTGCGCCGTGATTGCGCGCTTTTTTCGGGCTCACGCGGGGACGATCGTAGGGTGAACAGGCCCTAATCGGCCTGCTTGGCGAGGAACAGCAGGCCGCCGCCGAACAGCAGCAGCGCGGTCGCCATCAGGATGCGGGTGATCGACCCGCGCCACAGCGCTTCGGCTGCGAACAGGGCCCCCGCCGTGAGCACGATGCGTGCGGTGCCGGCGGTACGTTGCGCGGGGCTGAGGCGGGTCATGTCGGTAATCTACCGTAGAACCGGTGGCGATGTCCGGGATCCATCGATGGTGCGAATCTCGAGCCCGGGCAGTTCGACACCTTCGATGCGCGTCGTCCAGCGCTGTCCGACGAACAGCGGCTGCGCATCGGTGAGCGTGCCGGTGGTGACGAGCGAGCCCGGCTCGATCGAATGGCCGCGCAACGCCAGTTCGTGCGCCAGATGTGTGATCGCCTGCAGCGGTCCGTCGAGCGCGGCGCTGCCCCGTCCGCGCGCCACCGAGGCGCCGTCGCGGCACAACTCGACCTTGAGCGCGGCGAGCCGTTCGATCGCCTGATGCGGGCGATCGCCGAGCGAGCGGGTGGGCCGGCGCGGGCCGAGCAGCAGCCTGCCGTGCAGGCTCTGCGCGGCGACCGCCTCGGCCGCGGTGAAGCGCCACTCGGGGTAGGGGCACTGCACGATCTCGAATCCGTGCGCGAACCACTCGGCCGCTTCGCAGACGGCTTCGGGCGTCGCCTCGCGCGGCGTCGCGCGCAGGCCGATGACGATCTCGGGTTCGAGCCTCGGCTGCACGAAGCGAGAGAGGTCGACGTCGGTCGTGTATCCCCCGTCGCTGCCGGCTTCGACGACATGCAGCGTCGAGTTCCAGACCGGGCCCCAGATCGGCTGGAACACGCCGTACAGAGGCCAGATCGACCGGTTGGTGAATCCGATCTTGTAGCCGACCGGGCGTTCGCCGCGCGCGATCCGCGCCACCGCGATGCCGGTCTGCAGCGCTTCGGCATGGGCGAGATCGCGCAGCGGCTCGTACTCGCCGCGCGCGAGGGTTCGCGCGCGATCGCAGGCGTCGAGCAATAGTTCCGCGGACAGTTCGGCGGGCATTCGGCATTATCCCGCGCACGCGTCGCGGTTGGTGGGCCGCTGGTGCTTCGCGGGGTCGATGCGCGGTCCGTGCGGACGCTGCTGTCGGGCCTTACGCCCGGTGTAAACTGGGCAACCCTTTTATCGCGCCGGGATCCCGCCTCGCCGGCTTGCCCCGAGGCCCAGAGATTCCGGCCGCTGCTTTTGCGGCTCGCGGAGCCGGCATGCCGAATCGGCCGAGAAGAATTTGCAGCGCGTTCCGTCGCGCAGGCGCACGGAATGCCGCGTGGCAAGGCCCACGCCATTGCCCCAGGATTCCCATCAAGGAGGTTGGCCCATGTCCCAGGTTCGCGCCGAAGCGCCTTTGAATCGAACGTCGCCCGCCGGCGCCCCTGACTGGATGCACAACCGGCGGCTGCTCGAATGGGTGGGCCGCATCGCCGATCTCGCGAAGCCCGAACGCATCCACTGGTGCGACGGCTCGCGGGCCGAGTACGACCGGCTGTGCGACGCGATGGTCGAAGCGGGCACGCTGCGCCGGCTCGATCCGAAGAAGCGGCCGAACTCCTTCCTCGCGCTGTCCGACCCGAGCGACGTCGCGCGCGTGGAAGACCGCACCTTCATCTGCAGCGAGCAGCGCGACGACGCGGGCCCGACCAATAACTGGGTCGACCCCGCCGAGATGCGCGCGACGCTCGAGCGGCTGTTCGACGGCTGCATGCGCGGGCGTACGCTGTACGTGATTCCCTTCTCGATGGGGCCGCTCGGCAGCCACATCTCGCACATCGGCGTCGAGCTGACCGACAGCCCCTACGTAGTCGCGAGCATGCGCACGATGACGCGCATCGGCCGCGACGTCGCCGAACTGCTCGGCGAGGACGGCGGCTTCGTGCCCTGCGTGCACTCGGTAGGCGCGCCGCTCGCGCCCGGCCAGGCCGACGTGCCGTGGCCGTGCAACGACACCAAGTACATCGTGCATTTTCCGCAGACCAGCGAGATCTGGTCCTACGGCTCGGGCTACGGCGGCAACGCACTGCTCGGCAAGAAATGCTTCGCGCTGCGCATCGCGTCGAACATGGGGCGCCAGGATGCGGAACGGGGCGGCCCGGGATGGCTTGCCGAGCATATGCTGGTGCTGGCGGTGACCTCGCCCGAGGGCAAGCGCTATCACGTCGCCGCCGCCTTTCCTTCGGCCTGCGGCAAGACGAACTTCGCGATGCTGATCCCTCCCAAGGGCTTCGACGGCTGGAAGGTATCGACCATCGGCGACGACATCGCATGGATCAAGCCGCACACCGACGGGCGGCTGTACGCGATCAATCCGGAGGCGGGCTTCTTCGGCGTGGCGCCCGGCACCAGCGAGAAGACGAATCCGAACTGCGTGGCGATGCTGCGCGAGAACACGATCTTCACGAACGTCGCGCTCACCGACGACGGCGACGTCTGGTGGGAAGGCCTGTCGGAGCCGCCGGCGCATCTCACCGACTGGCGCGGCAACGACTGGACGCCGGCCGACGGCAAGGCCGGGCGCAAGGCCGCGCACCCGAACTCGCGCTTCACCGTGGCGGCCGCGCAGTGCCCGTCGATCGACCCGAACTGGGACAGCGTCGACGGCGTGCCGATCGACGCGTTCATCTTCGGCGGGCGGCGTTCCACCACGGTTCCGCTGGTCACGCAGGCGCGCGACTGGACCGAAGGCGTCTACATGGCGGCGACGATGGGCTCGGAGACCACCGCCGCCCAGGCGGGCGCCACCGGCGTCGTGCGTCGCGACCCGTTCGCGATGCTGCCTTTCTGCGGCTACCACATGGGCGACTACTTCGCGCACTGGCTCGCGCTCGGCGAGCGGCTCGAGGCGAGCGGCGCGAAGCTGCCGGGGATCTTCTGCGTCAACTGGTTCCGCACCGACGAGAACGGCAGGTTCGTCTGGCCGGGTTTCGGCGAGAACATGCGCGTGCTGAAGTGGATGATCGACCGCATCGAGGGTCGCGCCGGCGGCTTCGAGCACGTGTTCGGCACCAGTCCGCGCTACGAGGACCTGCACTGGGACGGCCTGTCGTTCTCGCGCGAGGCCTACGAGCGGATCACGTCGATCGACCGCGGCGCCTGGAAGCAGGAGTTCCGGCTGCACGGCGAGCTGTTCGAGCGGCTTGCGCCGCGGCTGCCGGAGGCGCTGGCGCAGACGAAGAAGCGGCTGGAGGAACGGCTGGCGGGTTGACCGACGGCGCGGCGGGTCGGCGCCGGGGCTTCACCGCGGCGACGGACTTTTGCCGGCCGGCGCCAGGCCTTCGCCGGCCGGTGGCCACGCGAGGCCTTTGCCAGCCGGTAGCCAGGCCGCCTCGGGTCAGCGTCCTGCCAGGTAGTAGGCCTCGTCGAACAGCCGCACGCGCTGCGGCGCGAATACGACGAGCAGCGTCGTCAGCATCCCTTCGATCCACGCCTCGCCCGCCGACAGCAGCAGCGCGTAGGGCAGCGCGAGACGCAGCTGCTGCCCCAGAGCGTGCGCCGAGGCCGTGTCGGCGGCGGCCTGCGTGCCGAGCGCCAGCGCGTCGATCAGCCCGGCGGCCAGCAGCGGCAGCGCATAGGCGATGAACAGGCCGAGGAAGCCTACGCCGATCAGGAAGACGAAAGGGTTCGGCGGCAGCCTGCGGCGACAGGCGCGAGCAAGCGCCCACATCAGCCATGCGGGCGCGACCGCAAAGAGCACGATCTCGAGGCCCAGTCCAGCAGCCGATCGGCCGCCGGTCAAGGCCTCGATCGTCATGGCGGTGGCGACCGAGAGGACCGCGCGCGGGTAGCCGAGCAGCAGCGTCAGCCAGGCGGCGCCGGCGTACTGCAGCGTGACGCCGCCCGGCATCGTCACGGTCGCCTGCCGGGCGACCAGCAAGGCGACGGTAGCGAGCGCCCACATGCCTTGCTGGGTCGCCGACTCGGTCCACTGCGCGCGCCGGCCCGCATCGATCAGCGCCGCGATCGCCACGGCCCCGCCCAACCAGAGAATCACCGCTGGAAGCGCGGTTTGCTGCAAGCGGGCGCTCGCTTGGTGCTGCGCTTGTATGTTCAGACCGGACCAGCGCGGTAGAGTCTGATCGCCGTTGAGGCGGCCAGACCGGCCCGTGCAGCTTGGTATGCGCTGGGGTGATCGAGCCCGTTTCTGAGTAGAGAGCGCACGTGCGCTGTGCTGGTCTT
>JAJPEN010000055.1 GCA_021166835.1 Burkholderiaceae bacterium | reverse complement strand
GAGCCGCCACACTTCGTTGCTGGCTCCTTGCGTGGCACCGCCACGCGCGGCGCCAGCGCCGCCGTTTGCGGCTCGGCAGGCCCCGGCGCGGGGACGATCGTAGGGTGAACAGGCCCTAAGCCATCGACAAAGGGAGGAAATGGCTGCCGTGAAGACGAAACGCATGCTCGAAGCGGCCGACGCGAAAGCGATCGGCGAGGCGGCACAGGCCGAAGCCCTGCGCAACGGCTGGGCGGTGTCGATCGCCGTCGTCGACGACGGCGGACACCTGCTGTGGCTGCAACGGCTGGACGGCGCCGCGCCGATCTCGGCGCAGATCTGCCAGCACAAGGCGCGCACGGCCGCGCTCGGGCGGCGCGAATCGCGGCTCTACGAGGAGAGCATCAACGGCGGGCGCTACGCATTCCTGTCGGTGCCGCTCGAAGGGATGCTCGAGGGGGGCGTTCCGATCGTCGTCGACGGGCAGTGCGTCGGCGCGGTGGGCGTCTCCGGCGTGAAATCGAGCGACGACGTGCGCATCGGCCGCGCGGGCATCGCCGCGCTCGATTCCCGCTAGCTAGCTGCGCTCGCCGGAGGCGTTGCGGGCCTGCGGTTCGCCGCGCCCGCCGGAGGTCGTCGCGCCCGGTTGCGGCAACGAGGCGGCGATCTGGTACAGGCCCTCGAGCACTAGATGCTCGTGATAGATGAAGTCGATCGTCAGCCGCGGACCGAGCGTGCGCGCCGCGCCGCCCGAGAGAATGCAGCGCAGGTCGGGGTGATGGCGCTTGTGCAGGAAGAAGAGCCGCTCGACGGCGCCGGCCTGCGCGTGCATGCAACCCGAGGCGATCGCATCGACGGTCTGGCGCGGGTAGTCGACGTAGTCGCCCTGCGCGTCGGGCAGCGTCGCGGTGTTCTGGTGCAGCGCGCGCACCATCAGCCCGAGGCCCGGCATGATGCCGCCGCCGAGGAAATGCCCGTCGGCGGTGAGCAGGTCCATCGTCGTCGCCGTGCCGCAGACGACGACCAGCGCCGCGCGCTCGCCGAGCAGCGCGCGCGCGCCGATCAGCGCCGCCCATCGGTCGCAGCCGAGGGCGGCCGGGTTCAGGTATCCGTTCTTCACGCCGCACTGCTCGGCGCGCGAGACGATCCAGTGCGCCTCCGGGGCGCCGGGCCAGACTTCGAGCGCGCGCAGCACCGGATTGACGACCGCCGTGCCGGCGACGTTGGAGATCACCACGGCCTCGGGCAGCGGCTGGCGGCGCCACTCCTTCGTGACCATCGAGATCTCCTCGAGCAGCACGCGTCCCGAGGCGATCGTGCGTTCGTGCGCCAGCGCGCGCGCGCCGGGCGTGCCGCGCGAATACGTTCCCCACTTCAGGAACGTGTTGCCGATGTCGATGAGCAGGTAGGCCATGGGGCGGGCGCGCGTTGCACGGCGCGGCCGGGCCCGGGGGCCCGGCGCGGGATCAGTCGATGCGGACCGGAATCTTGCCGATCCGCGCCTGCCATTCGCGCGGACCGGTCTCGTGCACCGAGGTGCCGCTGGCGTCGACCGCCACCGTCACGGGCATGTCCTGCACCTCGAACTCGTAGATCGCCTCCATGCCGAGATCTTCGAAAGCCAGCACGCGAGCCTTGCGGATCGATTTCGAGACCAGATAGGCGGCTCCGCCGACCGCCATCAGGTACGCCGCGCGGTGGCGGCGGATGGCCTCGATGGCTACCGGCCCGCGCTCGGCCTTGCCGATCATCGTCACCAGGCCGGTGCGCGCCAGCATCGTCTCGGTGAACTTGTCCATGCGCGTGGACGTGGTCGGCCCGGGGGGGCCGACCGCCTCGTCGCGCACCGGATCTACCGGTCCTACGTAATAGATCGCCCGATTCATGAAATCGACCGGCAGTTTCTCGCCGCGCTCGAGCATCTCCGCGATGCGCTTGTGCGCCGCGTCGCGACCGGTGAGCATCCGGCCGGACAGCAGCAGCATCTGCCCAGGCTTCCACGACGCCACTTCCTCGCGCGTGAGCGTATCGAGGTTCACTCGGCGCGATTTCTCGAGGTTCGGCGTCCAGTTCACGTCGGGCCAGGCCGACAGCGGCGGCGGCTCGCAGAACGCCGGCCCCGAGCCGTCGAGCACGAAATGCGCATGGCGCGTGGCGGCGCAGTTCGGGATCACCGCCACCGGCTTGGACGCCGCGTGCGTCGGATACATGCGGATCTTCACGTCGAGCACCGTCATGAGCCCGCCCAGGCCCTGCGCGCCGATGCCGAGCGCGTTGACCTTCTCGTACAGCTCGATGCGCATCTCCTCGAGCCGGTTCGACGGGCCGCGCGCGAGCAGTTCGTACATGTCGATGGAATCCATCAGCGATTCCTTCGCCATCAGCATCGCCTTCTCGGCGGTCCCGCCGATGCCGATGCCGAGCATGCCCGGCGGGCACCAGCCGGCGCCCATCGTCGGCACGGTCTTCAGCACCCAGTCGACGATCGAGTCCGACGGGTTGAGCATGACGAACTTCGACTTGTTCTCCGAGCCCCCGCCCTTGGCGGCGACGGTGACGTCGACGGTGTCGCCCGGCACGACGTCGAAGTGGATCACCGCCGGCGTGTTGTCGCGCGTGTTCAGCCGCTCGAAGTGCGGATCGGCGACCACCGACGCGCGCAGCGTGTTCGACGGATCGAGGTAGCCGCGGCGCACGCCTTCGTTCACCGCATCGGCGATCGACCCGCTGAAGCCCTCGAAGCGGACGTCCATGCCGATCTTCAGGAACACGTTGACGATGCCGGTGTCCTGGCAGATCGGCCGGTGACCTTCGGCGCACATCCGCGAGTTGGTCAGGATCTGCTCGATCGCATCGCGTGCAGCCGGGCTCTGCTCGGTCTTCCAGGCGCGTGCGAGGTGCTCGATGAAGTCCCGCGGGTGGTAGTAGCTGATGAATTGCAGCGCGGCGGCGATCGATTCGATCAGATCGTCCTGGCGGATCACGCGCATCGGGGAAGGACCTCGCTGAGAACTCGATTCCGGCGCGAGAAAGGGCCGGCGCGCCCCGGATTCTAGCGGATCGTGGGTATGCGGCCGCGCTCCGGAGGTGCGGAATAAGCTGCCGTCAATGGCATGATTATGATCGGACAGGCAAAGAGGAGGACGCGCCCCATGTCGGCACAGATCGATTCGATACTGCAGGAGCAACGGCTTTTCCCGCCGCCGGAGTCTTTCGTCCGGCAGGCGACGATTTCCGGCATGGAGCAGTACCAGGCGCTGTGCACCGAGGCGGCGCGCGACCACGCCGGCTTCTGGGCCCGGCTCGCCCGCGAGCACCTGCGGTGGCAGGAGCCGTTCACGCAGGCGCTCGACGAATCGAACGTGCCGTTCTACCGATGGTTCGCCGACGGCAAGCTGAACGTCTCGTACAACTGCCTTGATCGCCATCTCGGCACGCCGGTGGAGAACAAGACGGCGATCCTCTTCGAGGCCGACGACGGCAAGGTCACGAAGGTCACCTATCGCGAGCTGTACCAGCGCGTATGCCGCATGGCCAACGCGATCAAGTCGCTCGGCTACCGCAAGGGCGACCGCGCGATCATCTATCTGCCGATGTCCATCGAAGGCGTGGTCGCGATGCAGGCCTGCGCGCGGCTGGGCGTCATCCATTCGGTCGTCTTCGGCGGCTTCTCGGCCAAGAGCCTGCAGGAGCGCATCGTCGACGTCGGCGCCACGCTTGTCATCACGGCCGACGAGCAGGTCCGCGGCGGCAAGCGGGTGCCGCTGAAGGCGGCCGTCGACGAGGCCTTCACGATGGGCGGCTGCGACGCCGTGCGCAAGGTCATCGTCTACCAGCGCACCGGCGAAGGCGCAGCGATGAAACCCGGCCGCGACCTCACTTGGGGTGAGGCGGTCGAGGGCCAGTCCGACGAATGCCCGCCCGAATGGGTCGAGGCCGACCACCCGCTCTTCGTGCTCTACACGTCGGGCTCTACCGGCAAGCCGAAGGGCGTGCAGCATTCGTCGGCCGGCTTCCTGCTCGGCGCGGCGATCACCGTCAAGTGGGTCTTCGACCTGAAGCCCGACGACGTCTACTGGTGCACGGCCGACATCGGCTGGGTCACCGGACACACGTACATCGTCTACGGTCCCACAGCGTGCGGCGCCACGCAGGTGGTGTTCGAAGGCATTCCCACCTTCCCGAATCCGGGCCGCTTCTGGGAGATGATCGACCGCCACAAGGTCAGCATCTTCTATACCGCGCCCACCGCCATCCGCGCGCTCGTGCGCGCCGGGCAGACCTCGCCCGAGCATCACCCGAAGAAATACGACCTGTCTTCGCTGCGCGTGCTCGGATCGGTCGGTGAGCCGATCAATCCGGAAGCGTGGATGTGGTACTACGAGAACGTCGGGCGCGGCCGCTGCCCGATCGTCGATACGTGGTGGCAGACCGAGACCGGCGCCACGATGATCTCGCCGCTGCCGGGCGTGCATGCGCTCAAGCCCGGTTCGTGCACGATGCCGCTGCCCGGCATCTCGGCGGCGGTCATCGACGAAGCCGGAGAGAACGTGCCGGCGGGCAAGGGCGGCTTCCTGGCGATCACCAAGCCCTGGCCGTCGATGATCCGCACGATCTGGGGCGACCCCGAGCGCTTCAAGAAGACGTATTTCCCGCCCGAGATCCACGGCGGACGCTACTACGTCGCCGGCGACGGCGCGACTATCGACGAGGACGGCTACTTCCGGGTGATGGGCCGCATCGACGACGTGCTCAACGTCTCCGGCCACCGGCTGGGGACGATGGAGATCGAGTCCGCGCTCGTCGCGCATCCGATGGTCGCGGAGGCCGCGGTGGTGGGGCGTCCCGACGACCTCACCGGCGAGGCGATCTCCGCCTTCGTGGTGCTCAAGCAGTCGCGGCCCACCGGCGGCGAAGCGACCAGGGTCGCCAGGGAACTGCGCGACTGGGTCGGCAAGGAGATCGGCCCGATCGCCAAACCGAAGGAGATCCGCTTCGGCGAGAACCTGCCGAAGACGCGCTCGGGCAAGATCATGCGGCGGCTGCTGCGCTCGCTCGCGCGCGGCGAAGCGATCACGCAGGACGTCTCCACGCTGGAGAACCCGGCGATCCTCGATCAGTTGAAAGAGGCTTCCTGACACCGTCTTCCCGGGGGGGCGCGGGGTATACTGCGGCCCCCGGAGAGATGGATGAGCGGTCGAAGTCGCACGCCTGGAAAGCGTGTAGGGGTCCAAAGCCCCTCGGGGGTTCGAATCCCCCTCTCTCCGCCAGTTTCTCCTCTGAAGCAGATCCGATAGGAGTCAAACCCTAGAGGGGGGAACATCGGTCGGACGGCGAGAACCCACATCCTGCCCCACAAAGGGGCACGTTTCCAGCAACGAGGGCCGCCCGCGACCGGCCTTAGAGCGACGAAGCCGGCCTCGAAGCGGTCGGCGCGAGGCCGCTACCCCACCTGAAGCCCCCCCTCGAACACGGCGCGCTTCATCGTGCACTGCAGACGAAGTTGCCCGAGTGCCTCAAAGTCCGACCCGCCGTCCTCGTCCCACATCGGACAACCCCGAGACCTAGTTGTCGGCGGTCGCGTGAAGCACGGCGCGGCTTAATCGATCACGATTCGCACCGGACTCATCGGAATCCATCCTACTGAATTCGCCGTGCTTTGCACACGAATCCAGTTATGGCGGACTTCCTCCACGATGAGTCCACTGTGCATGTAGATTCGCTCGATGGGCTCAGCGTTCGTTTGGGGTTGCCGCAGGATCGACATCGGCTCTCGTACGACGTACACGGTCTTACCAACAGACACGAGTGTCGCGTCGAGATTGGGCGCTTCAAGTGCGTCGGCTTTGGCTGCGGTTGCGGCCTGGGCGCCCGTTGGCTCCGTGAGAACGGGGAACGCAGCGACAATCTCGCGCATTGTTTGCGCGCGCTCTTGCGACATTGGGTGTGTGCTCAGAAACGGGAGCGAAAAGCCGCTCGCCTGAGTTTGCATTCGCTCCCACAGGCGAACGGCGCCGTGGGGGTCGAAACCGGCCTGAATGACGTATTCGAGACCTTTCGCATCCGCGTCGCGCTCCTCGTCACGCGAGTAGCTGGTCTCGATCATGGTCGTACCAACATCCGCAATCGTTCCGCCCAGCGGCACGCCAGCAATTGAGAGAGCAGTACCGAGGATGAGGCTTGCCGCCTGCATCGGAACGCGGCGTTCTTCGCGCGCCTTGCTGTGGTTCAGGTGCAGGTGTGCGAACTCGTGCCCGAGGACTGCAGCATACGCATCGCGGTCATTGCCGAGTAAATCGATCATGCCGCTGGTCAACCCGATCGACAACCAGCCGTTCATGCGGCCCGCGTACGCGTTCGGTTCCTTGTCATGAGAAATGAGTAGCCTCGCGCGAATGCGCGCTGCCTGTTCGATGCGTTCCTTAATCTCGTGGATCGACTTTATCTGAACAGTCTGTGCCTTCCAGACAATATCGCCGGTCTTGGAACGCAGCATGACGACGTTCCCCGGGGTCTCCGTTAGGGCGAACGCATCCCAGTATTCAACGTTGTTTGCGGTGGTGGAGCAGCCACCTATCAGTAGGAAAGCAAGCAATGCGATCGCTACGCGACGCTTAAGCACGGAAGTGGAACCTCCACGAGTTTCCTGCGCGTTGCACTATCCATCGACTGCCCAAGGACTGCTGACCGGAAAACGCTCGTCTTAGAAACGTATCTTCGTGGCTCCGGTTCTAAGGTGTCAGCCGAGGGTCACAAACGGCTCCGAGCGGGCGATCATCGGCGAGTGGCGCGCGATGACGCCGAACGCCGTCGTCGACGCTGCCGCGGAACGGGTCACCGCCGACGAGTACGAGGACATCGAGAACGTGAGCGGATGCGAGAGCTACGCGCAGGCGCTCCCGACAGGCGCTCAAACCCAACGAGGGGCACTTCACCCGCGTGGCGCGGGTGCCGCAACAGCAGCCCGTTCAGGCGCGGCTGAACACCGCACGTTCAAGCACGCGCTGCATCGACCGCTGCTCGATCTCCTCGGCGTCGGTCCAGCCCTCGTCGTCCATGTCGACTTTGCGGAGCTGGTCCTCGCGCGCCCACGCGGTGTGCTCGCGAGCGAACCGCAGCTCCCCCTTCGGGCCGTTGGTTGCGCCGTGGACGCGCCCATCGACGCTACGAATGAGGTACGGGATCGGCCGGCCCTTGTAGTCGAGGAGCGACGCGTTGACCTCAGTCACGATGACAAGCGCGTTGTCGTTTATCGCTGGAACGCGACTGTTCTGCGTGATGCAGACGTCACCGACTGCGAATTTCATGCTGCTCTCCTGCCTCCGCAAGACGATGGTGAACGTCTTGCTCGCGTGCGGGTGGAGTCGCGGCTCGACGCTTTAGCCGGTTGGTTCCCGTCGGCAAGTGGTCAGTAAATCCACGGGGCTGGGCGCGAGGCCCAGCGGAGAGGAGTGTACGCAGCAACTGTGTGCCCCGTCGAGGGTTGATGTGCCGCCGTTCGTGGCTCTTGTTGCATTTCAACGCCATTACCCGAGCGCCTTGTTGTTCGAATTCACAACGGCGGTCAATAGGTGGTTGACGTAGGACAGACAACCGTCTACAAAACACTCGCCCTTACATCTGGGAGAGTGTAATGAAAAGAGTTGTCGCCTTTATTCTTGCGGCCTCGTTCTTTGCCGCTACAACCGCATTCGCGCACAGCGGTGGTACGGATAGCCGCGGGTGTCACACGAATCATAAGACGGGCGTTTATCACTGCCATTGAAAACGCTCACGAAGGACCGGGGGGCGGGAGTCGCCTCTCTTATCCCCAAACGGGATTGTTGACATGAACGCTCGACTAGTGGTCTCGATCGTACTTCTTACCGCTTCCGCTACTGCTTCCTCTTGGAGTGGATATGACTGGGAGAAAGGTGCTCACGTCGAGATTGAAAAAGGACAACTCGTTCGAAGCGGCCGCTCAATCGAGATCTACGATTACGACGCTGGTGATTATAAGGAAGTGGAGGTTGAGTCCATTCGCCGAAGGGGCAACAAAGTTGAAGTAGAGGTGTTCGACAGTGAGAGCGGGGAGTACCGATCGCTGGAAATGGATGATGAGTAGTTACAGCGCGCGGTGGTCTGTCTACCGCCACACGGACGTAGGACGGCGTTGCTCGTCGGCGCCGAGTACCGCTACTGTTGCTGGTTAACTTGTCCACTGCGTGACGCACAGATGCGTCAGTAGCTAATTCACACCCCTCTTCGGGACTCACTTATGAGCTTTTTCGTTATAGCGATCGGTGCGGCTCATGCGCTGCCGCCAGTGATCGGCGCGGTCACGAGCAAGACCAAGGCCGGCGTTGTTGTTGGCGCCGCTATTGGAGTTGCGATCGCTGTCCTCAGTGGAAACGCGGTATTTATTGCGGCGGATCTTATTGGGGTCGGCCTGGGCACGTGGCTCGGTCTATCTCTCCTCTCTCAGAGAAATACAGTCTAACTAAATGAACCGCAGCTACCGCGGTTGCAACTTTATCTGACTCTGGCTTAAATATGACGCCCCTACGTCGCAGCAACATCGCAAACCTCGCTGGATTCGCTTTCTTGGCTCTTGCTTCGAATGTACAAGCACACGGGGGAGGCCTAAACAGCGAGGGTTGCCATAACAATCGCAAGACCGGCGACTACCACTGCCACCGCGGTCCCAGTAGTGGTACGCCGCAGGCGCGAGGATTGATGAGCGCAGACCAGATGATTCAGCGCGCTCAACCGGCCGCACCGGCGGAGAACCGAGGGGCAATTAATGCGTCTCGAGTCTACGAACCGGGCAAGTGCTACGTCGGGCCTCGTGGCGGCACATACACCATCACCCCGAGCGGACGGAAGAACTACAGCGGTTGTTAATGCGAACTCTTCCGGGGCCGATGCAGTTGTCTTGATGATGTGCGATTGAGGAGGAAAATTTGAGAGTGCGGTTGGTTGTCGCCGTTGGGCACTCACTATGTTCGCGATCGGATGTGGAAGCGGGGATGCATGCGGCGGAGGTGATGGCTCCGATCGAAAATGCTCGGATTTTTCCAGTCAAGAGGATGCTCAGCGAGCATTCGATGGAGGAGCTTGGGAGCTTGACGGTGATGGCGACGGCATCGCCTGCGAAGGCTTGCCCCATAGGCGCTGATACTAGTGCCGTGAGTTAGAAATTCGCAGACAAAAGCGTTCGATGCTTTGCAAGATGTCATCGGCAGACTTGGTCCACACGAACGACTTGGGGTCGACGTTATGCATCTCGAGGTAGTCGCGGATGGCCTGTTCCAGTTGACGCGTCGAACGATGCGTGCCGCGACGGATGTACTTGTCGGTGAGCGTGGCGAACCAGCGTTCGACCTGGTTCAGCCACGAGGCCGAGGTCGGGGTGAAGTGCACGTGGAATCGAGGATGGCGGGCGAACCATGCTCGGATGGCCGGCGTCTTGTGCGTGCCGTAGTTGTCCATCACCAGGTGCACGTCGAGCGCGGGCGGCACGTTGGCTTCGATGGTGCGCAGAAACGAAAGGAACTCGCTTGCACGATGACGTCGATGCAACGCATCGATCACCTCGCCGGTGGCGACATCGAGCGCCGCAAACAGCGTCGTGGTGCCGTGGCGCATGTAGTCGTGCGTGCGCCGCTCGGGGATACCTGGTGCCATCGGAAGAATCGGCTGGGTACGGTCGAGCGCCTGAATCTGGCTCTTCTCGTCCACGCACAACACCATCGCCTTGACCGGCGGGTTCAGGTACAGCCCGACGACGTCGCGCACCTTGTCCACGAACAGCGGATCGGTCGAGAGCTTGAAGGTTTCCTGTCGGTGCGGTTGCAAGCCGAACGCACGCCAGATGCGCGAGACCGCCGTCTGCGACATCTTCATCTCGTGCGCCATGGTGCGCGTGCTCCAGTGCGTGGCATTACGCGGCACCGACTCCAGCGTTCGGGCGATCACCGCGTCTACTCGCGTATCGGCGATCTTGCGGGCGCGCATCGTGCTTGGATGCGCCAGCGGCGAGACCAACCGAACGATATGAGTCCGTGAAGTTCGCTGCATGGCGCGGGCGGCGGCGACCGCTTAGAGTACGACTACGGCGACTTCGTAGTTCTACAGCGCTCGAATCTCGCTCGCGGGGCGCCTACGTCGCCGAAACGTAAAGGGGGCAGCGCGGTGAAGGCTTTCATGCGACGGCAGTTCTCGCTCTCGGCGTGGCACCCATCGCGCACGCCGAGTGGCGGATCGTGCACGAGACGGATGCCATGACCGATGAGGCGCGAAAGGAGGTCGTGACGCGCAACGGCGCTGGGCACTCGCTGTCCTTCTACAGAGTCGGCAGGGCGATCTGGATGAACTTCCGCCTCGCCGGCTCGTCGTCCGACGTACTGGGCAACCCGGCGCCGATGTACCGCGTGGACAAGAACAAGCCGGTCGATCTCGAAGGGATGCGGCGGTTGCAGCAAGACATCGATCGAACGCTGCCGACTCTGTATGCGCAGGAGCCGAAGTGGTTCAACGAACGGGTATGGCACGGCGACGGGCTGCCCGGTGAAGGTCTTCGCCGGTTCCTCTCGGGCCAAACGGTAGTCATCCGCTGCTACCACCTGTTCACCGGGGGCTACAAGGACACGTCCTTCTCGCTCGTCGGACTGGGTGCCGCCATGAAGACTGCGTTCGACATCGACGCGGACGTCGACCCCGCCGCTATCGAGGATGACCGCGCGCTGCGCGTCGCGTTCTCCGAGCGACTGAAGGCGTGTCACGCTGACCATGGCGGTACGCCGCAACTCCAGACCTGCCGGGAGAGGGCGCTCGCCTGCGTGAAGGCTTCCCAGAGCGCCGCCGCGTTCGAGATGTGCCTCGGCGAGCAGTGAAACGTGCGGAACAAGGTCTACGAGGAGTACCTCGCATCGGACGAGTGGAAGCTCAAGCGCGAGGTTGCGGCACGGCGGGCACTCGGACGCTGCGAGTTCTGCGGCAGTGCGATGAAGCACGTTCACCACATCCGATACCCGAAGCGCCTCGGAGATGAGCCGCTTAGCGACCTAATCGCCGTCTGCAAGCCCTGCCACGACAAGAGCCACGGAATGCGAGAGATGAATCTGGAGCCAGTGCCTGATCCGCGCGTCGTCGAAGTGAGGCCGCCCACTGGCGGTAAGTTCCTCGTCTGCGCCAGCATCAACGGCAACGCATACGCTTCGCTGGACGCGTGGGCGGAGAACCTGCGAGTTCCGGCGTTTCGTATGGGTCACTTCGAGGCGACAATCGAAGGGATCCTCGTCGGTGCGAACGCACCCGGACGCCTGCCGCAGGCGAGGTACAACTCGGCCCGCGTCGTCTCGTGGCAGGTCATAGCGGAGGCGCTCCGAGCGACCGACCGTAAGTACTTCACCCTGAAGAAGGACGGTCCCCAGAAGCACAACTTCACGCCCGACGAGTGGCGCCAGATGTGCGCGTTCGTTGACCGAATCGACGAGGTGACCCGTTGGGGATGGGATATGCAGAGTCAGGCGCTCGCGGGGCGGATCCAAGCGTCCGCGATGCCGCCAGCGCCCGCGCAGATCCCCGAGGACATCGCACATCTGTTTCGGACACTCGGTAACAAGGCCGTGGAGCACGACGGTCGTATCACCGAGCACGACGGACGAATCGAGAAGATCGAAGAGAGGATCGAGGCGATACAGACACGCGATCCCCGCGACTGGCTGACGGTGCATCAGGCGCTCGTCGAACTCGCGCTCGACGCCTCGCAGCTTGTGCGCGGCGGCCAGACCCTCGCTGATGTCGTCGGTGGAGGACTGAGGTCGGACAACTGCGAGAAGGGCGCACAGACGCAGCGCCGGCTCGAAGGGTCGAGCGTCCGCGTGCAGGTCAATCAGTGGCGCCGTGGCGATGTGTACCGGGTGATCGGCATCGTCCTACAGCGCGATTTCTCGCATCTGTTGATCGACGATCCCTCCGCCGGAACTGGCGGCCTACCGCTCTTCAACGGGTAGCCGGCGCGCATCACCTTCAACGCGAAAGAGCGTGTAGCGGTTTCCCCCGCACGCCCGGCGTCGATCTGGAAAAAACCTGAGACGGACGTCTGCGCGTCTGATATACGGCCCCCGTCGGCAAGCTGCGGTCGGCGAAGTGGAGTAAGCCAATTCGAGCCTGCTCTGCTTCGCGCTGTTGCTGTTCCTCGGGGGTCTCGAAGTGGACGCAGAAGTTCTTCCAGTGCTGCAGGCGATAGCTGCCGTTGTTAGTCCGATCGCCGCGATCGTCTCAGCTGTGCTCGCTCTCCGGCGCCGCGCGAGCGCGACTGCGCCGCCGATCGTCGTGAACGTCTACCAGAGCACGAACGCTGCGTCGCCGGCACCATCGCCCGAGTCGGAGCCGCCCCGATGACGCTTCCGCTCCGTTCGATGCACCGCGCGCCCGTCGGGCCAGACGACGAGCAGCGCGCCGGAGTCGGGGAGCAGAAGCAGGGGGACCATGCCGGCGATCGTGCCCGGCGCCGGGGGGGCGATGTCGATCGGACGGATGGCGTAGGCTGGTCGTCTGGCGCGGAAGCGTCGGCCCCCCGGAAGCGTCGGCCCCCCGCATCGTCGATTTTGAGGGCTGATTGTGGGTTCTAGCCAAAAACATGCAAGACTCAAGAGGAGATTATTCGGCCTCTCTCTCCGTCACTTCAGTCCCCGAGTGGGCACTATGTTTACGCTGCCATTCTCGGTCTCCTGATTCAGGCGGCATCAGGGACCGAACGGTTCGGCCTCACGCGCGCCAAGTCGTCAATGCCCTTTCCCCGGCACATTTCGAGATAGACGGCGAGCGACTTGCGGCCTTCCTCGATCAGATCGTGGACGCTTTCGGCATAGAAGTCGGCCCCACCATTCAGGCCGACAAACTCGCCGCGCAGCATCTGAATCGAGTGTGAAGAAGCCATGAAAATTGCCGTCGTCGGCGGAGGTGTCATCGGCCTGATCTACGCCGCCGGTCTGACCCAGGCAGGCCATGAAGTTGTGGTGCACGCCCGAGGTGCACGTGCTCGGCTTCTGGCCGACAGGGGTGTGCTCATGGCTGAGCCGGGTGCCCAACCGACGCTCTTTCGTCCCATCTTGACGGATACGCCATCTAATAATCCAGACTGGGTGCTGGTCGCAGTTCGCTCAGGACAACTCAATGCTGCAGTAACGCCGTTGCTTGAGTCAAACAGCGAGGCTCCGATCCTGACGTTGTCAAATGCGCCTGCAGGTCTCGCCGGTTTGCGTGCCCTGAATCCCGAGCGGATCCTTGTCGGCTTTCCGGGAGTTGGCGGATACTTTGACGATGAGGGTGTGCTTCGCTACGTCCGGATCCCGGACCAGCCAACTACAGTGGAGGGCAGAGGGAAACCTTTTGATGCGGTGCTTGTTCAAGCTCTGGAACGAGCGGGTTTTCCGGTGACTATCGAGTCCCGAATGGACGATTGGCTGAGAACCCATGCCGTGTTCATCTGCGGGCTCGGCGGCGCGGTGGTGCAGGCGGGTAGTTGCGCGGCGTTGGCCTCGGATCGCTCTGCGGTTGCCGACATGATCTTGTGCGTGCGGGAGGGCTTCCAGGCGCTCTCGACTTTGCGGATCAGTGTCCGACCGCTCAAATTGTCGGCGATCTTCTACTGGACACCGCGTTTTTTCTCGGTGCCATTTTGGGTTCGAAAGCTGACCTCGCCCACTTTCACCGTTGGTCTGGCACCTCATGCCCTGAACGCGGTGTCCGAGATGGCGGAAATGGCGCGACGTTCGCGCAGTTCTGGCACCCCCAAACAAGTCGATGCCACATCTCGAACACATGCTGATGCTGTTGGAAGATCGCCTGGCGCTGGGTTCACGCACTGTTCACTGAACCGACGCCGGTCGAAGCGTTCGCAATGCCGGGCGCTTCGACGAAGGAAAGGCACCATGCTCAAGCTCTACAGCTTTTCGAGGGTCAATGCCGTCGCGCGCGGCCACACGCGCGACCTGCGCGTGCTTTGGGCGCTCGAAGAGATGCAGCTGCCCTTCGAGTTGGCCGGTATGGACCATCCCGCCCGCGACCTGAGCACCGAAACCTATCGCCGGCTCAGTCCGTTCGAACAGATCCCGTCTATCGACGACGACGGGTTGGTGCTGTCCGAGTCCGCGGCCATCCTCGTCTATCTGGCGAAGAAGTCCGGCCGCCTGATCCCCCGCGACCCTGCCGGCGAGGCGCAGGTGGTGCGCTGGTGCTTCGCCGCGATGAGCTCGGTCGAGCCGCCGCTCCTCAGCTTGATGGTGCTCGACTGGACGGCGGATGGCAGTTGCAGCAAGCACCGCGAGTTCCTGGTTGGCTGGGTGAATCGAGTGCTGAAGAATCTGGAGCGCTGGCTCGCCGATCGCGAATTCGTCGCGACAGACGGCTTCACCATCGCCGACATCCTGATGGCGCACGTGCTCTCGGCGGGCATCAAGGACGAGGGGTTGATCGCGCCGTGTCCGGGAATAGCGTCGTATCGGGATCGGTGCCTGGCCCGGCCCGCATGGAAGCGAACCATCGAGGCATACTGCGCGCGAGTCGAAGCAGGATAGATCGTCGTCGCCGGCCAGGATTGAGCGAGCCGCGCCCGTGACAACTGACGAGAACGAAGCCGGGAACCGCGCTGGGGGACGAGATGGAAGAACAACATCGACAGCCGTGTATCGCACTTCCGAGAAAGCAGCACGGCATCATCACGCGCACGGTCGATCGCTGGCGCGACAGCGGCGTCATCGACACCGAAACCGCTGCCCGGCTTACGACATCGATTTCCATCGCGTCGTTCGACTGGCAGAAGACCGCCCGCTACGCTTTCCTCGTCGCCATCTTCTGTTTCGTGATTGCAATCGGCGCGGTCCTGGCGGACAAGGTGCTCATGAACCTGCTCATGAGCATCTTCAATGCTTCGGCTGTCGTGAAATGCGCGTTCTTCGCCATCGTATCGGCCCTGTTTTTCCGATACGGAATTTCCTCGCGAAAGAAGCATCCGCATCGCATCTACGGCAACGAGTCTGTATTTTTCCTCGGCGTGCTGAGTCTGGCAGCGGCGATATTCTTTCTGGGCGTCGCAATCGATACGGGACGCGGTCGGTACTCGGTGCTGTTCCTGATTGCTTCCGTCCTCTACGCCTTGCTCGGCTTATGGTTTCCGTCCGCTCTCGTCTGGGTCTTCGGACTTCTTTCCCTGGGAGCGTGGATGGGAACCGAGACAGGCTATTTGTCCGGTCACGGCATGTACTTCCTCGGTATGAACTACCCGCTGCGGTTCGTCGTTTTCGGCGGTGTATTGACGGCGCTCGGGATAGCGGGGCAGCACGTCTCGCCTCGATCGGACGACTCGGGCTTCCGGGCCCGCCTGCTTTCGATGTCACCTCAGACGAAAGTGATCGGGCTGCTCAATCTGTTCGTCGCGCTCTGGATCATGTCCATCTTCGGCAACTACGGAGACATGATGCAGTGGCAGAGAGTGAGCCAGTACGAGCTCTTCCACTGGTCTTTGGTATTCGGCGCCGCTTCGATTCCCGCGATCTGGTATGGCCTGCGGCGCGACGACGGCGTTCTCCGCGGCTTCGGCCTGACGTTCCTGTTCATCAACCTCTACACGCGCTTCTTCGAATATTTCTGGGACTCCCTGCACAAGGCCGTATTTTTTGCCCTGTGCGCCGTCAGCTTCTGGTACATCGGCAGTCGCGCCGAAGCGATCTGGCACCTCGGCGAACGCAAGCTGCAGTCCGATCGCAGCGTGCAGCCCACACCCGCCAGCGGGAGCGGCTGACAGGACGATAAGGCATGACCCTGGAATACGTTTGGCTTTACGACACGGTGCGCGAGCGTTTCGAATCGGACGAGGCGCTGGAAGTTTTCCTGCCCAAAGCGCTCACCTCCGAAGAGTTGAAGCGAAAGGGCGACGATCGCTATCTTTCTGCCATGAGCCAGCGGGTATTCCAGGCCGGAATGCAGCACTCGGTGGTAGATGCGAAGTGGCCTGCTTTCGAGGAGATCTTCCGGGGCTTCGTGCCCGAGGAAATGGCGTTGCTCGGCCCGGAAAAGATCGAAGGCCATATGAAAAACCCCCGGATCATCCGCGACCGTACCAAACTGCAAACCATCCCGAAAAACGCGCGGTTCATTCTGGATATCCGTCGGGAGCAGGGCAACGGTTTCGGCGAGTTCATCGCCAACTGGCCGGTTGCCGACATCATCGGCTTGTGGCGTTTGCTGGGAAAGCGTGGCGCTCGCCTGGGCGGACGCTCGGCGGCCGGATTTCTACGTCTGGTCGGGAAGGATACTTTCCTGTTGACCAGCGACGTGGTCGCACGGCTCGTGGCCGCCGACGTCATCGACCATGAACCCGCCAGCCAGCGCGATCTGCAGATCGTGCAGGATGCTTTCAATGAATTGCAGCAGGAGTCGGGAAGACCGTTGTGTCAGCTGTCGTCGATGCTGGCGTTGAGCATCAATCCGGAGTTCTAGCGAGAAGTTCGCCAGGCTTTCGTTGTCGGTTAGGGGCAAGCGGGTATGTTGATTGCGCGATGTTCCGATGCCCTCGAGAGCCCTCCAGGCCACAGCCCTGACGTTGACCGCTTTGGGTCTGGCGCCCGGCGCCGCGCACCTGATGGAGCTGCCGGCCAAGCTGAATTATTCGCCGGCGATGTACGCCGAGGTCACGAGCACGCTCTACGCCTGGTTCGGACTTGCGGGAGGCACCGTTCAGGTCGTCGCTACGTTGTCGGTAGCGATTCTCGCCTTTCGATCTCGGGAGCTGCCGCACAGCGGCCTCGCCTGGGCCTCCGCCGCTGCATTGCTGGCGTCACTGCTCCTGTGGGCTCTCGTCGTTGCTCCCGTCAACTCGGCGTGGGCGGGCAGCGTCGGTTCAGGTCCGGAGGAATTCGCCGCAGCCTACGCGCGACTGCGCTCGCGTTGGGAATACGGTCACGTGGCCGCCTTCATCGCCTGGCTCACGGGTTGGTTCGGGCTGGTCGCAGCCCTCACGCGGCGTGATGCCGAGAGCACGAACGGCGTCGCTTGAACGGCTCCACTGAGCGGCTCCACTGAACGGATTTCCAACCGGACCACGCCGATCGGCAGGATCCCACGCATGCGCATCACCGCCATCTGCGAACGCACCGTCTCGATCGCTTCGCCCATCGCGAACGCCTACATCGATTTTTCGAAGATGACCTGCTCGGTCGTCGCCGTCGTCACCGACGTCGTGCGCGATGCGAAGCCGGTCGTCGGTTACGGGTTCAATTCCAACGGTCGCTACGGGCAGGGCGCGCTGATGCGCGAGCGCTTCATCGATCGCGTGTTGTCGGCGCCGCCCGATTCGCTGATTGATCGCGAACGGCAGAACCTCGATCCCTTCGCGATCTGGAAGGCGCTGATGACCAACGAGAAGCCCGGTGGCCATGGCGAGCGCTCGGTGGCGGTCGGCACGATCGACATGGCGGTCTGGGACGCGGTGGCGAAGATCGAGGGTAAGCCGCTGTACCGTCTGCTCGCCGATCGCTATCGCGGCGGCGTGTATGACGAGAGAGTCTGGGTCTACGCGGCCGGCGGCTACTACTACCCCGGAAAGGATCACGCGAAGCTGCAGGACGAGATGCGCGGCTATCTCGATCGCGGCTATCGGGTCGTGAAGATGAAGATCGGCGGTGCGAGTCTCGACGAGGATCTGCGGCGTATCGATGCGGTGCTGCAGGTGGTCGGCGAGGGGCGCCGCCTCGCGGTCGATGCGAACGGGCGCTTCGATCTGCCGACGGCGCTGCGCTACGCGAAGGCGCTCGAGCCGTACGGGCTCTTCTGGTACGAAGAGGCGGGAGATCCGCTTGACTATGCGCTGCAGGCGGAACTGGCGCGGCATTATTCGGCGCCGCTCGCCACCGGCGAGAACCTCTTCAGTCACCAGGATGCGCGCAACCTGCTGCGCTACGGCGGCATGAGGCCCGAGCGCGACTGGCTGCAGTTCGACTGCGCGCTGTCGTACGGTCTGGTCGAATACCTGCGCACGCTCGATGCGATGAAGGAGCTCGGGTGGTCGTCGCGGCGCGTCGTGCCGCACGGCGGGCATCAGATGTCGCTGAACATCGCGGCCGGACTGCATCTCGGCGGCAACGAGTCGTATCCCGACGTCTTCCAGCCTTTCGGGGGTTTCGCCGACGGCATCCGCGTCGAGGACGGTTACGTGGGCCTGCCCGACATCCCGGGCGTGGGCTTCGAAGCGAAATCGGCGCTCTTCGAGGTGATGCGACCGCTCGCGCAATGACTGATCGCTAGGTCGCGGTCACGCAGATGGGCGGGCACGGGCGCTTTCGTCGGGCGGCAGCGACCGCCGCCCGTATAGCGCGATCCGCCCGGCGGCGAAAGTCTTTCGAGCAACGGCGGCCTCGGCGTGTTCGACGCGCAACATCCCGGACGAAAGTCCACTTCGAGGTAAAGGCTAACGGCTACACTGCGCGCGCAGTTTCGCAGTACGAAGGTCGCAGGTCCCCGCAATGCCTCCCCGCTTTTCGTCTTTCCTGGCCGCCGCGCTCCTCGCGGTTTCGGCCGCCGTCGCCAACGCCGCTCCGATCGCACTCGATCCCACCCTCGCCGGCGCGTGGGCGGTCGGCGGAGGCGCGCACGCCGAGTTCCGCGCGATCGATTCGCGATGGCACGACTCGTCGGTCTACTGGAACGAGACCGAAAGAAAGTATTCGGCCGCGCCCGCCGCGGGCTACGTTCCGATCGGCAGTCTGCCCTGGGGTTCGGGCGTCTGGGGGCTGAACGACTGGGTGCGGGTGCAATCCGGCGAGGTCCCCGCGATTGCCGACTGGAGCGGCACCGTCGCGCGCATCGATCAGGCGAACCAGGTCTATCGCGACGAATGGGGCCGCACCGCCTGGGGCGACGTGTCGTCGATGCCCGCCGGGATCCCCGCGGAGAACTGGACGGCGCATTACACCGGCTATCTGCGCATCACCGACGCCGGCCTCTACAACTTCGGCGTCCTCTACGACGACGGATTCTTCCTGCGCATCCTCGGCGCCGACGACCAGTTCGTCGAGATCTCTTCGGACTTCATCCTCACCGCGCGCGAGCGCATGGGCTTCACCGACGACTTGCTGCTCTCCGAGGGGCTGTACCGCTTCGAGCTCGGCGCGTACAACCGTCTCGAGGCCGGCGTCGTGCAGCTCGCGTGGCTGCGCAACGGCGCAGCGTGGGAGCCGGTGCCGACCGATCGTCTCGTCTCCGACCCGACCCGCGTCCCGCTGCCTGGCACGCTCGCGATGCTGGCGATCGGCGGCGTCGGGTTCGTCGTCACGCGCAAGCGCCGCGTCTGGTAGTCGCGATGGCGGTTGCCGGACCCACGCCGCTCGGATCGGCCGGGCGAGCGGCGCTGCACATCGTCGGGATCGCGTTCGGCTGGGCGCTGTTCGTCTTCGGCTGGATCCGCGTCGCGGCGCTGCCATGGGACGCGCACGGGCTGTGGGTGCTGATCGTCGTGTCGGCGATCGTGCTGCCGACGCTGACCGCGATCTGGATCGCGCACAACCTCGCGCTGTACCGCGGCCGGCACCGTCGGCGCGCGCCTGCGCTCGTCGAGTGCCTCTATGACGTCGACTGGGCCGGACATCCGGTGCACGCCGACTGGAGCATGCTCGCGCGCGCAGACCGCATCCGCATCGACGTCGAGTCCGGTGCGAAGCGGTATCGGATGATCGCCACCGTGCCGCTGCCGTTCGCGGTCGGTGCGGCGCCCGCGCCCGACGACTCGGTGGCGACGCCGACGAAGGACGTGGCGCCGTGATCGCCGCCTTCGAGCAGTTCCTGCGCTGGCTGCAGGGCACGGCCGCCTACGACTGGTCGCTCGTCTATTTCGCCGCGTACCCGATCGCCACCAGCATCCTCTGGGTGACGACGTCGATCATGTTCCGGCTGCGCTGGGAGCAGCGCCGGCCGCCGCCGCGCGCCGAAGGGCCGCTGCCCGTGGTCAGCGTGCTGATTCCGGCGCACAACGAGGCGGCGGTCATCGGGCGCGCGTTGCACGGCGTGCTCGCGCTCGACTATCCCGATTTCGAGGTGATCGCGATCGACGACGGATCGACCGACGCGACGCACGAGGTGCTGCGCGCACTCGCCGATCCGCGAGTGCGCGTCGTGCACAAGTCGGTGAACGAGGGTAAGGCGCTCGCGTTGAACGACGCGCTGCCGCTGGCGCGCGGCGAGATCGTGCTGATCCTCGATGCCGACGCCGAGCCGCAGCCCGAGCTGCTGCGCATGATGGTTCCGCATTTCGCGTCGGCGCGGGTGGCCGCGGTCACCGGCAACCCGCGCGTGCGCAACACCGGCACCTTCCTCGCGCGGCTGCAGTCGATCGAGTTCTCGTCGATCGTGAGCCTGCTGCGACGATCGCAGCGCATCTGGGGGCGCGTGGTCACCGTCTCGGGCGTCGTCGCCGCGTTCCGCCGCAGCGCGATCTTCGACGTCGGCGGCTTCAGCCCGGACATGCCCACCGAGGACATCGACCTGACCTGGAAGCTGCAGAAGCGCTTCTACGACGTGCGCTACGAGCCGCGCGCCGTGTGCTGGATGACGGTGCCCGCCACCTTCCGCGGGCTGTGGAAGCAGCGCCTGCGCTGGGCGCGCGGCCTGATGCAGGTGCTGCGCCGGCACCGCGACGTGATGATGCACTGGAAGTTCCGCCGCATGTGGCCGGTGTTCGCCGAGTCGTCGCTGTCGACGTTGTGGGCGCTGTGCTTCGTCGTGCTCACCGGGATCTGGGTCGCTTCGTGGGCGGTCGGCCTGCCGCCGGTGGGCGCCTCGCCGATCCCCAATCTGTGGGGCATGACGATCGGCACGATGTGTGTGCTGCAGCTGGCGGTCGGCGCATGGATCGACCGGCGCTACGACCCGTCGATCGTGCGCATGGCGCCGTACGCGATCTGGTATCCGATCGTCTACTGGATGCTGCTTGCGCTCGCGGCCGTGGTGTCGCTGCCGTGGCTGTTGCGCCGCCCGCAGCGGCGCTCGGTGCGCTGGGATACGCGTCGCGTCGGAGCCGGCGCTTGAGGTCAACGCCGTTGCGCCTCGCGGCCGCGGTGGCGGCGGCGGTCGCGGGGACGGGCCTGTGCCTGGCGGGCAATGCCGCAGACGCGCAACCCGTGCAGCCGGCGCCGGGAGCGGAGGCTGCTTCAGGGCAATCGCCGAAGACCCGATACGCGAGCGAACTCGCCCGTGCGCGCGAGCTGGTCGATCGCGGCCGGTATGCGCAGGCGCTCGGGCATTACGAGCCGCTTCTCGCGCAGCGGCCCGACGACGACGACCTGCTGATCGAGGTGGCGCGCGTGCTCGGCTTCGCCGATCGCAACGCCGAATCGGCCGACGCGTACCGGCGCGTGCTGGCCGTTGCGCCCGGGCGCCGGCCCGACGTGCGCCGCTCGCTTGCCTGGCAGACGTTGTGGTCGGGGGAAGCGGCGTGCGCCGAAGCGTGGTTCCTGGAGTCGGCTGCGCTCGATGCGCAACCGGCCGACGCCTGGCGCGGCGTGGCCGAGGCGCGCCAGCAGCGCGAAGACCTGCGCGGCGCACTCGACGCCTATCGGGAGGCGCTGCGTCTCGATCCGGACGATGCAACCAACGCGCGGCGCGCGGCGCAGATCCTCGTCTGGCTGGGGCGCACCGACGAAGGGGTCGCCGCGTTCGAGGCGCTGCTCGCGCGCGATCCGGAGGACCGTCGCAGCCGGCTGGGCCTCGCCCGCGCGCTGAACGACGCCGGTCGCCACCGCGCCGCGGTGCTCGAGTATCGCAATGCGCAGATCGCCTCGCTCGATGACGAGACGCGCTTCGACTACGCGCGTGCGCTGCGCTGGGGAGGCTTCGACGATCTCGCCGACCGGGAGCTGGCGACGATCGAGCAGCCCGATGCACAGTGGCTGCGGCGCTTTCGCACGTCGCGCGAGCGGTCGCGCTGGTGGGCGATCGAGCTCGATGCGTCGACCGACCGGGACGACCTCGACACGCACGCGGCGCGTGCGTCGAGCGGCTGGCATTTCGAAGGCGGGCGCGCGCTCGAGACGTCGTTGCGCCGGGTGCGCTTCGACGACCCGCACGGCCGCGTCGACGGCCTTCGCTGGCAGACGCAGGCGAGCACGCGCCTGGGCGGCGTCGACTCGCGCTGGGGCGTCGCCTGGCCGAGCGTCGCGATCGCGTTCAACGACTACGACGGCTGGCATCCGCTCACCGGCGCTGCGCGGCTGCGCTGGCTGCCGGCGGACGACGTTCGCGTCGATGCGGAGCTCGGGCGCGAGACGGTCGAGACGCCGAAGGCCGTCGGCGAGCGGGTGCACGTCGACGTGGCGTCGCTCGGCATGGATTTCCGGCCTGCGCTCGCCTGGACGCTCGCCGGCTCGCTCGCGCACTTCCGTTTCGACGACGGAAACGAACGCGATCGCGTGTACGGCCGCATCGAGCGCACGATCGTGGCCGTGCCGCGCGTGCGCGCCGGCATCGAGGCGCTCGCCTTCCGCAGTTCGGACCCCACCGGCCCGTCCGTCGCCTGGCGCGGCTACTGGAATCCGAAGGAGTACCGCGAAGCGCGTCTCTTCGTCTCGGTCTCGCGGGACTGGCGCGAGTGGCAGGTGGCGGCCCGTGCCGGCATCGGCACCGCGCGCGAGGTCGACGGTTGGGACACGCGAACGAGCGGCAATCCGCATCTGCTGGAACTCGTCGTCGCATACGACCTGTCTGCGACGCTGCAGTTGCGTGCACAGCTCGGCGGCTCGGGAAGCGGAATGGGGCTGGCCGGCGGCGGTTCGGGCTACTGGCGCCGTTATGCGGGGGTGGCGCTGACCGGCTGGTTCTGAAGCGGGCGCGCCGTTCGCTCGCGGCGCCGGCATGAACGCGAGCACCGACGACCGGCCGCAGCGAGGGCGCATCCGCATCGGCATCTCGGGCTGGACCTACGCGCCCTGGCGCGGCGTCTTCTATCCGGAGAAGCTGAAGCAGGACGAGGAGCTGTCGTACGCGGCGAGCATCTTCGACACGATCGAGGTCAACGGCACCTTCTATCGGCTGCAGCAGCCAGCGAGCTTCCAGCGCTGGCACGACGAGACGCCCGAGGACTTCGTGTTCTCGGTGAAGGCGCCGCGCTACATCACGCACGTGCGACGCCTGCGCGAGATCGAGACGCCGTTGGCGAATTTCCTCGCCTCGGGCCCGTTGCTGCTTGGCGGGAAGCTCGGTCCGCTGCTGTGGCAGTTTCCGCCGTTCCTGCGCTACGACCCGCCGCGCTTCGAGGCCTTCTTCGAGATGCTGCCGCACGACACCGAACACGCGGCGCGGCTCGCGCGTGCGCATGACGAGCGCATCGCGAGCGACGACGGCATCCCGGCCGGACCCGCTCGTCCGCTGCGCCATGCGATCGAGATCCGTCACGAGAGCTTCCGCGATCCGGCGTTCATCGAGTCGTTGCGTCGACATCGGGTCGGGCTGGTGTGCGCCGATACCGTGAGCTGGCCGCGATTGATGGACCTGACCGTCGATTTCGTCTACTGCCGATTGCACGGCTCGGAAGAGCTGTACGTCAGCGGCTACGACGACGCCTCGCTCGATGCCTGGGCGCGACGCGTGCTCGCCTGGGCCGAAGGCGGCGAGCCCGAAGACGCCGAGCGCGTCCTGCCGGCGTTGGCGTCGTCGTCCGCCGGGGCGCAACGCGGCCGTGACGTGTTCGTCTATTTCGACAACGACGTGAAAGTGCGCGCACCGGCCGACGCGGACTCGCTCCTCGCGCGCGTGTCCAGTTCGAAGACGACGAAGGCTCCGCTGCGGTAGACGAGCGTTGCACCCGCCACGTCGGTCTGCCGGTTGCCGATGAAGGGCAGCAGCCGGGCGGCCAGCGTTTCGCCGGAGGCTTCGTCGGTGAGCGCGACCGCGCGCAGCGGCTGCCCGTCGCGATGCAGCACCGTGTAGGCCGGGAAGGCCTTCGTGTTCATCCAGTCGCGCACGTGGCGGATGGCCTCGTGCGAAGGGCCCATTCCCGGCAGGTCGCGAAAGGCGACGCCGATCCGTGCCGGATCGATCGCGCCCAGGAGCAGCGCGTCGCGCACGTGCAGCACTAGCACGGCCGGCCGCCCGCTGGCGAGTTCGCGCAGCGTGGCCATGCCGCTGGTTTCGTCGGACAGCAGCGCGTCGACGAAGCGATGGAAGCGTTCGCGCTCGGTGGCGAACGCGTCCTTCGCCGCGGAGCCGTCCGCTGCGCCGGCGGCGAAGAAGTCGCGATCGATCGCTGCGATCGAGTCGCGCTGCGCCTGCCAGCGCGCAGGAACGATCAGCGGCTCGCCCAGGTGGCGATCGAAGATCACCGGTACGCCGGCAAGCAGGCGCAGCGCACGGGAGGTGTCCCACCAGCCGAGCACGACGCCGTCCGGCGGCAGGTGCCGCCGGATCGCATCCGCCACCTCGAGCAGCTCGCCCGGTTGCGGCAGCAGCGTGAGGAAGGGCTCGTCGACGCGCGCGCGCCAGTCGAGCAGTACCGGCCCCGCGTCGGAGCGGGCGAGCACGAAGTCGGCGGCAGCATCGCCGCTGTCGACGAGCACGATGCGCCCCTGCTCGAGCGCGATGCCGCGCTCGGCGAGTGCCCGCATCGGCTGCGCCTGCTCGTCGGAGAGCGCTGCATCGACGACGTAGCGATAGGGCGCCGAAGGATCGGGCGGCGCTCGCCAGAGCAGGGCAGCGGCGACGATCGCCGCTGCCCCGGCGCCGAGCAGCGCGAACGCTGCGATCGACCTTCGGCGCTGCGGCGAGCGCGGCACGGCATTCGGCTCCTGCATCGCCATCACCGGCCCTTGCCGCTCGATCCGGCGCCACCCGAGCTTGCGCCTTCCAGCGTGCGCAGGCGTTCGGTGAGCGCAGCCTTCTCGCGCAGCACGGTATCGGCTTCGTTGATGATCGTCTGGTCGCGGATCAGGTCCGACCAGCCGGCCGAGTAGGTCCAGCCACCCGGGTTCACGTGCAGCAGTGCCTTCATGTGCTGCGCGACGTGCTGCTCCCACATCTCGGCGAAGGTGCGATCGACGATCGTCGGGTTGTTGCCTTTCGACAGGAAGAGCGAATAGAAGCCGCCGGGCGCGTCCTTCTCGGGCGCCGGCGGCGCGGGACGGTTGGTCTTCTGCCCGACCATCAGGCCGTCGTCGTAGAGCTTCTGCACGACCTTGCGCGACTGCTCGACCAGTTCCACGCCCTGGACGATGCCCTTGTCGGCCATCTCGAGATAGGTCTTCGCGAAGCGCGGCGAATGGCACTGCGAGCAGGTGCCGATCCAGGCTTTCTGCCGGTCCTGGAACCATTGATGTCCAAGGTTGTCGGCGATGCTCTTGAACGGCAGGAACGCCCAACGCACCTTGCGCACGACGTTGTGGCTGTACTTGCCGTTGTATTCGAAGTGGCAGCTCTGGCAGGTGGGCGCCGTCTGCCCGCCCTTTTCCATCGCGTCCTGCAGCCGCGCGTGCCAGTTCCACTGGTCGCCGTGCGTCTGGTACACGGTGCCGTGCTTCGACGTCATGTAGTTCTCGTACTCGTTGTGATCGACGCCGTTGTGGCAGGTGGCGCACGCCTGCGGCTTGCGCGCCTCCACCGTGGAGAACTCGTGGCGCGTGTGGCAGTTGTCGCACTTGGCCTGGTTGGTGTGGCACATCGTGCAGCCGGTAGCGATCTCGCGCTGCGGCAGCGCGGCCCAGGTCTCCAGCTCCACGTTGGCCATGTAGTCCACGGTGTGCGACGGATGTCCGTTCGGCCATTGCTTCTGCGGCCACACGGCCGTGTCGCGCTCCGACTCGGCTTCGGCGAACTGCCGCACGTGGCAGGTGCCGCAGACCGCGCGATCGGGCAGACGCAGGTCGCGCACGTGGTGACCGGAAGTCTTGCCCACGCCCATGTGGCAATCGATGCAGCCGACGTCCTTCAGCGGCGTCTGGGCGCCGAGCTTGCCCATCGAACGCAGGTTGTCCTCGACCTCGGCGATGATCTCCTTCTTGTACGCGCGCGCGTCGTCGGCGGGCAGTTGCCGGATCGCGTCGAGATTGGCGTGCACGCTCTTTTCCCACGACTTCACCCAGCCGTGCGTGACGCCGGTATGGCACTCCACGCACTGCGCGCGCGTGGCTTCGATGTCGACCTCGGGCGGCTTGTAGAACAGCGTCGGCGCCAGGTACTGGTCCATCTCGATCGGTTCCCACCACTTCGCGAACTTGCCCTTGGTGAACTGTGCGCGCCAGCGTTTCTCGACGGCGTCGAACAACTCCTTCGGCGACGAATCGCGATTCAGCCCGAGCGCCTGGATCTGCTCGTCGGGAACCGACTCCCAGATCTTCGCCGACGCGGGCGCGGCGGCGACGAGCGCCGCACCGAGGACGAGAACGAGGAGAAAGGAGCTGGTGCGGATCGACATGTCGTGCTCGCATCGCCGCTCGCGCGGCGTCCGGTTGGACACGAGTCGAGTATCGCCAGCCCGGCGGACTGGACAAGGGCCATGGGCGGCGAAAGCGGGGGAGCCATCGGCGAAGCGAAACGCTTCGTCGCGATGCTCAGGCCGTCACGCGATGATCGTGCGCTTCGCGCACGGCTTCTTCGATGCGGCGCACGGCCACCTCGAGTTCGCGCTCGTCCAGCGCCGCGTAGCCGAGGGCGATCGCGCGCGCATGACGCTCGTGGGTGCGCGCGTCGGCGAGGTAGACGTTCGCGGTGTCGAAGTCGTACAGCCCCACGCCGCGCGCCCGCGCGCGCTCGCACAGGATGCGCGCTTCGGGCAGCGCCGCGGGCAGTTGCCAGACGAGATGCATGCCCGACTGCGCACCGCTCGTTTCCACCGCCCCGAAATGCCGCTGCAGCGCGGCGAGCAGTGCGTCCCGGCGCGAAGCATGCACGGCGCGCATGCGCCGCAGGTGATGCAGGAACTCTCCCGAGGCGAGGAACTCGGCGAGCAGCGCCTGCGGGTGCCAGGCGCTTGCGTTGTTCAACAGCGCCTTCACCGTCGTCGCCGCCTGCATCAACCGGGGCGGCAGCACCATGTAGCCGATGCGCAGCCCGCCGCCCAGGCTCTTCGAGAAGGTGCCGCAGTAGAGCACGCGCTGCGCGTCGTCGCGCGCCTTCAGCGCCGGCAGCGGCGCGCCGCCGTGATGGAAGTCGCTGTCGTAGTCGTCCTCGACGATCCAGACGTCGTTGTGCTCGGCCCACTGGCGCAGCCGTTCGCGGCGCTCGAGCGGCAGCGTCGCGCCGGTGGGGTACTGGTGCGAAGGCGTCACGTAGAGCAGCGAGGCCTGCGCCGGCAGCCGTCGCGGATCGATGCCGTGCGCGTCGACGTCTACCGGCACGAGACGCGCCCCGTAGCTGGCGAACACGTTCGCCGCGCCGAGGTAGGCCGGATTCTCGATCGCCACGCGCCGGCCCCGGCGCAGGAACAGACGCGCGACGATGTTCAACGCCTCCTGGATGCCGTTGACGATCAGTACGTCTCCCACGCGCGCTGCGATGCCGCGCGCGACGCCGACGTGCTGCGCGACGGCTTCGCGCAGGGCGGGTATGCCGGCGGGGGGCGCATACAGCGAGTTGCCGATCGGCAGCTCGAAGATCGTGCGCGCGAGCAGGCGTTGCCAATGGCGCGTGGAGAACAGGCGCGCGTCGAGCCGGCCGATCCAGAAGTCGTAGGGCAGCGGCTCGCCGTGCGGCGGAACGACGGTATGCGCGCAACCGTCGAAGACGAGCGACGGGTCGTACGAAGACTGCGCCGGCGACGGCGGCAATGCCGGCGGATCCGCCACGTCGAGCCGGTCGGCGGCGGGATCAGCGGAGACGAAGGTGCCGAGCGGCCCTCGCATCTCGAGGTAGCCCTCGGCCATCAGCCGTTCATAGGCGAGCGTGATGGTGTTGCGCGATACCGAGAGGTCGGCGGCGAGCGCCCTGCTGGCGGGCAGCCGTGCATGGGGACGCAGCGTGCCATCGAGAATGCGCGAGCGGATCTGCTCGAAGATCTGGGCGTGCAGCGGCTCGCGCCGGCCCGCATCGACGATCAGGGGCAGTTGCATGTCTCAGCGTAGCCGCCGGCCTCCAACCGGACAACCCGTAGGGGATAGCGCCGAAGAAAACCCGTAGTGATCGCAGGCATCGCGATTGCAGCGCTGCCCGCTGGTTCGTGCGGGGAGGAGGGGGCTTGGACGCACTGCTGCTGTCGCGCCTGCAGTTCGCTTGGGTGGTGGCCTTCCACATCCTGCTGCCGGCGTTCACCGTCGGCCTGTCCTGCTACGTCGCCACGCTCGAGACACTATGGTGGATCCGCAAGGACGACGTCTACCGCCGGCTTTCCGCGTTCTGGATCAAGATCTTCGCGATCTCCTTCGGCATGGGCGTGGTCTCCGGCGTCGTCATGCCGTTCCAGTTCGGCACCAACTGGAGCCGTTTCATCGATGCTACCGGCAGCGTGATCGGCCCGCTGCTGGGCTACGAGGTCATCACCGCGTTCTTCCTCGAGGCGGCCTTCCTCGGCGTACTGCTGTTCGGACGCAAGCTCGTTCCGCAATGGGCGCACGTGTTGTCGGCCTATCTCGTCGCGCTCGGCACGCTGCTGTCGTCGTTCTGGATCCTCGCGTCGAACAGCTGGATGCAGACGCCCGCCGGGCACGAGGTGATCGACGGCCGCTTCGTGCCGGCCGATCTCGTGCAGTTGATCTTCAACCCGTCGTTTCCGTACCGGCTGGTGCACACGGTCACCGCCTTCGTCGTCACCACCGCGCTGGTGATCCTGGGCGTCGGCGCGCACTACCTGCTGCATCGCCGGCACGTGGCCGAGTCGCGGATCATGGTGTGGATGTCGCTCGTCTTCCTTACGGTGATGGTGCCGTTCCAGGTCGTCGTCGGCGACCTGCACGGGTTGAATACGCTGCACCACCAGCCGGCCAAGCTCGCCGCGATGGAAGGACTGTGGGAGAGCACCACGCACGTGCCGCTGTCGCTGTTCGCGCTGCCCGACGAGCAGGCCGAGCGCAATCGCTACGAGCTGGCGATTCCCGCGGTCGGCAGCCTGTACCTGACCCACGGCTTCTCCACCGAAGTGCAGGGCCTGAAGGCCTTCGCGCGCGAGGATCGTCCGCCGGTGGCGATCCCCTATTTCGCTTTTCGCATCATGGTCGGCCTGGGGCTGCTGATGCTCGCGATCGTGATTTCGGGCTGGGCAGCGTATCGGCGCGGACGGCTCTACGAGTCGCGCGCCTTCCTGCGCTTCGCGCGCCTCGGGATGCCGATGGGCTTCGTCGCGGTACTCGCCGGGTGGACCGTCACCGAGGTAGGACGGCAGCCGTGGGTCGTCTACGGGCTGATGCGCACGGCCGACGCGGTCTCGCCGTCGTTGGCCGCGGCCGACGTCGCGCTGTCCTTTGCCGTGTACATCGTCGGCTATCTGGTGATGTTCGGCGGCGGCTTCGTGCTGTTGCGCCGGATGGTGCTGATCGGTCCCGAGCGGGCCTCGCAAAAGGAGACCGAAGAGGAGACTGAAGACGCGGAGGAGGCGCACAAGCGCTCGGCGCGTCCGCTGTCGGCGGTTACCGACGAGCCGCGCCGGGAGACCTTCCGCCCGGCGGGCGACGCGCGAGGGCCGCAACAGGAGGAGGCCGGTCGTGGCGCTTGACCTCGTGCCGCTGTGGGCGGCGATCCTCGCGTTGTCGGTGTTCATGTACGTGCTGCTCGACGGCTTCGACCTCGGCGTCGCGATGCTCTTTCCGTTTCGCCGCAATGCCGACGATCGCGAGCGGATGATCGCTTCGGTGTCGCCCGTCTGGGACTTCAACGAGACCTGGCTGGTGCTCGGCGGCGGCGCGATGCTCGCTGTCTTTCCGCTCGCCTTCGCGATCGTCATTCCGGCGATGTACTTCCCGATTCTCGTGATGCTGCTCGGGCTCGTCTTTCGCGGTGTCGCCTTCGAGTTCCGCGAGGTGCACGGCGCGCGCCGCTGGCTGTGGGATACCGGCTTCGTGCTGGGCTCGTTCGCCGCCACCTACGCGCAGGGCGTGATCCTCGGCAACTTCATCCAGGGCTTCGCCGTCGAGGGCCGCCACTTCGTCGGCACGAGCTGGGACTGGGTCTCGCCCTTTCCGCTGCTCACCGGCCTCGGGCTCGTCTTCGGCTACCTGCTGCAGGGCGCGTGCTGGCTGGTGCTGAAGACCGAGGGCGAACTGCAGCAATGGGCGCGGGCGGTGGCGCGGCGAAGCCTGTGGGGCGTGCTCGCCTTCATTGCGCTGATCAGCATCTGGACGCCGATCACCGAGCCGCGCATCGCCGAGCGCTGGTTCAGCTGGCCGCAGATCCTCTATTTCTCGCCGGTTCCGCTGCTGACGATCGCGGTGGCGCTGCTGCTGCTGCGCGCGCTGCGCCAGGGCCGGGAGCTGCTGCCCTTCCTTTGCTCGTTCGCGCTGTTCTTCCTCGCCTTCACCGGACTCGTGATCAGCCTGTGGCCGTACATCGCGCCGCCGTCGATCACCTTGTGGGACGCCGCGGCTTCCCCGAAGGCGCTCGCCTTCCTGATGGTCGGAACGCTGCTGCTGCTGCCGGTGCTGCTGCTGTACGGCGCCTGGTCGTACTGGGTGTTCCGCGGCAAGGTGCGCAGCGACATCGGCTATCACGCCTGAGCCGCCGCGCGTTCCCGCCCGCGCGTCGGATGTCCCGCCCGCGCGTCGGATGTTCCCGCCCGCGAGTCGGGCGGGGCCACGCTGATACACTTCGCGCTCCATGCGCCCGGCCGTCTCCCGAACGCGTCTACCCGCCGCCGTCGTCGGAGCGCTCGGCATCGTCTTCGGCGACATCGGCACCAGTCCGCTGTATGCGTTCAAGGTCGCCTTCGACCCCGACCACGGACTCGACCTGACGCAGGCCAACGTCTTCGCGCTGCTGTCGATGATCTTCTGGTCGGTGATGATCGTCGTGTCGCTGAAGTACGTGACGATCATGCTGCGCTTCGACAACCGCGGCGAAGGCGGCGTTCTCGCGCTGCTGTCGCATTGCACGCACGCATTGAGCGGGCATCCGCGCCTGACCTGGCTGGTGTCGATTCTCGGCGCCTTCGCCGTTTCGCTGTTCTACGGAGACGCCGTCATCACGCCGGCGATCTCGGTGTTGTCGGCAGTGGAGGGGCTGGCCGTCCTCGAGCCCGAACTCGACGTCGTCGTGCTGCCGATCGCGGTCACGATTCTCGTTGCGCTGTTCGCGATCCAGCGCCGCGGCACCGGCCACGTCGGCGCGCGCTTCGGGCCGATCATGGCGCTGTGGTTCGTCGCGATCGCCGCGGCGGGCGTGCTCAGCATCGTGCGCAATCCGCAGGTGCTGCTCGCACTCGATCCGCGCTTCGCCTGGGCGCTCGTCGTCGAGCAGCCGGCGCTCGCCTTCGTCGCGGCCGGAGCGGTCTTCCTGTGCATGACCGGCGCCGAGGCGCTGTACGCCGACATGGGGCATTTCGGGTCGCGTCCGATCCGCGTCGGCTGGTTCGTGCTCGTGCTGCCGGCGCTGATGCTGAACTACTTCGGGCAGGGCGCGCTGGTCCTGCTCGATCCGCAGGCGATCCGCAATCCGTTCTACCTGCTCGCCCCGGAAAACCTGCTGCTGCCGGCCGTCGTGCTGGCCACTGCCGCCACCGTCATCGCGTCGCAGGCAACGATCGCCGGCGCCTTCTCGGCGTCGCAGCAGGCGTCGCGGCTGAACTTCCTGCCGCGTCTGCGCGTGCTGCACACTTCCGACGCCGAGCAGGGGCAGGTCTACATCCCGATGGTCAACTGGCTGCTGCTCGTGCTCGTGCTCGCGCTGGTCGTCGGCTTCCGCAGCTCCGATGCGCTCGCCTCGGCTTATGGAATCGCCGTTGCCGGCGACCTGACCCTCACCAGCGTGATGATGCTGATCGCGTTGCCGGCCTTCGCCGATCGGCGCGTGCGCGCGCTGTGGCCGCTGTTCGTCGTCTTCGTCGCGCTCGAGGCGAGCTTCTTCGCGGCCAACGCCACGAAGATCCCGTCGGGCGGATGGTTCCCGCTGCTGCTCGCCGCCATCATGTTCACCGTGCTGACGACGTGGCGGCGCGGCATGGAGATCCTGCGGCTACGCAAGGACATGCGTCCGAAGGCGAGCCCCGACGGATACCAGATCGACCTGTCGCAGATCCCGCGGGTGCCCGGCGCGGCGCTCTTCTTCTCGTCGACGCCGCAGGGCTGGCCCAGCTCGTTCCTGCACAACCTGAAGCACAACAAGGTGATGCACGAGCAGACGATCTTCCTCACGGTCGTGTTCGACGAAGCGCCGCGCGTGCTCGACGACGAGCGCGTCGAGGTGATGCGCAGCCCCGACGGCATCGTGCGCGTCATCGCGCATTTCGGCTTCCGCGAGAACCCGCGCATCGACGGCGTGCTGCGCCAGATCGCGCGCAAGGGCGTCGTCTGCACGCTGCACGAGACCTCGTTCTTCACCAGCAAGCCGACGCTCGTTTCGGTGAGCCGACGCGGCCTGTTCGGCTGGCGTCGCTCGCTGTTCGGCTGGCTGCTGCGCAACAGCACCAGCGCGGCGAACTACTTCGGCCTGCCGCCGGATCGGGTGGTGGAACTGGGGTCGCAGGTGGCTATCTGAGCGCCTGATCGAGGTCCGCGAGCAGATCGTCCGCCGCCTCGATGCCGCAGGCCAGCCGCACCAGATTCGGCGCGATGCCGGCGGCGCGCATCTGCTCGTCGTTCAGCGTGCCGGCGACCATCGCTGCGGCGTGAACGGCGAGCGATTCGACGCCGCCCAGGCTCACCGCGTGCGTGAAGCGGCGCAGGCGCGAGACGAAGCGCGCGGTGTCCGCGTAGTTGCCGGCGATGCGCACCGAGAGCACGCCGCCGAAGCCGCGCATCTGGGAACGGGCGAGCGCGTGCTGCGGATGGCTTTCGAGCCCGGGGTAGTGCACCGCTTCGACGCCGGGGTGCGCGTCGAGGAAGCGCGCCACGCGCAGCGCGTTGTCGTTGGCGCGCTCCACGCGCAGCGCGAGCGTGCGCAGTCCGCGCAGCAGCAGCCACGCGTCGAAGGCGCCCAGCGTGGCGCCGAGCGCGATCGTGCCGCGCCAGATGCGCTCGAGGATCTCGTCGCGCGCGACGACGACGCCGGCGATGAGATCGTGGTGGCCGCCGAGGTACTTGGTGGCGCTGTGCACGACGACGTCGATGCCGAGCGTGAGCGGCTGCTGGTTCAGCGGCGTGGCGAAGGTGTTGTCGGCCACCGTGATCGCGCCGCACGCGCGCGCGGCCTCGGCGACCGCACGCAGATCGGTGATCGCCATCGTCGGATTCGACGGCGTCTCGAACATCGCGAGTTTCGCGCCGCGGCGCAGCGCGGCGACGATCGCCCCGGTGTCGGTCTGGTCCACGCGCTCGACCTGCACGCCGAAGCGCGGCAGCAGCTCGGTGAACCACTGGGTGCTGCCCATGTAGTGGCTGGTCTGCGCGACCACGCGATCGCCGGCGCCGAGCAGCCCGAGCAGCACCGAGGAGACCGCGCCCATGCCGCTCGCCGTCATCAGCGCGCTTTCGCCGCCCTCGAGCCGCGCGATCAGCCGCGCGACGCGCTCGTGCGTGGGGTTTCCGTAGCGCGTGTAGAAGCGCTGCGGGCGCACGCCGGTGGCGAGTCCGGCGAACTCGTCTGCATCGCGCGCCGACCAGGTGACCGACATGTGCACCGGCGGGGCGAGCGCCGGCTCGAAGACTTCGGGGTCGCGGTCGCCGTGCACGACCAGCGTGTCGGGACTGTCGGGGCGTTCGGCGCAGGACTGGCGGGCGGAAGCGGGGCGTTCAGTGGGCATCGGGGCGCGGGCGCCCGGGGGCACCCAGTAGAATGATGCGATGCACGATCATCGCACGGTCCGTCTCGCGCGCCTTGCTCTCACCTTCGTCGGCGTGGCATTGCTCGGCTTCGTTCTCGGATGGTCGTTCCTCGCCTATCGGGACCCGAACATGGTCGCGAGTTTCGCGTCCCTGCTGCAGGCCTGCGGCATCCCGGTGGGACGCTGACGCGGCGGCATCCGTTTCCCTTCCACTCCTCGCAGCATGGCAGCCCGCCGCAACGAATACAGCGAAGCGTCGATCCGCGTCCTGAAGGGTCTCGAGCCGGTGCGTCAACGCCCCGGCATGTACACGCGCACCGAGAATCCGCTGCACATCGTCCAGGAGGCGCTCGACAACGCCGCCGACGAGGCGCTCGCCGGCTTCTGCGACGAGATCGCCGTGACGATGCACGCCGACGGCAGCATCGAGGTCGACGACAACGGTCGCGGCATCCCGGTGGGCAAACATCCGGAAGAAGGCGTGCCGGTGGTCGAGATCGTCTTCACCCGGCTGCACGCCGGCGGCAAGTTCGACAAGGCCGACGGCGGCGCGTACAGCTTCTCGGGCGGACTGCACGGCGTCGGTGTGTCGGTGTCGAACGCGCTGTCGAAGCGCTTCGAGGTCACCGTCTGGCGCGACGCCAAGGTGCATCGCATCGCCTTCGAAGGGGGCGAGGTCGCCGAGCGGCTGCACGCGAAGGCCGCCGGACGCGGCGATCGGCGCAGCGGCACCGCGGTGCGCATGTGGCCCGATCCGAAGTACTTCGATTCGATGACGATCCCGCACGCCGAGCTGGTGCACCTGCTGCGCTCGAAGGCGGTGCTGCTGCCCGGCGTGAAGGTCACGCTGGTCGAGGAAAAGAGCGGGCGCCGCCAGAGCTGGCGCTACGAGGAGGGGCTGCGCGGCTATCTGTCGGAGAGCCTCGCGCAGTTGTCCGATTCGCCGCCGATCATTCCGCTGTTCGAGGGCGACCAGTCGATACCGGCGGGTCACGACAGCTTCTCCGAAGGCGAGGGCGCGCAGTGGGTCGTCGCCTGGACCGAGGAAGGTCCGCTGCTGCGCGAGTCGTACGTGAACCTCATCCCGACCACCGCCGGCGGCACGCACGAGTCGGGGCTGCGCGAAGGACTCTTCGCCGCGGTGAAGGGCTTCGTCGAGCTGCACGGCCTGCAGCCCAAGGGCGTGAAGCTGCTCGCCGAGGATGTCGCCGCGCGCGCGAGCTGGGTGCTGTCCACCAAAGTGCTCGATCCGCAGTTCCAGGGCCAGATCAAGGAGCGCCTGAACTCGCGCGACGCGGTGCGGCTCGTCTCGTCGCTGGTCAAGCCGCAGCTCGAGCTGTGGCTGAACGAGCACGTCGAGCACGGCCGCAAGCTCGCCGAGCTGGTGATCCGGCAGGCACAGGCACGCAGCCGCGCCGCGCAGAAGGTCGGCAAGAAGAAGAGCTCGGGCGTAGCGGTGCTGCCGGGCAAGCTCACCGACTGCGAGTCCGACGACGTCGCGCGCAACGAGCTGTTCCTCGTCGAGGGCGACTCGGCCGGCGGCTCGGCGAAGATGGGCCGCGACAAGGAGTTCCAGGCGATCCTGCCGCTGCGCGGCAAGGTGCTCAACACCTGGGAGACCGAGCGCGACCGCCTGTTCGCGAACAACGAGATCCACGACATCGCGGTGGCGATCGGCGTCGATCCGCATTCGATGCGCGACGAGCCCGATCTCTCCGGGTTGCGCTACGGTCGCATCTGCATCCTGTCCGATGCCGACGTCGACGGCGCGCACATCCAGGTGCTGCTGCTGGCGCTCTTCTTCCGCCACTTCCCGAAGCTCATCGAGCGCGGGAACGTGCACGTCGCGCGTCCTCCGCTGTTTCGCGTCGACGTCCCCGCCCAGGGCAAGCGACCGCTGCGCAAGCTCTATTGCCTGGACGAGGACGAGCTGCGCCGCGTCGAGGACAAGCTGCGCAAGGAAGGCGTGCGCGAAGGCATCTGGTCGATCTCGCGCTTCAAGGGCCTGGGCGAGATGAATGCCGAGCAGCTGTGGGAGACGACGATGAATCCCGATACGCGGCGCCTGCTGCAGGTGCGCCTGGGCGATCTCGACGTCGCGCATACCGAAGAGCGTTTCACGATGCTGATGGGCAAGGGCGAGGCTTCGGCACGCCGCGCCTGGCTCGAGGAGCGCGGCAACGAGGCCGAGGTCGACATCTGAGGCGCCGCCGCCCCGAGCGGGACGCGCATGCGCGTTTCGCGGCGCGGCGGGCGCCAGCCGCTGAACACGAATGAACGATCAGATCGAACTTCCGATTCGCGACGATGCGGACGACGGCGACGACGCGCTGACGCTCGCGCGCTACGCCGAGCGTGCGTACCTCGAGTACGCGGTCTCCGTCGTCAAGGGCCGCGCGCTGCCCGACGTCTGCGACGGCCAGAAGCCGGTGCAGCGCCGCATCCTGTACGCGATGAACGAGATGGGGCTGGCGGCGGGCGCGAAGCCGGTCAAGTCGGCGCGCGTGGTCGGCGACGTGCTCGGCAAGTTCCATCCGCACGGCGACGTCGCCGCCTACGACGCGCTGGTGCGCATGGCGCAGTCGTTCACGCTGCGCTATCCGCTGATCGACGGGCACGGCAACTTCGGCTCGCGCGACGGTGACTCGCCGGCGGCGATGCGCTACACCGAGGCGCGGCTGACGCCCTATGCGCGACTGCTGCTCGACGAGATCGACCAGGGCACCGTCGACTTCGTTCCGAACTACGACGGCTCGACGAAGGAGCCGCGCCTGCTGCCGGCGCGGCTGCCGATGCTGCTGCTCAACGGCGCATCGGGCATCGCGGTAGGCATGGCCACCGAGATTCCGTCGCACAATCTGCGCGAGATCGCCGAGGCGGCGATCGCGGTGCTGAAGGATCCGAAGATCGACGCGGCCGCGCTCGCGCGCATCGTGCCCGGCCCCGATTTCCCCGGCGGCGGGCAGATCATCTCGCCGGCCGACGACATCCGCGAGATCTACGAGACCGGCCGCGGCTCGATCAAGATGCGCGGCCGCCACGCGATCGAGGAGCTGGCGCGCGGGCAATGGCAGCTCGTCGTCACCGAGCTGCCGCAGGGCGTGTCGGCGCAGAAAGTCCTCGAGGAGATCGAGGAGCTGACGAACCCGAAGGTGCGGGCCGGCAAGAAGTCGCTCACCCCGGAGCAGCTGCAGCTGAAGTCGTCGGTGCTCGCGGTGCTCGACGCCGTGCGCGACGAGTCGGGCAAGGAAGCGCCGGTGCGCCTCGTCTTCGAGCCGAAGACCTCGAAGATCGACTCCGACGAGCTGCTGCGCGTGCTGCGCGCGCACACGAGCCTCGAGACCGGCGTACCGGTGAACCTCGTCACGATCGGCCGCGACGGCCGTCCGCGGCAGAAGAACCTCGCGACGATCCTCTCCGAGTGGTGCGAGTTCCGGCTCGAGACCGTCACGCGGCGCAGCCGCCATCGGCTCGCGCAGGTGGACGACCGCATCCACATCCTCGAAGGGCGCCGGCTCGTGCTGCTGCGCATCGACGAGGTGATCCGCATCATTCGCGAGTCCGACGAACCGAAGCCGGCACTGATCGACGCTTTCGGGCTCACCGACCGGCAGGCCGAGGACATCCTCGAGATCCGGCTGCGGCAACTCGCGCGGCTCGAGGCGATCCGCATCGAGAAGGAGCTGGCGTCGCTGCGCGAGGAGAAGGGTCGGATCGAGGCGCTGCTCGGTAGCCCGGCCAGGCTGCGCCGGCAGGTGATCCAGGAGATCGAGGCCGACGCGAAGCAGTACGGCGACGCGCGGCGCACGCTGATCGAGGCAGCCGAGCGCACGACGCTCGAAGTGCGCATCCCGGAGGAGCCGGTCACCGTCATCGTCTCGCAGAAAGGCTGGGCGCGCGCGCGCCAGAGTCACGATCGCGACTACGATCCGGCGCAGGCTGGCTTCAAGACGGGCGATGCGTTCTACGGCGCTTTCGAAGTCATGACCACCGACAACCTGTACGCGGTCGACACCACCGGCCGCGCCTTCTCGGTGGCGGTCTCGCAGCTGCCGTCGGCGCGCGGCGACGGCGCACCGGTGACCAGCTTCTTCGAGCTGGAGCCGGGCGCCCGCATCGAGCACGTGTTCGCCGCACGGGCCGATGCCGGCGTGCTGCTGTCCACGCGGCGCGGCTACGGCCTGCTGTGCCAGGCGGGCGATCTCGCCGGCCGCACGAAGCAGGGCAAGAGCTTCGTGTCGGTCGAGGAAGGCGACGCGCCGCTGCGGCCCGCGCTCTTCGAGCCGGGAATGGACCGCGTGCTGTGCGTCTCGCGCGCCGGCCACGCGCTGGTCTTCGACCTCGTCGAGGTGAAAGTGCTGCGCAACGGCGGGCGCGGCGTGACGATGCTCAAGGTCGACGAGGCCGACCCGATGCAGCAGGCGATCGTCTTCGGCGCGCCGGGCGTGCGGGTGCAGGGCACCGGGCGCGGCGGCAAGGCGATCGACCGCGTGCTGTCGGGCGCGGCACTGGAGAACTGGCGCGGAGCGCGGGCGCGCAAGGGGCGCTACCTGGAGCCGCGCGTGGCGGAGGCGACGCTGTCGCTGCCGAAGCCCGCGGGCGATCGAGGCACTTGAACGTGAACGACACGATGAACGACACCACCAAGCAGACACTGGGCTTCCAGACCGAGGTCAGCCGGCTGCTGAACCTCATGATCCACAGCCTGTACAGCAACCGCGAGATCTTCCTGCGCGAGCTGATCTCCAACGCCTCGGACGCCTGCGACCGGCTGCGCTTCGAGGCGCTGAACCGGCCCGAACTGCTCGAAGGCGACGGCGAGCTGCAGATCCGCATCGACGTCGACCCGAAGGCTCGCACGATCACGATCTCCGACAACGGCATCGGCCTGTCGCGCGAGGAAGCCGTCGAGCATCTCGGCACGATCGCGCGCTCGGGCACGCGCGAGTTCTTCGGCAATCTCTCCGGCGACCAGGCGCGCGATGCGCAGCTGATCGGCCAGTTCGGCGTGGGCTTCTATTCGGCGTTCATCGTCGCCGACCGCGTCACCGTCGTCTCGCGGCGCGCGGGACTGCCCGCCGACCAGGCCGTGCGCTGGGAGTCCGAAGGCACCGGCGAGTTCTCGGTGGAGACCGTGGAGAAGGCCACCCGCGGCACCGACGTCACGCTGCATCTGCGCAGCGTTCCGGTCGGCGAGCTCGCCGCCGAGACCGAGCTCGACGAGACGAGCTTCGAGGACCTGCTCTCGCCGTGGAAGCTGAAGTCGATCGTGCGCCGGTATTCGGACCACATCTCGCTGCCGATCCGCATGCGCAGGGAGGAGTGGAACGCCGAAGCCAAGGAGATGCGCGCCACCGACGAATGGGAGACGGTGAACCAGGCGAGCGCCTTGTGGACGCGATCCAAGAGCGAGATCGACGACGAGCAGTACCGCAACTTCTACAAGCACCTGTCGCACGGCGACGAGAACCCGCTCGCGTGGACGCACGCGCGCGTAGAGGGCCGTACCGAATACACGCAGCTGCTCTACCTGCCGTCGCGCGCGCCCTTCGACCTGTGGGACCGCAACCGCCGCAGCGGCGTGCGCCTGTACGTGCGGCGCGTCTTCATCATGGAGGATGCCGAGCAGCTGCTGCCGGCGTGGCTGCGCTTCGTGCGCGGCGTCATCGACTCGAACGACCTGCCGCTGAACGTCTCGCGCGAGATCCTGCAGGAGAGCCGCGACGTGCGCATGATCCGCGAGGGATCGACCAAGCGCATCGTGTCGCTGCTCGAGGATCTCGCCGCGAACAGGCCCGACGACTACGCGAAGTTCTGGCGCGAGTTCGGCGCCGTGATCAAGGAAGGCGTCGGCGAGGACTTCGCCAACCGCGACCGCATCGTCGCGCTGCTGCGCTTCGCCTCCACGACCTCGAACGACGACGCGCAGACCGTGTCGCTCGCCGACTACGTCGCGCGGATGAAGGAAGGGCAGGAGAAGATCTTCTACGTCACCGCGGAGACGCCGGCCGCGGCGCGCAACAGCCCGCATCTCGAAGTGTTCCGCAAGAAGGGCGTCGAGGTGCTGCTGCTCACCGACCGCGTCGACGAATGGCTGCTGTCGTTCCTCACCGAGTACGAAGGCAAGCCGCTCGCGTCGGTCGCGCGTGGTGGGCTGGAACTCGGCAAGCTCGAGGACGAAGCCGAGAAGAAGGCGACCGAGCAGGTCGCCGACGAGCTGAAGCCGCTGGTCGAGCGGATGAAGGCGGCGCTCGGCGATGCGGTGAGCGAGGTGCGCGTCAGCAACCGGCTCACCGACTCGGCCGCGTGCCTGGTGTCGGGCGAGCACGAGATCAGCGCGCACCTGGAGCGGCTGCTCAAGCAGGCCGGCCAGAAGGCGCCGGAGAGAAAGCCGGTGCTCGAGATCAACCCCGAGCATCCGCTGCTCGCGCGCGTGCGCGCCGACGAGGCGCACGTCGACGACTGGTCGCGGCTGCTGTTCGAGCAGGCAACGCTCGCCGAGGGCGGGCAGCTGGACGATCCGGCGGGGTTCGTGCGGCGGATGAACGCGATGCTGACCGGCGCGCAGGCGCCCGGCATGCCGGCTCGTGACGAAGGAGAGTCGGAAGGCGGGAAGGGCGGCGCTTCCGGTGCCTGATCGGCGCGTCGGTCGGCAGCCGAGCGCAGCAGGCACGCGGCGTCGTGACATCGGGTCTGCGGGTGTCGCGAGCCCGCGGCGTCGCGCTGCAGGGCCAAGCGACGTAGCGATGCGCACGGGGCCAGGCGGCGCACCGGCGTGCGTCGGGGCCGTCGCTCCGGATCCGACACCTCCTTTGCGCGGGTTGCCGCCGGTGATCGCACCACACTCGCGCCTGCTCATCCTCGGCAGCTTCCCCGGCGAAGCGTCGCTCGCCGCCGGCCACTACTACGCGCATCCGCGCAACCTGTTCTGGCCGATCCTCGGCCAGGTGCTCGGCGAACCGCTCGACGAATGGCCGTTCGAGCGCCGCTACGAGACCATGCTCGCGGCGGGCCTGGCGATCTGGGACGTCTGGGGCGCCTGCCGGCGGGAGGGCAGTCTCGACAGCGCGATCCGCGACGCGGCGGCGAACGATTTCGTCCGCCTGCATCGCCTCGCTCCGCACCTGGGCGCCGTGCTGTTCAACGGCCAGGCGGCAGGGCGCTTCGAGCCCCGGTTCCGCGACGCCGGCTACCAGACGCGCGTGATGCCTTCCACCAGTCCCGCCTACGCGTCGATGCCGCGCGAGCGCAAGCTCGAGTCGTGGCGCGAGGCAATCGAGAGCCTGCGATGAACCGGAGAAGAATGCCTTGAACGCTGGACGACGAAATACGCGCGGTACCTCCCGCCGCCGGGGCGAACGTTCCAATGAACCCGTGATCGTGTTGTCCGAGTCCGCCGGCGTTCGTTACCTGCATTTTGACTCGCCATGGATCCAGGGCGCGATGCGCATCGCGCGTCCCTATGACCTCGAGTTGGACTACGCGCACGACATGATGGCGTGGCGGTTGTTCCTCGGTGCGCCCGCCGAGATGCTGCACCTGGGTCTCGGCGCGGCGGGACTTGCCCGTCACTGTTGGAAGAAGCTGCCGAAGACGAAGATCGTCGTCGTCGAGGCGAGCCACCGGGTGATCGACATCGCGCGCAGCGACTTCGCGCTGCCCGACGACGAGCGGCTCGAGGTGATCCGCGCCGACGCCGGCGAATACGTGACGCGTCCCTCCGTGCGTGGCCGCTTCGGCGTGATCCTGGCTGATCTCTACGACACGAAGGCGCGCGGGCCGGTGCTCGATGACGTGCCGTTCTATCGGGATTGCCGCGCCTCGCTCGCGCCGGCGGGGATTCTCATGGTCAACGTGTTCGGCGAGAGCCGTTCGTATGCGCACAGCCTGCGCAACGTGCGACAGGCGTTCGACGGACGGGTGATCGAGTTGCCGCCGGTGGCGGCGGGGAATGTGGCGCTGTTGGCGTTTTCGGGGCCGCCGCTTCTGGTCGAGTGGAAGGCGCTGCGCGCGCGGGCGAAGCGGCTGGAGCGGGAGCGGCTTCCGGCAGGGAAGTGGGTCGAGGCGATTGCGAAGGAGCGGCGCGGCGGACCGTCGTTCACGATCTGAGTCCGCCTGACCACAACCGAGGCGCATCTACTGCGCTGCGAAGCAGTAGAGCAGCCCGTTTCCTCGGTGCTGCGAAGTCCCTGCGGATCGCAGCCGCGCGTCGGATGCGCTGAATGCCGATCCATCGGTGCCGCTTTTCGTCCAGTTGGCGCAGGTCATGTCGGCGAACGGAGCCCCGCACACGCGTAGCCGCCGGGGCGCGACCCGGTGAGGATGTCGTGCTCGTTCGGCGTGCCGGCGCGGCCCCTTGACCGGCCTACCGTTCTCGTCGAGCGCAGTCTCGCAGGTCAGGTTGTTGTTCGGCGAATGCAATTCGCCGACGTTGCGGGCGATCACGATGCCCCTGGCGTTCTGCCACGGGCCGTTACCGATGCGATCGCGCGCGTTGACGAAGTTCGCATCGCTCAATGACGCGCCCTGCATGCTGAGGTAGGCGCGCGAGGTGCGATTGCCGGCGCCCGCCGCCTGCGCGAGCGACCCGCAGTGCCGGTCGCCTTCGACTCTGCCGAGGTCGCCGCCCTTGCCGGGCCCGACGCTGCTCACGAAGAACGTCATGTTCTGCGAGTCGGCTTGCGTAGGTACCATCGACTGCATCTGCGCGCGATCGAAATCAATGCCAGTGCCGTACAAAACTCGCGCAATCAGCCCCGACGTTCCGCCGATTGCGCCCAGCAGAAGCGCCACCTCTTCCCTCGATAACACGGTCGACACACGCACCAGCGATTTCGGGCGGCCGAGATCCTGCATCCAGGGCAACTCCTGACCGAAGACCTCGCGATAAAGGAACAGCAGGGCGCATAAGGCTTGCTTGTGCGTCGACACCTGCCCTATGTCCCGAGGATCGCGCATGCCGTGGTAGCGGATGAAAGTACGCGCCCAATAGAGGTAGGCCTGCTCGGTGCGGAGGCTGTAATGCAAATACCGGATGCGTTTTCGCAGACATGCAAGCAGTCGGGGCGGTTCGGAAGAACTATGCACAGCCGAAGGAGGGCTCGAGGGATGACTCGCAGTTGGCTGGGCTCGCACAATAGCTGTATATTTACACAACCTCACGGACTCCCGCTATCGTCCGATGGTCCTACTGGTCGCCTCCTCCGTATTGGGTGAAACGGCTATGGACGTTCGGTACCGCAATGGCGCGACCGGGTACGGACTTCACAGAATGTAGGCCGTTCGGGACTACCTGCCGTGTGTCGGGCAATCCCCCGTTTCTGGGAATGCGTCGCTAGCGTGTTCGGATTGTTGGCTGACGCGGGGCGACATCCGGTTCCGGGTATGCGAGGAGAAGGGGCGTGGTGATAGGGAAAAGACGAGCAGAAAGAAATAGTTAATGCTATCGATGTTCAGTGGGTTATGTCGGCAGAAACGAGTTTATCTAGGCGTTCGCGCCGAACCAAATCACGTTAGGGCGCAAAGAATCTCGCCATGGAATCACACGAGGTCATCGACGCATTTCGTAAGCAATTGGACCAAGTTGACGCGCAAGGCGCCCAACAGATTCAGGTGAGTGCGCTGCGTGCGTATCTGGATGCACTTGAGAAGGACGCCGGTGCGTCCCGGGAGTACCGCAATCGGGAGCATGCGGGCATGCTCGCGCAGTACGCAGCGAAGAACTCGTACAGCATCGAGATGCTAAAGGCAGTTCTCGAGGCCGGGAAGAGCGCGCTCCACGCGCTCTTGATCATTAACGGTGGCGCTGTAGTCGCGCTCTTAGGCGTTATGAGCAACCTCGCTGGAAAGGCCAGTGGCGCCGCACTCGCCAAGTATCTAGCACTGCCTTTGCTGCAGTTTGGTATCGGGGTTCTCGTTGGTGCGGTGGGTTTCGCATTCCGGTACTTCAGTCAAGCCTGCTACTCTGAAAGCGAAAACCTTCAAGACAAGTATCACCTCTGGGGGGATCGATTCAGGTACGCGGCGATCGCTTCAGCCTTTGCTGGGTATGTCTTATTCGGATTCGCAGTTGTCAATGCCTATCATTCGGTCGTCTGGTCATTTGCACCCTAACATGTCGTTCCATCGGACGGCCTTCGGCCGCCGCTGAACGTCGACGTTAGGGCATCATGCAAACCACCCTGCTTTTCACCGTCGCGGATGCGTTTCAGATCAAAGGCCGTGGGTGCGTGCTGGCCCCGGGACCTTCGGCGGAGCCGGGAACCACGCCGATCCACATCGGGGATGCAATCCGACTGATCTTTCCCGACGGCGGGTCAGTCGACACTCAGATCCGCGGTCTCGAAATGATCAACTTTCGGAAGCGGCCCGAGGTGATTACCGTGCCGATACTCTTGCCTTCGGATCTGAAGAAGGATGACGTACCTCCAGGCACGCAGGTATACCTCCTTCGGCGCGCGGGGCACGATGCCTAACAGGTCGTTCGACACGGACATGCAGCGCATTGCGCCGCGAGGCGTACACTTACCAGCACGCCTCGCGGCGCAATGCCGCTGCATGCCGGTCAACTTTGACGTTAGTCGTCACAGCACGCCCATGCTCACCGCTTCCGAGTACAGCCTGGGCCCACTACCGTGGAGCGATGAAGTCCTTGTCGCAGCGGCATGGAGTAACTCCGGTCGAGCGCAGGATTTGGTTGACGAGCACCCCGGTTGTGACCTCGACCTAAGACTGAACTCATTGCAGGCCGTCCTAGGTATTCTAAGCCGGGCCTCAAACGCCTTCGCTGCAGAGCTTGAGCGTTTTCACGGCGAGGTCCGTGGCGGGCATCTATTTCGCAGAAACCGAAAGAGTGATCTGAATGCCTTTGAGGAACGCTTTCGTGAGTTGCTGTACGTCTTCGCCTCTTCTGCAATGACACTCGTTGATCAATCGCGTGCGCTTAGCAAGAAGGTCGACGTTCCGGGTTACAACGATCGCATCCGTGAAACATTCTCACTAAATCCACAGCATCGCTTTATTCAGGAGTTGCGAGTTGACCTAATCCACGTGACGCTGCACCGTCCGGGCTGGAAATTGACCTTTGGAGCGGAAGAAGAGCGTACCTCGAAGTTCATGCTTTGGCCAAAACAGTTGAATCGTGCCAATGAGTACAACGCGCAGGCGCGACAATATCTCCGGGACCATTCCGATGGAATTGACTTGGGCCGCCTGATTGCCGACTACACCAGGCAGATTCAAGAATTTCACAGCTGGCTAAGTGGTGCTGTCATGTTGATCGAGGGTCCGATCATTGCGGACTATCAGCGATGCACGCGGCAGATCAAGGCGGTCAGTTCTCGCTCCCTTTGGAATATCATTTTCAAGCAAGTCTTGATTTCTGGAAAGCGCGATCCATACTCATACTTAGACCAGTATCTTACGCAAAGCGAGCTTGTAGAGATCATGTCGCTGCCTCTTCATAGCAGACAGCAAGTTGATCGGATCATCGAGCTTGTAGACGAATACGGCGTGTGTGACGAAGATCTCCGCAAGACGGTTTATGAAGCGTTCGGTACCAGTGACGCCTAGCCCATCCATCGAGCGGACGCCCGACGGCCGGCTTCGCCGCCCGCTGCTCGATGCTCATGTCCAACGTTAGCCTTCACAGGCATGGAGTGCGCATGATCAGAACTCTCACCATCGATGAAGCGCTCTCTCTTGTGAAGTCGACGCCCGAACAGGCTGTATTTGATTGGAAGTCTGACTTCGTCGTGCTAAATGACGAAGACAAATGCGGAGAGTTCCTGAAGGACGTGGCGGCCATCGCAAACGCTTGTAGCTCCTCGTACGGCTTCGTCGTGTATGGGGTTGACCCTCGCCGCCCCGATCCGGTGCTTGGCATTTCTCAGAGCTACGACGACGCAAAGCTATCTTGCAGACTGCGAAGAACGGTATCTCGCCCGAGAGGCCAGCCTCGGGCAAGTTGCTCCTGCGCGTGCCGCCCGAGGTGCACAGTCGAGCGCTGATCAAGGCTCAGGCAATGGGCAAGAGCCTGAATCAGTGGGCTACCGAAGCACTCGAGCAGGCGGTGCGAGCTGATGGCTAACCGCTCCATCGAGCGGACGTCACAAGGGCTTCGCCCTTGCGCTGCCGCTCATGTCGAGCGTTAAATGCCGCGCGCGAAGAACACAGTCTGCCCAGGTCAACGCGATGAACAAGCGTTGTAGCAATGCACGGTCGTCGACGCTTGGTGAGAGCCGACGCGTTGTCGCCGCCGCGCGGCCTCGCCGTCTGCAGAGCCGTCGGGGCGGATCGTTACCGTGCCTTCGGTTCGAGCCGGCGGCGCGGGCTGGAACCGTAGGCTGCCATAGCAAAGGCCCGCGTGGGCCTGGCCCCGGTATGTATCTAACTGGTCGGTGGAGCGGACCGGCAAGCACGGTCGCTGCATTCGTGGCTCCGAACGGGTCGGCCGCTCACCTTCGACGTTAAATGCCGCACCCGAAGAACCGTTTGCCCAGGTCGACGCGATGAAGAAGCGCTGTAGCGATGCACGGCCGTCGACGCTTGATGAGTGTCGCCACGTTGTCGCCGCCGCGTCGCCTCGCCGTCTCTGTGGAGCGGGCGGGGCGAATCGCTTTGGGTGTTCTTGATTCGAGCCGATGGCGTGGGCTGGACCGCCGATTGCTATAGCGACGACCTGCGCGTGCCTGGCCCCGATTCGCATCTAACTGGTCGCTCGAGCGGACCGGCAACCACGGTCGCTGCGTTCGTCGCTCCGAGCGAGCCGGCCGCTCACCTTCGACGTTAGGTTCCGCAAGCCGCCGCCGCGGCTTGCGCACCACTGTGTTCATGATTGCATTTACCGTATAAGTGCTATCATCGCGAAGTGAACGGCAAACAGCGTTGCACGCTTGAGGCGGTATGGTCTGATCCGGTCAACGGCAACATTGAGTGGGTACGAATCGAGTCTTTGCTCATCGCCCTTGGCTGCCGCTTAGTTGAAGGGCCAGGTTCGTCGGTGACGTTCGAATGGCAAGGCCTGAGAGCAACTTTTCACCGTCCGCATCCCGGCAAGGAGGCTCTTCGTTACCGAGTCAAGGCAACCCGTGAGTTGCTGCAGCGGATGGGAGTAAAGCCATGACCAACACGATGACCTACCGTGGCTATGTAGCCAGCATGACCTTCGACGCCGAGGACAAGATTATCGTTGGTCGCGTTCTCGATGTGGACGACATCATCTCGTTCCACGGCGAATCGATTTCGGAGTTCGAGGCGAACTTTCACGCCGTAGTGGACGACTACATCGCGGCTTGCGAGAGTCTTGGCAGCAAGCCGGAGAAGCCCGCAAGCGGCAAGCTTATGCTTAGGGTGTCTCCCGGCGTCCATGCTGCCGCTCTCAAGGCTGCTGCCCGGAGCGGCACTAGTCTGAACAAGTGGGCCGAGGAAGCCTTGAGCGCCGCGAGCCGTCGAAGTGCCGGTGCAAGAGCACAGCGGGCGAAACCTAACCCTTCGCCGAAGCGGACACGCTCCGGCCTTCGGCCTTCGCGCGCCGCTTAGCTCCAAGGTTAGGCCTCTTCGGACAGAAACGTGGGTCCCATCACGCTCTTCGATAAGTCATTCCTGCAATCGCTCTCAGTCGATGAGTCGGTCTGGTTCGACCACTTCTTTCTTCCCGTCATATCACCGTTGTTTTTTGTGGAGACACTTGGAGATCTAGCGAAGCAGCGCAAAGGCAACTCGCGCAGCCCCGAAGATGAGGTGCGCATAATTGCAGACAAGACGCCAGTTCTATCTGGGGCTCCTTGCGTTAACCACGCGCAGCTTTGCATAGCAAACCTCTTGGGCCACGAAGCACCACATTTAGGTCAGATTCCGGTGGCGGGTGGACGTCCAGTCCGCGACGCCGATGGCAAGCCTGGAGTCGTTTTCGAGAATTCGCCGGAAGCTGAGGCGTTTGCAAGGTGGCAGCGTGCGCAGTTTCACGAGGTTGAACACGGTCTCGCTTCAAATTGGCGGGCTCTGCTCTCTAATCTGAACCTATCGGAAGTCGCTCGCCGCATGGGCAGGTTGGGCATCAATCCGCGAACTTGCCGCACTGTGAATGAAGCGTATGGAATTGCGGCGGCGCTGGTGTACTCGCGTAACGAGCCAGAAGAACAGATTGCGCTTCTCTTCTCATTCGTGCAGGTTCCGCAGCATATGCGAGCACAAATTGTGCATCGCTGGTCGCAATCAGGTTTTCCTCCGCTCGCCAAGTACGCCGGTTATGCCGCTCATGTTCTAATGGTCGAAATCTTCTTTCAGATCGCGCTGGCGGCCAATTTAATTTCGACGGAGCGGCCTTCGAATCGCGTTGACATAGCCTATCTCTTCTACCTGCCGTTTTGTCATGTCTTTGTTTCTGGAGACCGTCTGCACAAAATGTGTGCTCCGGTGTTTATGCAGAAGGAGCAAGACTTTGTTTGGGCGCCAGATCTCAAGAACGACTTGGCTCGCATAAACAGCGAATTTTTGAAAAGCTCGGAACAGGAACGACAGGCCGGGCTACATAAGCTCGCACCTCGTCCGCCGGGGAATCCTTCCGACCTAACGGTCGCGCTTTTGGCAGAAGCACGCACCACGGGCGCTTGAAGAAGATGCAGGAAGGCAACTTATGCCGTCTGAGGCTGAGCGACAACTCATCGAGCGTCTAAACGCTTTTGTGAAGGCACCCTCCGCTCCAGATGTCATGGAAGTTTCTAGCGACGAACTAGAGAGTATCTCAATTGAACGGCTGGCGCCCGTCAAAAAAGGAAGTTGGTGGCTCTTGCCGAAGAAGGTCGCAGAGGATGAAGGGCGTGAAGAGGCCTAACATTTCAGTCGAGCGGACGCCTAGCGGCGCCGCTCATTTCGAACGTTATGCATATCGGAGGCACGCTGGGAGGTGACGATAGTGAGCGAACTTAACGACGACGCGGACGGCCGCCCGTTAACGAAGGAACATTTTTTGGCTCTTTCCTCCATACACGGGCTGCACGTAATCCCGGAAGGAAAGGGCAAGATCCATTACATGAAACCCGGCGCGTTGGTTCTTCTCGACGGGGAGTATGATTCGTGGGTACCCCTACCCGACGAGCCGCTTAGTGATCAGATTCGCCGCGTCTCGTTGACGGATAGGGAACGGGCGAGACGAGAGGCAGTTCGACTTGAGTATGTCGAGATATACAAGAAGAGTCCCCTCTACCGACAGCGTGCCGACGCGAATCCGACTTACTGGGAGACATTTCACCCTGGCGGGCTGCTCTGAATATTACGCAACGAATGCATAACAGGTTATTGCCGCGGACGCCCGCAGGCGGGCGCCGCTGAACTCCGACGTTAGACCTCATAACGACCGTCGATGCCAACCGAAGGTTCCAAACCTGAGAGCAGCGGCGCCATTCAAAAACTGATCGGCGCTGGCGCAGAGATAGCCGGCGCAGCGATTGGCGGGGCGCTTGGATTCCTCGCGGCTGACCCTGCTGGCGCAACCGCTGATGGAGCGGCCGGGTGCAGTAGCCTCATCTGTTCTCAAGCATGTGGGAGACGAAGTCTCAGAACGCGTGCTCAGCCTGCGAGAGCGCGTGCGCGTTGGCGGGGTGCTCGCACTTGTCGCGGCAGAAGTAAAGGCCCGAATCGACACTGGTAGACCACGAGGTCAGACGGTTTTTTCTCTCCCAGCCCAAATGGTAGAAGCGATGCGGACGAAGTCGTCGAGGCGGTTCTGCTTCGCAGCCAGCGCGAAGCAGAAGAAAAGAAGAAGTTGCCGTACGTAGCTCACCTCCTAGCCAGCATCGCATTCGATCCGGGCATCAGTGCCGCTGTGGTCCATCAGATGATCAAGGCTTCGGAACAGCTTACCTATCGTCAGCTTTGCTTGCTTCGGTGTCTGCGCTGAAAGACGCAGACTACAGACAACAAGGGTCAGTTTCGGATCGAGCTTCTTCAAGTTCTCTACGAGTGCCTAGACCTCTAAGTTCGTGCACTTCGGAGGATCAGCCGCCTTCGGCCCGACAGATGTAAACCCTGGCGCGATGACCGCACAAGGGTGAGGAGCACATCTGTATAACGCAATGCAGTTGGCAACCATTCCCATAAGTGACATTGTCGCGGTGCGCAGGAACTGCAGTGAGGTCTAACCCGCTCCCATCGAGCGGACGTGCAACCGGCTGCGCCGGTCGCCCGCCGCTCATGTCGAACGTTAGACGTCATAGCAACCGCGGTGCGAGAACTTCTCGTCTTCGCTTTCGTCGCTGCGCTTCTTCTCGGAATCTGGTGGTTGCTTCGTGGCCGCAGCGCCTCTACAACGCCCATATCCGTCTCGAGAGATCGGCCGGCTCGATCCAAGCCCAATGTTGAGTGTTTCCACTGGCCAGGCGCTGGCGACTTTGAGTTCCAAGTCATGGGCGAATTCTTCTATCAAAAGGCTCTCTGTCGTTTAGCAGGCGCACATGGTGACCACAGCGCCGAGGTTGAATGCGTTGCCACGCTCGTGCCCGAAGACGACAACAAGCATGATCCCAAGCCGTTGCTGTGTTCGTAGACGGTCGAAAGGTTGCGCACCTATCAAAGGAGGACGCAAGAAGTTTCCGCCGCCGTTTGGGAGCCAAGAAGTTGACAGGCGCTACAACCACATGTGATGCGCTGATCGTCGGGGAGGTACGAGGCGCCCCGACGAAAAACTCATGTACGGAGTCAAGCTTGATATCAAACCATTCGAGTAACGGATGTTCACCGTGAGCAATGACGTCACCCTTCGCTCAAACGGGCAGCCGCCGGCAAGCTGGCGGCTGCCGCCTAGTTCTAACGTTAGCCGACTCAACACTCTCTGCGTACTGGCGCAACCTTGACAATATGCATTAGATATGCATAATGTGCGAGTGGACATCGAGTTCGATCCGGCGAAAGCAAAGGCTAACCTGGCGAAGCATAAGGTCAGCTTTGCGCACGCCGAGCAAGCCCTTCGAGACCCCTTCGCCGTAACCATTGAGGATCCCGACGCACAGGGGGAACCGCGATATGTCACGCTTGGTATGGATGCCTTGGGCCGGATCCTGGTCGTCGTCCACACACCGCGCGGCAATCGCATTCGGCTGATCTCCGCGCGCAGGTGCAGCAGAAGCGAAGCGGAGCAATACCATGCGTAAGGAATACGATTTTTCAAAGGGAAAGCGAGGTGCCGTCGTTGCCTCGCCGGGCAAGACGAGAATCACCATCATGCTCGACGACGACGTCATCGAGCACTTCCGTGAGATGGCGGAAGCTCAAGGACGGGGCTATCAAACAATGATCAATTCGGCTCTGCGGGAGGCAATCAAAGAAACCAGTGGCGAATCACCCGACAATCGGCCGGTAACCGTCGGTGTTCTCCGGGACGTCTTGCGAGAGGAGTTGAACCCATCGAGGGCGAAGCGGTCGTCGACTAATCCTTCGCCCAAGCGGACAGCCGCCGGCAAGCCGTCGTCTGCCGCTTAGCTCAAATGTTAGCCGCCTAAAGGACGTTTCGATTCGCCATGAAGTGCCCCCACTGTCAGGTTGAGTTCCATGGAAACCCCCACACATCCCCAATCGGACGAGATGCGGATGGGTTCTGGGCTTCTGTAAGGCATCTTTGTCCGGCCTGTGACCACATTACGATTGAGTTGGTCTGCGCCGACACGATCAATGCAACCGGCAATGCTCGCCACTTCACGGGAATCAAGAAGGAGCTTATCGGCTATCCGGCAATGTCCACTCGACAAAGCCCGCCCCCGGAGGTTCCGGTTGAGTTCTCGGAAGACTATCGTGAAGCCGCGGCTGTCTTACCCGTTAGTCCAAAGGCAAGTGCCGCGTTAAGCCGTCGCTGTCTGCAGCACGTCCTCCGGGAAAAGGCAGGGGTGAAGCGTGCCGATCTTGCGAAGGAGATTGAAGATGTACTTGCCGCAAACATCCTCCCGTCGCACTTGGCCCAAGCTATTGATGCGATCCGCAATATTGGAAACTTCGCTGCCCATCCGGTAAAAAGCTCTGCTTCGGGAACAGTTGTACCAGTGGAGCCCGGCGAAGCCGAATGGACACTCGATGTGCTCGATGGCCTCTTCGATTTCTACTTCGTCCAGCCAGCGCTACTCCAGCAGCGCCGGACTGCCTTGAACGCCAAGCTCGCGGCCGCAGGCAAGCCACCTCTAAAGTAGTGCGAGAGACGGCTAACCCTTCAGTGAACCGGATGTCTAACAGCTGGCTTCGCCATCTGTTAGACGCCGGTTACTTTGAACGTTAGACAGCATGAACGTCACCATTGCGCAGCTCGCTGAGTCGCACTTTGAGCAGCCACGAGCGGTGCTCGACGCAGTGGCGAGAGAGCAGCGCTACTTGGCCCTGTTCGAGGCGCCGCCAACGCAAGAGGCATTCGCCTTCTATCGGAAGCTCCTCGCTGACGGTCAGTGCCATGTTGTGCTCCAAGAGTAAGCGTCCGGCGATCCCGTCTTGAACCCGCCGAGCGGGCATAGGAGCCTCGTGTCCACGTAACTTTAGGTGGACACGTGAACACTTGCGCCACTATCGAGGCCGCCACCAGGCGCCACCGACGTCGGCACAGCGACGAGTTCAAAACCGAAATGATCGGAGCATGTCGGCATCCCGGCGTCTCGATTGCCGCCGTTGCATTGGCCAACGGATTGAATGCGAACCTGGTTCGCCGCTGGGTGGCAAACGCCGAGTGCGATACACAGTCGGTGATCGAGGCTGCGCCGATCATCAACGCGCAGCCATCGCAGATGCTCGCATTCTTGCCGCTGCAGCTTGCAGCGCCCGCGAGAGAGCCGAGCCAAGAGATACAGATCGAACTGTGCCGCGGCGGCACGACGATCAAGGTGAACTGGCCGGCGAGTGCGGCCTCTGAGTGCGCGTCGTGGATGCGTGAGCTTCTGCGGTGATGGACTCATGGGTGTTCAACATTCCAACAGCTTCAGTCACTGGAACTACTTCTTGTCCCTGGAAGAGGATCCAGACCGGCTTTCTCGTTTCGTCGATTTCTCGCACGGAAATGATTCGACCTTCTCTCTCGAGATTGCCCGACTTCTTCTGGGAGCAAGTTCCGAAGTCGATGTGGTTCTGCAGCAGCTGGCGAAGGTCTGCAATCCGGCGTCAACTGCCTCGGGCATCAATACCTACTACCCGGACGTTGTGCCCCTACTGCCCGAACTTCATCGCCTTCGAGGTCACCCTTCCTCGGCACGTCCTCGGTCTTACGCCATGGGTGAGCTGGACTGCTGACAAACCGCCGCTCTGGTGGACCGCCCATAACAAGGTGAAGCATCACCGAGATCAGCACTTCCATGAGGCCACCTTGAAGAGCTGCCTCAATGCAGTCGCCGGCTTGTTTGTATGCGTGATTCACCTCTACGAGCAAGCTGTGTCGAACGGGGAACTACTGCAACTGCCACGTCTGTTCAATGTGGCGGACCATCATTTCGGGGGAACAAAGATGGGGCGTTACGGGAACAGCTTTAAGTAAAAGGTGCGCTGATGGCTAACAGGTCGTTCCATCGGACGGCCTACGGCCGCCGCTGAACTCCGTCGTTAGGTTTCATAGGAGGTGTAAATTGATCTTTTGGCGGAGGTTATGGAATTCTTGTGGTAGTGTTCACCATCGTCTGCTACATCTGCGTCCGCATGATTGCGGAGAACGTTTGGGGGCGAGCCACTTCCGATAGACAAACGCAAGTTTGCAGAGGTGGCAGGCGTGTTCTTGGCGGCCGCAGCAGCTTACGGCCTTCACCGACTACCGCTTCGCTTATATCCGCCCAAGACCGCCATAGATAAAAAAACAGGTCGGGAGATTGAACTTGTGTCCAAGCACGACTTATTTCTCGTACCAGTCAAACACTGGCCATACGTGCTTGTGGCGCTAGGTGTTCTATTCGCATTTCAGTAGTAGAAGCTTTCTGCATTGTGCGCTCCTTCTCTCTTCGAAAGCTGTACTCATTGATCTTTGGCGTGAATGAAACCTAACCCGTAATTTCAGGCGACGGCCTCCGGCCGTGCCTGAACTCCAACGTTAGGCCTCACCAGAGAGGTTCGCAATGTCAACACCAAGTGCCATAGCACTGACTGCTTTCATCGCTTGGACGCTTCTGTTGCTTACCCTCATGGAGGTCATCCGGTCCCAGCTCGTGTTGCGCGGGAAAGTTCCTGCAAACGGATTTACTCCTGACAACACAAACCTGTCACCTTTCATGCAGAGGCTCGCCCGGGCACATGCAAACTGCCTTGAGAACCTCCCCATCTTTGGCGGCCTCCTGCTCATTGCCATTGCCACGGGCCACACGTCCATTACAGATCCGCTTGCCTATCTGCTGCTTGGCGTCCGCGTGTTTCAATCACTCGTTCATCTGGCTTCCGTATCCGCATTGGCAGTTACCATTCGCTTCACTGCCTTTGCCGTGCAAATGGCAATTTGCTTGTACTGGGCATTCAAGCTGCTGGTAATCGCATGAGGCCCTAACAATTCATCCAAGCCGAACCCGCTTCGCGGGTTGGCTTAATTCAGGCGTTAGACATCATGAGTAACGCAGTACCCGCCGAGATTTCGGTTCAGCTATCACAGGCACTCAACGCCATTGAGCGTCATCTGGAGTCGACGTTGCTGGCCGTGCATTTGTACGGCTCTGCACTAGACGGCGGCCTGAAGCCATACAGTGATATTGATTTACTGGTTACTGTGGCCTCACGGCTCGATGAGACTGTGCGGCAAGCTTTGTTCGCCGATCTCCTCAAGGTTTCGGCTTCCCCTGGTCAAAGCAAAGCTCTCCGCGCCTTGGAAGTCACCGTCGTCGTGCACAGTGACATCGTCCCTTGGTGTTATCCGGCCAGACGGGAACTGCAATTCGGGGAGTGGCAGCGTAAAGATATTCTTGCGGGCATCTTCGAGCCCGCCACAACCGATGCTGATCTAGCGATCCTGCTAACGAAAGCAAGGCAACATAGCATTGCCTTAGCAGGTTCAGCGGCGGAAGATTTCTTCAATCCAGTTCCGAAAAGCGATCTGTTTAAGGCGCTGATCGACACCCTGAAGCTATGGAACTCGCAGCCGGATTGGGCAGGCGATGAGCGGAATGTAGTGCTTACTTTGTCTCGTATTTGGTACAGCGCAGCAACCGGCAAGATCGCGTCGAAGGATGTCGCTGCCAACTGGGTAATGGAGCGTTTGCCAGTTCAACATCAACCCGTGCTGCTTGAAGCTCGGCAGGCTTATCTTGGACAAGGAGAAGATTGCTTAGCCTCGCGCACGGATCAGTTAGAGGCGCTCGTTCACTTCGTGAAGCATGAAGCCACTAAATTGCTTGGTGCCGCCAATGATGTCTAACAAT
>JAJPEN010000048.1 GCA_021166835.1 Burkholderiaceae bacterium | reverse complement strand
GGACGAGAAGGTCAGCATCGGGCAGCGCTACCTGCTGCCCAAGCAGATGCGCAACACCGGGCTGAAGGACAGCGAGATCTCGGTGGCCGAATCGGCGTTGCGCGACATCGTGCGCTACTACACGCGCGAGGCCGGCGTGCGTTCGCTCGAGCGCGAGATCAGCAAGATCTGCCGCAAGGTGGTGAAGACGCTGCTGCTGAAGAAGCAGGAGAAGCGGATCACCGTCACGTCGAAGAACCTCGACAAGTTCCTCGGCGTGCGCCGCTACAGCTTCGGACTGGCCGAGAAGGACAACCAGGTCGGTCAGGTCACCGGGCTCGCGTGGACGGAAGTGGGCGGCGAGCTGCTCACCATCGAGGCGGCGCTCGTTCCGGGCAAGGGCAAGACCACCTTCACCGGCAAGCTCGGCGACGTGATGCAGGAGTCGATCAAGGCGGCGATGACCGTCGTGCGCCGGCGCGCGCAGCGCCTGGGCATCCGCGGCGACTTCTACGAGAAGAACGACCTGCACATCCACGTGCCCGAAGGTGCGACGCCGAAGGACGGCCCGAGCGCGGGCATCGCGATGACGACGGCCCTCGTCTCGGTGCTCACCGGCATTCCGGTGCGCGCGTCGGTGGCGATGACCGGCGAGATCACGCTGCGCGGCGAGGTGCTCGCGATCGGCGGGTTGAAAGAGAAGCTGCTGGCGGCGCATCGCGGCGGGATCAAGACGGTGCTGATTCCCGAAGAGAACGTGAAGGATCTCGCCGAGATTCCCGACAACGTGAAGAACAGGCTCGAGATCGTTCCGGTGAAGTGGATCGATCGTGTGCTCGACGTCGCGCTCGAGCGCGAGCCCACGCCGCTGGCCGAAGCCGAAGGCGCGTCGCGCGAGGCAGCGGTGCCGGTGCCCCCGGTCAGCGGCGCCGACGTCGTCACGCATTGAGACCGAGCAGCGCGTTTGCCGACGCATCGCGCGCGGGAATCGCTCCCGCGCGCGATGCGATTTCGCCGTTCGTCCCCTATGTTTTCGATGTGCCGCCGACGCGTTTCGCCTGCGCGTTGATCGGCTTGACACCCATGGGGCGCGGCGATTTAATACGGCTCCCATTGCGCTGCGCCCGTCGAGCGCGCGACGCATCGCGGCGATTCGCGCAACGCGCCTCGCGCGTGCACAGATCCCGCTCGAACGAACACGACGACCCAGGGAGACTCCGTGAACAAGACCGAAATGATCGACCACATCGCACGGCAGGCAGACATCTCGAAAGCCGCTGCCGGTCGCGCGCTCGATGCGCTGGTGGGGGCGATCAGGACGACCTTGAAGAAAGGCGGCACGGTCACTCTCGTGGGCTTCGGCACCTTCGCCGTGGGCAAGCGCGTCGCGCGCAGCGGCCGCAATCCGCGCACCGGCGAAGCGATCAAGATCCGCGCCGCCAAGGTCCCGAAGTTCCGCCCCGGCAAGGGGCTGAAAGACGCGATCAATTGACGAAGCGAAGCGCCTTTTTCTGATATAGTCCAAGGCTTCGCAGCGCCCGAGCGGGTGCTTAGCTCAGCCGGTAGAGCGGCGCCCTTACAAGGCGTAGGTCGGGAGTTCGATCCTCTCAGCACCCACCAGATCCCGCGGCCGGGGAGCTTTCGCGAGCCGTCGAAGGCGCTGCATCGAACGGCACGGAGTGGTAGTTCAGTTGGTTAGAATACCGGCCTGTCACGCCGGGGGTCGCGGGTTCGAGTCCCGTCCACTCCGCCAACTTCAGGAAGCAGGCCGAGGCCGGCTTCCCACCGACCGGGGCGAACGAGAGTTCGCCCTTTTTTTCGGACCCGCAATGCATGTTCGACTGGATCCGTAAGCACCAGCGCCTGATGCAGCTGCTGTTGCTGCTGCTGATCTTTCCCGCCTTCGCCTTCTTCGGAATCCAGGGCTACGAGCGCTTCTTCTCCAGCGAAGGCGCGCTCGCCACCGTGGGCGACGCGAAGATCACGCGGCAGGAGTTCGAGATGGCGCAGCGGCAGCAGGGCGAGCAGCTGCGGCAGGCCCTCGGCGAGCGATTCGACCCGTCGATGCTCGATACGCCGCAGATGCGCGAGCGCATCCTCGATTCGCTGATCGCGCAGCGCGCGCTGCTGATCGATGCGATCGACCATCGCATTGTCGTTCCCGATTCGCAGCTGCGCGCCACCATCCGTGCCACCGGCATGGGTGGCACCGAAGGCGCTTTCGATTTCGAGCGCTACCGCAGCGCGCTGCGCGCACGCGGCCAGTCGGAGGCGTCTTTCGAGGCCGAGATGCGCCGCGACATCGCGCTGCAGACGATGCCCGAGGCGATCGCGCAGACGGTCACCGTGCCCGCGTCGGTCGTCGATGCCGTGATCGCCTTCGCCGAGCAGACGCGCGAGCTTCGGCAACTGCTCGTCGCGCCCGATTCGTTCGCGAAGGACATCCATCCCACCGACGATCAGCTCTCCGCCTGGTACGAGCGCAATGCATCGGCCTTCGAGGAGCCCGAGCACGCGAAGGTCGACTACGTCGTCCTCAGCGAGGATGCGGTCGCGCGCAACATCGAGGTTTCGGCCGACGATGCGCGCAGCTACTACGAGCAGAACAAGGCGCGCTTCACGACCGCCGAGCAGCGCCGTGCCAGCCACATCCTGATTCGGGTGGACCCTGGCGCGAGCGCCGAACAGCGCAAGGCGGCGCGCGAGAAGGCCGAGGCGATCGAGCGCAAGCTGAAGGAAGGCGCCGACTTCGCCGAGCTCGCGCGCACCGAGTCGCAGGATCCAGGTTCGGCGAATGCCGGGGGCGACCTCGGCTTCTTCACGCGCGACATGATGGTCCAGCCCTTCGCCGACGCCGCCTTCGCGCTGCAGGCGGGCCAGACGAGCGGCGTCGTCGAGACCGAGTTCGGCTTCCATATCATTCGCGTCACCGACATCCGGCCGGCCACGCAGAAGAGCTTCGAATCGGTGCGCCCCGAGATCGAGAGCGAGATCCGCACGCAACTGGCGTCCGCGCGCTATGCCGAGGCGGCCGACACCTTCAGCAACCTCGTCTACGAGCAGCCCGATTCGCTCGAGCCGGCGGCCAAACGCTTCGGCCTGAAGATCGAGACGGCCGACGTCGGGCGCGACGGCGATCCGCAGCTGCCGCGCGAGAATCCGCTGAACAACCGCCGCCTGCTCGAGGCGCTGTTCCGCGGCGACTCGATCCAGAGCAAGAACAACACCGAGGCGATCGACGTCGGGCCGAACCGGCTCGCCTCGGCGCGCATCGTCGAATACCACGCGGCGCGGCAGCGACCTTTCGACGAGGTGAAGGACGAAGTGCGCAAGCGTCTGGTCGCCGAGCAGGCGCACGAGCGGGCGATGAAGGCCGGCGAGGCGCGGCTGGCGCAACTGCGCAAGGGCGAGGGCGCGAAGCCCGACGACTTCGGCGCTGCGCGCAGCGTTCGTCGCAGCGCCCCGGGCGATTTCCCCGCCGCCGCGCTCGAACCGGTGTTCCGCGCTTCGGCCGATTCGCTTCCCGCCTACGTGGGCGTCGACCTCGGCGAGCAGGGCTACGCGGTCTACGAGATCGTTCGCGTCACGCCGCCCGATCCGGCATTGGTGGCGCAGCGGCGCGACGCCTATCGGCAGCAGTTGTCGCAGGCGTATTCGCAGCAGCTGCTCGGCGACTACGTCGCGTCGGTGATTGCCGATGCGAAGGTGGTCCGCTATCCGGAGCGGCTCGGCGGCAGCGAGAACCGCTGATCGCCGGGCGGGCGGCGCGCGCGTCGCGTACCGTGGCACGGCGCACCGCGGCGCACCGCGGCCCCGTCACGCGCGTGCTTCGCCGCGAACCCGCCGCACCCGTTCGACCAGTTCCGCGGCCGCGCGCGCAAGCGTGGGGTCGTCGGCCTCGATGTCGAGCGCCTCTTCGGAATCGAGCTGCGCATAGTTGTGCCGCATCGAGCGCGCATAGGCCGGGTCGTAGTGCACGGCCAGCATCGATTCGACGAACTCCGGCCACTGTCCGGCGCGCGCCATTGCCTTCCAGGCGTCGATGCGCGCGCGGCCGTGCAGCGGCAGCAGTCGATCCAGGCGCTCGAACAGCTGCGGCGGGTGTTCGACGAAATGACGGTACTCGTCGAGCAGCAGGCGGGCGCGAACGTCGATCGGCGCCCGCAGGCTCGTGCAGGGCGCCGCGCGCATCGCGTCGATGACCGCGTCGGGCACGTGGCAGCGGCCGACGCGGCGGCTCTCCGATTCGACGAAGACCACGCGGTCGGCATCGAAGCGGCGCAGGGCGTCCCACAAGCGGGTCTCGAAAGCCTTCTGCGAGGGCTGCGTCTCGTCGGGCAGCAGGCCGAGCACCGAGCCCCGGTGACGCGCGATCGCTTCCAGGTCGAGCACCTGTTCGCCGCGTTCGGCCAGCCGCTGCAGCAATCGGCTCTTGCCGCTGCCGGTGGGGCCGGCGACGACGTGCCAGCGCAGCCGCGACGGCAGCCGCGTCAGCTCCTCGATCACGTAGCGACGGAATTCGCGGTAGCCGCCGTCGACGACGCTGGTTCGCCAGCCGATGGCGGCGAACACCGAAGCGAGCGAGTCGGAACGATTCCCGCCGCGCCAGCAGTAGACGAGCGGGCGCCAGGCGGGCGGGCAGTCGGCGAAGGCGTGCTCGATCAGCGAAGCGATGTTGCGCGAGACGATCGCCGCGCCGAGCCGTCGGGCGACGAAGGCCGACTGCTGACTGTAGATCGTGCCGACGAGCGCGCGTTCGGCGTCGTCGAGCACCGGCGCGCTGATCGCGCCGGGGAGGTGGTCCTCGGCGAACTCGGCAGGGCTGCGCGCGTCGACGATGGCGTCGAAGCGGGCGTCGGGCGCGAACGCCTCGACGATCGGGATGCGTTGCGGCGCTTTCACACGCCTGCTCCAGGTCTGTCGTCCGTGCGCCGAAGGCGGGAATTCGCACGGCGAAGCGGCGACGAAAAAGCCGTAGAATCGATGACGGTATGAAAGTATTCGATCTTGCCTGCGAGCACGGGCACGCTTTCGAGGGCTGGTTCGCTTCGGCCGAAGCTTTCGGCGAGCAGCTCGGGCGCTCGCTGGTGCATTGTCCGGTCTGCGAGAGCGCGAACGTGCGCCGCACGCCGAGCGCGCCCCGGCTGAATCTGTCGAATGCGCCCGAAGCGCACCCGCCGCAGCCCGCCCCGCAGCCCCAGGGCGCGCAGGCCACGGCAATGCCTACCGACGCGCAACTGCGCGCGCTGTGGCTGGAGGCGGCACGGCATCTCGTGCGCAATACCGAGGACGTCGGCGAGCGCTTCGCCGAGGAGGCTCGTCGCATCCATTATCGGGAAGCGCCGCAGCGCGGGATCCGCGGCATGACCACCGCCGAGCAGCGTGCCGAGCTGGAGGACGAAGGCATCGACGTCTTCAGCTTTCCCATCCCGGCTGCGGCCGAAGAGCCGTTGCAGTAGCGAGGCGCGGCAGCGCCGCCCGAGCGGCTGCGGCGCGGTCTTCGTCGTCTGGTCGGCGGCTCATCGGCAGCTCGTCGGCGACTCATCGGCGACTCATCGACGATATTGCCGCTCGCCGAACAGCACCTCGCGCGCCTTGTCGTCCATCGTCGGCTTGCGCCGGTCTGCCAGCACGCCGACCCCGCGCTGCACGGCCGGACGCTCGCCGATCCGCTCGAACCAGCGCTGCACGTTCGGGTAGTCGTCGAGCGACACGCCCTGGTTGGCGTGCGAGCGGATCCACGGCCAGGTGGCGATGTCGGCGATCGAATACTCGCCCGCCGCCAGCCAGTCGCCGGTGGCGGCGAGCCGGCGGTCGAGCACGCCGTAGAGTCGATTGGCTTCGTTGGTGTAGCGCTCGATGCCGTAGGCGATCTTCTGCGGCGCGTAGTTGCGGAAGTGGTGCGCCTGCCCGAGCATCGGCCCGACGCCGCCCATCTGGAACATCAGCCACTGCAGCGCTTCGTATTTCCCGCGCGTGTGCTGCGGCAGGAAACGACCGGTTTTTGCAGCGAGATAGACGAGGATCGCGCCGGACTCGAACAGCGAGATCGGCTCGCCGTCCGGGCCTTCGCTGTCGACGATCGCCGGAATCTTGTTGTTCGGGCTGATCGCGAGGAAGTCGGGGGAGAACTGCTCGCCGGCGGAGATGTCGATCGCGTGCACGGCGTAGGGGAGCTCGCATTCCTCCAGCAGGATGTGGACCTTGTGTCCGTTCGGCGTCGGCCAGGTGTAGACGTCGATCATTCCTTCACTCCCTGCGCGATGCGCCAGCCCAGTTCGGCGAGCGGACGCGCCCGCCGCCCGGCATCGACGGCCTTCGCGTTCGACGCGGTGCCTTCGACGGCGCGCTTCATGATGCCCTGCAGGATGGCGGCCAGCCGGAACAGGTTGTACGCGAGGTAGAAATCCCAGTGCTCGAGCACGCGCGCCGGGTCGCGCTTCGTGCGCTCGCAGTAGCGCTGGACGTACTCGCGCTCGGCCGGGATGCCGAGCGCCGCGTGATCGAGGCCGGCGATCCCGCGGAACTGTCCCGGCTCGATGTGCCAGGCCATGCAGTGATACGAGAAGTCGGCCAGCGGGTGGCCGAGCGTGGACAGTTCCCAGTCGAGGATCGCGCGCACGCGCGGCGCCTGCGCGTCGAAGACGAGGTTGTCGAGCCGGAAGTCGCCGTGCACGATCGACGTCTCGTCGCCCGGCGGAACGTGCGCGGGCAGCCATTCGATCAGCCGGTTCATCGCCTCGATCGCTTCGGTTTCGGAGGCCTGGTACTGGCTGCTCCAGCGCGCGATCTGGCGCGCGAAATAGTTGCCCGGCCGCCCGAAGCCGCCGAGCCCGATCGCTTCGGGATCGATCGAGTGCAGCGCGGCGATCACCCGGTTCATCTCGTCGTAGATCGCCGCGCGCTCCTCGCGCGTGGCCTGCGGCAGCGACTGGTCCCACAGCACGCGGCCGGCGACGTGCTCCATCACGTAGAACGCGCGGCCGATCACCGATTCGTTCTCGCACAGCGCGTATACGCGCGGCACGGGCAGGTCGGTGTGCGCGAGCGCCTCGAGCACGCGGAACTCGCGCTCGATCGCGTGCGCCGACGGCAGCAGCTTCGCGGCCGCAGCGGGCTTCGAGCGCATCACGTAGCGCGCGCCCGGCGTCGTCAGCAGGTAGGTCGGGTTCGACTGGCCGCCGCGGAACAGCTCTACCTCCAGCGGGCCGGCGTAGCCTTCGACGTGCGCGGCGAGCCAGCGTCCGAGCGACTCGACGTCGACGCGAAGCCGCTCGGGCACTTTCGTCGTGCCGACGTTCTCGTTCTCGCCGTTTGCGCTCATCGCTTTCCTCGCCGCTGCGTGTACGTGGAAATCATTGCGGTTCGCTGCCGTCGAAGCGCGGCGCGCGCTTCTCGAGGAAGGCGGCGATTCCCTCGGCTGCGTCGTCGTGAAAGAGCGCGGCGACGAAGGCGTCGCGTTCCCGCTGCTGCCGGTGCACGAGCGCGGCGCGTTCGTCGTCCGACAGCAGCGACTTGATGCGCGCCAGCGCGAAGGCCGGCCCGCGCGCGAGCCGCTCGGCGCGCGCCAGCGCCGCGTCGAGCGCCTTGCCCGGCTCGGCGACCTGGTTGACCAGGCCGGCCGCGTGCAGGCGTGTCGCGTCGATCGGCTCGCCCGTGCACAGCCATTCGTAGGCGAGCGGGTAGGGGACGCGGTTGCCGAGAAACCAGCTCGATCCGCCGTCGGGGCTCAGGCCGATGCGCACGTACGACATCGCGAAGCGCGCGTCGCGTGCGGCGACGACCAGATCGCAGGCGAGCACGAGCGAGAAGCCGGCGCCGGCGGCCGCGCCTTCGACCGCGGCGATCACGGGCTTGGGGCAGTCGCGGATGGCGAGCACCCAGCGATGCAGCAGGTCGATAGCCGCTGCCTGCAGCGCAGGATCCTTCGTGCGGTTCTCGCGCAGCCGGTTCAGGTTGCCGCCGGCGCAGAAGTGCTCGCCGTCGCCGGCGAGGACGATGGCGCGCACCCGCGCGTCGCCGGCCGCGCGCGTGAAGGCGTCGATGCCGGCCGAATAGACGTCGGGGTGCAGCGCGTTGCGCGCCCCCGGGTTGGAGATGCGCAGCACCAGGACGGCGCCACGGCGCTCGTCGAGCAGCCGCGCGGGCACGATCAGTCCTCGTGCAGCAGCGAAAGACCGAGCTGCGCGCGCCGGCGCAGCCAGCCGCCCGTGCGATAGCGCGGGTCGCCGGTGAGCGCATGCAGGTTGCCGAGGATCTCGCAGACCGTGGCCGCGCCGATCGCGTCGCCCATGGCGAGCGGCCCGAGCGGATAGCCCAGGCCCGCGCGCACGGCGGCGTCGATGTCGGCGGGCGAGGCGATGCGCTGCTGCGCGATCTCGCTGCCGATCGAGACGATCATCGCGACCACCCGTTGCGCGACGAAGCCGGGGCTGTCGCGCAGCACGGTGACCGGGACGCCGTCGGAGGCGAAGAGCGCGTGCGCCGCGTCGCGATACTCGCTGCGCGTGGCTGGCGTGGTCATCAGCACGCGGCGCCGGCAGCGGCCCGGCTCGATCGGGAACAGCGTGTCGATCGCGACGACGCGCTCGGCGGGTAGAGGGATGCCCGCCGCGTCGGCGCGCGAAGCGGCGCTCGCGTCGCGGCCCAGCGGGGCGACGAGGACGAGATCGTGCTCGCCGGGTGCGTCGCCGTCGCGCACGACGCCGCCCAGCTGCCGCACGGCCGATTCGACGATTGCTGCCCGCGGGCCCGGCGCGATCCACACCGGCGGGCGCACCGCGACGGAAGGCGCGGCCGGCTCGGCCCGCGCATCGACGCGCGCGCCGGCGGCGTCGTAGCGGTAGAAACCTTCGCCGCTCTTGCGCCCGAGCAGGCCGGCGGCGAGCCGCTGCGCACCGAGCACCGACGGACGGAAGCGCGGCTCGTCGTAGAACTGCCGGTAGATCGACTCCATCACCGGCTGCGAGACGTCGAGCGCGGTGAGATCGAGCAGCTCGAAGGGGCCGAGGCGGAAGCCGTTGCCGTCGAAGGACACCTGCTCGCGCAGGATGCGATCGATCGCCTCGACGTCGGCGACGCCTTCGCCGAGCGCGGCGAGCGCCTCGGTGCCATAGGCGCGTCCGGCGTGGTTGACGATGAAGCCCGGCGTGTCGCGCGTGACCACCGGCCGGTGGCCGGTGGCGCGCACCAGCGCGACGAGGCGCTCGACGACCGCTTCGTCGGTGCGCATCGCGCGCACGACCTCGACGACCTTCATCAGCGGAACCGGATTGAAGAAGTGCAGTCCGGCGATTCGCGCGGGCAAGCGGCAGCGCGCGGCGATCGCGGTCACCGACAGCGACGAGGTGTTGGTGGCGAGCACCGCCGCGTCGCCGACGATCGGCTCGAGCGCCTGGAACAGTTCGCGCTTGGCGTCGAGCTGCTCGACGATCGCCTCGACGACGAGATCGCAGCCGGCGAGCGCCTCGAGCGAGGCTGCCGATTCGAGCGATGCGCGGGCGCGCTGCGCTGCGTCGGGGGCGAGCCGCCCCTTGTCGACGAGCTTCGCGAAGGTGTCGTGCAGCGCGGTGAGCGCCGAGGCGACGGCCGCGGGGTTCGTGTCGTACAGCCGTACGGGGACGCCGGCCTGCGCGAAGAGCTGCGCGATGCCGCGGCCCATCGCGCCGCTGCCGACGACGCCGATGCGCTGGAAGGGAAGATTCGGGGCGAGCGTGTTCATCGGGCGATTCTACCCGCAGCCGCAGGAGCTTCGATGCCCGCCGGGGTTGCGCGGCGGCGCCTCATCTTCCTCTCATCTTCCTCTCATCTTCCTATCAGGCCGTGCCGTCGGCAGGGCCGTCGTTGCGCTCGAAAGCCTCGCGTTCGGCGTCGCGCGCGGTGCTGCGCTCGATCCAGCGCTCCTCGAGCGTCTCGCGTTCGCGTTGCAGCGCCGTGCGCTCGCGCGCGAGCCGTGCCGCGTCCGCCGCGTCGCGGTACGCGTCGGGATCGGCCAGCCGCGCGTCGATCGGCGCGATGCGTGCGCCGATGTCGTCGAGCTGCCGCTCGATCGTGGCGATCTCCTCGTCGAAGGGGCGCAGCCGCTCGGCGAGGGCGGCCCGCCGGCGCGCGGCGTTGCGGCGGTCGTCGCGCCGCGATGCGGACTGCGCATCGGCGTTCGCGCCGTCGTCGCCTCCCCTGGAAGCCGGCCGCTGCAGCAGCCAGTTCGCGTAGTCGTCGAGGTCGCCGTCGAAGGCTTCGACGCGCCCGTTGGCGACGAGCACGAAGGCATCGACGGTCGAGCGCAGCAGGTAGCGGTCGTGCGAGACGAGCAGCAGCGCGCCGTCGAATTCGGCGAGCGCATCGGCCAGCGCATCGCGCGCCTGCGCATCGAGATGGTTCGTCGGCTCGTCGAGCACGAGCAGTTGCGGGCGCGCGTGCAAGGTCAGCGCCAGCAGCAGGCGCGCTTTCTCGCCGCCCGACATCGGACCCGTCGGCCGCGTCGCGTCCTCGCCGGAGAAGCCGAAGCGACCGAGATAGTCGCGCAGCGACTGCTCGCGCTCGAGCGGCGCGATGCGCTGCAGCTGCAGCAGCGGCGAGTCGCCGGGACGCAGCGAGTCGATTCCCTGTTGCGCGAAGTAGCCGATGCGAACGCCGCGCGCCACCTGCACTTCGCCGGCCAGGGGCGGCAGCTCGCCGACCAGCGTGCGCACCAGCGTGCTCTTGCCGGCGCCGTTGCGCCCGAGCACGCCGATGCGGGCCGCCCGCCGGATCGTCAGCTCGACGCCGCGCAGCACGACGCTCTCGCCGTAGCCGGCGTCGAGCGCTTCGGCGCGCAGCATCGGGTCGGGGCAGTCGCCGACCTCGTGCAGCGGGAAGTCGATTCCCCGCAGTTCGCGCACGGGCGCCACCTCGGCCATCCGCTCGAGCGCCTTGATGCGGCTCTGCACCTGGCGCGCCTTCGTCGCCTTCGCGCGGAAGCGTTCGATGAACGCGTTCAGGTGATCGATGCGCTGCTGCTGCGACGCGCGCTCGCGCTCGGCCTGCATCCGTCGCTGCGCGCGCAATCGCTCGAAGGCGCTGTAGCCGCCCGCGTAGCGCACCAGCTTCGCGTCGTCCAGATGCAATGTCGCGGTGGCGACGCGATCGAGGAAATCGCGGTCGTGCGAGACGACGACGATCGTTCCCGGATAGCGCAGCAGCCAGCGCTCGAGCCACAGGATCGCGTCGAGGTCGAGGTGGTTGGTCGGCTCGTCGAGCAGCAGCAGCTCGCTGGTCGCGAACAGCGCGCGCGCCAGGTTCAGCCGCATGCGCCAGCCGCCTGACAGCGCGTCGACCGGCGTCGTCGCCTGCGCCGCGTCGAAGCCCAGGCCGGCCAGCAGCGTGCGCGCGCGTGCCTCGGCGCTCGCGCCTCCCGCGTCGAGCCAGCGTTCGTGCGCCAGCGCGATCGCGATGCCGTCGCCCGCGTGCTGTGCCGCGTCCAGCGTCTCGGTGGCCGCGCGCAGCGCTTCGTCGCCGGCGACGAGGAAGCGCCAGGCCGGCAGCGGACTCGACGGCAGCGACTGCTCGAGGCGCATCGTCGCGCGCCAGGGCTGCGCGAGGTCGCCGCCGTCGGGCAGCGCTTCGCCGGCGAGCGCGGCGAGCAGGGTCGTCTTGCCGCTGCCGTTGCGGCCGATCAGCGCGATGCGTTCGCCCGGCGCGATCGATGCGCTCGCGCGATCGAGCAGGACGCGCCCGCCGCGCGACAGCGTGATGCCGTCGAGGCGGATCACGCAGGCAACGGAAGCGCGGCCGCCTCGATCAGCACGAGCAGCTGCTCGCCCGCTGCCGTCGGCAGGTAGTGGAACTCGAGCGCCGGAAAGGCGGCTTCGAAGTGCGCCGCCTCGTGTCCGATCTCGAGGAGAAGCAGGCCGTCGTTCGCCAGATGCGCGCGCGCATCGGCGACGATGCGTCGCACGAGACCCATGCCGTCGCCCCCTCCGGCGAGTGCATCGTGCGGCTCGGCGCGGAATTCGGGCGGCAAGGCGCGCATCGATTCCGCGTTCACGTAGGGCGGGTTGCAGACGATCAGGTCGAAGCGGCGCCCGCGGAGCGATTCGAACAGGTCCGAGCGGACCCATTCGATGCGCTCGTCCAGGCCATGCAGCGAGCCGTTCGCCGCGGCCAGCGCCAGCGCGGCTTCGGACACGTCGGCGCCGACCACGCTCGCCTGCGGAAACAGATGCGCGGCGAAGATCGCGAGGCTGCCGCCGCCGGTGCACAGATCGAGCACGGCGCGCGGCTCGAATGCCGCTTCCGGTCGATGCACGGCGATCCATTGGGCGAGCGCTTCGTCGAGGGCCTCGGCGATCGGCGAACGAGGCACGAGCGCGCGTTCGTCGCAGAGGAAACGCAGCCCGCGCAGCCATGCCTCGCCGGTGAGATAGGGCGCGGGCACGCGCATGGCGATGCGCCGCTCGACCAGAGCGACCGCCGCCTCGCGCTCGCGACGCGCCAGCCGCGCGTCCAGATGGGGATCGAGGCGATCGGGCGGCAGGTGCAGCGAGTACAGCAGCAGCGACACCGCCTCGTCCCACGCGTTGTCGGTGCCGTGGCCGTAGGCGAGTTGCGCGGCCTCGAAGCGCGACACCGCCCAGCGCAGCAGGTCGCGCAGCGTGCGCAGTTCGCGCACGGCTTCGGCCGCATCGGCGACGGCGCGCGGGGGCGGGGGTGTGCTCGCGTCGGTCATGCGCCCAGCAGCGCGGCGATCGTCCGCCGGTAGATGTTCTTCAGCGGCTCGATCTCGTCGATGCCCACCGACTCGTCGACGCGATGGATGCTCTCGTTGACCGGCCCGAACTCGACGACCTGCGGGCAGGTCCGCGCGAGGAAGCGCCCGTCCGAGGTGCCGCCGCTGGTCGAGCATCGCGGCTCGACACCGGTTTCGGCGCGGATCGCCTCGGCGAGCGCGCGCGACAGCTCGCCGGGCGGGCAGCGGAAGGGCTGCGCCGGCGGCGCCCATTCGATGCGGTAGCGCAGCCCGTGCGCATCGAGCCGCTCGGCGAAGCGGCGCTGCAGCGCTTCGACCGGACTGGCCGGCGAGAAGCGGAAGTTGAAGTCGAGCGTGGCCTCGCCGGGGATGACGTTGCCCGCCCCGGTGCCGGCGTGCAGGTTCGACATCTGCCAGCTGGTCGGCGGGAAATCGGCATCGCCCCGGTCCCACTCGATGGCGACGAGTTCGGCCAGCACGGGGGCCAGCTCGTGCAGCGCATTGCGCGCGAGCTGCGGATAGGCGACGTGCCCCTGCACGCCGTGCACGACGAGACGCCCGGACAGCGAGCCGCGCCGCCCGTTCTTGATCGTGTCTCCCAGGCGCCGCTCGCTGGTGGGCTCGCCGACGATGCAGTAGTCGAGCGCCTCGCCGCGCGCCGCCAGCGTCTCGACTACGCGCGCCGTTCCGTCGATGCCCGGCCCTTCCTCGTCGGAGGTGAGCAGCACGCCGATGCGGCCGCGGCGCACGAGCCCTGCGTCGAGCGCCTCCTCGATCGCGACGACGAAGGCGGCGACCGAGGTCTTCATGTCGGCCGCGCCGCGCCCGTAGAGCCGGCCGTCGCGCTCGGCGGGTTCGAAGGGGTCGCTGGTCCATCGCTCGCGCGGACCGGGCGGCACCACGTCGGTGTGCCCGGCGAAGACGAGCGTGGGTCCGGCCTGGCCGAGCGTGCGCAGCGCCCACAGATTCGCCACGCCGTTGGCGTCGAGGCGCTCGCAGGCGAAGCCGCGCGCCGCGAGGCGGGCGGCGACCAGCGCCTGGCAGCCGTGGTCTTCGGGCGTGACGGAGGGACGGCGAATCAGCGCCTGGGCCAGGCGCAGCGTTTCGGTCATCGGGTTCATCGGAACAGACCGGCGTACAGCATCTCGGAGAAGCCGACGACGATCTGGTCGGGCATCTGCAGCACCGGCCGCTTGACGAGCAGCGGCTCCTCGAGCATCAGCTCGCTCGCGCTGGTCTGGTCGGTGACGGCGGCGCGGCGCGCGGCGTCGAGCCTGCGCCAGGCCAGACCGCGGCGGTTCAGCAGCGAATCCCACGGCACGCGCCCGAGCCACAGCGACAGGCGCTGCGCATCGAGTCCGTCGCGGCGCAGGTCGTGGAAGCGGTGCTCGATGCTGCGCGCGCGCAGCCACGCGCGCGCCTTGCGCACCTGGTCGCAGTTTTCGATGCCGAAGACGACGACCTCGGTCATTCTCAGACGTTGAGCAGGAACTCGGTGAACGAGGCGCCATCGCCCGGTTCGCCGCGCGGGTCGGCGCCCGGCTTCTGCAGCGCGGCCGACGCCATCGCCGGCGAGACGAGCGATGGCGGCGCCGAAGCCGCGCGCGCCTCGTCGGGCGAGGGCGCCGTTCCTTCGTTCTCGAGCAGCCACAGCAGGTTGGTCGGCGAATCGGCGTTGGCCAGCGCGTCGGGACGGGAGATGCGTCCCTGCCGCACGAGCGCGGCCAGTGCGTGGTCGAAAGTGCAGGAACCGGGCGCGAGGCTCTGCTCCATCGCGTCCTTGATCTCGGTGAGGCGGCCCTGCTCGATCATCTCGGAGATGTGCCGGGTGTTGGTCAGCACTTCGAGCGCGGGCAGCCGCCCTCCGGCGGCCGAGCGCACGAGCCGCTGCGAGACGATCGCCCGCAGCGTGGCCGCCAGGTCGGACAGCAGCACGCTTCGGTTGTCGGGCGGATAGAAGCTGACGATGCGGTTGAGCGCGTGGTTCGCATTGTTCGCATGCAGCGTGGCGAGGACGAGGTGCCCCGACTGCGCGTAGGCGAGCGCCGCCGACATCGTCGCCGTGTCGCGGATCTCGCCGATAAGGATGCAGTCGGGCGCCTGGCGCATCGCGTTCTTCAGCGCGATGTCGAGCGATTCGGTGTCGGTGCCGATCTGGCGCTGGTTGACGATCGATCGCTTGTTGCGGAACGCGAACTCGATCGGGTCCTCCAGCGTGAGGATGTGGCCGCTGCGGTTCTCGTTGCGGTGATCGAGCATCGCCGCCAGGGTCGTCGACTTGCCCGAGCCGGTGGCGCCCACCACGAGCAGCAGGCCGCGCTTCTCGAGGATCAGCTCGCCGAGGATCTCCGGCAGGTTCAGCTGCGCCAGGCTGGGGATGTCGTGCGGCACGAAACGCACGACGCCGGCGGGGCTGCCGCGCTGGCGGAACACGTTCACCCGGAAGCTGCCGACGCCGCTGACTCCGTAGCCGATGTTCAGCTCGTGCTCGTCCTCGAAGCGCGCCCACTGCGCATCGGAGACGATTTCGCGCAGCAGCGCCTCGACGTTGGCCGGCTCGAGTCGCTGCGCGTTCACCGCGATCATCGAGCCGTCGATCTTGATCTGGATCGGCGAACCCGGCGCGAGGAACAGGTCGGAAGCCTTCTTCTCGGCCATCAGGCGCAGCAACCGGTCCATTGCCATCGCGTTCTCTCCCCGTGGCTGGCGCTCGCGCGCTCAGTCGCCGCGCAGCAGCTCGTTGATCGCGGTCTTCGCGCGCGTGCGGGCATCCACGCGCTTGACGATGACCGCGCAGTACAGGCCGACCTTTCCGTCGGAAGACGGCAGCGTGCCGGGCACGACGACGGAGCCGGCGGGCACCCGTCCGTAGAGCACCTCGTCGCGCGCCCGATCGTAGATCTTCGTGCTCTGCCCGAGGAAGACGCCCATCGAGATCACCGAGTTCTCCTCGACGACGACGCCTTCGACGATCTCCGAGCGCGCCCCGATGAAGCAGTTGTCCTCGACGATCGTCGGCGCTGCCTGCAGCGGTTCGAGCACGCCGCCGATGCCCACGCCGCCCGACAGATGCACGTTGCGCCCGATCTGCGCGCACGAGCCGACGGTGACCCAGGTGTCGACCATCGTTCCCTCGTCGACGAAGGCACCGATGTTCACGTACGAAGGCATCAGCACGACGTTCCTGCCGACGAAGGCGCCGCGTCGCACGACGGCTGGCGGGACGACGCGCACTCCGGCAGCGGCGAAGTCGGCGGCGCCCCAGCCGTCGAACTTGGTGGGGACCTTGTCGAAGAAGCGCATCGGGCCGCTGCCCGAGGGCGCCGCCGCGTTCAGCCGGAACGACAGCAGCACGGCCTTCTTCACCCATTCGTGGACGATCCAGTCGCCGGGCGCCGGCGAACGCTTCTCGGCCACGCGCAGCGCGCCCGCATCGAGCATCGCGAGCACGCGTTCGACGGCGTCGTGCAATTGCGGCGAAGCCGAGCCCGGCGCGAGCTCGGCGCTGCGCTCCCAGGCCTCGTCGATCGTGCGCTGCAGTGCGAGCCGTTCGTCGGCGCTGGCACGCGCCGTTGGCGGGGTGGGCGTCGGCTGCATGTCTAGGGCCGCGTGCTCGCGCCGGGCGCGAAGCTGTCGATGTCGACGCGCGGCGCGGGCGTCCAGCCGGGCTTGCGGTGCTCGGCCTGCACAGTCGTGAAAATGCCGCCGCGCACGTACCAGCGCGCCGTCAGGCGCAGGAAGCGCGGATCGAGCGCGGCGACGAGGTCGTCGAGGATGCGGTTGGTGACCGCCTCGTGGAAGGCGCCTTCGTCGCGGTAGCTCCACATGTAGAGCTTGAGCGCCTTCAGCTCGACGTTGCGTTGGTCGGGGATGTAGTCGATGACGATGGTCGCGAAGTCGGGCTGCCCGGTGAGCGGGCACAGGCAGGTGAATTCCGGAACCTCGACGTGCACGAGATAGTCGCGCTCGCGCGCCGGATTCGGGAAGGTCTCGAGCTGTCGGGACGGTCGGGTGGGCGCAGGGGACATGGGCGGCTTCGTTGTGCCGGGAAGGCACGGGGCCGGTGCTATTATACGGAGCGACCGAAGCCGCCCGAGAGCGGCTTCTCTGTTGGGAGCGTGCCCCGCGCTCCAGCCCAGCGGCGAGTGGCCGGACCGCGGGTCTTCGGCCGGTGCCCGCGGATCCTTGCATAGGGCTTTCGGTGCGACTCAAACAGATCAAACTCGCCGGCTTCAAGTCCTTCGTCGATCCCACTTCCTTCGATGTCCCCGGCCAGCTGGTCGGCGTCGTCGGTCCCAATGGCTGCGGCAAGTCGAACCTGATCGACGCGGTGCGCTGGGTGCTCGGCGAATCGAAGGCGTCGGAGCTGCGCGGCGAGTCGATGCAGGACGTCATCTTCTCGGGCTCCTCGGAGCGCAAGCCGGCGGCACGCGCCTCGGTCGAGCTGGTATTCGACAACTCGCTCGGCCGCATCGGCGGCAGCTGGAGCCAGTTCGCCGAGATCTCGGTGCGGCGCGTGCTCACGCGCGACGGGCAGTCGAGCTACTACATCAACAACCAGCCGGTGCGCCGTCGCGACGTGCACGACATGTTCCTCGGCACCGGCCTGGGTCCGCGCGCCTACGCGATCATCGGGCAGGGAATGATCTCGCGCATCATCGAGGCGCGGCCCGAGGAGCTGCGCGTCTTCCTCGAGGAGGCGGCCGGCGTCTCGAAATACAAGGAGCGCCGCCGCGAGACGGCCAACCGGCTCGCCGACACGCGCGAGAACCTCACGCGGGTGGACGACATCCGCCGCGAGCTGGGGACGCAGATCGAGCGGCTGCAGCGCCAGGCCGAGGTCGCTCGCGAATTCCGTTCGCTCGAAGCCGAGCGCGAGCGCAGGCAGCACAGCCTGTGGCTGGTGCGTCGCGACGAGGCCGATGCCGAGCAGCGCCGGCTCGCCGCGCAGGCGGCCGACGCGGCGAACCAGGTCGAGGCGCGGCTGGCCGAGCAGCGCGCGATCGAGGCCGAGATCGAGACGCTGCGCAGCGCGCATTACGCCGCGGGCGACGCGGTGCACGCGGCGCAGGGGCGCTATTACGAGTGCAACGCGCAGGTCGGCCGCATCGAGGGCGAGATCCGGCTCGTCTCGGAGAAGCAGGGGCAGCTGCGCGAGCGGCTCGATAGCGTCGAACGGGCTGCGCAGCGCGCGCAGGAGCAGCAGGCGCACGCGCGGCGCGACCGCGAGGCGGCGCAGGAGCAGCTCACGCAGGCGCACGGGCACGCCGAGGAACTGTCGCGCGTCGTCGCCGAGCAGGCGGCGGCGCTGCCCGAGTTCGAGGCGCAGGCGCGCGAGGCGCGCGCGCGGGTGGACGAAGCTCGCCAGCGGGTAGGGCAGACGCGGCAGTCGATCGAGCTGTGCGCGCTGCACGAGCGCAAGGCGAGCGAAGCGCTCGACGTTGCCACGCGCCGGCGCGAGCGCCTGCGCGCCGAGGCCGATGCGCTGCGTCCCTTCGATGCGCTCGAGCTGGAGCGCGCGATCGAGTCGCTCGCCGAAGCCGAGGAAGCCGATCGCCTGGTCGTCGAGCGGCTCGCGCTCGTCGAGCCGCAATGGAGCGAACTCGAGGCGCAGCGCCAGCCGGCGCAGCAGGCCTTGCGCGAGGCCGAGGCGAAGCGCGCGCAGATCGACGGACGGCTGCACGCGTTGCGGCAGCTGCAGGAGCGCGTCGAGAGCCAGGCGAAGGTGCAGCCCTGGCTCGCACGGCACGGGCTCGAGCGGCTGGCGCGCCTGTACGAGAAGCTGCGCATCGACGACGGTTGGGAGAGCGCCATCGAGTCGGTGCTGCGCGAACGCGTCGGGGCGCTCGAGGTCGGGCGGCTCGACACCGTCGCCGGTCTTGCCGCCGACGCGCCGCCTTCGAAGGTCGGTTTCTTCACGGCGCTGCCGGCGGCGGGCAGCGCTGCTGCCGCGGCCGACGCCGCCGCACCGGCCGGTCTGCGTCCGCTGGCACGGCTGGTGCACACCGCCGATGCGGGCGTGCAGTCGCTGCTCGCCGAATGGCTGGCCGGCTGCTTCGCCGCCGACTCGCTCGAATCGGCGCTCGCGCAGCGCGCCTCGCTGCCGCCGGGCGGGCAGTTCGTCGTTGCCGACGGCCACGTGGTCGGCCGGCAATCGGTCGCGATGTACGCCGCCGATTCCGAGCAGGAGGGCGTGCTCGCGCGACGCCACGAGATCGAGAACCTGCAGCGCGGCCTGCGCGCGCAGGACCTGCTCGCCGACGAGGCGCGCAGCGCCGTCGCGCGGATCGAGAGCGGCGCGGCCGAGCGGCTGGCCGAGCTTACCCGGCTGCGTGGCGATCACGCGCGGCAGCTGCAGCGCATCAGCGCGCTGCGGCTCGACGTGCAGCGCCTCGAGCAGGAGCGCGACGCCACCGCGCAGAGCCGCGAGCGCATCGACGCGGAGCTGGCCGAACTGGCCGCGCACATCGACGAGCACGAGGCGACGATCGCCGCCGAGAACGAGCGCTTCGAGGCGCTCGATGCCGAGCTTGCACAGCACCAGGAACAGGCCGAGTCGCTGCAGCTTGCGTTCGAGGACGCCGAGCGCGCGCTCGGCGAGCGTCGCGAGGCGCTGCGGCGCGACGAGCGCGAAGCGCAGGAAGCGTCGTTCGCCGTACGCGCCGCCGAGTCGTCGATCGAGCGGCTCGATGCGCTGATCGAGCAGGCGATCGCGCTCGGCGAACAGGCGCAGGCCGAACGGGAGAGCCTGCGCGCGAAGCTCGACGAGCTGACCGACGCCAGCGCGCGCCATGCGCTGCAGGAAGCGCTCGAGGCGCGCACGGTCGCCGAGCAGGCGCTCGCGCAGGCGCGCGCGCAGCTCGACGATCTCGGCCATTCGCTGCGCGCGCGCGAGGAGGCGCGATTGGTCGCCGAGCGCGCGCAGGAGCCGCTGCGCCAGCGCCTGGGCAAGCTGCAGCTCGACGAGCAGGCGGCGCGGCTCAATCGCGAGCAGTTCGCGCAATCGCTCGCCGAGGCCGGGCTCGACGAAGCCGCGGTCGAGGCGCTGCGCGCTTCGCTCGCCGACGCGCCGCGCCCGTCCTGGCTGCAGGGCGAGGTCACGCGGCTGTCGAATGCGATCGCCGCGCTGGGCGCGGTGAACCTCGCCGCGCTCGAGGAGCTGGCGCAGGCGGAGGAGCGCAAGGGCTTTCTCGATGCGCAGTCGAGCGACCTCGAAGAGGCGATCGCCACGCTCGAAGACGCGATCCGCAAGATCGACCGCGAAACGCGCGAGCTGCTGCAGCAGACCTACGACACGGTCAACGGTCATTTCGCGAAGCTGTTCCCCGAGCTGTTCGGCGGCGGCGAGGCGCGGCTGATCCTCACCGGCGACGAAATCCTCGACGCCGGCATCCAGGTGCTCGCGCAGCCGCCGGGCAAGCGAAACACGTCGATCCAGCTGCTTTCGGGCGGCGAGAAGGCGCTCACCGCCATCGCGCTGGTCTTCGCGCTGTTCCAGCTGAACCCCGCGCCGTTCTGCCTGCTCGACGAGGTCGACGCACCGCTCGACGACGCCAACACCGAGCGCTATTGCGAGATGGTGCGGCGCATGTCCGACCAGACGCAGTTCCTGTTCATCACGCACAACAAGATCGCAATGGAACTCGCGCAGCAGCTGGTCGGCGTCACGATGCAGGAACGCGGCGTCTCGCGCATCGTCGCGGTCGATCTCGACGCGGCGGCGCGCTACGCGGAGGCCGCATGAGCAGCCTCGCCGTCAGCCTGCTGTTGCTTCTCGTCGTCGCGATCGCGATCGCCGTCGCCTACAACCTGCGGCAGGGAACGTGGCCGCGCTGGCAGCAGTCGCTGCGGCGCATGCTCGGGCGCGAGCGCGCCTCGGGCAACAAGGGGCACGCCGACCGTTCCGGCCGGCGCGAGGCCGCGGCGGGCAACGGGCGGCGCAGCGGCGAGCCGCGGCTCGATGCCGGTCTCGAGGCAGCGGGGGACGGTCCAGCGGTGGACGGCGGCGAAGCGCGGAGCGCTTCGCAGTGGTCGGGCGGCGACGACGAGTCGGGCGAAGCGCCGGCAGCGACGCCCGCGACGATCGATCGCATGCGCGAGAGCGCGCGGGAAGAGCGCGCGCCCGGACCGCGTGAGGAGCGCTTCTCCGGCAGCGGAGGCGTCGCGGCGGGCGCGGCGTCCGGCGCATCGCCTTCGGTCCCGGGGGCTGCGTCGGCGCCAGCGGCGTCGGCGGCTTCCCCGTCGCCTTCGCCTGCGCCGGCCTTCACCTCGGCCACCGGGCGCGCCGGCGAAGAGGGCGGACGCGAACCGGCGGCGGCGCGCGCGGGGGCGGCGGCGGCCGCGCAGACGAGCGCCGCGCCCGCGTCGATGACCCCGGCGTCCGCGCCGATGGCCCCGCCGTCCGCGCCGATGGCCCCGGCGCCCGCGCCGGGGGCAGCACCGCCCGCGCCCGCGGCAACCGCTCCGGTCGCCGCCGGCCCCGCGCTGTCGGAAGCCTGCGACTGCATCATCGAGCTGGTGCCCGCCAGCCGGCTGCCCGGCGAACGGGTGCTGGCCATCGCGCAGCGCTTTCGCCGCGCCGGGTCCAAGCCGGTCGCTTTCGATGCGCGCGCGAGGGCCGACGACGCTTTCGGGCCGCTGACTGCGGGCCGCAGCTACGACCTCGTGCGCGTCGGCATCCTGCTGGCGAACCGCAACGGTCCGCTGAACGCGATGGAGTTCTCCGAGTTCGTCAGCGCGGTGCAGGCGATCGCCGAGACGCTGCCGGCACGGCTGGACGCGCCGGCGATGGGTTCGGTGCTCGCCCGCGCGCGCGACCTCGATTCCACCTGTGCGCAGCTCGACGTGCAGATCGGCGTGAACGTCGAGGCGCCCGAGGCCGTCGACCCGGCGCAGCTCGCCGCGCTCGCGCCGGCGCTGGCGCTCGTCGAGCGCGGCAGCCACCGCTACGTTCGCCCCGGGCCGCAGGGCGAGCCGCTGTTCACGCTCGCCTTCTCCGATTCGCCGAGCCGGCTCACTTTCCTGCTCGACGTGCCCCGCGTCGCGGCCTCGCTCGAACCCTTCGCGCGCATGGTCCAGACCGCGGGCGCCTGCGCGCAGCGCCTCGGCGCGCGCCTCGTCGACGACAGCGGCAAGCCGCTGACGCAGGCTTCGCTGGCGCAGATCGCCCGCCAGCTCGCGCAACGCTACGAGTCGCTGGAAGCGATCGGGCTGCCGGCTGGCTCGACCCTCGCCTGCAAGGTGTTCAACTGAGCGCGCACCGGGCGCACGACCTCCCCGGAACCGCCGTGCCGACGCCGACGCCGCGCGAGCGCGCAGCCCGGCTGCGCGAGCTGATCGCCCGCTACGACCACGAGTACTACGTGCTCGATACGCCGAGCGTTCCCGACGCCGAATACGACCGGCTGTTCCGCGAGCTGCAGGAGCTGGAGCGCAACGACCCGACGCTCGTCGTCGCCGACTCGCCCACGCAGCGCGTGGCCGGCACGCCGAGCGCCGCGTTCGCTTCGGTGCGGCATTCGGTGCCGATGCTGTCGCTGGCCAACGCGCTGGACGACGACGAAGTGCGCGCCTTCGACCGCCGCGTGCGCGACCGGCTGCGCGAACTCGGACTGCCGGTCGACTCGCTGGCCTACGCGATGGAGCCGAAATACGACGGGCTCGCGATCGAGCTGCGCTACGAGCGCGGCGAGCTGGTGCGGGCAGCCACGCGCGGCGACGGAAGCACCGGCGAGGACGTCACGGCGAACGTGCGCACGATCCGCGCAATTCCGTTGAGGCTGGCGGGCGTCGCGCCCGACGTGCTCGAGGTGCGCGGAGAGGTGCTGCTGTACCGGCGCGATTTCGAGCGGATCAACGAGCGGCAGCGCGCGGCCGGCGAGCGCGAGTTCGTCAATCCGCGCAACGCGGCCGCCGGCAGCCTGCGCCAGCTCGATCCGTCGATCAGCGCGCGGCGGCCGCTGCGCTTCTTCGCCTACGGACTGGGCGAAGTCCGCGCCGCGGCGCTGCCGGACACGCAGGCGGGGCTGCTCGACTGGTTCGCCGGGATCGGCTTTCCGGTGTCGGCCGAGCGCGCGCTCGCGCGCGACGTCGAGGGCCTGCTTGCGTTCCACGCCGCGCTGCTCGCGCGCCGCTCGCAATTGCCCTACGACATCGACGGCGTCGTCTACAAGGTCGACCGGCGCGGCTGGCAGGACGCGATCGGCATGGTCGCGCGCGCGCCGCGCTTCGCGATCGCGCACAAGTTTCCGGCCGAGGAAGCGATCAGCGAGCTGCAGGACATCGAGGTGCAGGTGGGGCGCACCGGCAAGCTCACCCCGGTGGCCCGCCTGCGTCCGGTGTTCGTCGGCGGCGTCACCGTCGCCAGCGCGACGCTGCACAACGAGGACGAGATCCGGCGCAAGGACCTGCTGATCGGCGATCGGGTCGTCGTGCGGCGTGCGGGCGACGTCATTCCCGAGGTCGTGCGCGCGCTGGTCGAGAGCCGCGAACCCGGTTCGCCGCGGCGCGCCTTCCGGATGCCGACGCGCTGCCCGGTCTGCGATTCGGCGGTCGTGCGCGAGGAGGGCGAGGCCGACGCGCGCTGCGTGGCGGGCCTGTACTGCCCGGCGCAGCGCAAGCAGGCGCTGCTGCACTTCGCGCAGCGCCGCGCGATGGACATCGACGGCCTGGGCGAGCGCATCGTCGAGCAACTGGTCGACAGCGGGCGGGTGCGAGCGCCGGCCGACCTGTATGCGCTCGACGTGCCTACGCTCGCCGCGCTCGAGCGGATGGGTGAGAAATCGGCGGCCAACCTGGTTGCCGCCATCGATCGCTCGCGACACACGAGCTTCGCGCGTTTCCTGTTCGCGCTGGGCATCCGTCACGTCGGCGAGGAGGTGGCCCGCGTGCTCGCTGCGCACTACGGCGACGTCGACGCGCTGCTGCGCGAAGACTGGAGCGCGCTCGCCGCGCGCAAGGCGGCCGTGCAGAAGGAGAACGTGCGCCGGCGCGCGCGCGGCGAAGCGCCGCAGCCGGTGCCGCTCGAGGGCGTCGGTCCGGAGATCGTCGCCAGCGTGCAGCGCTTCTTCGGCGAGCCGCACAATCGCGACGCGGTCGCCGCGCTGCTCGCCGCGGGAATCGAATGGCCGCGCGCCGCGAACGAAGCGGCGACGACCGCCGCACCGGCCGACTCGGCGCTCGCCGGGCGCAGCTTCGTCGTCACCGGAACGCTGCCGACGATGTCGCGCGAAGAGGCGCACGAATGGATCCGCCGCCACGGCGGCTCGGTGACGTCGTCGGTGTCGCGCAGGACCGATTTCGTCGTCGCCGGCGAGGCCGCCGGCAGCAAGCTCGCGCGTGCGCACGAGCTGGGCATTCCCGTGCTGGACGAAGCGGCGCTGCTGCGAATGGCGGCGCCCGGAACGGAGAACTGAACGGATGCTTGCGATCATCGGCGGTACCGGACTCGCCCGCCTGCCGGGGCTGCGCGACGCGCGCCGCGAAGTGGTGCGAACGCCTTTCGGCGACCCGTCGTGTGCGCTGACCTTCGGCCACATCGACGGCAAGCCGATCGTCTTCCTCGCGCGCCACGGCTACGGGCACACGATCGCGCCGCACGAGATCAACTATCGCGCCAACATCTGGGCGCTGCAGGAGGTCGGCGTCGAGCGCGTGATCGCGGTGGCCACCGTCGGCGGCATCCGCGGCGACTGCGGCCCCGGAGCGCTCGTCGTGCCGGACCAGATCATCGACTACACGAGCGGCCGCCACGGCAGCTATTTCGAGGGCACCGAGCAACCGGTCACGCACATCGATTTCACCGAGCCGTACGACGCGCAGACGCGCCGCAGGCTGCTCGACGCCGGCGAGCGCGCGCAGCGCGCGCTAATCGACGGCGCGACCTACGGTTGCACGCAGGGGCCGCGGCTCGAGACCGCGGCCGAAATCGCGCGGCTCGAGCGCGACGGCTGCTGCATCGTCGGCATGACCGGAATGCCCGAGGCCGCGCTCGCGCGCGAACTCGAGCTGCCGTACGCTGCGCTGTGCGTCGTCGCGAACCACGCCGCGGGCAAGGGCACGAGCCGCAACGCGATCTCGCTCGAAGGGATCCGCCGCGTGCTCGACGGCGCGATGGAGTCGGTGCGGCTGGTGCTGGAGTGGGCAGTGAAGGGTGAAGGGTACCCTTCACCCTTCACTTCCTCTCAAACCCGCAACGCCCCCAACAGCTCCCCCTGAAACTGCCGCGCTTCGCGCGGGCGGCCGAGCGCCTCGCCGTCGATCAGGAACACGTCCTCAACGCGCTCGCCCAGCGTGGTGATGCGCGCGGTCTGCACGTTGATCCGGTAGTGCGCGAGCACGCGGGCGATCCGGTAGAGCAGGCCGGTGCGGTCGTTGGCCACGATCGACAGCAGGAAGCGCTGTCCCCGCTCGTCGGCCTGCAGCTCCACCGAGGGTTCGATCGGGAAATGCCGGGAGCGGCGCGAGCTGCGGCCCTCGACCGGCGGGGCGAGTGGGGCGCGCTTGGCGAGCCGCTGCGCCAGTTCCTCCTGCACCCTGCGCAGCGCGTCGCTGCCCTGGGCCGGCGCGTCCGGATCGACCAGCACGAAGGTGTCGAGCGCGTATCCGTGGCGCGTGGTGTGGATGCGCGCCTCGAGCACCGACAGCCGCCGGCTGTCGAAGTAGCCGCAGATGCGGGCGAACAGGTCGGGCTGGTCGGGCAGGTAGACGACGACCTCGAAACCCTCGCCGACCGGCGACAGCCGCGAGCGCACGATCGGCGTGCGCGTGTCGACGTGCGCGTATAGCGCCCGCACGTGCCAGGCGATGTCCTGCGCCTCGTGACGCAGGAAATAGGGCACGTCGAGCTGCTGCCAGAAGCGCGCGTAATGTGCCTCTTGCAGCCCGTAGAGCGCGAGCACGCGCGCCGCGTCGCGCCGCACCGCCTCGACGCGCGTGTGCGCGGACGGCGCCTGCCCCTGCAGCGCCCGGCGCGTGGCGAAGAACAGGTCCTCGAGCAGCTTGCCTTTCCACGCGTTCCATACTTTCGGGCTGGTGCCCCGGATGTCGGCGACCGTGAGCAGGTACAGCGCGACCAGCCGGCGCTCGTTGCCCACCAGTTCGGCGAAGCGCGCCACCACCGCAGGGTCGCCCGGATCCTGCTTCTGCGCGATCGACGACAGCGTCAGGTGATGCAGGACGAGGAACTCGACGAGCGCGCTGTCTTCGTCGCTCAGCGCATGGTCGCGACAGAATCGGCGCGCATCGATGCGGCCGAGCGCCGAATGGTCGCCGCCGCGGCCCTTGGCGATGTCGTGAAAGAGCGCGGCGACGTACAGCAGCCACGGCCGGGCGAAGCCGGCCACCAGTTCGCTGCACAGCGGGTACTCGTGCGCGTGCTCTGGCATCGTGAAGCGGCGCAGGTTGCGCACGACCATCAGGATGTGCTGGTCCACTGTGTAGACGTGGAACAGGTCGTGCTGCATGCGCCCGACGATGCGCCGGAACGGCGGCAGGTAATGGCCGAGGATCGACCACTGGTTCATCCGGCGCAGCTCATGGGTGATGCCGCGCGGCGCCTGCAGGATCTGCAGGAACAGCGCGCGGTTGGCCGGATCGCTGCGAAACGCCGTGTCGATGCGCGTGCGCGCGTTCCACAGCGCGCGCAGCGTCGGCGTGGCGATGCCGCCCAGTTCGGGATGCGCCTGCATCGTGCGGAACGCGCGCAGGATCGACGACGGCTCGCGCTCGAAGCACGACGGGTCGATCGCGTCGAGCAGGCCGTGCACGTTGCGGAACAGCGCATCGATCGGCTCGCCCTGCGCATCGTGCTGCGGGAAGATCGCCGTGCGCAGGTTCTGCAGCACGATGGTGTTCAGCTGTACCACCGCCTTGGCCGCCCAGTAGTAGCGCTGCATCAGCTCCTCGGAGGCGCGGCGCGCGTCCTCGCCGCCCATGCCCAGCGAACGTGCCACCTGCGCCTGCAGGTCGAAGACGAGCCGGTCCTCGTGCCGGCCGGCCACGATGTGCAGCGCGGCGCGGATGCGCTTGAGCCGCCGCTCGTTGCGGCGCAGCTGCGCCGCCTCGCGGGCGGTGATGAGCCCGCGCGCCGCCAGTTCGCGCCAGCGCCGGCCGAGGCCCGCGGCCCGCGCGATCCATACGAGCACCTGCAGGTCGCGCAGGCCGCCGGGACTTTCCTTGGTGTTGGGCTCGAGGCTGTACGGGGTGTCGTCGTACTTCGCGTGCCGTTGACGCATCTCGACCAGCTTGGCCGAGAAGAACGCCGCCGGGTCGAGGACGGCGCGCAGCCGCGCGAGCGCCTCGGCGCATCGCCGGCGGCTGCCGGCGAGCCAGCGCAGTTCGAGCAGGCTGGTCTGCACGGTGACGTCGGCCAGCGCCTCGGCCACGCATTCGTCGATGCTGCGCACGCTGTGGCCGATCGGCAGTCCGCAGTCCCAGCACGCGCCGATGAAAGTCTCGATGCGCGCGGCCGTCGACGGCTCGAGCGCGCCGGTGGTCAGCACCATCAGGTCGACGTCCGAGTGCGGGAACTGCTCGCGCCGGCCGTAGCCGCCGACCGCGACCAGCGAAGCCGGGCATCCGGGTGCGTGCAGCCGCCACAATTCGCGCAGCGCCCGGTCGGTGGCCGCGGTCAGCGCGCGGGCGAGCGCATCGGGATCGGGGAGCGCGCGAAAGCGCGCGATTGCCGCGGCACGCGCGCGGCCGTAGTCGTCACGGATCTCCCCGGGCGCGCGCAGCGCCGGCGGCGCCCGATGCGCCGCCTTCGCCGCGGCAGGCTCGGGCGGGCTCACGCTGCCGACGGCAGCGGTTCCGGACGGGGCGGGGCGCCCGCGGACATCGTGAGGATCTCGTGGCCCGTCTCGGTGACGAGGACCATGTGTTCCCATTGCGCCGACAGGCTGTGGTCCTTGGTGACGATGGTCCAGCCGTCGGCGAGCTCGCGCACCTCGCGGCGTCCGGCATTGATCATCGGTTCGATCGTGAAGATCATCCCCGGACGCAGCGTCTCGCCCACGCCGGGCCGGCCGTAGTGCAGCACCTGCGGCTCCTCGTGGAAGCGCTCGCCGATGCCGTGTCCGCAGAACTCGCGCACGACCGAATAGCCGCTCGCCTCGGCGTGCTTCTGGATGGCGTGACCGATGTCGCCCAGCGTGGCTCCCGGACGCACCTGGTCGATGCCGATCCACATGCACTCGAAAGTGACGCGGCACAGCCGGCGCGCGGCCACCGACGGTTCGCCGATCAGGAACATGCGGCTGGTGTCGCCGTGGTAGCCGTCCTTGATCACCGTGATGTCGATGTTCAGGATGTCGCCGTTCTTCAGCACGCGCTCGCCGGGAATGCCGTGGCAGACCTGGTGGTTCACCGAAGTGCAGATCGATCTCGGGTACGGCGAGTAGCCGGGCGGCGCGTAATTCAGCGGCGCCGGCACCGTTCCCTGCACTTCGGTCATGTACCGGTGGCAAAGACGGTCCAGTTCGTCGGTGGTGACGCCCGCCTTCACGAAGGGCGTGATGTAGTCGAGGACTTCGCCGGCGAGACGGCCGGCGACGCGCATCTTCGCGATTTGGGGGGCGGACTTCAGGATCACTGCCATGCTAGAATTATAGGCTTCGCCCGGCGCGGCAATGTCAATCCGTCCGCGTCCGCGGCAAATCGCGCGCATCGTCGATCGAGGGTGCCGTCCTGCGAACCGGCTTCGGCAGCGGGCGGTCTACGGCGATGCGTCGGACCCAACCCTATCGGAGTCTGTCATGTCCGTTTCCATGCGGCAAATGCTCGAGGCCGGAGTGCACTTCGGCCACCAGACACGGTTCTGGAATCCCCGGATGGCGCCCTGGCTCTACGGCCACCGCAACCGCATCCACATCTTCAATCTCGAGAAGACGCTCGCCCAGTACGACGAGGCGATGAAGTACCTGCGCCAGCTTGCCGCCAATCGCGGCACGGTGCTGTTCGTCGGCACCAAGCGCCAGGCGCGCGAGATCCTCGCCGAGGAGGCGCAGCGCGCCGGCATGCCCTATGTCGACCAGCGCTGGCTCGGCGGCATGCTCACCAACTTCAAGACCGTCAAGACGTCGATCAAGCGCCTGAAGGACATGGAAGCCACCGTGGCCGAAGGCGGCATGGAGCGCATGTCGAAGAAGGAATCGCTGCTGTTCCAGCGCGAGCTGGACAAGCTGCAGAAGAGCCTGGGCGGCATCAAGGAAATGGCGGCGCTGCCCGACGCGATGTTCGTCATCGACGTCGGCTTCCATCGCATCGCGGTCACCGAGGCGAACAAGCTGGGCATCCCGATCGTCGCCGTCGTCGACAGCAATCATTCGCCGATCGGCATCGATCACGTCATTCCGGGCAACGACGACTCCGGCAAGGCGATCCGCCTGTACGCGCGTGGCGCGGCCGACGCCATCCTCGAAGGCCGTGCAGCGGTGCTGCAGGAAATCACCAAGAGCGCCGCCGACGAGGAAGAGTTCGTCGAGCTGGAAGGGGAAGAATGAGCGAAGAGTGAGCGCCGGAGCGCGCGCGGCTGGGCACGGCCAGGCGGAAGCAGGCAGCAATGCAAGGAGTGGAGCGATGACGGCGATCACCGCCAGCATGGTCAAGGAACTGCGCGAGAAGACCGACGCGCCGATGATGGAGTGCAAGAAGGCGCTGGCCGAGGCTGCGGGCGATCTCGCCCGCGCTGAGGAAATCCTGCGCGTGAAGCTGGGCAACAAGGCGAGCAAGGCGGCCACGCGCGTGGCGGCCGAAGGCGTCGTCGCGCTGTGGATCGCCGACGACGCGAAGCTCGGCGCGCTGGTCGAGGTCAACAGCGAAACCGATTTCGTTGCCAGGAACGACGACTTCCTCGCCTTCGCGCGTACGCTGGCCGAGCGCGCAGGCATGCAGGCGCCGGCCGACGTCGATGCGCTCATGCGGCTGTCGATCGACGGCGGAACGGCCGAGCAGGTGCGCACGGCGCTGGTCGGCCGCATCGGCGAGAACATCACGGTGCGCCGCTTCGCGCGCGTGCAGGCGAAGGGGCGGCTCGCCTCCTACGTGCACGGCGGCTCGAAGATCGGCGTGCTCGTCGACCTGGTCGGCGGCGACGACGCGCTGGCGCGCGACCTCGCGATGCACATCGCGGCGAGCAAGCCGAAGGCGCTGTCGCGCGAGGGCGTTCCGGCGGCCGACGTCGAGCGCGAGCGCTCGATCGCGCAGCAGAAGGCCGACGAGGAACAGGCGAAGGCGAAGGCCGAGGGCAAGCCCGGCAAGCCGCCGGAGATCGTCGCGAAGATGGTCGACGGCGCGGTGCAGAAGTACCTGAAGGAAGTCACGCTGCTCGGCCAGCCCTTCGTCAAGGACGACAAGCAGACGGTCGAGCAGCTGCTGAAGGGGCGCGGCGCGCAGGTCGCGCAGTTCGTCCTGTTCGTTGTCGGCGAGGGCATCGAGCGCAGGCAGTCCGACTTCGCTGCCGAGGTCGCCGCGCAGGCAGCGGCCGCCGCCGGAAAAGCCCCATAATCGCGGGCGGCGCCTGCCCGCAGCGCCTCAGGAGAGTTCGTGAGCTCGAACGACAGCCCCGCCGTCGTGGCGGGCGCACCCGCCCGTGCGGTCGCCGGCGCGCCGGCCCCGCAGCTTCGCTATCGCCGCGTGCTGCTCAAGCTCTCCGGCGAAGCGCTGATGGGCGACGACGCCTACGGCATCAATGCCGAGACCCTGCAGCGAATGGTCGAGCAGATCGCCTCGGCCGTCGCGATGGGCGTCGAGCTGGCGATCGTGATCGGCGGGGGCAACATCTTCCGCGGCGTCGCGGGTGGCGCGGCCGGCATGGACCGCGCCACTGCCGACTACATGGGAATGCTCGCCACGGTGATGAATTCGCTCGCGCTGCAGGATGCGCTGCGCCAGCATGGCGTGGTCGCGCGCGTGCAGTCGGCGTTGAAGATCGAGCAGGTGGTCGAGTCGTACATCCGGCCGAAGGCGCTGCGCTATCTCGAGGAAGGCAAGGTCGTCATCTTCGCCGCAGGCACCGGCAATCCGTTCTTCACCACCGACACCGCCGCCGCGCTGCGCGGCGCCGAGATGGGCGTCGAGGTGGTGCTCAAGGCGACGAAGGTCGACGGCGTCTACAGCGCAGACCCGATGCTCGATCCGTCCGCCCAGCGCTTCGCGCGCATCAGCTTCGACGAGGCGATCGCGCGGCACCTGAAGGTGATGGACGCGACCGCGTTCGCGCTGTGCCGCGATCGAAGGCTGCCGATCAAGGTCTTCTCGATCCTCGGCGAAGGGGCGCTGCAGCGCGCCCTGTGCAGCGACGACGAAGGCACGCTGGTCCATGTGTGAATCCGTGCGCGCATTGCGCCGCCTCGCCGGCGCGACGCGCGCGCACCGTTGTGCGGAGGAATCATGAGCATTGCGGAAATCCGGCAATCGGCCGAGCAGAAGATGCAGAAGTCGATCGAGTCGTTGCGCACCGGTCTCGCCAAGGTGCGTACGGGCCGCGCGCACGCCGGGCTGCTCGACCACATCCACGTCGACTACTACGGCACGTCGGTGCCGATCGGCCAGGTGGCGAACGTCACGGTGCTGGATGCGCGCATGCTGGGTGTGCAGCCGTGGGAGAAGAAGATGGTCCAGGTCGTCGACAAGGCCATTCGCGAGTCCGACCTCGGCCTGAATCCTTCCACCAGCGGCGACCTCATCCGCGTGCCGATGCCGCCGCTGTCCGAAGAGCGCCGGCGCGAGCTGACGAAGGTCGTCAAGCACGAGGGCGAGCAGGCGAAGGTCGCCGTGCGCAACCTGCGCCGCGACGCCAACGAGCACCTGAAGAAGCTCGTCAAGGACAAGGAGATCTCCGAGGACGACGAGCGGCGCGCCGTCGACGAGATCCAGAAGCTCACCGACCGCTTCGTCGTCGAGATCGACCAGATCCTCGACGTCAAGGAGCGCGAGATCATGACGGTCTGATCCGTCGCACCTCAGGTTTCACCTTACGCCGCGCGCTTCGATGACTCCCGTTTCGAGCACCACGATCACCGTGCCGCGTGCGCGCGATGTGCCGCGGCACATCGCGATCATCATGGACGGCAACGGGCGCTGGGCAACGCAGCGGCGCCTGCCGCGCGTGGCCGGTCATGCCAGGGGCGTCGAAGCGGTGCGCGCCACCGTCGAGGCCTGCGCGCTGCGCGGCGTCGAGTTCCTCACGCTGTTCGCGTTCAGTTCCGAGAACTGGCGCCGGCCGGCCGACGAGGTCTCGCTGCTGATGCGGCTGTTCGTCAGTGCGCTCGAGCGCGAGGTTGCCCAGCTGCGCGCCAACGGCATCCGGCTGCGCGTCGTTGGCGATCTCTCGGCCTTCGAGCCGGGCCTGCGCAAGCTGATCACGCAGGCCGAGGCGCGCACCGCCGCCAACCGGCGCCTGACGCTGACGATCGCGGCGAACTACGGCGGCCGCTGGGACATCCTCCAGGCGGTGCAGTCGATGCTGCGCGCGCAGCCCGAGCTGGCCGGCGACCCCGACCGCATCGGCGAGCAGGCGCTGTCGCCGCACCTGGCGCTCGCCTATGCGCCGGAGCCCGATCTGTTCGTGCGCACCGGCGGCGAGCAGCGCATCAGCAACTTCCTGCTGTGGCAGCTCGCCTACACCGAGCTGTACTTCACCGACACCTTCTGGCCCGATTTCGACGCCGCGGCGCTCGATCGCGCGATCGAATCGTTTCGCCGGCGCGAGCGCCGCTTCGGCCGCACCAGCGAGCAGGTCTCTGCCGCCGAAGCGGGCTGAGCGCATGCCCGCGCCTGCGTCTTCACGCTGAACCGCCGGTCGCCGCGATGCTCGGCAAGCGAGTCGCCACCGCCCTGGTGCTGCTGGCGATCCTGCTGCCTCCGATCTTCTTCTTCGATTCCTGGGTCTGGGGTGCGGTCACGCTCGTCTTCCTGGCCGCCGCGGCCTGGGAATGGACGCGCCTGCTCGCCGGCCCGCGCGCCGCGGGCGGCGCGGCCGCCGCGCTCGCGCTGGCCGGAATCGCGCTGCTCGCCTGGCGCGAAACCGCCGGCTGGCCGCCGTCCTTCGTGCTCGCCGTGTGCGCGGCAGCCACGCTCGCCTGGCTGTGCCTCGGTCCGATGCACCTGCGCGCACGCGACGCGCGCGGCGGCGGCCTGGCGCTCGCCGCGGGCTGGCTGCTCGCCTGCTGGGTCGCGCTGGTGGCGCTGCGCGCGCTCGGGCCGCTCGCATTGCTTGCGGCGATGGCCATCGTCTGGGTGGCCGACATCGCCGCGTATTTCGTCGGCCGTGCCCTCGGGCGCCGCAAGCTCGCGCCGTCGATCAGCCCCGGCAAGAGCTGGGAAGGCGCGCTCGGCGGCGCGGCCGCCGTGGCCGTGCTCGGGCTGGCGGCGGCGGCAAGTCCTTCGCTGTCGTCGACGTTGCCGGCGCGGCTGGTCGACGCGTGGACCGCACCGGTCGCCGTCGTCGTGCTGGTCGCGCTCGCCGCGTTGTCGATCGTCGGCGATCTGCACGAGTCGCTGCTCAAGCGCCAGGCGGGCGTGAAGGACAGCGGCACCGTGCTGCCCGGCCACGGCGGCGTGCTCGACCGCATCGACGCGCTCGTTCCCGTGATGCCTGCCGCCATGCTGCTGCACCGCCTGCTGGGATAATCGGCCGCCATGCAGTCGCTCACGATCCTCGGCGCCACCGGCTCGATCGGCCGCAGCACGCTCGACGTCGTCGCGCGCCACCCCGATCGCTATCGCGTGTTCGCGCTGGCCGCGCAGCGCCGCGACGACGCGCTGTACGAGCAGTGCCTGCGCCATGCGCCGCGTTATGCGGCGCTGGCCGACGAGCCGGCGGCGCGCCGGCTGTCCGATCGCCTCGCCGCCGAAGGCCTCGACACCGAAGTGCTGGGCGGGCCGTCGGCGCTCGCCGAGGTGGCGGCGCACGAAGAGGTGGACACGGTGATGGCGGCGATCGTCGGCGCCGCCGGACTGGCGCCCACGATCGCCGCGGCGCGCGCGGGCAAGCGCATCCTGCTGGCGAACAAGGAGTCGCTGGTGATGGCCGGCGAGGTCTTCCTGCGCGCCTGTCGCGAAGGCGGGGCGACCGTGCTGCCGATCGACAGCGAGCACAACGCGGTGTTCCAGTGCCTGCCCTCCGCGGGCCGGGCCGGCGGCGGCTGCCACGGCGTGCGCCGCATCGTGCTCACCGCCTCGGGAGGACCCTTTCGCCGCGCGAGCTTCGAGCAGATGGGCGACGTCACCCCCGAGCAGGCCTGCGCGCATCCGAAATGGTCGATGGGCCGGAAGATCTCGGTCGATTCGGCCACGATGATGAACAAGGGGCTCGAGCTGATCGAGGCTTTCCATCTGTTCGGCGTCGCCGCCTCGCGGCTGGACGTGCTCGTGCATCCGCAGAGCATCGTGCATTCGCTCGTCGAGTACGAGGACGGCTCCGTGCTCGCGCAGATGGGCAACCCCGACATGCGCACCCCGATCGCGCAGGCGCTCGCGCATCCCGATCGCATCGACAGCGGCGTGGCGCCGCTTGACCTCGTGGCGATCGGTCGCCTCGAATTCGAAGCGCCCGATGCGCAGCGCTTTCCCTGCCTGCGCCTGGCGCGCGAGGCGCTGGCCGCCGGCGGCGCGGCGCCCTGCATCCTGAACGCGGCCAACGAGATCGCGGTGGCGGCGTTTCTCGAGCGCGCGATCCGCTTCACCGACATCGCCGCGATCACCGAAGCCGTGCTGCACGCGGTTGGCGAGCGCCAGGCGGGCGCCACGATCGACGAAGTCCTCGCCATCGACGCAGAGGCGCGCGCGCTCGCCCGCGACCGCCTCGGGAGGTGCCCTGCATGAACACGCTCCAGACGATCGTCGCGTTCCTCGCGGCGCTCACGCTGCTCATCTTCGTGCACGAACTGGGCCACTACCTGGTCGCCCGCTGGTGCGGCGTGAAGGTGCTGCGCTTCTCGATCGGCTTCGGCCGGCCGCTGTTGCGCTGGCGCTCCGGGCCCGATCGCACCGAATGGGCGATTGCATCGATCCCGCTGGGCGGCTACGTGCGCATGCTCGACGAGCGCGACCCCGACTGCGGGCCGATCGCGCCGTCCGACCTGCCGCGCGCCTTCACCCGCAAGTCGCTGCTGCAGCGCTCGGCGATCGTCGTCGCCGGGCCGCTGGCGAACTTCCTGCTCGCCATCGCGCTGTACGCGGCGATGGGATGGATCGGCATGCAGGAGCCGGCCGCGCTGATCGACGCTCCAGCGCCGGGCACCGCGGCGGCGGCGGCGCATCTGCAGGCCCGGGATCGCGTGCTCGAAGCCGACGGCACCGTCGTGCGGTCGTGGAACGATCTGCGCCTGGCGCTGCTCGAGCCGGTGATCGAGCACCGGCCCGCTTCGCTCGTTGTCGAGCGCGACGGCGAGCGGCGCTCCGTGCAGCTCGACGCGAGCGGGCTGCCGGCCGACGAGGTCGAGCGCGATTTCCTCGGCACGCTGGGGCTGCGCATCGCTGCCGGCGACGTCACGATCGGCAGGCTGGTCGCCGGCGGCGCGGCCGAGCGCGACGGCCTGCGCGCGGGCGACCTGATCCGCGCGATCGACGGCAAGCCGATCGAGCGTGCCGCGCAGGTCATCGAATCGGTGCAGGCCAGCGCCGGACAGCCGCTTCGTTTTCGCGTGCTGCGCGACGGCGCCGAGGTCACGCTGTCGGTGACGCCCGAGCAGCAGGAGGGCGTCGGCCGCATCGGCGCCGGACTGCAGGATCGGCTCGCCATGCAGACGGTACGCTTCGGGCCGCTCGAGGCTGTCGGTTACGGGGCGCGCCAGACCTGGGAGATGTCGGCGTTCTCGCTGCGGATGATGGGCAAGATGCTCACCGGCGAGCTGTCGCTGCGCAACCTGAGCGGGCCGGTGACGATCGCCGATCTGGCGGGGCAGACGGTGCGCGTGGGATGGCTCGCGTACCTGAGCTTTCTCGCGCTGATCAGCATCAGCCTGGGCGTGCTGAATCTGCTGCCGATCCCCGTTCTCGACGGGGGTCATTTGGTATATTACGCGCTCGAAGCGCTCAAGGGCAGGCCGCTGTCCGAGCGCTTCATGGCGGTCACGCAGAAGGCCGGCCTCGCCATCATCATGATGATGATGGCGGTCGCGCTGTTCAACGATTTCACTCGGTTGATCGGTTCCTGAACGAATGCATCTCGCTCGACGCCGACCGGGGCGCAAGCCGGGTGCGGCGCAACGGGCGCTGGCTGTTCTGCTGCTGGCGGTACTTCCCGTCGTCGCCGCCGCTTTCGAACCCTTCACGATCCGCGACATCCGCGTGGAAGGCGTCCAGCGCACCGAGCCGGGCACCGTCTTCAGCTACCTGCCGGTTCGGGTCGGCGACACGATGACCGACGAGAAGGCGAGCGAGGCCGTCAAGGCGCTGTTCGCCACCGGATTCTTCCGCGATGTGCGGCTCGAGGCCGAGGGCGACGTGCTCGTCGTGCACGTGGAGGAACGACCGGCGATCGCGTCGATCGACATCACCGGCGCCAAGGAATTCGACAAGGAAACGCTGCGCAAGGCGCTGCGCGACCAGGGCCTGGCCGAATCGCGCATCTTCGACCGCGCCGTGCTCGAGCGCGCCGAGCAGGAGCTGAAGCGCCAGTACCTCGCGCGCGGCAAGTACGGCGTGGAGGTCACGTCCACCGTCACGCCGCTCGAGCGCAACCGCGTCGGCATCACGCTGGCCATCGAGGAAGGGCAGAACGCGCGCATCACGGCAATCCGCTTCGTCGGCAACAAGGCCTACACCGACAAGCAACTGCTCGACGAGATGCGCCTGACCACGCCGGGCTGGTTCACCTGGTACTCGAAGAACGACCAGTACGCGCGCGAGAAGCTCGCCGGCGACCTCGAATCGCTGCGCTCGTTCTATCTCGATCGCGGCTATCTCGAGTTCGCGATCGAGTCCACGCAGGTGTCGATCTCGCCCGACAAGGAAAGCGTCGAGATCACGATCGACGTCCACGAAGGCGAGCAGTTCCGCGTCTCGCAGGTGCGCTTCGGCGGCGAGCTGCTCGGTCGCGAGGAAGAGTTCAAGAAGCTCGTCGAACTAAAGCCCGGCGACGTGTTCTCCGGCAGCAAGCTGAGCGATTCGACGAAGCGCATCTCCGAGCGGCTCGGCGCGCTCGGCTACGCCTTCGCCAACGTGAACGCGGTGCCCGACATCGATCGCGACAAGCGCGAGGTGGCCTTCGACATCCTGGTCGATCCGGGGCGCCGCGTGTACGTGCGCCGCATCGACATTGCCGGCAACCTGCGCACGCGCGACGAGGTCATCCGCCGCGAGCTGCGCCAGTTCGAGGACGCCTGGTACGACGCCGAGAAGATCCGCCTGTCGCGCGAGCGCATCGACCGGCTCGGCTATTTCACCGAGGTGCGCATCGACTCGCGCCCGGTGCCCGGCGCCCCCGACCAGGTCGACCTGGAGGTCGTCGTCACCGAACGGCCCACCGGCAACATCACGCTGGGCATCGGTTTCTCGAGCACCGACAAGATCATCCTGTCGGGCTCGATCGTGCAGCAGAACTTCCTCGGCACCGGGAAGTCGCTCGCGCTCGACGTGAACACGAGCCGGCTGTCGCGCACGATCGTCGTCTCGTACACCGACCCCTATTTCACGCCCGACGGCATCAGCCGCTCGTTCGACCTGTACACGCGCAGCTTCAACGCCGACGAGCTCGGGCTGGGCGACTACCGCACGCGCGCGAGCGGCGTCGGCCTGCGCTTCGGAATCCCGTACACCGAGTTCGACCGGATCAGCCTGGGCACTACCTTCGAGCGCAACGACGTCCGGCTCGGCGCGCGGCCGCCGGTGCGCTACCAGCAGTTCGTCGACGACTTCGGAACGTCGAGCACCGCGTGGCTCGCCAACATCGGCTGGGCGCGCGACAGCCGCGACAGCGCGATCGTGCCCACGCGCGGACGCGTGCAGACGGCGAACCTCGAAGTCACGATGCCGGTGGCCGAATTGCGCTACTGGCGCGCCACCTACCTGCATCAGTGGTACTACCCGCTCGGGCGCGACTACACCTTCGCGCTGAACGGCGACCTCGGCGTCGGGCGCGGCTTCGGCGGCGAGCCCTATCCGATCTTCAAGAACTTCTACGCGGGCGGCATCGGTTCGGTGCGCGGCTACTACCCCAGCTCGCTGGGGCCGAAGGAACTGGAGACCACGCTGGCAGGCGGCACCCGGCTGGTCCCGCTGGGCGGGCAGACGCGCCTGGTCGGCAGCGCCGAATTCATCTTCCCGCTGCCCGGCACCGGCCACGACCGCACGATCCGCTCCTTCGTCTTCCTGGACGCCGGCACCGTGTTCCCGCAGGGCGAGACAGTGAGCCTGGGCGACCTGCGCTACTCCACCGGCATCGGGCTGACCTGGCTGTCGCCGATCGGGCCGCTGAAGCTCAGCATCGCCGCGCCGCTGCGCAAGCGCGAAGGCGATCGCACCCAGCGGCTGCAGTTCCAGATCGGCACCGGGTTCTAGGAGCCGGCGCTATGCGACAATTCGTGCCACTCATCGAGACAGGAAGCGCCGGATGAAGTTCTTCGGTTGGCTTGCCGCGTGCGCGCTCGCCGTCGCGTGCGCACCGGCCGTCGCGCAGGAAGCGACGAAGATCGGCTTCGTGAACACCGAACGCATCCTGCGCGATGCCGGTCCGGCGAAGTCGGCGCAGCAGAAGCTCGAGCAGGAGTTCAGCAAGCGCGACAAGGAATTGCAGGACATGGGTGCGCGGCTCAAGGCGCTGGGCGAGCGGCTCGAGCGCGATTCGGCGGTGATGAGCGACGCCGATCGCCTGCGCCGCCAGCGCGAGTTCTCCGACCTCGAGAAAGACTTCCAACGCCGCCAGCGCGAGTTCCGCGAAGACCTGAACCAGCGCCGCAACGAGGAACTGGCGCAGGTGATCGACAAGGCCAATCGCGTGATCAAGCAGATCGCCGAGCAGGAGAAGTACGACATCATCCTGCAGGAGGCGGTCTTCGCGAGCCCGCGGGTCGACATCACCGACAAGGTGCTGCGCGCGCTCACCAACGGCAAGCCCTGAGAAGCGGTGAGGCCGCCGTGCGCCGGCTCGATCCGCCGCTGAGCCTCGGCGAGCTGGCCAGGCTCGGCGGCGCGAGGCTCGTCCGCGGCGACCCATCGCTACGGCTGCATTCGCTGGCCAGCCTCGAAGCGGCCGGCCCCGAAGATCTCGCCTTTCTCGCCTCGGCCCGCATGGCGCCGGCGGCGCAGGCCACGCGCGCCGGTGCGGTCGTCGTCGGGCCCGCGCTCGCCGATCGCGTGGCCGCGCAGGCAGCGCTGCTCGAGAGCGACGACGCGCAGCGCAGTTTCGCCGCGATCGCCCGCCACGTCGCGCCGCGCCTCGTTCCGCGCCCGGCGGCGGGCGTGCATCCGACGGCGGCGATCGGCGCCTCGGTGCGCCTGGGCCGCGACGTGCACGTCGGCGCCTTCGCCACCATCGACGACGGCGCGACGATCGGCGACGGCGCGCTCGTCGAGGCCGCAGCGCACGTGGGCGCGGGCACCGGCATCGGCGCCGGAACGCGCCTGCATCCGCGCGTCGTCATCGAGCACGACTGCGTGCTCGGGCGCGACTGCGAAGTGTTTCCCGGCACCGTCATCGGCGCCGACGGCTTCGGCTTCGTGGACACCGGCGCCGGCTGGGAGAAGATCCCGCAACTGGGCCGCGTCGTCATCGGCGATGCGGTCGAGATCGGGGCGAACTGTGCGATCGATCGCGGCGCGCTCGACGACACGGTCATCGACAGCGGCTGCAAGCTCGACAATCTCATCCAGGTCGCGCACAACGTGCGCATCGGAGAGCGCACGGCGATCGCCGGCTGCGTCGGCATCGCCGGCAGCGCGCGCATCGGGCGGCGCTGCCGCATCGGCGGCGGCGCGGGCATCCTCGGCCATCTCGAGATCTGCGACGACGTCACGATCTCGGCGATGAGTCTCGTCACCCGTTCGATTCGCCGGCCCGGCTTCTACTCCGGCGTGTTTCCGCTGATGGACAATGCCGACTGGGAGAAGGCGGCCGCGCTGGTGCGCCGTCTTCCGCAGGCGCGCGCGCGTCGGCGGGCAACGACGAACAACCACAGGACCGACGAATGACCGTGCTCGACATCCACGCGATCCTCGAACACCTGTCGCATCGCTACCCCATGCTGCTGGTCGACCGCGTGGTCGAGCTGGAACTCGGCAAGCGGATCGTCGCGATCAAGAACGTGACGATCAACGAACCGTATTTCCTCGGGCACTTCCCGCATTACCCGGTGATGCCGGGAGTGCTGCAGATCGAAGCGCTCGCGCAGGCGGCCGGAATCCTCTCGTTCCAGACGATGGGGCGCACCTCCGACGCGCGCTCGGTCTACTACTTCGTCGGCATCGACAGCGCGCGCTTCAAGCGTCCGGTCGTTCCCGGCGACCAGCTGCGCCTCGAGGTGGAGATCGTGCGCATCGCGCGCTCGATCTGGAAATATGCCGGCAAGGCCACCGTCGACGGACAGGTCGCCGCCGAGGCCGAGCTGATGTGCACGCTGCGCGAGATCGCGCCGGCCGAGGCGGCGCAGCCGGCGCAATGACGAGCGTGCATCCGAGCGCGTTCGTCGATCCGGGCGCGCATCTCGACGAAGGCGTCGAGATCGGACCTTGTGCGGTGATCGGCCCGCAGGTTCGCATCGGCGCGCGCACGCGCATCGGCGCGCACGTCGTCGTCCACTGCAACACGACGATCGGCGCCGACAACCGGATCTTCCCTTTCGCGTCGATCGGCGCCGATCCGCAGGACAAGAAATACGCCGGCGAGCAGACCTGGCTCGAGATCGGCGACGGCAACACGATCCGCGAATGCGTCACGCTGAACCGCGGCACCGTGCAGGACCGCACCGTCACGCGCATCGGCGACGACAACTGGATCATGGCCTACGTGCACGTGGCGCACGACTGCGTCGTCGGCAGCCATACGATCTTCGCCAACAGCACGAACCTCGGCGGCCACGTCGAGATCGGCGACTGGGCCTTCCTCGGCGGCGCCTCGCAGGTCCACCAGTTCTGCAAGATCGGCGCGCACGCGATGACGGCAACCGGCACCGTGGTCCTGCACGACATCCCTCCGTACGTGACGGTCTCGGGCAACACGGCGGCCGCGCACGGCATCAACTCCGAGGGACTGCGACGCCGCGGCTTTTCCGCCGAGCGCATCGAGACGATACGCCGGGCCTACCGCACGCTGTACCGCAGCGGCCTGACGCTGCAGCAGGCGATCGCGGCGCTGCGCGAACGGCAGGACGAACTCGAACGCGATTCCGCGGCCGACGCGCCGGCGGCGGCGCTCGATCTCGCGCTGCTCGCCGGCTTCCTCGAGCGCGTGAGCCGCGGCATCGTCCGCTGATGCCCGCGCAGCCCGCGCGCCGCGAGTCGCTCGCGCTCGGCATGGTGGCCGGCGAGGCCTCGGGCGACGTGCTCGCCGCGGCGCTCCTCGCGGGGATCGGCGCGCAGGCCGATCGCGTGCACGCGGCGGGCATCGGCGGCCCGTCGATGCGCGCGCAGGGCTTCGATGCGTGGTGGACGATCGACGCGCTGTCGGTCAACGGCTATCTCGAGGTGCTGCGCGAGTACCCGCGGCTGCGGCGCATGCGCAACGCATTGCGCGAGCGCCTGCTGCAATGGCGTCCCGACGTGTTCGTCGGCGTGGATGCGCCCGACTTCAACCTGGATCTGGAGCGCGCGCTGCGCAGCCGCGGCATCCGCGTCGTCCACTTCATCGGCCCGTCGATCTGGGCGTGGCGGCGCGAGCGCATCCGCCGGATCGCGGCGAGCGTCGATCGCATCCTGCTGCTGTTCCCGTTCGAGCAGGCGCTGTACCGCGAGGCGGGCATCGACGCGGTCTACGTGGGCCATCCGCTGGCCGACGTGATTCCCTTCGAGGTCGATGCCGCCGAGGCGAGGCGCGCGCTCGGGCTGCCGGCCGAGGCGCCGGTAGTCGCGCTGCTGCCCGGCAGTCGGCCCGCCGAGATCGAGCACCTCGCCATGCCGTTCCTCGACACCGCGGCGTGGCTGCATGCGCGCCGTCCCGAGTTGCGCTTCGTGCTGCCGGCCGCCTCCGATGCGGGCTTCGAGCGGCTGAAGGCCACCGCCGCACGCGCAGGGCTGCCGTCGACGATGTCGTTGACGATCGTGCGCGGCCGCGCGCACGATGCGCTGGCCGCTGCCGAAGCGGTGCTCGTCGCCAGCGGCACGGCGACGCTCGAGGCGGCCCTTTTCCGCAGGCCGATGGTCATCGCCTACCGGATGAGCGCGATCAGTTACCGGATCATGCGTCCGATGGCCCTGTTGCCGTGGATCGGATTGCCGAACGTGCTGGCCGGGCGCTTCGTCGTTCCCGAGTTCCTGCAGCACGAGGTGCAGCCCGAAGCGATGGGGCGCGCGCTGCTGCGGCAGCTCGACGACGCGGCGCATCGCGCATCGATCGTCGAGACCTTCTCGCGGATGCACGAGGAGCTGCGCCGCGGATGCGCGTCGCGCGCCGCGCAGGCGGTGCTGGAAGTGGCCGATGACCGCGCGGCCGCGTAGGCGCACGCAGGTCGAGCTGGCGCTCGGCGCCCTGCACATCGAGGGGCCGGTGTGCGGGGTCGACGAGGCGGGCCGCGGCCCGCTCGCCGGGCCAGTCTACGCGGCGGCCGTCGTGCTCGATCCGTCGCGGCCCATCCGCGGCCTGCGCGACTCCAAGCAGCTCGATGCGCCGCGGCGCGAAACGCTGTCGCTGCGCATCCGCGAACGGGCGCGCGCGTGGGCGATCGCCAGCGCCAGCGTCGAGGAGATCGATGCGCTGAACATCCTGCAGGCGTCGCTGCTCGCGATGCAGCGCGCGGTGGCTGCGCTCGGCCTGGTGCCGGCGCTCGCGCGCGTGGACGGCGACCGGGCGCCGAAGCTCGCCTGCGCGGTGCAGACGATCATCGGTGGCGATGCCAGCGATCGCGCCATCTCGGCGGCGTCGATTCTCGCCAAGGTCGCGCGCGACGAGGCGATGTGCCTGCTGCACGAGCGCTTCCCGCAATACGGCTTCGACCGCCACAAGGGCTATGGAACGCCCGAACACCTGCGGATGCTGCAGCTGAACGGCCCGTGCGTCGTGCATCGACGCAGCTTCGCGCCGGTGCGCGCGCTGCTCGTCCCGTCCGGCGACACCATGTCGCCGGTGGAGTCCTTCCGCGCCGGCCTGTTCGCGGCGGGCGCCGACAGGCTGCTGCCTGATGACGAACTGAGGATGACTGAGGATGACTGAGGACGCGCCGCGCGTCGTCGCCTCGGCGTCGAACGCGCGCTACCGGCGGCTGCTCGCTCTCGTCGGCTCGTCGCGCGAGCGCGCGCGTGCCGGCGTCGTCGTGCTCGAAGGCGTTCACCTGCTGCAGGCCTGGGCCGGGCGCTTCGGGCGCGACGCCGAACCGGTCGAAGTGTTCGTCGCCCGGCGCGGCATCGCCGACGCCGGGATCGACTTCTGGGCGATGCGCTATCGCCGGCAGGCGGTCGTCCTCGAAGACCGCCTGTTCGACCGCGCGAGCAGCGTCGAGCACGGAGCGGGGCTGCTGGCGATCGTCGCGCTGCCCACTGCACATCTGCCCGCGCAACTGGACGACGACGCCGTCTATCTCGATCGCCTGCAGGACCCGGGAAACGTCGGCAGCGTGCTGCGCAGCTGCGCCGCCGCCGGCGTGCGGCGCGTTCTCTGCGCGCCCGGAACGGCCGCCTGCTGGTCGCCGAAAGTGCTGCGCGCCGCGATGGGCGCGCATTTCGGGCTCGAGATCCATGAGGGCGTGGAGGCTGCCGAGCTGCAGGCGCGCTGTCGCGTCGAGCCGATGGCCACCGACGCGGGCGCGCCGCGCTCGCTCTACGACGTCGACCTGCGTGCGCCCGTGCTCTGGTTGTTCGGCAACGAAGGGCAGGGGCTCGCCCCGGCGCTGAAGGCGTGGACGCGCGCGCGGCGCGCGTCGATCCCGCAGACCGAAGCGGTGGAGTCGCTCAACGTCGGCGTCGCCGCGGCGTTGTGCCTGTACGAGCAATGGCGCCAGCGCGGCTTCGCGGGCAGCCGCTGCGGCGCCGGGAGCCGTTCGGAGGAATCCTAGCTAGGCCAGATCCAGCTCGTGCAGCACGGTCGCTGCGATCTCCTCGATCGACTTCGTCGTCGACGACAACCAGCGAATCCCTTCGCGGCGCATCAGCTCCTCGCCCCGGCTGACTTCGTAGCGGCAATTCTGCAGCGATGCGTAGCGGCTGCCCGGGCGCCGCTCGTTGCGGATCTCGGCCAGGCGCTCGGGCGCGATCGAAAGACCGAACAGCTTCGACTTGTAGCGGTACAGCACGTCCGGGAGCCGGCCGCGCTCGAAGTCCTCGGGGACGAGCGGATAGTTGGCGGCGCGGATGCCGTGCTGCATCGCCAGGAAGAGGCTGGTCGGCGTCTTGCCGCTGCGCGAGACGCCGATCAGGATCACCTCGGCGTGGTCCAGCTCGACGTGGCTTTGGCCGTCGTCGTGCGCCAGCGCGTAATTGATCGCCGCGATGCGGCGCTGGTAGGACTCGGAGTTGGTCGCGGCGTGCGAACGGCCGACGGTGTGCGTGGAGCGCACGCCGAACTCGCTCTCGAGCGGTTCGACGAAGGTGGCGAACAGATCCAGGTAACGGCAGTTCGCCATGCGAACGATGTCGTTGATCGCCGGGTCGATCAGCGTGCTGAAGACGACGGGCCGGTTGCCGTCGGCCAGCGCCTGGCGGTCGATGCGTTCGACCGCCTGCTGCGCCTTCTCGACCGAATCGACGAAGGGCAGACGCACCTGGCGCAGCTTCATCGGCTCGAACTGCGTGAGCAGCGAATGGCCGAAAGTCTCCGCCGTGATGCCGGTGCCGTCGGAGACGAAGAAGATCGTGCGCTCGAAGCGCGGATGCGCGGGCGCCGGCTCGCCGGCAGGGGCGGGCGCGGGCGGCTGCGCGCCGGCGGAGCCCTCGTTCGGGCGGCCGCTCACGGCCGGCGCACCGCTGCGGCGGGCTCGCTCCGGAGGCGTCCCCGCCGCGCAGTAGAATCGTCCGAAAGCCCGACCGGCCGCCGCGGCGCCGGTCCCCTGCGCGCGCCGGCGCGCGCGCAAGACGAGTTTCCAACCATGTCAGGACCTTCCCATGACTTCGAACGACGAACGATACGTCGTCGCCTTCGAGGCGCTGCGCATGACCGATGTCGAATCGGTCGGCGGCAAGAACGCCTCGCTGGGCGAGATGATCGGCGAACTGGCGGCCTCGGGCGTGCGCGTGCCGGGCGGCTTCGCCACCACGGCATTCGCCTTTCGTGATTTCCTCGACCGCAACGGACTCACCGAACGCATCGCCGCGCGCCTGCGCGAGTTGAACACCGAGGACGTCAAGGCGCTCGCCGAATGCGGCGCCGAGATCCGCGGATGGATCGTCGACGCGCCGCTGCCGGCGCCGCTCGAGCAGGCCATCCGCGAGCATTATCGCCGGATGGCCGAAGAGGCGGGCGGCCAGCTCGCGGTGGCGGTGCGCTCGTCGGCCACCGCCGAGGATCTTCCCGATGCGTCCTTCGCCGGGCAGCAGGAGAGCTACCTGAACGTCGTCGGCATCGACGCGGTGCTCGATCGCATCCGGCACGTGTTCGCCTCGCTCTACAACGACCGCGCGATTTCGTACCGCGTGCACAAGGGCTTCGAGCACGGCGAGGTCGCGCTCTCCGCGGGCGTGCAGCGCATGGTGCGCAGCGACCTCGCCAGCTCGGGCGTGATGTTCACGATCGACACCGAATCGGGCTTCCCCGACGTCGTCTTCATCACCAGCGCCTACGGACTGGGCGAAACGGTGGTGCAGGGCGCAGTGAACCCCGACGAGTTCTACGTGCACAAGCCGATGCTCGAGGCCGGCAGGTTCCCGATCATCCGGCGCGAGCTGGGCTCCAAGCTGATCCGGATGGTGTTCGCGCCGGAGGCCGACGGCGCCGACGCGGGGCGGCGCGTGCGCACGCTCGACACCTCGCCCGAGGCGCGCAACCGCTTCTCGCTGTCGGACGACGACGTGATCGAGCTGGCGCGCTACGCGGTGATCATCGAGCGGCATTACGGCCGGCCGATGGACATCGAATGGGGCAAGGACGGCGCCGACGGCAAGCTCTACATCCTGCAGGCGCGCCCCGAGACGGTGAAGTCGCGCGTGGGCGAGACGCGCCAGCAGCGCTACAGGCTCAAGTCCAGCTCCGAAGTGCTCGCCTCGGGACGCGCGATCGGCCAGAAAGTGGGAGCAGGGCAGGTGCGCGTCGTGGCCGACGCGAGCGCGATGGACCGCGTGCAGCCGGGCGACGTGCTGGTCACCGACATGACCGACCCGAACTGGGAGCCGGTGATGAAGCGCGCATCGGCGATCGTCACCAACCGCGGCGGGCGCACCTGCCACGCGGCGATCATCGCGCGCGAGCTGGGCATTCCGGCCGTGGTCGGCTGCGGCGACGCCACCGATCGGCTGAAGGACGGCTCGCTCGTCACCGTTTCGTGCGCCGAGGGCGACACCGGCTACATCTACGACGGACTGCTCGAGACCGAGGTCACCGAGATCGACTCGGGGACGATGCCGCCGCTGCCGGTGAAGCTGATGGTCAACGTGGGCAACCCGCAGCTCGCCTTCGACTTCGCGCTGCTGCCCAGCGACGGCGTAGGGCTGGCGCGCCTCGAGTTCATCATCAACAACAACATCGGCATCCACCCGAAGGCGATCCTCGACTACCCGAACGTCGACGCCGACCTGAAGAAGGCGGTGGAAAGCGTCGCGCGCGGGCACGCCACGCCACGCGCGTTCTATGTCGAGCGCCTGGCCGAGGGCGTGGCGACCATCGCCGCGGCGTTCTGGCCGCGTCCGGTGATCGTTCGCCTGTCCGACTTCAAGTCGAACGAGTACCGCAAGCTGATCGGCGGCTCGCGCTACGAGCCCGACGAGGAGAACCCGATGCTCGGCTTTCGCGGCGCATCGCGCTACGTGGCCGAGAGCTTCCGCGACTGCTTCGAGCTCGAATGCGAGGCGATGCGCCGCGTGCGCGGGAAGATGGGGTTCACCAACGTCGAGCTGATGGTGCCGTTCGTGCGAACGACGAAGGAGGCCGAGTCGGTCGTCGAACTGCTGTCGCGCTACGGCCTGCGGCGCGGCGAAGACGGACTGCGCCTGATCATGATGTGCGAACTGCCGTCGAATGCGCTGCTCGCCGAGCAGTTCCTCGCGCACTTCGATGGCTTCTCGATCGGCTCGAACGACCTGACGCAGCTCACGCTGGGCCTGGACCGCGACTCGGGCCTGGTCGCCGAAGGCTTCGACGAACGCGACCCGGCGGTGCGCCTGCTGCTCGAGCGCGCGATCCGCGCCTGCCGCGACGCCGGGAAATACGTCGGCATCTGCGGCCAGGGCCCCTCCGACCACCCCGATCTCGCCCGCTGGCTGATGGAGCAGGGGATCGAGTCGATCTCGCTGAATCCGGACACGCTGCTGTCGACGTGGCAGCAGCTTGCCCAAGGGAAGTGAAGGGTGAAGGGGTTCACCCTTTACCCTTCACATTCCCCTTCAGCACCCGCTCCCGCTCCCTCTGCCACTCGCGTTCGCGTTCGGTGGCGCGCTTGTCGTACTGGCGCTTGCCCTTGGCCAGGCCGATGGTCGCCTTCACGCGGCCGCGCGTGTAGTGCAGGTCGAGCGGCACCAGCGTGTAGCCGGCGCGCTCGACCTTGCCGATCAGCTTGGCGATCTCGCCCTCGTGCATCAGCAGCTTGCGCGAGCGCAGCGGATCGGGCTTCACGTGCGTGGACGCCTCGGGCAAGGGCGTGATGTGGGCGCTGATCAGGAAGAGCTCCGCATCGCGCACGATCACGTAGCCCTCCTTCAGCTGCACGCGGCCGGCGCGGATCGCCTTGACTTCCCATCCCTCGAGCGCGAGTCCCGCTTCGAAACGCTCCTCGATGAAGTAGTCGTGCGTGGCCTTTTTGTTCTGCACGATGCTCATGACTAGAATCGTACCCCGTGCACGCCGTCCGCAAGTCCGTCCTGCTTCCGTACAGCGACCGGAAGATGTACGAACTCGTCGAGCGCGTCGAGGATTACCCGAAGTTCCTGCCGTGGTGCGGGGGCTCCGAGGTGAAGCGCGAAAGCGACGAGCGCGTCATCGCCACGGTGCTCATCGACTTCCGCGGATTGAAGCAGCGCTTCACGACGACGAACCTGCAGCGTCCGCCCGAGGCGATCTCGATGCGGCTGCGCGAAGGGCCGTTCTCGCGCCTGGACGGCGAATGGCGCTTCCGGGCGCTGCGCGAGGACGCGTGCAAGGTCGAGTTCTCTCTCGAATACGCGTTCGCCGGCGGCCTGCTCGGACGCGCGCTGGCGCCTGTCTTCGACCAGATCGCGCGCTCGTTCATCGACGCCTTCGTTCGGCGGGCCGACCAGATCTACGGGGGCTCGAGCTGAGCGCGATACGCATCGAGCTGGCCTGGGTCGGGGACGGTGGCGACGTGCTGCTGCGTCCGTTCGAGCTGCCCGCCGGAGCGACGGTGGGCGACGCCCTCGACGCATTGGGCGAACCGCTGGCCACGACGCTGCGCTCCCGCATCGAGGCCGATGCGCTAGGCGTGGCGGTCTACGGCAAGCCGCGCGCGCTCGAAAGCGTCCTGAACGACGGCGATCGCGTCGAACTCGTCGCCGGCCTCGTCGTCGATCCGAGGACGGCGCGGCGGCTGCGCGTGCAGCAGCGGCGCGCCGAGGGTGGGGATCCCCGCTGGAGGCGGCGCTAGGAGTCTCCGACCCGCTCCTCGGCTCGCTGCCGGGTAGCGGCGCTCAGCGAGCGCTGCACAGGCGTCCGAGATCGGCGCGCGCAGTCTTCAGCCGTTGCGCCCGCTGTGCATCGTCCAGCGGCTCCGGCTCGCCGCGCGCGTTCAGCGTGACGACCCTGATGCCGCTTTCGAGCGTGCGGATCTCGCGCTGCGCCTCGTCGCAGGCGCGCTTCGCGCTCGCCGCACGTTCGCTTTCCTCGCGCTGCTTCGCCTCGTTCTCTTCGCGCTCGGCCATGCGCTGCCGGAACGCGCGCTCGCGCTCGACCCAGGTCGGCGCGGCGCCTTCCGGCACTTTCGACGGCGATGCCGCCGCACGGTCGGCGGGCGGCGTTGCGTCCGCGGGCGAAGGAGCGGCCGACGGCGAGGACGACGCGGCCCGGTCGCCCGCCGGGGATCGCAGGATCTGCGACGCACGCACGTCGGCGGGCGGCGCCCGATCGGAATAGACCATTCGCCCCTGCGCGTCGCGCCACTGCCAGGGTGTCGCTGCGTCGGCGGCCGATGCGAAGAGCAGCGCGCCGGCGGCCAGGGCGCAAGGGACGAAACGGATTGCGGTCATGTCGCTCGCTGCTGTGCCGGTCGTCTCCGGATTGTCCCGGCCGGCGACGCCGCCGGACGATCGATGCCGACGGATGGCGCCCCGCGCGCGACGAAAGCGACGCCGCAAGCGACGCCGCAAGCGACGCCCGGCGCGCCGGTATAATCGACTTTTGCGCGAGGGCTCCATGCGACTGGCCAAGAAGGCGCTCACGTTCGACGACGTCCTGCTCGTCCCCGCCTACTCCGAGATCCTTCCCCGCGACACCTCCCTCAGAACCCGGCTCACGCGCCGCATCGGCCTGAACATCCCCCTCGTGTCGGCGGCGATGGACACCGTCACCGAAGGGCGCCTGGCGATCGCGATCGCGCAGGAGGGGGGCCTGGGCATCGTCCACAAGAACCTTTCGCCGCAGCAGCAGGCGGCCGAGGTGGCGCGCGTCAAGCGCCACGAAGCCGGCGTCGTCGTCGATCCGATCACGATCGAACCCGACATGAAGGTGTTCGACGTCATCCAGCTCACGCAGCAGCACCGCATCTCCGGACTGCCCGTCGTGCAGGGCCGGAAGGTCGTCGGCATCGTCACCAACCGCGACCTGCGCTTCGAGACGCGCCTCGACGAGCCGGTGAGCCGCATCATGACGCCGCGCGAGCGGCTCGTCACCGTGCACGAGGGCGCATCGCTCGACGAGGCGCAGGCGCTGATGCATCGCCACCGGCTCGAGCGCGTGCTGGTCGTCGACGACGAGTTCGAGCTGAAGGGCCTGATCACCGTCAAGGACATCCTGAAGGCCACGGCGCATCCCGACGCGTGCAAGGATCCGCAGGGCAAGCTGCGCGTGGGCGCGGCGGTGGGCGTGGGCGACGGCGGCGAAGCCGAGGAGCGTATCGAGCGCCTGGTGCGCGCCGGCGTCGACGTGCTCGTCGTCGACACGGCGCACGGGCACACGCGCGGAGTGATCGAACGCGTTCGCGCGATCCGGCGCGCGCATTCCGACGTCGACATCGTCGCCGGCAACATCGCCACCGGCGAGGCGGCGCGTGCGCTGGTCGAGGCGGGCGCCGACGCGGTCAAGGTCGGCATCGGCCCGGGCTCGATCTGCACCACGCGCGTTGTTGCCGGCGTGGGCGTGCCGCAGATCACCGCCATCGCAGACGTCGCCTCGGCGCTGGCCGGAACCGATGTTCCGCTGATCGCCGATGGCGGCATCCGCTACTCGGGCGACGTCGCGAAGGCGATCGCGGCCGGAGCCGACTCGGTGATGCTCGGCTCGATGTTCGCCGGCACCGAGGAAGCGCCCGGCGAGGTCATCCTGTATCAGGGCCGCTCGTACAAGACCTATCGCGGCATGGGCTCGCTCGGCGCGATGCAGCAGGGCGCGGCCGACCGCTATTTCCAGGATCCCACCGGAAGCGTCGACAAGCTCGTTCCCGAAGGAATCGAAGGACGCGTGCCATACAAAGGGTCGGTCGTCACGATCATCTACCAGCTGTGCGGCGGGCTACGCGCGAGCATGGGCTATTGCGGCTGCCCGACGATCGACGACATGCGCTCGAAGCCGCGCTTCGTCGAGATCACCGTCGCCGGCATGCGCGAATCGCATGTGCACGACGTGCAGATGACGAAGGAAGCGCCGAATTACAGGGCTGACTGAGGGGCCGATTGAGGGCCCGACCGAAGGGGCCGATCCCGGCTCCGAGATCGAACGGACACGCGATGCACGACCGCATCCTCATTCTCGACTTCGGCTCGCAGGTCACGCAGCTGATCGCGCGACGCATCCGCGAAGCGAATGTCTATTGCGAAATCCATCCCTGCGACGTCGACGACGCCTTCGTGCGCAACTTCGCCCCGAAGGGAATCGTCCTCTCCGGCAGCCACCTGTCGGCGCACGAGACCTCGCACGATCGCGCACCCGAAGCGGTCTTCACGTTCGGCGTGCCGGTGCTCGGCATCTGCTACGGCATGCAGACGATGGCGCAGCAGCTCGGCGGGCGCGTCGAGAGCGGCTCGCCGCGCGAGTACGGCTACGCGCAGGTGCGCGCGCGCGGGCATAAGAAGCTGCTCGACGGCATCGAGGATTCGCGCAACGCCGAAGGGCACGGGCTGCTCGAAGTGTGGATGAGCCACGGCGACAAGGTCGTCGAGCTGCCTCCGGGCTTCGACGTGATGGGTTCCACGGCATCGTGTCCGATCGCGGCGATGGCCGACGAGACGCGCGGCTTCTACGGCGTGCAGTTCCATCCCGAGGTCACGCACACGAAGCAGGGAACGAGAATGCTGCGCCGCTTCGTGCTCGAGATCTGCGGCTGCCGCGGCGACTGGGCCATGGCCACGCACGTCGACGAAGCGATCGAGAGCATCCGGCGCACCGTGGGCGACGAGGAGGTCGTGCTCGGACTGTCGGGCGGCGTCGATTCGAGCGTGGCCGCGGCGCTCATCCATCGGGCGATCGGCGAGCGGCTGCATTGCGTCTTCGTCGACACGGGGCTGCTGCGCCTGGGCGAGGCCGCGCAGGTGATCGACACCTTCGGCCGGCATATGGGCGTGCATCTCGTCCACGTCGAGGCGGCGGGGCGCTTCCTCGAGCGGCTCGCCGGCGTTGCCGACCCGGAAGCCAAGCGCAAGGTCATCGGCCGCGAGTTCGTCGAGGTGTTCCAGGAGCAGGCCGCCTCGCTGTCGAACGCGAAATGGCTCGCGCAGGGAACCATCTACCCCGACGTCATCGAGTCGGCGGGCGCCAGCTCGAAGAAGGCCACCGTCATCAAGTCGCACCACAACGTCGGCGGCCTGCCCGACACGCTGCACCTGAAGCTGCTCGAGCCGCTGCGCGACCTCTTCAAGGACGAGGTGCGCGAGCTGGGCCTGGCGCTCGGGCTGCCGCGCGAGATGGTCTACCGGCATCCGTTCCCCGGTCCCGGCCTGGGCGTTCGCGTGCTCGGCGAAGTGCGTCGCGAATACCTCGAGCTGCTGCGTCAGGCCGACGCCATCTTCATCGACGAGCTGCGCAACACGCACGACGCCGACGGCCTGAGCTGGTACGAGAAGACCTCGCAGGCCTTCGCCGTGTTCCTGCCGGTGAAGTCGGTCGGCGTGATGGGCGACGCGCGTACTTATGAATACGTCGTTGCATTACGCGCAGTGCAGACGCAGGACTTCATGACCGCGCACTGGGCACCGTTGCCGCACGACCTGCTCGCGCGCGTGTCGAACCGCATCATCAACGAGGTGCGGGGGATCAATCGGGTGGTGTACGACGTTTCGGGGAAGCCGCCGGCGACGATCGAGTGGGAATGATTCGGCGTCTTCCAGGGCCTATCGAGGTCTGCCGGAAAGTTCATATAAGTCGTTGTCGAGCATAGAAAATGTCTGTCGAGGTCTATCGGCATCTATTGCTGGGATCCCTTTCGGTTTGACGGTAAATCTGACGGTAGAAATCTGAGACCGGATGGCTCCAAAGTTTTTACCGTCAGGCCAAAGCGTAGGTTGACGGTAAAATGAGTGGCAATAGATATATACCAATCAAGAACTTAATGAAGTTGTAGCCACCGTTTTGGCATGACGGTAAAATTCCTCCGAGAGGAGGGACTACCGATGCTGTCCGATGGCACGCTCAGGGGCATCAAGCCCCAGGCCACCACCTACAAGATCGCCGACCGGGACGGGATGTATGTGACCGTCTCCCCCAGGGGCACGATCACTTTTCGTCTCGACTACCGGCTCAACGGTCGGCGGGAGACCCTCACGATCGGCCGCTACGGATCGAAGGACGGGATCTCGCTTCTGATGGCGCGCGAGCGCTGCACGGAAGCTCGCAAGGCGATCGCCGAAGGCCGATCTCCCTCCCAGGAGAAGCAGCGCGAGAAGCGCAGAACGGCCGAGGCCAAGACCTTCGAGGAGTTCACGAAGCGCTGGCTGGAAGAAGCCAGGATGGCAGAGAGCACCAAGTCGATGCGCAAGAGCATCATCGACCGAGACATCATGCCGGCGTTCCGCAATCGGCTGATGGCCGAGATCGGCCCGGAGGACCTGCGCAACCTGTGTGCCAAGGTCAAGGCGCGCGGCGCACCGGCCACCGCGGTGCACGTCCGCGACATCGTCAAGCAGGTGTTCGGCTTCGCGGCCCTGCATGGCGACAAGGCGCCTAATCCCGCGGATGAGGTCGGCCCGTCATCGATCGCCACCTTCGTAGCCAAGGATCGTGCGCTGTCGCCGTCCGAGATCCGCGTCATGCACCGGGCGCTGGACGCCACTGCGACGCTGCCGACCATCCGCCTGGCGTTGCGTCTGATCCTGCTGACGCTCGTGCGCAAGAGCGAGCTGATCGAGGCCACCTGGGACGAGGTCGACTTCGAGAACGCCGTCTGGACGATTCCGAAGAGCCGCATGAAGGCCGGCAAGCCTCACAACGTCTACCTGTCACAGCAGGCCCTCGACATCATGGTGGCGCTGCGCACTTGTGCGAGCGGCTCGAAGTTCCTGCTGCCCTCGCGCTACGACGCCGATCGCTGCATGTCGAAGGCGACCCTGAACCGGGTCACGCAGATCGTCGTAGAGCGAGCCAAGGAAGCGAAGCTGCCGCTCGAACCGTTCACGGTGCACGACCTGCGCCGAACCGGCTCGACCATCCTGAACGAACTCGGCTTCAACAGCGACTGGATCGAGAAATGCCTGGCCCACGAAGACGGGCGCTCATCGCGCGGCGTCTACAACAAGGCGGAATACGCAGAGCAGCGCCGCCACATGCTTCAGGAGTGGGCGGACATGATCGATGCGTGGGTGGCGGGGAAGTCGCATACGCCGACGTTGCTGCCGCCGAGCATGAAGGTGGCGACGACGGCGGCGCCGATATGACGCCACGTCTTGTCCAATGAAGTTTCCCTTTTCTTGCTGACGGGAACGCACAAGAATGAAAGTTGTACGACTGAAGATCACGAACTTTCGGAGCATCAAGAGCGCCGAGTTGCATTTCGACGGACACTGCTTGATCGTCGGGCCGAACAACGTCGGCAAGAGCACGATCTGTGAAGCCCTAGACCTGGTGCTCGGGCCTGATCGCATATCGAAGTTCCCGCCTGTCGAGGAGTTCGACTTCCACAACTCGCGCTACCTGGCTCCCGCGAACGCAGAGGGAGAAGAGCCGACTCCCGTGCCTATCAAGGTCGAGGTCGTGCTCACCGACATCAACGCCGAGGTCGAGAATCGATGTGGCCAGCACCTCGAGTTCTGGCACACGGCTGAAAAGCGGCTCCTGAACGAAGGCGAGGCAGACGCAGCTAACCCTCCGTTGGTTGTCAGTTGTCTGCGGCTCGAGACTGAGGCTGCCTACAACGCGGAGGAAGACGAGTTTGAGGCGAAGACGTGCTACTCGCACAGCCCGAACGCCGAGCCTGGCGAGTTGGACAAGGTCAGAAAAGAAGTCAAGCGCCTGTTCGGCTTCCTTTACCTCAGGGCAGTGCGCACGGGCTCGCGCGCCTTGAGCCTTGAGCGTGGCTCGCTCCTCGATGTCATCCTGCGGCTCAGGGGCTCACGCGCTGGTCTATGGGAGAAGGCGATCGAGCGCCTGCGAGCGCTGGACATCGAACAGGACGCAACGCACCTGCAGCCGGTATTGACTTCAATCGAGGCACGGCTCGGACGCTACATCGCATCCGACGTGGATGGACGGACCACCAGACTGCATGTGTCCCAGCTGACACGTGAGCACTTGCGGAAGACCATGGCGTTCTTCCTGGCGATGTCCAAGGATCAGACGCCCGTGCCGTTCCAGCAAGTCGGAACTGGCACATTGAACGTCTTGGTTCTCGCCCTGCTGTCGTTCATCGCCGAGTTGAAGCCGGCGTCGGTCATCTTCGCTATGGAAGAACCCGAAATTGCGGTTCCGCCGCACACTCAGCGACGCATCGCCGACTACCTGCTGCACAACACGACGCAAGCGTTCGCCACGTCGCATTCGCCGTATGTCATCGAGCGTTTTGCGCCGGAGCAAACCCTACTTCTCTCGCGCGGGCCGGATTCAAGCGTCGCTGCAAAGAAAGTGTCAGAGGCAGGTGGCCTTAAGGGCAACGACTTCAAGCGGTTTGCCAGACGCGGTCTGACGGAATGCATGCTCGGCAAGGGTGCCATCGTTGTCGAGGGGGTAACGGAGTTCCATGCTCTTCCGGTGGCTGCGCGAAAGTTGGAGGAGAGCGACGACTCGCTCCAGCCGCTCGACATCGCCGGTGCTGCATTCTTTGACGCGGAGAGCGAAGGCGCAATGCCGAAGTTCGGCACGTTCTTCAAGGCGCTTGGCCTCAAGACGTTCTCGTTCTACGACTCCATCGCGCGTCCTCCAGAGAAGAAGAAGCTGTTCACCGATGCATTCGACGTTGATTGCGAACATGCCCACACGGGTTTTGAGGTGCTGATCGTGAGCGAGATGTCGCCTGACCGGCTGTGGGCCTTCCTGGAGGACCTGCGGGAATCCGGCGACAACGGTACCTTCGGAATTCCCGCCGCGCGTCCCGCTGATGCAGACCTGAAGAAGCTTGCACGATCCGCACTGCAAAGCAGCAAGGGTGCGGGCTGGGCTGCAAGGCTTTTTGAAGGCAGTACGGTTGCGGAGCTGCCAGCGACAGTGACGGGCTTTCTCAAGCAGGTCTATGCAGCCTTCCCGAAGCCAGCCGATATCCCAGTCGAAGTGGCGATCGGTGTTGCAGCTGCCGGGCCCGCTGAAGCCGCAGTTGGCGGCGCGGTGCCGCCGCCAAGCGCGGTGGCTTGATCGCAGAGCAATTGATGGATGTCTGCGACCGTCGCCAACAGCTCCTTGCCTGTAGGGGGCACGCTCTGGTCATCGGGGGGCCGGGAAGCGGTAAGACGACGATCGCCCTGAAGAAGGCCGTTGCCCGCATTGGCGACGGCCTGGAACCTGGTCAATCGGTCTTGTTTCTGAGCTTCTCAAGGGCTGCCGTGGCGCGGGTTGGAGAAGCCATGCGATTGGAGGTCCCAAAGGCCCAGCGGGCGATGTTGAGCATGCAGACCTTCCACTCGTTCTTCTGGACGGTTCTGTCGGCACACGCGTATCTGCTCGGTGCACCGAAGTCGCTGCGCATTCTGTTGCCGCAGGATGAGCAGGCCATCTACGGAACGATCAAATCGAAGGATCGAAACGAAGAGAACCCTGCGTGGCAGGCGTGGTTGGCGGAACGAGAACGGTTGTTTCGAGAGGACGGGCAAATTGCCTTCGACCTATTCGCCGCGAACGCCGAGCAACTGCTTCAGCGAAGCGAGCACGTGCGCAGGCTCATCACTCAACGCCATCCGCTGATCATCGTGGACGAGGCGCAGGACACCAATGACCACGCTTGGCGCTGCATCGAGTTGCTGGCGCCGGCCGCTCAAGTGATCTGCCTGGCCGACCTTGAGCAGCAGATATTTGACCACCTCCCGGGTATCGGCCCAGAGAGGATCGAAGTGATCAAGTCGTCGTTGCATCCTCTGGAGATAGACCTCGGAGCGCAGAATCACCGCAGCGGTGGCACCGAGATAGCCACCTTCGGGCAGGACATTCTGCTGGGGAGAGTTCGTGGGTCGCCTTACGCCGGCGTCTCCGCGTTCTCGTTTAACCCGAAGCTGCAGACCACAAGCGTTGTAATGCGTATGTCAATCGGCATGCTGCAGCGGGCCATCAAGAAGGCGACTGGGAAGTACGGCGAGAATATTGCGATCCTCACCCACTCTGGGGCATCGGCCGCCAGGATTTCAGCGGCGCTGAACGCCGAACCGAAGCCCGTTCGCCACAAGTTGTCGTTCGATGAGGCGGAGGCCATGCTTACGGCTCGCTTCGCGGCGTTTCTCCTTGAGCCGAAGCGCGATCTGGATCGACTGCAGGACCTCGCCACAGCTCTTCAACTGCTCGCGGCAGCGAAGCGAGCAAACGGACTGGCTGCCGCGAAGCAGTGGCAACTGTGGGCCGCGGCAACTCAGGCCGGCAAGGCTCCGAAGGCGAAGTTCGTGCAGTCTGTGCTGGCGGTCATGGACGAGTTGCGCGGTCAGCGCTTTTCGGGCGACCCCGCGAAGGACTGGACTCGCGTCAAGATCGCTTTGCGAGCAGTCGGGGACGATCACTTGACCGATGCGGCGAGGAATCTGGACTACCTGGTGGCGTTCAATCGCGGGAAGCGAATCAGTGGCGGGCTTGGCGCGGTATGGGTGCGCGACAGGCAATACACCGGCGCGCGCCAAGTGCTTGACCTCGCATTGGCGCAGGACCAAATTCTTGGTGGCGTCGATGACCCACCTGGCGTGCAGATCATGACCGTACACAAGTCGAAGGGCAAACAATTCGACGGGGTCATCGTGGTCCGGGAGGGGCGTCACGATGGTCAGCAAATGGTGTCGTCGTTCGTGTGGTGGGGGGACCAGCCGCCGTATCACAGAAGCCGCAAGATACTCCGCGTGGCCATCACCAGAGCAAGAGCTCATACCTTGATGCTTGGCCCTATTTGGCCGCCTTGTCCCATCGTGGGGCAGCACAACTTATAGGGCGACTTTCGTAGTTGTATTGGCCGCTACCCTCTCTCTAGGTGGCCGGCCTGCCCGCTGCCGAAAGTCCGGCGCCGGCGCCTTCTTCACTGGGTTGCTCCCCGCCTGCCGGCGGCTCTGCAGCCAAGTCATGACCTCGGCCAGATCCCACACCACGCAGCGCGCGGTGAGGAAGAACCGCCGGGGAAACTCCCCGCGTCGTTCCAGTTCGTAGATCGTCGAGTCCGCCAGCGGAACGATCTGACGTAACTCGCTGCGGCGGATCGTGCGCCTCAGCCCCTTGGGGTCGGCGGGCGCGGCCTTGTACAGCTCCCGGATCGCGCGCTCGTCGAACGCGCCCGACGGCTCGGTCTTGCGCACTGCCTCCCGAAGCAAGTCGGCACCATCTCGGCCGACGGCGCGATCGTCATCGATCTCTCCGTCGAGCCGAGGATCCATCCCCTTCGGTTTCGTGACGCCGGCGGCGCGCGCCGTGTCCCCGAACTGCCTTCCGCGCTTCATTCGCACCCCCGTTCTCGGTCGAGAAGCCGACCCGGCTTCCGGCATTGGGCCGCGCGTAGCGGCAGGCGACCGACTTTCCAAACCGTAGACCTCGCTTGGCCGCCACCGAAGTGGCGCCCCGCGACCCTGGGAGGTCCCTCTAGCTGGGCGTCTTGGCGTCCGTCGCCATGGATCGCCAACTATCGAGAAGCCCCTCGTTGTCCGGTTACGAAATCCCGCCCAAAAGTGTCGGGGTACATCTCCCCACAACTTCGTCGGCCCTACGAATTAGGTCGCCTGTCGCTCTTTTCCTTCCGCTGACCTTCGCCCGATCTCGTCCCCGTCCGGCAACCGACGGGGAGAGTCATGGCGCTCAAGGCGGGAGATGGTCTCCAGCGATGGGAGATCGCGGTTACGAAGAGACTGGCTACACCTGCGTCACGAACGGCAGCAATAGCGCTATGCCCGCGCGGATGACATCGAGGGCCCACCACCACGACGCGCCGGGGCCAGGCCCGTACCCACCGAGGCGATGACCTGGGCGAGAAAGAGATGCCGATACGTGCGATTCGCGGTGATCTCGAGGCTGCTCGTCGGTTCAAAACAGGGTCATTACCGCCAACCAGATGGCGGACAGCAGCGCCGCCAGAGCCGTGCGTCCCCGGCGCGCCAGACGGCCGCGTATAGGAACACGTTATAGAGCAGCGGCGCGCGATGCGCCCCGGCAATCCGACTATCCGAGCAGGCGCTCGACCACGGTGGCGCGGCACTTGGCGAGCGGGTCGAAGTTTCTGCTGCCGTCGCGCTACGTCACTGATCGCGGCATGTCGATGGCGACACTCGATCGAGTTACTCGGGCTGCGCCCGAGAAAGATCAGGAAGAGAAGCTCCGGCTAGAACCGTGAAAAGTGGCGACGCAATCGCCGGGAAGGGCACGTACGAGCATGTGAAGGCTACGCGCCCTGCCGCCCTCACCGACGGCATTCGTTGAGCTTGTTCCCGTCCAGTCTTCGTTCACATGTAATGAGCGCGTAAGCCTCCAGTCACGCACGCCCTCTATCATGGGTTTGTTGGGGGGCCGAGCGATTGCAGGAGCGGCACGTCGCCTTGTTTGTCTGTCGAGTGCCAAGCATTCTTCCGTATAGCGCCACTCGTGGGCGAAAGCGACGAAGATCCGCGCATTCAACTCGCAGACCGAGCCTCTTGCCACGACTCACTGCCTTCACAGGAGAACTTCGATGAAGCGAACCGACGAACTGTCCACGCCCGCACCGGCTGTCGCTGCAACAACTGCGCGCCGCAGGAAGTCGTTGCCCTCGTTGCTGACGAGCGCGGCGATCGTGCTCGCCTTCGTTGCGACGCCGGCTTTCGCGGTCGACGAGCACCACCCGGAAGCGGCAGCCGGATCGACGGTGCCCTCTGCGACGTCGACAGTGGAGACCGGCCCAACCATCGAGAAGATGCAGGAAAACGTGCGCCAGATGCAGTCGCAGCTGGAACGCGCGGCGAACGCGAAGACAGACGACGATCGCCGAGCAGCACTCCTCGATCACATGCGGACGATGCAGGCAAACATGATGCTGGGCCGCAGCATGATGATGGGCGCGGTGGGCGGCTACCCAACGATGGACGGTGGAGTGGGTCCCGGGGCGATGGGCCCGGGCATGATGGGCCCAGGGATGATGTGTCCGGGGATGATGGGCCACGGAATGATGAGCCCGGGAATGATGAGCCCGGGAATGATGGGCCGCGGTCACACTGGCGGAGCCGATTCTCCTGATATGCAAAGGATGGAGCGCCGCCTCGACATGATGCAGATGATGATGGAGCAGATGATGCGGAGCCGAGCGGAGCAGCCCGGCACCATGCCGTCGATGCCGGCCCGATGAAGGGGCTCGTCGCAATCGATTCCGGTGTCGTGAGAGTTTTGCGCCGCCGGACGAGTGATCCGTGTTGACTCCGCGCTCACGACCGGGCGTGCTCACGCTCATCGGCAACACGCCGCTGCTGGAAGTCACGCGGCTGGACACCGGTCCCTGCCGCTTGTTCCTGAAGCTCGAATCGCAAAACCCGGGCGGCTCGATCAAGGACCGCATCGGCCTGTGGATGATCGAGGGCGCCGAGCGGCGCGGGCAGCTGCAGCCCGGCGGCACGATCGTCGAGGCCACGGCGGGCAACACCGGCCTCGGCCTCGCGCTCATCGCTCGTGCGAAGGGCTATCGCGTCGTGCTCGTCGTGCCCGACAAGATGTCGAGCGAGAAGGTGCTGCATCTGAAGGCGCTCGGCGCCGAGGTGCACATGACGCGCTCCGACGTCGTGCGCGGTCATCCCGACTACTATCAGGACGTCGCCGCGCGCCTCGCTCGCGACATCCCCGGCGCATTCTTCGTCGACCAGTTCAACAATCCCGACAACGCCGCGGCGCACCGGTGGTCTACCGGCCCCGAGTTGTGGGCGCAGAGCGGGCATGCGATCGACGCGATCGTCTGCGGCGTGGGCTCCGGCGGCACGCTCGGCGGGCTCACCGCGTTCTTCCGCGAGGCCGCGCCGGAGGTCGAATTCGTCCTCGCCGATCCGCAGGGCTCGGTGCTCACCGACTACGTGCGAACCGGGAAGGTCGGCGAGGCGGGCTCGTGGGCGGTGGAAGGCATCGGCGAGGACTTCGTTCCGACGATCGCGGACTTTTCGCTCGTGCGCAGCGCGTACTCGATTCCGGACGAGGAAAGCTTCGCAGCGGCGCGCGAGCTGCTGCGCGCCGAGGGCGTGCTGGGCGGCTCGTCCACCGGAACGCTGCTTGCCGCTGCGCTGCGCTGGTGCCGCGAGCAGACGACGCCGAAAAGCGTCGTCTCGTTCGTCTGCGACACCGGCACGCGCTATCTGTCGAAGGTCTACAACGACAACTGGATGATCGACCAAGGGGCTGCTCGCCCGCGAGCGCTTCGGCGACCTGCGCGACGTGATCGGGCGACGCTACGCGGAGGGCAGCGTGATCCACGCGCAGCGCACCGACACGCTGCGCACGGTGTTCCAGCGCATGCGCTCGGCCGACGTCTCGCAGTTGCCGGTGCTCGAGAACGGTCGCATCGTCGGCATCGTCGACGAATCGGATGTGTTGCTGCACGCGCTCGACGATCCGGCGCGCTTCGATGCTACCGTCGAGATCGCGATGACGCAGGCGCTCGAAACACTGCGCCCCGACGCGGGACTCGCGGCGTTGCGCGCCGTGCTCGATCGCGGCCTGGTTGCGATCATCGCCGACGACGCGCGCTTCCACGGCCTCGTCACCCGCTTCGATCTCCTCAACCACCTGCGCAGGACTTTCTCGTGAGCCACGACGACAACCGCGACCGCCACGCCTTCGGCACGCGCGTGATCCACGCCGGACAGTCGCCCGATCCTTCGACGGGCGCGGTGATGCCGCCGATCTACGCCACCTCCACGTACGTGCAGAGCAGCCCCGGCGTGCACCAAGGGGCTCGACTACGGTCGCTCGCACAACCCGACGCGTTTCGCGCTCGAGCGCTGCATCGCCGATCTCGAGAGCGGCGGCCGCGCCTGCGCTTTCGCGTCCGGATTGGCGGCGATCGCCACCGTGCTGGAGTTGCTCGATGCGGGCGCGCACGTCGTCGCCGGCGACGACCTGTACGGCGGCACCTACCGGCTGCTCGAGCGCGTGCGCACGAAGAGCGCGGGGGTGTCGGTGAGTTACGTCGACCTTTCGGATCCGAAGGCGCTCGAGGCGGCGATCCGGCCAGAGACGCGAATGGTGCTCGTCGAATCGCCGACCAACCCGCTGCTGCGGCTGGTCGACCTCGAGGCGCTCGCGTCGATCGCGAGACGACACGACGTGATCAGCGTTGCCGACAACACCTTCGCGACGCCGTGGGTGCAGCGCCCGATCGAGCTCGGCTTCGACATCGTCGTGCACTCGACGACGAAGTACCTGAACGGGCACTCCGACATCATCGGCGGAGTGGCGATCGTCGCAGGCGACGAGCGCAACGCGGAGCGCGCCGAGCGCGTCGGCTTCCTGCAGAATGCGGTCGGCGCGATCGCGGGGCCCTTCGACAGTTTCCTCGCGCTGCGCGGGGTGAAGACGCTCGACGTGCGAATGCAGCGCCACTGCGAGAACGCGATGGAGCTCGCCGCCTGGCTCGAGCGGCAGCCGGGCGTGCGCCGCGTGCGCTACCCGGGGCTCGCCTCCCACCCGCAGCACGCGCTCGCGCGCAAGCAGATGCGCGGCTTCGGCGGAATGGTATCGATCGAGCTCGACTCCGACCTCGCCGGCACGCGCCGTTTCCTCGAGGCGTGCTCCATCTTCACGCTCGCCGAAAGCCTGGGTGGCGTCGAGAGTCTCATCGAGCACCCGGCGATCATGACGCACGCGACGATTCCGCCCGAGCAGCGCGCGCGCCTCGGCATCGGCGATTCGCTGGTGCGGCTGTCGATGGGAATCGAAACCGTCGACGACCTGCGAGCCGACCTCGCGGAGGCGCTCGCAGCCATGCGCGCTATGTCCGCATCGACGACCGCCGTCGCCGTCGACCGAAGCTGATCCGGCCTTGACCGGTCGCGTCGCGTGCGACGTCCCGTCGACGTCGCTCGTGCCGTCGCTCGACCGCTTCCTTGCCGTAACGTAATGCGGCCGTCATCTCCACGTATGCGCGCTGGAGCTATCCTTTCGATAGCGCCCGACCGACGACGGCCGGGCGAAGCGAAGTGGAAACCCGACCTTGCATACGCCCGGGAGGCGACCATGAACGAGATCTTGATGGAAGTGACGGGAATGACCTGCGGCTCCTGCGTCCGGCACGTCAGCGATGCGTTGAAAGCGGTCGACGGCGTGGAGGACGTCGCGGTCGATCTCGCATCGGGGCGCGTAGCGGTGCGAGGAAGTCCGGGAATGGCCACGGCCCGCCTGACCTCGGCACTCGCCGACGCCGGCTATCCCGCGCGCACCGTCGACGGCTCGTCGTCGTCGCCCGCTGCGCCGGCGCGCCGGTCCGGTGGCTGCTGCTGCAGCTGAGATCGGGACGTACGACGTGTCCCGCCTGCATGCGATGAAAGCGGCGAGCGGGCAGAGGTTCGCCGATCGCAGCTTGAGTCTCGTTTTCACCGGTCTTTGATCCACCCACAAGCACGTATGCCCGCATCGCACGACGCGCCGCTTCGCGACTTCGGCGAGACGCGGCTCGATACGCTGCAACGACATGCGTTCGAGTACTTCCTGGAGGAAACCAATCCGGCGAACGGGCTCGTCGCAGACACCTCTCATCCCGGATCTACGGCAAGCATCGCCGCAACAGGTTTTGGGCTAGCGACCTATCCGGTGGGTGTCACGCGTGGCTGGATGGCTCGTGCCGATGCCGTCGAGCGAACACTGGCGCTGCTGAGGTTCTTGCGCGACAGCGCGCAGGGACCGGAACCGGACGCGACCGGATACAAGGGCTTCTACTATCACTTCCTCGACATGTCGACCGGCCGCAGGGCCGGCCGCTGCGAGTTGTCGACCGTAGACACCACCTTTCTGCTCGCAGGGGTGCTGACTGCCGCGGCGTTCTTTGATGGCGAGTGCGAAGAGGAGGAGGAGGAGTTACGTCGGCTCGCAGACGCGCTCTATCGGCGTGCTCAATGGACCTGGGCATGCAACGGCGGCGCGACGGTCACCCATGGATGGACGCCCGAGGGTGGTTTCCTGCCGTACCGCTGGGAAGGCTACGACGAATCGTTGCTGCTGTACGTCCTGGGCCTGGGCTCGCCGTCGCATCCTCTGCCCGCCGAGAGTTACGCCGCGTGGCTTTCGACCTACCGCTGGAAGACGATCTACGGCCACGAGTTCATCTACGGCGGTCCGCTCTTCATGCACCAGTACTCGCACATCTGGCTGGACTTCCGGGGCATCCAGGACTCGTTCGTGCATGAGAAGGGGATCGACTACTTCGAGAACAGCCGCCGTGCGACCTACGTGCAGCGCGAGTACGCGATACGCAATCCGCTTGCGTTCGTCGGCTACGGCGAGGATTTCTGGGGTATCACCGCGAGCGACGGTCCCGGCTGGACGACACGGCGCATCGATGGCATCGAGCGCCCGTTCTTCGATTACGTCGCTCGCGGCGCGCCGTACGGGCCGGACGACGGCACCGTTGCGCCGTGGGCAATCGTTGCTTCGTTACCATTCGCCCCCGACATCGTCCTGTCGGCGGTCCGCAATTTCCAGGACGTGTACCCGCAGGTGACCGGCAAGTACTGCTTCCGCTGCAGCTTCAATCTGACCTTCTCCGATGATGTCGAGGGTGGAACCGGCTGGACCTCGCCGTACCACTTCGGCATCAATCTGGGGCCGGTCGTGTTGATGTGCGAGAACTACCGCTCCGAGCTTCTCTGGCGGCTGATGCGCTCGTGCGCATACGTCGTGACCGGACTTCGACGGGCCGGGTTCCGGAACGGGTGGCTGTAGCGCGCGCACGCAAGCAACATGAACGAAATGTAACCTCCCTGACCGGGTCCCGTTGGCAGGGCACGCATACAGTGATGCGTGTGCGACGAAGAAATGGAAACGTCGCAAGGAGGAAGCCGGAATGTTTTTGAACACACTCACCATCGTCGCCATCGCCCTCGCAGCGAGCACAACGTCTGCGGCTGCGCAGTCCGTGCTCAGTTTTTCGAGCATCGAGCAGAGTGTTCCCGCGGTTGTCGAGATTGCTGCCGAAAACGACGCCGCGGCGTCGGCGCTGCCACCTCGGGTGGCTCGGCTCGGCGACGTTTCCGCGCAGGAGCAACCGTTGGCAGATTCCGCTGCCCGCTCCGCCGCCCGTGCCCGTGCTTCGGATGAGTGCACGAGAGCCAGGTCGCAGCAGGATCATGGCGTCGAACGCGGCGCTGCGCCAAGGTGGCTTACACCTTGCGCGCGGGCTGAAGCGGGCGTGGAGCGCGCACCACCCGATGGGCCGCCACTGCACGACCACCGCAAATTCCACAAACAGCAGTGAGTTGCGCTGTCGGGAACCAGGCGGACAGGTCGAATACGTATCAGAGCGTCGAGCACGACGGTTATGAACGCTTGAATCAAGGGAATGATTTCATGAACACGGTAGATCTCGGTATCGACGGCATGACGTGCAACGCGTGCGTCACCCGGGTCAGAAGTGCGCTCGAATCCATCGAGGGCGTTGCAACGGTAGCCGTCGACCTCGGCGCCGGTCGTGCGAGCGTAACGGGGACGTTCGACCCTTCGGCTAGTGCGCTCATCAACGTTTTGACCGACGCCGGCTATCCGGCGCGACTTGCAGGCGTGCCTGCTTCCTCGGCCTCAACGACGCAATCGAAAGGCGCACGAGGCGGATGCTGCTGTAGCTGACCCGCGGAACGGAAAATCGTGCGGCATCGCTTCGCGCCTTGCCGCCACCTCTCGACCTCGGCCTACGTGGAGCATTCATGAAGAAGGTTCGACGCACGATCGTCACGATCCCGGCCCTCGCTCTCGGCGCGTTCGTCACCGGCTTCCCAGGCTGGGTCGCCGCGCAGGCGTCGATGCCGTCTGTCGAGGTTTGGAAGAGCCCGACCTGCGGCTGCTGCAAGGACTGGGTGAGGCACATGCAGGACAACGGCTTTCGCGTGACGGTCAACGATAGCGGCAATACGGATGCGCGGGCTCGAGTCGGCATCCCTCAGAAGCTGGGCTCCTGCCACACCGCCGTGGTCGCGGGCTATGCGATCGAAGGACACGTTCCCGCCGGCGACATTCGGCGTTTGCTGAGCGAGAAGCCGAAGGCAATCGGATTGGCGGTGCCCGGCATGCCGATCGGTTCACCCGGCATGGACGGTCCCGAGTATGGCGGCCGAAAGGACGCTTACGAAGTCCTGCTTGTTGAACGCAACGGAACAACTTCGGTGTATCAAAGTCATTCGTGAGGACGTCAGGCGCTGGCCCCGAAAGCACTGTGGGGTGACGGAAGCACTGAAGGAGGGAGTCCGTCGCCTCCAACCTGCCTGGTGCTTTGTTCATCAGAAGTGCTCCAGCGCGACCGCGCGCATCGCCGGAGTCCGTTCACCGCTTATAGACGGGCGCGAAGCCGCCTCCCGGCGTCCTGAAATTCGTCGTTTGCCCCTGGTACAGCCGCGCAGCCGTCCACTGCACCTCTCCTGCATAGACGTAGCTGCGAAGGTCGAACTTCAGGACCTGCGCCGCGCCTTCCGCGCCGATGGCCCGTTCCCCGGGCCGTACGATCTCCTGCGCGACATAGTTCGCGGACAGGATCTCCTGCCAGACGCGCTGCGTGAGCTTGTCGCCGCGGTATGCGGCGCGGCTCCCGAATCCGGCGGCGGGCTTGAAGAACAGCCGTTTTCGGCTGCTCCACAGGCGTTCCGACGCCTCTGCCCGTACGAGTTCGGTCCTGGGGATGTTTTCAATGAGGATGTCGCTCGTCGCTTCGGGCACGCCGAGCTCGTTGAGCCAGGCGCGATCGGTGAGCAGCGCAAGATTGCGTTTGTCCGCGTAGAGCGCATGAGCCTGAGGGTGAGGCGTCAGCACGACCGCGTGCTCCAGATACGCCTCGCGCAGCGCGGCAACGGCCTCGTCCTCGAGCGCGAAATCAGTGAGGCGGTTGTAGACGAGATCGACGACGGTCTTGCGGTGCCACAGGCGCTCATCGCGCCAGCGCAAGGCCTCTGGGTCGGCGATGATCGCGTGGATGCCGTGACGTTCGAAGAGGCTGCGGAACAGCAGGAACTCGGGGTACAGGTACTGCTGCTCGGGGTTTTCGTCGACGATCGCAATCGTGCGCAGAGGTGACGTCCTGCCGCTCGCCTGCCACTCGCTGCGGAACATCGAGACAATCCGGTCCTCGAAGGCTTCGGCATCCGCATCGGTGGGCACCAGCGGTTCGATCGGCGGACAACACGCGCGCTGCGCTCGCGCGAGCACGACGTTCAGCATTGCACCGCCCGCGTTCGTGTTGATTTCGATGAGACCGAGGCGATCGCCCGCGAGGTGAAAGTCGTACCCGAAGAACGCGCTGCGCGCACCGCCCGGGTCGTGATGTGCGATCTCCGGAGAGCGCGCCAAGACTTCGTCGCGATACGCCGGCAGTGCAACGACATACTCGACCGCTCGAACCACCGCCGCCATGCGGCGCAGGTGGCTCTCGGACACGAATACCGGGCGAGCCGAGAAGAGGTGGGGACAGCGCTCGCGGATGAGCTCGTACAGCGCCGGAGCATTCAGCTGCCGCTCGAGAACCGAACGCAATGCGGCCTCGTCCAGGCCGATGCAGAAGCAGTCCTTGTTCAGGTGCTCGGCCCGCGCGAAGTCGGCTTGCGAATCGATCGACTTCATGCCGGATCCGCTTTTCCGTCGATAGCAGTGCGTCCCGCCGCCGCCGGGCATGTCGAGTGGATGAGCATTAAGCCCGCGCCTCCTCGGGAGCCACGCCGAGCGCAAAGCGGGAGCGCAGCCTGAGCGCCACATGCACTAACCCGATCAACACGGGCACCTCGATGAGCGGGCCGACCACGGTTGCGAAGGCGACCGGGGAGTTGAGGCCGAAGACAGCGATCGCCACCGCAATCGCCAGTTCGAAATTGTTGCCCGAGGATGTAAAGGCCAGCGAGGTACTGCGTGGGTAATCGGCTCCGAGCTTCCTTGCCATGAAGAAACTCACCAGGAACATCACGACGAAGTAGATCGTCAATGGAATCGCGATTCGCAGCACGTCGAGTGGCAACTGCACGATGGCTTCGCCCTGGAACGTGAACATCACCACGATCGTGAAGAGAAGCGCAGCCAGTGTGAGCGGCGAGATTCGCGGGATGAACTTCTTCTCGTACCACTCCTCGCCCTTCCACGGCACAAGAAGCACGCGGCTGAGCACGCCTGCCGTGAACGGGATGCCGAGATAGATCATCACGCTCCAGAAGATGTCGGCCATTGCGACCTCCACCACACGACCTTCGAGGCCGAAGTAGGGGGGCAGCACCGTGATGAAGACCCACGCGAAGACGCTGTAGAAGAGGATTTGCGCGATGCTGTTGAGTGCGACCAGGCCCGCCGCATACTCGTGGCTGCCCTTCGCGAGTTCGTTCCAGACGAGCACCATTGCGATGCAACGGGCAATTCCGACCAGAATCAGGCCGACCATGTAGTCCGGATGGTCCCGCAGAAAAATCACTGCAAGCAGAAACATGAGTACGGGACCGACGATCCAGTTCTGCACGAGAGAGAGGCTGAGAATGCGTCTGTTGGCGAACACCTTCGGGAGTTGCGAATACTTCACCTTTGCGAGCGGCGGATACATCATCAGGATGAGGCCGACGGCAATGGGCAGGTTGGTGGTGCCGACGGTGAGCGGCGCGAAGAACGTCTCCGGATCGGTGATCACGAATTGACCCAGAAGTACGCCGAGCCCCATCGCGGCGAAGATCCAGACCGTGAGATAGCGGTCGAGGAAGGACATGTTTCTGGAAACGGATTCAGTCATGGCAGGCAACCTGTGATTGCGCACCCGACAGTTGCGATGTGCTCATTCGAAACCTAGTTTGCGGAGATGTCGGCGAGCGAACGCTGAAGCTCTGCGTCGCTCATCGAGTCGAGGGGCAACAGCAGCAACTGCAGCATCCGGTACCCGATCGCCTGGCGCGTCAGCTGGAAAGCCTGCCGCCTGGCCTCGTCGCCTCCGGGCGCATTCGAGGGATCGGGGTAGCCCCAGTGAACCTTGACCGGGCTGCCAGGCCAGAAGGGGCACACCTCGGCAGCCGCGCTGTCGCAGACGGTGATCACTGCACGCATGCGCGGTGCCGAATCGTGCCCGAACTCGTCCCAGCTCTTGCTTCGGTAGCCTTCGGTGTCGATGCCTGCTGCCTGCAGCGACTCGAGAGCGAAAGGATTGATGCGGCCGCTCGGGGAACTGCCCGCGCTATAGGCGCGCACGTCCTTCCGAAACCTTCCGGCCCAGTGGTTGAGCATGCCCTCGGCCAGCACGCTTCGTGCGGAGTTGTGGGTGCACAGGATCAGGATGTTCGTGGTCATCGACGTGTCTTCACGGCTTGTCGCCGCATAGAGCGACAGCGGCGGGCAGGCACGCCTCGCCCTGGCAGCAGTTGCGGGTGAGGAAGCCGACCAGCGCGTTCATCCGCTCGAAGTCGGCGCGATAGATCAAGTGCCGGCTTGCACGTTCCTGGGTCACGAGCCCGGCACCCGCGAGCTCCTTCAGATGGAACGAGAGGGTTGCGGCGGGGACCTCGAGCGCCTCGCTCATCGTTCCCGGCGTCAAGCCATCCTTGCCGGCGACGATCAGCGCGCGGAATACCTTCAGGCGAAGCGGCTGCCCGAGGGCGGCGAGTGCGCGGATCACATCATACTCTTCCATATTTCCAGTATATACGAAATAAATCTGAAAAAAAAGCCGCGATCGTCGAAGGAGGTTCGACGCGCGATCGTCACGATGCCGGCCCTCGCTCTCGGCGCATTCGTCACTGGCTTGCCAAGATGGGTGGTCGCCGCCCACCCGTACGTTTTGTCCAGGCGGCCGATCCATCGCTCGAGCGCGCGCCAGAACGTAATCTCGATCCGCCTCATCGAGGCGTCCCACGCCCTCGCTGTGCAGTCTTGGTGATAGCCGTCTGCACCTTGCGTCTCCCGTCCGATCCGGCGACGGCGCCGACGCTCGATGCGCGCGCCCCCCTCGGGCTCCGCGCCGCCGCCTCGAACAGCGCTTGCATCTGTTCGAGGCGCTGCCGTTCTTCCGGCGTCTGTTCCGCCGAAGCCGCCACCGCCTCTTCGACGATCGCGGCCACGTCCCGAATGTCGGCCGGATCGGCCTGTTCCAACAGCGCAGGGATCGCAGCCACTGCGGCATCTTCATCAAGGTCCATGAGCAGCGCCTGCTGGCGAACGATCTGCTTATAGTCCGAAAGGGAAAGGATGCGGCAGCAATGGACCTTGCGGAACTTGCGCAGGATGTTGAACCCGCGCTCGTCGACCTCGCCGCGCGAGCGAGTGATGAAGCCGATCGCCCGCAGCCCGGCCTCGACCGCGCCGCCCTCGGCCAGGCTGGCGCGCAGCCTTTCGACTTCGCGCGCGACGTACTCCCGATGCTCGGGCGTCACCCCCGGATGGGGCCGGGGCGCGGCGCCGTCATCGGCGTTCAGCCCGGCGAGCGCCTGGATCCAGGGCGAGCCGTAGATCGCCTCGAAGGTCTTCTCGTAGGCGTTGTCGCGGATCATGCGCCACTGGTCGAGCGATCTCGCGACGGTCTGCGAGAACATCTCCTGCAGCTGCAGAAACGGATTAGCGGCGCTCGCCGGCGCGCGGTTCTCGCGCACTTTGTCGGCGCTTTTGGCGATCGGACCCGACAGCGGACTGGCGTCAGACATCAGCTCGTAGGACAGGCGCAACGGGTGCAGCCGCTGCAGCGACTCCGCCCAGTGGGGAGTGACGGCTGCGCGCACCAGCGGCTGGAGGAACGTACGGTACAGGCCCAGGTTGATCTCGGAGATGCGGGCCGCCGCCGCGAATCGCCGGTCCGACTCCGGATCCGGCGCGACGATCTTGCGCACCTCCTCGACACCGCTCTTTTCGAACGCGAGCACGTAGTCCCCCACTACGAGGTCCGGGTTGAGGGTGTGCTCCGTCTTCGCGTCCAGCCTGGCGTGGTAGATGCCCGGCGGCAGCACGTCGATGTAGTCGATGTTGTCGCCGAACTCCTTGTGCTCTTTGCGTCCCACGCTTCCCGACACGAAGATGCCGAGGTGGCCGACGCTCTCGTGCAGGGCGTAGACGATGGTCTGGCCGTGCGCCTTTACGTCGGCGTCGTCCCGATAGACGTCGATGATCCAGCCGAGCGCCTGGGGCGGCGGCGTGATGTTGTCGCCCATCGAGCCGAACACGACGATGGGCGAGCGGATGTTGCGCAGGTCCAGGCGGCTGCCGTCGGAGGTGATCAGTTCCGCCGTCGCCAGGCGATTCCCGACGAACAGGTTGTCGACGAGCCACTGCATCTCGACGTCGTTCAGGAAGACGTACCCGCCCCAGTACTGCTCGAAGCCGAGATAGCGCTCGGCCTCCGTATCCACCTTGGCGTACAGGTCGTACTGCTTGGTCCACAGGGTATTGGCGGGATTGAGGTTCTCGAAGTTCGCGACCAGCCACGCGCCGTCGAAGCGGCCGGCGCCCAGGTCGCTGGTGAGCGCCGTCAGCCAGCTCCCGCCGAGCAACCCGCCGGCGTAGCGCATCGGGTACTTGCCCCGCCAGCCGGCCCAGTACGAGAGCGGCGTGCCGGGCACGATGATCGGGCCGAAAAGCTCCGGCCGCATCGCGGCGGTCATCAGGATCTGCCAACCCGCCTGGCAGTTGCCGATCACCACCGGCTTGCCCTCGCTCTCCGGGTGCAGAGCGATGACGCGCTCCAGGAATGCCGCTTCGGCGCGCATCACGTCCTCGACCGTTTGTCCTGGCACCGGGTCGGGCAGGAACCCGACGAAATAGCAGGGGTGGCCGGCGCGCAGGGCGACCCCGACCTCGCTGTCGGCCTTGAAGCCGCCGATGCCCGGCCCGTGTCCGGCCCGCGGATCGAGCACCACGAATGGCCGCTTGCGCGGATCGGTGGTCACGTCCTCGGAGAGCAGGACGCGGACCAGCCAGTAGTTGACCGGCCGCTCGAGATCGCGTCCCGACATCACCGGCTCGAAGGGGAAGTCGAGTACGTGCGGCACCGCCTCGCGGAGGTGCTCCTGGTACTGGTTGCCGCGCCGGCGCATCACGTCGGCGTACAGCAGGCCGCGCTGCCAGGCGTCGACGGCGTACTCCGTCGCGGCCTGCGCGAGGCGCCATCCGCCGAGCTCGAGAGGATTGAAATGGATGGGCTTCGTTTCGTCGGTGCTCATGTGTCGTCCATGCCTTCCTGGTTACTTGCACGCTGCGCGCCGGTGCCGAAAACGCGTCGCGTTGAGTCGTTCAAAGCCGCACGCGCCGCAGGAGCTGCGCATTGATTGCCACGATGATCGTGCTCAGCGACATCAGTACTGCGCCGACCGCCGGAGTCAGCAGCACGCCCCACGGCGCAAGCACGCCCGCCGCGAGCGGGATCGCGACGATGTTGTAGCCCGCAGCCCACCACAGGTTCTGGATCATCTTGCGGTAGCTCGCGCGCGAGAGATTCACGATACGCGGCACGTCGCGCGGATCGCTGCGCACGAGCACGATGTCGCCGGCCTCGACCGCGACGTCGGTCCCGGCGCCGATGGCGATACCGACGTCCGCGGTGACGAGCGCCGGCGCGTCGTTCACGCCGTCGCCAACCATCGCGACGCGCTTGCCCTGCTTCTGCAGTTGTTCGATGTTGGCGGCCTTGTCCTGCGGCAGGACCTGCGCGAGCACGGTGTCGATGCCGAGGTCGCGCGCCACCGCGTCCGCGACAGCGCGCGCATCACCGGTCATCATCACCACTTCGATCCCGGCCTCGTGCAGCCGCCGTACCGCTTCGGCCGATTCGGGACGTACCGCGTCGGCGACGGCGAATGCGGCGAGCGCGCGGCTTCCCTCGACCAGATAGACGACTCCCTGTCCTCGCTTGGCCGCCTCTTCGACGAAGCGCCCCAGCTCGGGAGCCGGCGTGACCTCGAGCTGCGCAAGCAGATTGGGACCGCCTACCGCGAGCCGCCGCCCTTCGACGTCGGCGCGCGCTCCGCGCCCGGGGATGACTTCGAACGCCTGTGCCTCGGGCACGGCGAGTCGGCGCTCCGCGGCGCTTTTCACGATGGCGCGCGCGACCGGATGCTCGGCATCGCGCTCGACCGCCGCCGCGAGGCGCAGCGCCTGGTCCTCCGACAGATCGCCGAGTGTGCGTAGCGCGACCACGCGGTGCTCGCCGAGCGTGAGCGTGCCGGTCTTGTCGAATACGACGGTGGTGAGATTGCGCGCCTCCTCGAGGCCCCGCCTGTCGCGGACGAGGAGCCCCGAGCGCGCGCCGAGCGTCGTCGAGATTGCGAGCACGAGCGGCACCGCCAGGCCGAGCGCATGCGGACAGGCAATGACGAGCACGGTGACGAGCCGCTCGATCGCGGTGGCGCCGGTGGCTCCAGCGATCAGCCAGGCGGCAAACGTCACGGCGCCCGCGCCCAGTGCGATCCAGGTCAGCCACGCTGCCGCCCGGTCGGCGAGCGCCTGCGCGCGCGAGCGCGAGCTCTGCGCCTTCTCGACGAGCCGCATGATGCCGGCAAGCGCAGTTCGCTCGCCCGTTCCGGTCACTTCGAGGCGCAGCGACCCTGCGGCATTGACCGTGCCGGCGATCACCTTCGCTCCCGGTTGTTTCGTCACCGGCACCGACTCGCCGGTGATCATCGACTCGTCCACGGCGCTTTCGCCCAAGCGCACCACGCCGTCGGCCGGTACGCGCGCGCCGGGCCGAACGAGAAGCATGTCCCCCTCCCGCAACTCGGACACCGGCACCTCTTCCATGCGTTCGGCGGCGCCTTCACCACGCACGCGCAATGCCTTGTCCGGCAGTAGCTTGGCCAGCTCTCCGAGCGCGCCCTGGGCCTGCGTGACCGAGCGCATCTCGAGCCAGTGGCCGAGGAGCATGATGGTCACGAGGGTGGCGAGCTCCTCCCACAGTGGCGTACCGGGAAAGCCGAGCGTGACCGCCGCGCTGAAGACGAAAGCCACGGTGATGGCGAGCGCGATCAGCGTCATCATTCCGGGCAGGCGGTCTTTCAGTTCGCGCACGGCCCCCAGCACGAATGGCCAGCCGCCGTACGCGAACACCACCGTCCCGAAGAGCGGAACGATCCACGCCGCCCCAGGCAGGTGAGGCGGCGTGTAGCCGAAGAACCGCGGCAGCATGTGCCCCCAGATCAGGATCGGCACCGTAAGCGCGAGCGATACCCAGAACTTGTTGCGGAACATCGACACGCTGTGGCCGGCGTGCTTGTCATGGGCGTCGGGCGCGTGCCCGCCCTCGTGCATGGGCGGCGCCGCTTCGGCATGCGTAGTGTGGGCGCTGTGCGAGCCGTGATCGGTCATCGGTTTCTCACTCATTCGTCACCGAACCGCTTCGAGCGCGAGTGCAACCCCTTGCCCTCCGCCGATGCAAAGCGTCACCAAGCCACGGCGGACGCCGTCGCGTCGCATTGAATGCAGAAGCCGAGCCGTGAGCACGGCCCCGGTGGCGCCAATCGGGTGTCCATGCGCGATGGCGCCGCCCTCGACGTTCACGACCTCCTCCGATAAACCGAGTTCCCTGGTGAGCGCGAGCGCGATCGCCGCGAACGCCTCGTTGATTTCCGCTCGCTCGATATCGGCAAGTTGCCAACCGGCCCGCTGCAGCGCCTGACGTATGGCTGGTACGGGGCCGAGTCCGAACATGCCCGGCTCGACCGCACCGACGCCGTACGCCACAAGGCGTGCCATCGGCTCCAGACCGCGTTTCTCGGCCCACGCGGCGTTGGCAACGATCAGCGCGGCCGCCCCGGAGTTCAGGCCCGGAGCGTTGCCCGCCGTGATGGTGCCGTCGTTGCGGAAGGCCGGCTTCAACTTCGCGAGCGACTCGAGCGTCATATCGGGGCGGTTGTGTTCGTCCCGCTCGAAAATGACGCGCCCCTTGCGCGTCGGGATTTCGACCGGCGCGATCTCCGCGTCGAACTTGCCGGCCGCCTGCGCGCCGCTGAATCGCGTTTGTGAACGCAACGCCCAGCGATCCTGCGCCTCACGCGAGATCTCGAACTTCGAAACCAGGTCTTCGGTCACCCAACCCGAATGCTGGCCGCTGAACGCATCGTTCAGCCCGTCGCGCAGCATGCTGTCGTGGATTTGCGCGTCCCCCATCCGGTAGCCCCATCGCCCGCTGTTCATCAGGTACGGCGACTGATCCATGTTCTCCATGCCGCCGGCAATTGCGCACTGGACGAAACCGAGCATCACTTCCTGAGCTGCCGTCGCAATTGCCTGTGCGCCCGATCCGCATACACGATTCACTGTCATCGCGGGGACTGCTTCTGCGATACCCGCCGCCATCGCGGCCTGGCGCGCGGGATTCATCTTTGCGCCGGCCTGAACGACCTGGCCCATGACCACCGTATCGATGTCGTCGCCGTTCAGGTTCGCTCTCGAGAGGACCTCGCGAATCGCCATTGCACCGAGGTCGGTCGCGGGAACGTCCTTCAGCGCGCCGCCGTAGCCTCCGATCGCGGTGCGCACAGCTGCGCACAGGACCACTTCAGGATTCGACATCGAAAGCTCCTTCGCCGCTGTACCGGGAAGCAACGGCACGAACATGGACCAAGGCCCGGTGGATCCCATTGTGCTTGGACAACCCGGCCGAAATCTGACCCCGAAATTACGTCTGCGTAATCCGCGCTATGCATTACGAACATGTAATGCACATGTCATCCGTCCCCCAGTTCCCTAGCGGCATACTGAGGTCGAGTCGAACGCGTTTTCCCCGCGTCGCACCAACCCGGTCGACGGGCCAATTCAGCAGGAGAGGCAATTCATGTCGAACCACTCGCATCGAGATTCCGGTTCAGGCGAAACTGGCCGACGAGCCGTTTCCTGGGTGTTCTTCGGCTTCCTCGCCATTGGCGCCTTCTTCCTGTGGACCGAACATCGCGCGCATCTGCTGGGCTGGCTTCCCTTCCTCCTGCTTGCGCTGTGTCCGCTGATGCACTTCTTCCACGGCGGACATGGAGGTCATGGCGGCGGTGATTCCGGCTCGCGCGCTTCGACGCGCTCTTCGTCGCAGCAACCGACACACAAGCACTGAAACACGCCAACGAGAACGAGCATGTCGCACGACAACGTACCGGCTTACGGGCTCTGGTCCCTGGTGGTCATCAATTCGCTGGTGTTCATCATCTTCGCCTTCAGCTTCGCCAAGCCGCAGTCGAGCCGCGACTGGCGCTCCTTCGGCGCGTTCTCCGGATTCCTGGTCGCGTTGTTCGCCGAGATGTACGGCTTTCCGCTGACGATCTATCTGCTGTCCGGTTGGCTGGGCTCGAAGTTCCCCGGAGTCGACTTTCTGTCGCACGACGCCGGGCACCTGCTCGAGGTGATGTTCGGCTGGCGCACCAATCCGCACTTCGGACCGTTTCATCTGCTGAGCGCGGGATTCATCGGCGGGGGCTTCTGGCTTCTGTCGGCTTCGTGGACGGTGCTCTATTCGAGCCAACGCTCGGGAACGCTGGCAACGACTGGACCCTACGCAAGGATGCGTCATCCGCAATACGCCGGCTTCGTGCTGATCATGTTCGGCTTTCTGCTGCAGTGGCCAACGCTTCTCACGTTGGCAATGTTCCCGATCCTGTGCGTGATGTACCTGCGTCTGGCGCTTTCCGAGGAGCGTGAAGTCGAACGGCGCTTTGGCGAGCAATGGCGTGAGTACGCGCAGCGTACCCCGCGCTTCTGGCCGAGATTTCGCCCGATCGCCGAAGCAGGTGCCGCGTGAAAAGGAGGCAACGAGAATGAGCACGATCCCGACCGATCGAACCGGGGATGGTTCCGACGGCTCCCCGCCATTTCCGTACCGTCACGAAGCGGGCGCCTCGCTGCCGACGCATGAAATGCACCGCCTCGCGGCAGCGGCGGCGAGCGCACGCCTGCGCGACGAAGACTTCGCACGGTGGGCGAGGGGTTTCGGTGCGATACGTCACGACGATGAGACGCAGTTGCGCGTGCGTCGCCTGGTGCACGAGCTGGCACTGGAGCACGAACCCGCTGACGCGTCTGCCGACGTGTGGCGACTCTTCGCCGCCGCCGACCGTCTCGCCAGCGCAGCGATGTGGCTCGTCGTGCACATGAGCTATGCCCGGCAGGTACGGCTCGACGGAGAGCCTGTACAAGCTGGTGATTTCAAGAAGACGCCCGAGGGACACGTCGGCGGATCGCTGAACATGGTCCCCGCGTACGTTGGCTATCTGCTCGCGAACGCGCTCACCGGACGGACGCGTTCATGGTTGATGGGGCAGGGACACAGCGTTGCGGCTATCGAAGCCGTGAATGCGCTGACCGGTAACCAGCACCCCGAACAGGCGACTCGCTACGACGTCTCGGATTCGGGTCTTTCCCGCCTGTGCGCCGATTTTTACTCGTACGCCATCGACGCCGACGGCGAACCGGGCGCCCCGATCGGCAGCCATGTCAATGCGCACACGGCCGGAGGTCTCATCGAGGGCGGATACCTCGGTTTCGCCGAGCTTCAGTACGTGCACATGCCGATGCCGGGCGAAACACTCGTCGCTTTCCTGAGCGACGGTTCGTTCGAGGAGCAACGGGGTGCGGACTGGGCTCCGCGCTGGTGGCGGGCGCAGGACACGGGACTGGCGGTGCCGATCATGATCCTCAACGGCCGGCGCATCGAGCAGCGCAGCGCGATGGAACAGGATGGAGGCGTCGCCTGGTTCACCGATCATTTGCGCCTGAATGGCTTCGATCCGATCGTCATCGATGGCACCGATCCTGCTGCCTTTGCGTGGGCCATACTCGAGGCGGAAGCCCGCCTCGCCGCTTGCGCAGCCGCCGCAGAAGCGGGTGCGCTCGAATATCCCGCCGCCCTTCACTACACGATTGCGCAGGCCCCGAAGGGGTACGGATTCCCCGGCGCGGGGACGAATCTCTCGCACAACCTGCCGTTGGGCGCGAATCCTGCGCTCGACGAGCAGGCGCGAACCCGCTTCAACGAGGCGACGAGAAAACTGTGGGTGCCGCCGGAAGAGCTCTCTCAGTCGCTGCGCCGATTGTCCAACCACGAGTCGCAACGGCGTCCGCTGGAGCGCGACCATCCGCTTGCCCTGCGCGACGTTCGTTGCAAACCGGCCGAGCTGCCATGGTGCGATGCGGATTCCTCGGCGGCCCGATCGCCGATGAGCGCGCTCGACGACGCGTTCGTCGCGCTTGCGCAAGCAAACCCGACGTTGCGCGTGCGAATCGGAAACCCCGATGAATTGCGCAGCAACGGCATGGCTCGCACGCTCGTGCACTTCCGGCATCGAGTGGCAGAGCCGGAAGCGAACGTGCCGGAGGCGGTCGACGGCGCGGTGATCACCGCGCTCAACGAGGAGGCGGTCGTCTGTGCGGCGCTCGCCAACAAGGCGGGGCTGAATCTCGTCGTCAGTTACGAAGCGTTTGCGGTGAAGATGCTTGGCGCCATGCGCCAGGAGATGATTTTCGCTCGCGGCCAGGCGGCGGCGGGACGCCCACCGCGCTGGCTTTCGGTGCCCATCGTCGTCAGTTCTCACACCTGGGAGAACGGCAAGAACGAGTTGTCGCACCAGGATCCGACGTTATGCGAAGCGTGGATGGCCGAGCCCCCCGATCGTGCCCGGGTTGTATTCCCGCCCGACTGGAACGCGGCGCTCGCCTGCATGGACGCCTGCTACCGCACGCAGGGCCAGATATGGGTGATGGTCGTGCCGAAGCGACCCGTGCCGAGCGTAGTGAACGAGGCGCAGGCCCGGCGACTTGCCGCACACGGAATGCTGCGCCTGGTCGGCTCTGGTGCGCCCGAAGAAAAGCTCGTTCTGGTGGCGATCGGCTCGTACCAACTCGTCGAGGTGCTTCGTGCATCGAAACGGTTGACGCAGCACGCCGTCGCGCACGCAGTGGTCGTGGTCGCTGAACCCGGCCGATTGAAGTCGCCACACGACAACGCTCAGGCAGGCGCCACCTTGGCGGATCACGACCTCGCCGAAATGTTTCCCGAGCACAGCGACACGCGAATCGTTGTCTCGCATACGAGGCCCGAGCCGATCACCGGCGTGCTGCGCCGGATCGACACGGGCGTGCGGAAGACTTCGTACCTCGGTTTCATCAATCGCGGCGGAACGCTGGACACGTTCGGCATGCTGTTCGCGAACCGGTGTACCTGGGCCCATGTACTGGCGCGTGCGGCGCAAGCGATGGACGTCCGTCCGGAGCCCTGGCTGACGACGGATGAATGGATTGCCGTGCAGGGGCGCGGCGACCCTGAAACCTTGCGTTGAACCACCATGGCCGATTCCACGAAGCCTTCCGTTCCAGCGAAACCCATCGATCGACCCGATGCTTCGCGCCGTCGCATCACCTGGATGACGACCGGCGTCGGTGGCGCCGGAGTGGTCGCCGCCGGCGTTCCGTTCGTTGCGTCGTTCGCGCCGAGCGAACGCGCGAAGGCGGTCGGCGCGCCGGTCACGGTGTCGATCGCCGGCCTTCAGGAAGGGAAACTGATGACCGTCGAATGGCGGGGCCAGCCGGTATGGATCCTTCGACGCAGTCCCGCTCAGCTGGAAAGCCTGCAGTCAAAGGAATTGCAGGCATTGCTGGTCGATCCGTTGTCGCAGCGCGCCGAACAGCAGCCTGCCTATGCCGCAAATTCGTATCGTTCGATTCGTCCGGAGATCGGCGTCTACGTAGCGATCTGCACGCATCTCGGCTGTATCCCTACGTACCGTCCGGACGTCAACGCGCCCGACCTTCGTCCCGGCTGGCCGGGCGGCTTCTTCTGTCCGTGTCACGGCTCGTTCTTCGACCTTGCCGCGCGCGTCTATCGCAACGTGCCCGCGCCGACGAATCTGGTGGTTCCTCCGTACCGCTTCGTCTCCGACGCCGTCATCGAGATCGGCGTAGATCTGGAATCCTCTTGAGGTAGTGATGCAACTCGCTTTCCATGGCGCCGCCGGAACGGTCACCGGTTCCCGGACGTTGGTGACGCACGCGGGCCGCAGTGTTCTCGTCGACTGCGGTCTGTTCCAGGGTTACAAGAATCTGCGGCTGATGAACTGGGACCCTTTCCCGTTCGACCCGGGCGCGCTCGAAGCGGTCGTCCTGACGCACGCGCATCTCGATCATTCGGGGGCTCTTCCTCTTCTGTTCAAGCGGGGCTTCACCGGCCCCGTGTTCGCGACGCCGGCGACGATCGAGCTTTGCGAGATCCTGCTGCGCGACAGCGGGCGGCTGCAGGAAGAGGATGCCGAGTACGCCAATCGGCGCAAGACGTCGAAACACCGGCCCGCATTGCCGCTGTACACGGAAGACGATGCGCAGCGATCCCTGCGCCTGTTCCGAGCGCTGCCGTTCGAGGAGGAGCGCGAGGTTGCGACCGGCATTCGCGTGCGGCTGCAGGGCGCGGGGCATATTCTCGGCGCCGCCTCGGTCCGGCTTTCGGCGGGCGCCACCTCCGTGCTGTTCTCGGGCGACCTCGGTCGGCCCGATGACCCGATCATGAATGCGCCGGCCCCGATCGGAGAGGCGGATTGCGTGGTCGTCGAGTCGACTTACGGCGATCGCCTGCACGACGCGGAGGATGTCGAGGCGGTGCTCGGCGAAACGATACGTCGCACGGCCGCACGCGGCGGCACTGTGCTCATCCCGGCCTTTGCCGTCGGGCGTGCGCAGTCGCTGCTCTACGCCGTCTATCGCCTCAAACAGCGGAGCGCGATTCCTGACCTTCCGGTGTTCCTCAACAGCCCGATGGCGATCGACATGACCGACATCTACCATCGGCATCGCATGGAGCACAGGCTGTCCGACGAGGAATGCACGGGCATGTGCCGCGTGGCGAAGATGGTGCGCAGCGTTGAAGAGTCGCGCGCACTGAATGCCATGACGTACCCGGCCGTAATCGTATCGGCCAGCGGAATGGCGACCGGCGGACGCGTCCTGCATCATCTGAAGACGCTCGCGCCCGATCGCCGCAACACGGTCGTCTTTGCGGGGTACCAGGCGGCCGGAACGCGCGGCGCACGAATGGTCGCTGGCGAGAGCAGCATCCGCATCCACGGACAGGACATCCCCGTGCGTGCAGAGGTGACGAGCCTGGAGGGCCTTTCCGCGCACGCCGACGCCCGTCAGATCGTCCAGTGGCTCGCCACCGCGCAGCGTGCGCCGCGCCGGGTATACCTGACCCATGGTGAGCCGGGGCCGGCCGACACGCTGCGCCAGCGCATCGAACGCGAACTCGGCTGGGATGCCTACGCGCCGCGGCTCGGCCAGACGATCGAGGTCGAATCGTGAGCGTGCGGCCTCTCGATACGGTCGAGATGCCCTCGCCGGACGCCTTGCGTCTTCGAAACCTCGGCATCGATACGCACGACGAGCATGTCGTCTACATGCACCGTGACTGCCACGTTTGCCGCGCCGAGGGCTTCACTGCGCTGGCACGCGTCGAAGTAACGCTGCACGAGCGGCGAATCGTCGCTACGCTGAACGTTGTCGACTCCGATCTTGTCGGCGTGCATGAAGCGGGACTCTCGACCAGCGCATGGCGGGCGCTGCAAGCCAGCGAGCGCGAGTCGGTGTGGGTATCGCACGCGCCCACGCTCGACTCGCTGAGTGCGTTGCGCTCCAAGATCTACGGCAACCGCCTCGATGCCCGCGCGTTCGCGTCCATCGTCGGCGATATCGCCTCGGGGAACTACGCGGATGTGCACATCGCGGCGTTCCTCAGCGCGTGCGCCGGCGGGCGCATGTCTGTGCAGGAGACCGTCGACCTCACCCGGGCGATGGTCGGCGCCGGTGACATCCTTGCGTGGGGGAAGACTCCGATCGCGGACAAGCACTCGGTCGGCGGTCTGCCCGGCAACCGCACCACGCCGATCGTGGTCGCGATCGTGGCTGCGGCCGGGCTGACGATTCCCAAGACGTCGTCGCGCGCGATCACTTCGCCGGCGGGTACGGCCGACGTCATGGACGTGCTTACCCGCGTCGACCTCGACACGCGCGAGATGCGCGAGGTCGTCGAGCGCGAAGGCGGTTGCCTCGTCTGGGGCGGCGCGATCAACCTGAGCCCGGCCGACGACATCCTGATCCGGGTCGCCCGTCCGCTGGACATCGATGGCGACGCGCAGCTCGTCGCCTCGGTGCTGTCGAAGAAGATCGCCGCCGGTGCGAGTCACGTCCTGATCGACATGCCCGTCGGTCCGACGGCAAAGGTGCGCAGCGCCGGTGACGCGGATCGGCTCCAGGTGCTGCTCGAGCAGGTTGCCGCCGCTTTCGGGCTGAAGATACGGGTGCGGCGTACCGATGGCGATCAGCCGGTCGGTCGGGGAATCGGGCCGGCACTCGAGGCGCGCGACGTCCTCGCGGTGTTGCGGCGCAGCCCCGACGCACCGGCGGACTTGCGCAGTCGGGCGCTGACGCTGGCCGCCGAGGTGCTCGAGCTGTGCGGCGACAGCCCCGCGGGAACCGGCGAAGCACGAGCATCTCGCCTGCTCGACAGCGGTGCAGCGTGGGCGAAGTTCCAGGCGATCTGCCGGGCACAAGGCGCGTTTCGCGAGCCCGATGTCGCGCCGTTGATCGACCCGATACCGGCGGGTCAGGTCGGACGCATCACCGCCATCGATTGCCGCCGGCTCGCCCGCGTCGCCAAACTGGCGGGAGCGCCGAATGTTCCGGTGGCCGGTCTGGAGTTGCATGTCCGACTCGGTGACCTCGTGCAGCGCGATACGCCGCTGCTCACGCTGCATGCGCGAGCACCCGGGGAGCTGGCCTACGCGAAGCGGTACCTCGCCTCGCATCCTGTCGTCTCGTTCGACCCAGTGGAGGAATGATGAACCCGGTCGTTCTGGCGATGCCGGGCAACGAGCGCGTGGCCGATGCGCTTGCCGCGGTGCTTGGCTTCGATCGAGGCGCTGCCAGCGTGCGACGCTTTCCGGACGGTGAATCGCACGTCCGGGTGGAGTCTCCGCTCGAGCATCGCCATGCGCTGATCGTATGCACGCTCGACCGCCCCGACGACAAGCTCGTGGCGCTGCTGCTGCTTGCCGCGGCAGCGCGCGACAGCGGCGCGCGCTCGGTCGGCCTGGTCGCGCCGTACCTGGCCTATATGCGCCAGGACCACCGCTTTCACCCCGGCGAAACGATCAGTGCGCGACATTTTGCCGAATGGATTTCGCGCCGGTTCGACTGGCTCGTTACCGTCGATCCGCACCTGCATCGGATCCAGGAGCTGTCCGAGGTATACACGATCCCGACTCGCGTCGTGCATGCTGCCGACAGCATTGCCCGCTGGGTGGGTTCCGAGGTCGAGCGGCCCCTTCTCGTCGGTCCGGACGAGGAAAGCGGTCAGTGGGTGGCCGAAGTCGCGCAGCGCGCCGGCGCGCCGTTCACCGTGCTCGAGAAGACGCGTCGCGGCGATCGCGACGTGGAGGTGTCCGTGCCCGATGTCGCCCGATGGCGCAGCCACACGCCGGTGCTGGTCGACGACATCGTGTCGACCGCCCGGACGATGATCGAAACGGTTCGCCACCTGCGACAGGCGATGACCGAGCCGCCCGTATGCGTGGGCGTTCACGCGATCTTCGCCGGTGCTGCGTTCGACGACCTGCGGCGCGCTGGCGCGGGAACGATCGTCAGTTGCGACACGATCGCCCACCCCTCGAATCGCATCGCACTGAGTGTTGCGATCGCCGACGGCGTGCGCGCTCTGATGCCCACCGCGATCCCGGAGATGTCGCCATGACCCCAATTCGCGCCGGAACCACGCTCGCGATCACGGTCGCAGTCTTCTATTCCGCCTGTGCGTTGATCTGGGCACTGGCACCACAAGCCTCGCTATCGTGGATGAACAGCCTTTTCCACGGGCTCGACTTCACGACCATGATGCGGCCGCGCGCGTTCACCTGGGGCGGCTTTCTCTCTGCAATCGTCGTCCTGGCGATCTGGGGGTTCGCGCTCGGCGTCTTCTACAACTGGCTGGCTTCGCGCTTGAATGCGTAAGCGGCGCGTGGCGCCTGGAATATACGAATGAATGCCGAGTCTGCGCCGGCGAATCGGCATCCGGGCGAGTTTGCGCGCTTTCGGGAGATCGCGCGGGTCGCGGCCGCCAAGGGTTGGGGGCACTACGCGGAGCAACTCGGCTTCCGCGCCGACCGAGGCGATGGCTCCTCGAGGTCGGCAAGCGATGCGATCCGCCTGCGCGAGGCACTCGAGGAGCTGGGGCCGACCTTCGTCAAGTTCGGCCAGATGCTCTCGCAGCGCGAGGATCTCTTGCCGGACGCGTTCGCGGCCGAGTTGCGCGGGTTGCAGGACCGGGTCGGATCGTTCCCGGCCGAGACTTCCAGACGGATCATCGAAGACGAGACCGGACGCACGATCGGCGAGTTGTTTACCCGTTTCAAGGACGAACCGATGGCTGCGGCATCGATGGCGCAGGTGCACTGCGCTGTGCTGCCCGACGGGACGGACGTGATCGTCAAGGTGCAGCGCCCCGATCTCGAGCGGGCCGTCGAGGCCGACATTGCCGTCCTGAAGCGCCTCGTGCGCATGCTCTCCGGATTGCTTCCCGCTCTTCGCGCACTGAATCTGGGGGAGCTGGTGGACGAGTTCTCCGTCACGCTGCGAGGCGAGCTGGACTTCGAGCAGGAAGCGCGCAATGCCGAGCGCTTCGCGCAGCTCAATCGTGACGAGCCCCTCGTGTACGTGCCCCGGATTTTCTGGCACGCCACCACCCGTCGCGTGCTCACCATGGAGCACAGTACCGGTCAGCGAGCCGATGCGCCTCACGGCGCGAGCGAGGACCCGCGCGCCCTGGCGCAGTCGCTCATGCGCCTCTTTCTGGCGCAGGTCTTCGAGCAGGGCGTCTTCCATGCGGACCCGCACCCGGGGAACGTCTTCGTTCTGCCCGATGGTCGACTGTGCTTTCATGACTTCGGTGCGATCGGCGAGTTATCGCCCCGCGTGCAGGAGAGCCTGCGGCAGCTGTTTCTCGCGGTGATGGCGCGCGACCCGGATTGGGTGGCAAGCGCCTATATCGGCATGGGAGGTGCCAGCGCCGAACTGGACCGCGCAGCGTTCGTCAGCGACCTCTCCGCTGCGCTCGACCGCTACTACCGCGCCTCGGGAGCCGGGCGCCAATCGTTCGGCGCGATCATCCACGAGTTCATCGGGCTGGGGCGCAGACATCATATCCGGCTGTTGCGCGAGACTACTTTGCTGATGCGCGCGTTCGCGGAACTGGAGAGCCTCGTTCAGCGACTCGATCCGCAGTTCAGTTCGCTTGCCGCTTTCCAGGCCTACAGCCCCCGACTCGTCGCGCGCGCGTTGCGGCCCGAAGCCGGGGTAGCGCAGTTTGCGAAGTTGTACCGGTCGCTCGTCACTTTCCGAGAACTCACCGGCGAGGCGCCGATCGCACTTCGCCGCCTCGCCGGCCGCCTGGAACGCGGCGAACCGCTGTTCGATATCCGCCACCAGAGCGGCCGGTCCGTCGAGCGCCACTTGATGCAGGCGAGCAACCGGCTCGCCTTCGCGATGATCATCGCTTCGATCGTCGTCGGCTCGGCACTTCTCCTCTCGTCCCATGCGGGTCCGCATTGGGAAGGCCTCCCCGTGCTCGGCATCATCGGCTTCGTTGCTGCCGCTGGTCTGGGCCTTGCGTGGGCAGTGTTCGCTCTGCGTTCGCGAAAACTCTGAATTCCTCGCGCAGCGGCCGAAGCGCTATTCAGGAGCCGAGTGCGTGAACCGGTCCGTAGACGCGGTGTTTCGCCTGATGCTCGCGGTCGGTCTGCGCTGCAGTGGCGCGTTGTACCTGCGCGCGGGTCAACGTCGATGCCCCGGGCTTCTCCACGGCCGGGACTTCGAACGAGCGCGGGATGCTCCCCGCGTTCTGCGCGGCTTGCAGATCGGCGATCACTTGCGCGCGCGTCGTCTTGCTCGGGGTTACATGAAGGAACTGGTAGCCGATCTCGTTGTTCACGAACTCGACGCCGCTATCGGCGAAGACGGGCGCGCTCACCGACAACATGGCTGCGGCGAACAACAAGGTTTTCGAGGACATTTCGCTACTCCTTTCAGGGTTCGTGGTTCGCAGCATCGGCTGCTGCAAGCGATGCGTTTCCGTGCATCACGGTTGTCACTGTAGTGATCCGTCCCCGACAGCAATGTTTCACGACGATTACATTTCCTTCATGTCGCTGCCCAACGAACAGATCCGGTTTCGACCGCTGGGCACAAACAGGTGAACCATGGAAAAGAACCAGCAGTTCTCGATCTGGTATTTCTTCGCGGCATTCTTGCTGATCGTCGCGCTGCAGGACTATCTCGCGCCGCCGCACGTCGACAATCTGCCCTACAGCGATTTCAAGTCGTTCCTGCGCTCGGGGAAGATCACGGAGGTTGCGCTCGGCGAGACCGTGATCACGGGAACGCTCTCCAACGACGGCGCTGGAGAAGGACTGTCGCCGAAGACGGTCGAACGCCTTGCGACGCTGTCGAAGGGACCTCATCCGTTCACCGCGGTGCGCGTGGACGACCCGGCGCTGGTGGCCGACCTCGAAGCGGCGAAAGTACCGTTTGCGGGGCGGGTCGAAAGCAAGTGGCTGCCGGCGCTGCTTTCGTGGATCGTTCCGGCGCTCGTCTTCTTTGCCCTTTGGAGCTTTCTCATCAAGCGCATGTCCGGCCAGCAGGGCATGGGCGGATTCATGTCGGTCGGCAAGAGCAAGGCCAAGGTGTACATGGAGACCGACACGAAAGTCACGTTCGAAGACGTCGCCGGCGTCGACGAAGCGAAGGAGGAATTGCAGGAAGTGATCGGCTTTCTGAAGGATCCCGCGCGGTACGGACGCCTGGGAGGTCGCGTGCCCAAGGGCGTTCTGCTCGTGGGTCCGCCGGGCACCGGCAAGACGCTGCTCGCGCGTGCCGTGGCCGGGCAGGCCGGCGTGCCGTTCTTCTCGATCAGCGGCTCGGAATTCGTCGAGATGTTCGTCGGCGTGGGCGCAGCACGCGTTCGCGACCTGTTCGAGCAGGCGCGCAAGCAGGCGCCGGCCATCATCTTCATCGACGAACTCGACGCGCTGGGGCGCGCGCGCGGCGCGTTTCCAATGGGTGGCCACGACGAGAAGGAACAGACGCTCAACCAGCTCCTCTCCGAGATGGATGGGTTTGACCCGAGTGCAGGGGTCGTGCTGCTCGCCGCCACCAACCGTCCCGAGGTGCTCGATCCGGCGCTGCTTCGGGCAGGTCGTTTCGATCGCCAGGTGCTCGTCGACCGTCCCGACCGCAAGGGTCGCGTGCAGATCCTCGAGGTGCATCTGAAGAAGGTGAAACTCGCCTCCGACGCTGATCCGGAGAAGATCGCCGCGCTCACACCCGGCTTCAGCGGGGCGGACCTGGCCAATCTCGTCAACGAGGCGGCCCTGCTCGCCACGCGTCGAGGCGCGGACGCAGCGGGTCTCGATGATTTCACGGCGGCGATCGAGCGCATCATCGCCGGCCTCGAGAAGCGCAACCGCCTGCTCAATCCGCTCGAACGCAAGGTGGTCGCATACCACGAGATGGGTCACGCGCTGGTCGCCCTCTCGCTGCCCGGGATGGACAAGGTGCACAAGATCTCGATCATTCCACGCGGTATCGGCGCGCTCGGTTACACCATTCAGCGACCCACCGAGGACCGGTTTCTCATGACTCGGGAAGAGCTCGAGAACAAGATGGCCGTTCTGCTCGGCGGACGCGCGTCCGAACATCTGGTCTTCGGCCACCTTTCCACCGGAGCGGCGGACGATCTGGCGAAGGCCACCGACATTGCCCGCAGCATGGCCATGCGCTACGGGATGGAAGCGAAGCTCGGGCACGTATCGTACGAAGGGGAAAGCGCACGCTTCCTGGACATTTCCCAAGGGATGAGTCGCAGACACGAGTTCAGCGAGGAGGTTGCGCGGGAGATCGACCGTGCCGTCAAGGCGATTCTCGATGTCGCGTTCGAGAACGCGACGCGGGTTCTCGCAGCTCATCGGTCGATTCTCGACCGGGGGGCGGCGCTGCTGCTGGAGAAGGAAACGCTGAACGAACAGACTCTGCGCGAGTTGACCGGCGCAGTCGGGTCTCCGCAGAGTGCGGAGCAGCCGGCACAGTGGCAAACCGCTTGAACAGGCGTAGCGCTACTGCCGCGTACGATCCTGCGAAGCGATTCCACCGGTTGAGCCAAAAGCCGGTGCAAGGAGACAGCCGTGACAGCGGGGAATAGTGAGTCTGCGGGTCATATGCCGGCGACCGGCGACCGAAAGGCCTTGATCTACTCCGGTGTCCTGACCGGCACCTATTTTGTAATCGAGCTGGCTATCGGCCTGTGGTCGGGTTCGATCGCCGTCATCTCCGATGCCTTTCACACCTTCTCCGCGGTGGGGGGTGTTCTCATCGCGCTGGTGGCACAGCGCCTCAGTGAGCGGCCGGCGACTCGAGAGCATACGTTCGGGTGGGTGCGTGCGGAGATCATCGGCGCGCTGTTCAACGGCTTGTTCCTGGTGGTGATGGCGGGCTACGTACTGTGGATGGGTGCCATGCGGCTGATGGAGCCGATGGAGCCGTCGACCACCCTGATGCTCTACGCCGCTTTCGGCGGCATAGCGACCGAGCTGATCGCATTCTGGCTGCTCTACGAGCGCCAGAAGGGCAATCTCAACATGAAGGGCGCCTTCTGGCACATCCTCTAGACCTTTGTCGGTAGCCTGATCATCATCGTCTCCGCACTGGTGATTCGCTTTACCGGCTTCCTCGCCATCGATCCCATTCTCGGCATGGCGTTCGGCCTGGTTCTCTTCTGGGCCTCGTGGATCATTATCAGATCGGCTTTGCGGATCCTGCTGCAGAGCACACCGGAGGGCTTCGACGTCGAAGAGGCCATCCAGGCTCTGCAGAGCATCAAAGGCGTGAAGGACGTGCATCACGTGCATGCCTGGAGCCTCACTTCCGGCCGCGACCTTTTTTCCGGGCACGTGCGTGTCCGCAGCTTCGCGAACGACGGCGAGCGGGTGTTGCGAGAAGCGACCGAGCGGCTCAAGGACCGATTCAAGATCTACTTCGCGACGCTCCAGATCGAGGAGCAATGTCCATCGAGCGAGGAAGATACGGCCAGTATCGACATCACAGGGAAGCACGCGAAGTCTCGAGGAGCTTGAACGGACGGACAAACGAATCTCGAGCGGGCTCAGTGCTTGGCGGGATACCCGCGACGGCGGGAGAGCCGAACCCGGACATCCAGATCGAACCGTTCCTTGCCGGCACGACGATCGGCGCTTACACCCCCATAACCCGACAAAAGGGATCCGATGACAAACCAGCGACGGCGAAAACGCATCTACGCGGAGCCTGATCCACTTGAACGCGAACTCGACAGGGCGCTGGAAGAGACGTTTCCAGCCAGCGATCCAATCGCTATTGACAGTGTCGACGTCCACGAGGAGCGACGCCACAAAGCGCAGCGGGAATCCGCCGCCCGACGTTCTGCTCCCCCCGCCAGGAAAAAGTAAGCCATGTTTGCCGGGTGCCTTCCCGGATGCACGTCGCAAGGTGATCCCGGAATGCACCTCACCGGGGACGTCGACGCTTCATCCCGAACGGTGCGTCCCGAGAAGGAAGACCTGCGTGCTGCCGCTCGGAAGTAGGCGAATGTCGTCTTTCACTTAAGGACGAATGGACGCGGCGTCGCTTTCGTGCGAGCGCACGGCGAGTGCATCGGCGGTGAGCTTCAGATCGAGCGTATGGCCGCGATATCGGATGCGCATATCGAGCCGCGTCATCGCGTCGGGCAGGCGGGGGCTGAACCTCAAGACGTCGCCCGTGATCTCGATCCCCGTGGAGACCCGCTGCACTGGCCGGTCCCGCTCATATCGTCCGCAACGCTTCGATGCCCGGCAACGACCTTCCTTCGAACCACTCCAGGAAGGCACCCTCCGCTGTCGACACGAAGCTGAAGTCGCTTGCCACGCCCGCATGTTTGAGCGCCGCAACC
>JAJPEN010000035.1 GCA_021166835.1 Burkholderiaceae bacterium | reverse complement strand
CTCGATTTCGGAGATCAATTTCTCCCCCCGGCGCATCGAATACACGGCGATCGATTCGCCGGATTACTTCGCGGTCGTATCGATCGACGGCCTGAAGAAGACCCGCCAATGGATCGAGCGGCTGCCCGAGACCTGTACGCTGTTCATCGACGAGAGCTTCGAAATCCCGCAGACGCTCGCGCGCGTGCGCAGGCTTCCCTTGCTGAAGACGGCCAGGGAGATCGGACGCTACTCGTCGAGCATCGTCGCCACGGCGGCGATGCTGGCCGAATCACGGATCTTTCCGCTCGCGGCATTCGAGACGGCGATCTCGCGGTATCAGCCGGCTGGTGTGGCGGAGATCAACCGTAGGGCGGTGCAGGCGGGGAGCGCGTTGACGGCATAGCGCCTGCGCCTGCGACAAGCTCCAGACTACGTGGCGGGCTGCCGTCGTGGACGCCGCCGCGCCGATCGGTCGGCGCGATCCCGGTGCCCGGCGGGCGGGCTCCGTATAACATGGCGCTGCTGCTCCACGCCTTCGTCCGCAAGGAGGCGGTGCTGTCCTCGCAGATCGAGGGCACGCAGTCCTCGCTCGCAGACCTGCTGCTATACGAGATCGCACCAGGCGCTGCAGCGCCAACCCATTGCAACGTCCGCTGCGCTGGTGAAGCCCACCGGACCCACCGCGGCCACGGTCAACAAGTCGCTGGCGCACCTGGAGCGAATTGGCATCATCGGAGAGGTCACCAACCGCTGACGGGGTCGAGTTTTCAGCTATTTCGCGTACGTGGAGGAGTTGGCGGCCGAAGTGGAGCATCCGCGCGGCACGGACTTGTCGATCCACGTCATGAATGAATAACATCCTCAAGTCGCCCAGGATCTTCTAGGGCGACACAGGCGTCGCGCTGCATCTCGCCGCCACGTCGCCCACGGGCGCATCTGGAGAACCTCGTGCTGCACGACCTTCTCGCCTGGCGCGATGCGCGGGTGGATCGCGCGGAACTCGCTTACTGGCGCACCACGATCGGCGAGGAAGTCGATTTCGTGATCGAGGCCGGCGGCAAGTTGCTGCCGATCGAAGTGAAGGCCGCCTCGAAACCGCGGCTGATCGACTGCCCGCACCTGCGTACCTTCCGGCAGGAGTACGGCCGCAAGGCGCGCGCCGGGCTCCTGCTGCACACAGGCCGCACGATCGAATGGCTGACCCCCGACGCGCTGGCCGCGCCGTGGTGGAGAGTGCTGTGATGCGGCATGCACGACTCTCCGAATGGAGGGACTCTCCGCGCGCAACCTCGAGTGCATGCGCGCGTTCGCGGAAGACTGGCCTGATGAGGAATCTGTGCAAGAGGTGCTTGCACGATTGCCCTGGTATCACCACGCCCCGCTGGAAGAGCGAGCGACGCCCCCCATGAAACTCAACGGACCAACGCACAACAAGACAAGACCTGGGAACCTGACCTCATGATCACCGGCAACATCAAGAGCCAGATCGACCAGATCTGGAACGCCTTCTGGTCCGGCGGCATCTCCAACCCGCTCGAGGTGATCGAGCAGATCACCTACCTGCTCTTCCTGCGCCGCCTGGACGACCTGCACACGCTCGAGGAGAACAAGTCTGCCCGGCTGAAGAGGTCGATGGAGCGCCGCGTCTTTCCGGAGGGCAACGACCCCAAGGGCCGCCCCTACGGGGACCTGCGCTGGTCGCGCTTCAAGCACTTCGCCCCCGGCGACATGTACGCCGTGCTCGGCGAGCACGTCTTCCCGTTCCTGCGCACCCTGGGCGGCGACGACTCCACCTACGCGCATCACATGAAGGACGCGCGCTTCACCATTCCCACGCCGGCGTTGCTGGCCAAGGTGGTGGACCTGCTCGACGCGGTGCCGATGGAAGATCGCGACACCAAGGGTGACGTCTACGAGTACATGCTCGGCAAGATCGCCAGCGCCGGGCAGAACGGTCAGTTCCGCACGCCACGCCACATCATCCGCCTGATGGTGGAGCTGACCGCGCCGCAGCCCGGCGACGTGATCTGCGACCCGGCCTGCGGCACCGCGGGCTTCCTGGTGGCGGCGGGCGAGGTGCTGCGCGAGCGCCACCCGAACATCCTGCACGACGCGAGGCTGCGCGAGCACTTCCACCACCGGATGTTCCACGGCTTCGACTTCGACAACACCATGCTGCGCATCGGCAGCATGAACATGCTGCTGCACGGCGTTGAGAACCCCGATATCCGCTACCGCGACTCGCTGGCGCAGGACCATGCCGGCGAGGAAGAGAAGTACACGCTGGTGCTGGCCAATCCGCCCTTCGCCGGCAGCCTCGATTACGAGAACACCGCCAAGGATCTGCTGCAGATCGTCAAGACGAAGAAAACCGAGCTGCTGTTCCTGGCGCTCTTCCTGCGATTACTGAAGCCCGGCGGCCGCGCGGCGGTGATCGTGCCCGACGGCGTGCTGTTCGGCGCCAGCACCGCGCACAAGGCACTGCGCCGCATGCTGGTCGAAGACCAGAAGCTCGACGCCGTGGTCAAGCTGCCCGGCGGCGTGTTCAGGCCCTATGCAGGCGTGTCCACCGCGATCCTGCTTTTCACCAAGACCAACTCCGGCGGCACCGACCAGGTCTGGTTCTATGACATCGCGGCGGATGGCTGGAGTCTCGACGACAAGCGCACGCCGCTGCTGCCGGACGACAAGCTCGGCCCGGTGCCGCGTGCAGCACTGAGCGACGATGAGCACGCCAAGAACAACCTGCCCGATGTGCTCGCGCGCTGGGCGGAGCGCGACGGCGCCGAGCGCGAACGCCCGCGCACCGCGCAGAGCTTCTGCGTGCCCAAGGCCGACATCACCGCGCAGGGCTACGACCTCTCGCTCAACCGGTACAAGGAGGTGGTGCATGAGGTGGTCGAGCACCGCGCGCCGAAAGAGATCCTTGCTGACCTCGCGATGCTGGAGGAGAAGATTCAGCGGGGAATGAAGGAACTGGAGGAGATGCTGGGATGACCACACCCGACGCCGTAGCGCTGGGCGACGTCGCGGCATTCGTGCGCGGTATCACGTTCAAGCCGGACGATTTGGTTCCCGTCGGCACCACAGGGGCTGCCGCCTGCATGCGTACGAAGAATGTGCAGACGGAACTCGATCTCTCCGATATATGGGGCATTCCCGAATCGTTCGTGAGGCGCGACGATCAATACCTGCTTCCCGACGACATCCTCGTTTCGAGCGCGAACAGTTGGAACCTGGTCGGCAAGTGCTGCAAGGTGCCCCGCCTCCCCTGGCGTGCCACTTTCGGCGGATTCATTTCCGTACTTCGCGCGAATCCGGCGAAGGTCGAGCCGCGGTACTTGTTCCGCTGGTTTGCGTCAGACCGGACTCAAGCCATCGTGCGCAGCTTCGGTCAGCAGACTACCAACATCTCGAATCTCAACGTCGATCGCTGTTTGAAGCTGAAACTCCACCTTCCGCCCCCCTCCGAGCAGCAGCGGATTGCGAAGATCCTGGACAAAGCGGACGCGCTGCGGGCCAAGCGCCGCACCGCTCTCGCCCAACTCGACACCCTCACCCATTCCATCTTCCTCGATATGTTCGGCGACCCCGCGACGAATCCCAAAGGGTGGCCGACTCGGCGACTCGACGCGGTATGCGGCCTTGTGAATGGCCGGGCGTTCAAGCCGGCGGAGTGGGAGGAGGATGGCCTGCCGATCATTCGGATCCAAAACCTGAACGACGCGAAGAAGCCTTTCAACTACACGACTCAATCGTTGCCTGAACGGTTTCGCGTGCGGCCCGGCGACATCCTCTTTTCTTGGTCCGGGACTCCGGGTACTTCGTTTGGATGCTTCCGCTGGAGCGGGCCAGAGGGCTGGCTCAACCAGCACATCTTCAACGTTCGACTGAACGGCGCGCTACAAGGCGACTACTTCATTGCTCACGTAAATTTGAAACTGGTGGAGTTGATCGCCAAGGCGCACGGCGGAGTTGGATTGCAGCATGTGACGAAGGGCATGGTCGACGAGACGATGCTCATGGTTCCGCCTACACATCTTCAGGTTGAATTCGCCAGACGCGTTGCGCGTGTGGAGAAACTGGCGGCGGACCAGCAGGCGGCATTGGTCAGCCTCGACTCCCTATTCGCCGCGCTTCAGCACCGCGCCTTCCGAGGCGAGCTTGTGCGGGATGAAGTCGACGAGGTTGTGGTGTGACGACGAAGATGTCTATGGAAGACAAGCCGAAGCACTTGGAGTTCATCCAGCAGGCAATCAATCGGATGGCCTCGAATCCATGGCAAGCCTCGTGAGCTGCTACGACCCGAGCGCTTGGGACGCATACGGCTACATCTCTCGGAACATGTCGAGTTGGGTGGCGCAGGCAATAGAGTCAGCGAAGTACCAGTGAGCCGATGAGTCGGTTTGGCTTCCTTGACTGTGAAGGGCCGGCGGCGTACGCCGCTGGCGCGGTGCGTTGCGGCGTTTGATTGGCTGTCATGCAAACCACTGCCGAACAACTCCAGCACTGGCTCGCCGAGCCCGAAGGCATCCACCTCGAATTCAAGGAGGCGAAGCAGAACTATCACTTCGACAAGCTGGTGGAGTACTGCGTCGCCCTCGCCAACGAAGGCGGCGGCAAGATCATTCTGGGCGTGACCGACCGGCGTCCGCGTCGGATCGTCGGCACGGCAGCGTTTGCCGAGCCGGGGCGCACCGAGGCCGGTCTGCACGACCGGCTGTCGCATCGCATTCCGATGGAGGAGGTGCGAACGGCCGACGGTCGAGTGCTGGTCATCCATGTACCGGCGCGACTTCCGGGCACGGCCTGGCAGATCGACGGGCGATATCTCAAAAGGGCGGGTGACGGACTGACCGGGCTCAGTGATCCGGAATTGAAGGCCATGTTCGCCGAGACGGGACCCGATTTCTCGGCGGAGGTCTGCTCCGGCGCGGGCATCGGCGACCTATCGCCGGAAGCGATCGCTGCGTTCCGGGGCCGGTGGGCCACCAAGACGCGCGACGAGCGCAAGACGCGATGGACCGACGAGCAGACCCTTGCCAACGCCGAACTGCTGCTGGAGGGCCGTATCACCTACGCGGCACTGATCCTGTTCGGCACGCGCGAGGCGCTTGGGCGCTGGCTTGCGCAGGCGGAGCTCGTGTTCGAGTACCGGTCCTCCGAAGCGTCGGGCCCCGCGGCAGATCGCGAGGAGTACCGGGAGGGCTTCTTCCTTTGGCACGACGCCATCTGGAACAAGATCAATCTACGCAACGACAGCCAGAGCTATCAGGACGGGTTGTTTCGCGTCGAACTGCCCACCTTCGACGAAGTGCCTGTGCGCGAAGCACTGCTCAATGCCGTGGCACATCGCGACTATCGGCTCGGTGGGTCGGTGTTCGTTCGACAGTACTCCCAGAGACTGGAAGTGGTGAGCCCCGGCGGGCTGCCGGCCGGAATCACGCCGTCGAACATTCTCGACCAGCAGAACCCGCGCAATCGGCGGCTGGCCGAGGCGCTGGCGAAGTGCGGGCTGATCGAACGCTCGGGCCAGGGTATGAACCTGATGTTCGAAAGCGCGATCCGGCAGGGCAAGGCGCTCCCCAGTTTCGCTGGCACGTCGCCGCATGAGGTGCGCCTCGCCCTCTATGGAACGGTCGCCAGCCCGGCGTTCGTGCGTTTCATCGAAGGGCTGGGCGAGGAGAAGCTCAAGTCGTTCTCGACGTACGACTTCCTCGCACTCGACTACCTGCGGCGGGAGCAAGCCGTGCCGGAGCATCTCGAGGCCTCTCTGCCGGGTCTGATCTCCGCCGGCGCGGTGGAGTCGATCGGACGCGGAAGGGGAACCCGGTACATCCTGGCACGCGGGCTTTACGCCGCGCTAGGCGGCAAGGGCATTTACACGCGCAAAAAGGGGCTCGATCGAGGAACGAACAAGGCGCTGCTGCTGAAGCACGTCCGGGACAACGCGGCGAGCGGCGCGCAGATGGAGGAGTTCCGCCAAGTCCTGCCCTCGCTGTCGCGAAGCCAGATTCAGGTCCTGCTGCGTGAGCTGCGCGCGGAGGGTTCGATCCACAGCGTCGGGGTGACCAAGGCGGCCCGCTGGTATCCGGGCACTGGTCGCGCGGAATTGCAACCATGAAGCGCGATCTTCGGGACCCAGCCGACCAGCGCGTCTCGGCCGCTTCTAAGTGGTTGATCGATAAGACAGTTGGAGCGGGAGAATTGCAACGAATCGGGAGCTGGTTGCAATTCCGGAGCAATACGTTGCAAACGGCCCGCCGAGTGAGGGCCTTCCAGCCTTCACATGGATAGCCGGGGCCGCCATGCTGGAAGCTGGCCATAACAAGAAGGGCATCGAGGAGTGAGTCAGTTCGCCTTCCTCCAGCGCGAATGGACCGCTGTCTTCGATGCGGCGGCCAGGGCGGAGACGGCCGTACACGCCGATCCACGCACGGCCTGCTTCTACGCGCGACGCGCGCTCGAACTGGCGGTGGGCTGGGCCTACAAGCACGATGCGTCGCTGAAGCTGCCGTACCAGGACAACCTGTCGGCGCTGATCCACGACCCCAGTTTCAAGGAAGCCGCCGGCGAGGCGGTGTTCAGCAAGGCGCGGGTCATCAACACACTGGGCAACCGTGCCGTGCACGGACATCGCGCGATCCCGCTCGACGACGCAATGGTCGCGGTGCGCGAGCTGTTCCACGTGACGTACTGGCTCGCTCGCACCTACGGCCGCACGGCTCGTCCGGCGCCTGGTCTGGCCTTCGACGTGCGCGCGCTACCGAAGGCAACACCGGTGCGCGGACAGACTGCCGAGCAACTGCAACAGCTCGAAGCAGGTCTGCGCGAGCGCGACGAGAAGCTCGCCGCCTTGCTCGCCGACAAGACCACGCTCGACGAGGAGCTTAAGCGCCTGCGCGCCGAAGTAGCGGCAGCGAAGCAGGCCGCAGCGGCCCAGCCCGATACTCACGACTACTCGGAGGCCCAGACCCGCGACTACTTCATCGACCTGCTGCTGAAGGAAGCCGGCTGGCCGCTGGACCAGCCGCGGGACCGCGAGTTCGAAGTCGCCGACATGCCCAACAACCAGGGCAAGGGCTTCATCGACTACGTGCTCTGGGGGGACGACGGAAAGCCACTCGGACTCGTGGAAGCCAAGCGCACGCGGCACGATGCGCGCGTCGGCCAGCAACAGGCCAGGCTGTACGCCGACTGCCTGGAGCGCCAATTCGGCCAGCGCCCACTGATCTTCTACTCCAATGGCTACGAGCATTGGCTCTGGGACGACACGCGCTACCCGCCCCGCGCGGTACAAGGCTTCTACAAGAAGACCGAGCTGGAGCTCGCGATCCAGCGGCGGAGTACGCGCAAGCCGCTGGCTACTGGCGAGATCGATTCGGCCATCGTCGAGCGCTACTACCAAAAACGCGGCATCCGGCGCATCGCCGAGGCCTTCGAGCGCGACCACGACCGCAAGGCGCTGGTGGTGATGGCCACCGGCGCCGGCAAAACTCGCACGGTCATCGCGCTCGCCGATCTTCTGATGAAGAGCAATTGGGTCAAGCGCGTGCTGTTCCTGGCGGACCGCGTGGCGCTGGTGAATCAGGCCGTGAACGCCTTCAAGCGTCATCTTCCCGACGCGTCGCCGGTGAACCTCGTCACCGAGAAGGATGCCGAGGGGCGCGTCTTCGTCTCGACCTATCCGACGATGATGGGGCTGATCGACGAGACGAAGGACGGCCAGCGGCGCTTCGGCGTCGGGCACTTCGACCTCGTGGTCATCGACGAGGCGCACCGCTCGGTGTTCCAGAAGTACCGCGCCATCTTCGACTACTTCGACTCGCTGCTGGTCGGGCTCACGGCCACACCCAAGGACGAAGTGGACCGCAACACCTACAGCCTGTTCGACCTCGAGAACGGCGTGCCCACCGACGCCTACGGACTCGACGAAGCCGTGCGCGACGGTTACCTCGTACCGCCCAGGGCCGTGTCGGTGCCGCTCAAGTTCCACCGCGAAGGGATCAAGTACGACGAGCTGCCCGAAGAGGACAAGGATCAATGGGACGCACTCGAGTGGGACGACGAAGGAAACGTCCCCAATCGCGTGGAGGCCGAGGCGGTCAACCGGTGGCTGTTCAACAAGGACACGGTCGACAAGGTGCTGGAGCATGTCATGACGCGGGGCCTGACGGTGTCCGGCGGCGATCGGCTCGGGAAGACCATCCTGTTCGCCAGGAACCAGCACCACGCCGAGTTCATCGCGGAGCGCTTCAACGCCAACTACCCGCACCACAAAGGCGAGTTCGCGCGCGTCATCACGTTCAAGACCGAGTACGCGCAGAGCCTGATCGACAACTTCTCGGCCAGGGACAAAACGCCGCACATCGCCATCTCGGTGGACATGTTGGACACGGGAATCGACATTCCCGAAGTCGTGAACCTGGTCTTCTTCAAGCTGGTGCGCTCGAAGACCAAGTTCTGGCAGATGCTCGGCCGTGGGACGCGCCTGTGCCCGGAACTGTTCGGGCCGGGAAAGGACAAGGAGTTCTTCTGCGTCTTCGACTACTTCCAGAACCTGGAGTACTTCAGCCAGAACATTCCCGCCACCGAGGGCGCATTGGGTGAATCACTCGGCAAGCGCCTGTTCGATGCCCGCCTGGAACTGCTTGGGGAACTGGATTGCAAGCGCGCGGAAGAGCGACCGCCCAAGGCAGCGGAAAGCCGATTGCCGCCACCCGGACATCCCGAGTCCGACGATGAAGTGCGGGCGCAGACTGCTGCTCTGCTCCAAAAAGAAGTCGCTGCGATGAACCTCGATAACTTCGTCGTGCGGCCACGGCGGCGTCTCGTCGAGCAGTACGCCAGGCCCGAGGCGTGGGCCGTTCTGTCACCGGACGCGCTCTCGGAGCTTTCGCGCCAGGTCGCGGGTCTGCCGTCGGAACTCGACCCGGAGAACGAGGAGGCGAAACGCTTCGACCTGCTGATACTGAAAATTCAGCTCGCGATGCTGCGGTCAGAGCCGGGCTTCGCTCGCTTGCGCGATCAGGTCAAGGAGCTTGCAGATCTGCTCGAGGAGAAGTCCGCTATTCCGATGGTGCGCGACCAGATGACGCTGATTCAGGACGTGCAGACCGATGAGTGGTGGCAGGACGCGACCGTGCCGATGCTCGAGCTCATACGCCGGCGCCTGCGCGATCTGATCAAGCTCATCGAGAAGCAGAACCGCAAGCCTGTCTACACAGATTTCGAGGACGAGATCGGCGGCGAGACGGCAGTCGAGCTGCCGGGCTTTGGCCACGGCACTGACTACGCAAAGTTCCGGGCCAAGGCGCAGTCGTTTCTGCTTGCGCATCAGGACCACATCGCGATCCACAAGCTGAGGATGAACAAAGCGTTGACCGCCGCTGATCTCGACGAGCTTCAGCGCATGCTTGGTGAAAGCGGCGTCGGAACTCCAGAGGAGATCCAGCGCGCGGCCGAGGAGTCGCAGGGGTTGGGGCTCTTCGTACGCTCGCTGGTCGGCCTCGATCGCCAGGCGGCAAAGGAAGCGTTGGCCGGCTTTCTCACCGGCAAGTCTCTCGGCGCCAGCCAAATCGAGTTCGTGAACCTGATCGTGAACCATCTCACCGAGCACGGCGTTATTGCGGCGGCGTTGCTCTACGAGTCACCATTCACGGACCTGACCCCGCGCGGTCCAGACGGGTTGTTCACCTCTATGCAGATGGATGAGCTGCTGGCAGTGATCGAACAGGTGCGCCAGACGGCCATTGCGGCATGAACGTCCAGCCTACTTCCCGATACAAAACCTGCTGAAAATCACTCCCAGCAGATCATCCGCCCCGAACTCCCCGGTGATCTCGTTCAGCCGCTCCTGCGCGAGCCGCAGTTCCTCGGCGAGCAGATCGAGCTGAAGATCGCCCTGGTCGGCACGCGCGGATGCCGCTTCGAGATGCTCCCGCGCAGCGCGCAGCGCGACCAGATGCCGTTCGCGCGCGATGAACGTCGACTCGCCGCCCGCCTGCCAGCCGGCAAGTTCGAGCAGAAGCGTGCGCAGCAGCGCGATTCCTTCGCCGGTTTTCGCCGACAGCCACACCGACGCTTCCACCGATCGTTCCCGGATCGAAGCGGCATCCTGCTTCGCCCCTTGCGCCGCACGCTCGACGCACGCCTCGGTCCTGGCGAGATCGATCTTGTTGTGCACGCGCACGATCGGCACCCGCGCTTCGAGCCGGCGTTCGAGTTCCTCCTCGATGGCGGCTACGCCCGCTGCATCGGCCTCGCGCGCGTCGAGCAGATGCACGACGACGTCAGCCCGGCCCACTTCGTGCCACGTGCGCGCGATGCCCAGCCGCTCGACGACGTCCTCGGTGTCGCGCAGCCCCGCCGTGTCGACGACGTTCAGCGGTACCCCTTCGATCTGGATCGTCTGCGCGATGCGGTCGCGCGTCGTTCCCGGCACGTCGGTGACGATTGCGATCTCGGCTCCGGCCAAGGCGTTGAGCAGCGAGCTCTTTCCGACGTTCGGCTCGCCGAGCAACACGACGTTCAGGCCCTCACGCAGCAGCGCACCACGACGCGCCTGCACGAGCAGCGCATCGAGCGCTGCGCGCAACGCCGCCAACCGCCCGCGCGCGTCCGACGCCTCAAGGAAGTCGATCTCCTCTTCGGGGAAGTCAAGCGTCGCCTCCACCAGCATGCGCAGCTCGATCAGTCCTTCGACCAGCGTGTGCACGGCGTCGGAGAACTCGCCCGACAGCGAACGCGCCGCCGAGCGCGCCGCCTGCTCGGTGCTCGCGTCGATCAGGTCGGCCACCGCCTCGGCCTGCGCGAGGTCGAGCTTGTCGTTCAGGAACGCGCGCTGCGTGAACTCGCCCGGCTCGGCCAGCCGCACGCCGGGTTCGCGCCCCGCCTCGAGCACGCGCCGCAGCAGCAGCTGCAGCACGACCGGTCCGCCGTGCCCCTGCAGCTCGAGCACGTCCTCGCCGGTGTACGAATGAGGCGCCGGGTAGAAGATCGCGATGCCGCGATCGATCACCGAGCCGTCGCCGGCGAAAAACGGACCGTAGGCCGCATGTCGGGGCACCAGCGAACGTCGCAGCACGGCATCGATCACCGGCTGCAACCCGCTACCCGACACGCGCACCACGCCGATCCCTCCCCGTCCGGAAGCGGTGGCGATGGCGGCAATCGGTTCGTTCACGAGACGGGCGAAGGCGTCTGCCGAAGCCGGCGCGAGCGGATCCTGATCATCGTGAAACGCGATCCCGGGTGTTGACCTGGACGCTCGCCTCATCGCCGTGGACGTCGGGGACACTGCCATGACAGGAAACGCGCGTGATTCGCGCAATTCCCCGAGCGTGCATATCGACCTCGACCGGAATGCGCGCAAAGCGAGCAATACGCCTCGGGTCAGCCGACCCACGCCGCAGAATGCGCGCAGAGCGCGCATTCCTGCTGACGCTGCTCGTGGCGCCCGCGTGATGCCCTCCGTGGGGCCTGTCGTACCCGCTTCTCCCCTTCACCCTTCACCCTTCACCCTTCACCCTTCACCGCCTTCCCACCCTTCACTTCTTCAGAACCCCGAGCTTCTTGTTGATCACCCACTGCTGCGCGATCGAATACACGTTGTTCACCAGCCAGTACAGCACCAGCCCCGCCGGGAAGAAGAAGAACATGACCGAGAACACCAGCGGCATGATCATCATCATCTTCGCCTGGATCGGATCCGGCGGCGTGGGGTTCAGCTTCACCTGGATGAACATCGTGCCGGCCATCACCAGCGGCAGGATGAAGTACGGATCGGGCGCGGAGAGATCGTGGATCCAGCCGATCCACGGTGCGTTGCGCATCTCCACCGATGCGAGCAGCACCCAGTACAGCGCAATGAACACCGGGATCTGCACGACGATCGGCAGACAGCCGCCGAGCGGGTTGATCTTCTCGGTCTTGTACAGCTCCATCATCGCCTGGTTCATCTTCACGCGATCGTTGCCGTAGCGCTCGCGGATCGCCGTGAGCCGCGGCGTGACGGCCTTCATCCGCGCCATCGACTTGTAGCTCGCCGCCTGCAGCGGGAAGAAGATCGTCTTGATCAGCAGGGTGAGCAGCACGATCGACCAGCCCCAGTTGCCGACGAGCGCGTGCAGCTTCTCGAGCAGCCAGTAGATCGGCTTGGCGATGACGGTGAGCCACCCGTAGTCCACCGTGAGATCGAGGCCCGGCGCGATCGCCTCGAGCATGCGCTGCTTCTGCGGGCCGACCAGCAGCTCCGACTCGGCGCTCGTCGTCGCGTTAGGCGCGAGGGCGCCGAGCGGTTCCTTGATGCCTACCGAATACAGGTTGTTGTCGACCTTGCGCGCGTAATACTCGCGCTGCGCGCCCTGCTGTGGAATCCACGCGGCGACGAAATAGTGCTGGATGATGCCCGCCCATCCGTCGGCGGCCGACTTCGCGTAGTTCGCCTTGCCCTTCTCGATGTCGCTGAACGACACCTTCTGGAACTTGTCCTCGTTCGTGTAGACGACGGGGCCGGTGTAGGTGCTGTAGAACTTCGAGCCGCCGGGAGGCGCATCGCCGTCGCGCGTGAGCTGCAGGTACAGCACGGGGCTCAGCGGCGCCTGGCTTTCGTTGGTCACCTCGTCCTTCACTCGCACGACGTATTCGCCGCGCGCGAGCGTGTAGGTGCGCACGAGCCGCAGGCCGCCGCTCTCGGCCTCGAGCTTCAGCTGAACGTCGTTGCCGGCGCCCAGCGTGCGCGGCGAGGCGTCGCCGCCCACCGGCGTCATCGGCGTGCGGTGCGTGGGGAATGACGCGCCCGCCGGGCTATCGCCGATCAGCCCGCTCTGCGCGAGGTAGATGCGCCCCGGCGCGTACTGCAGTAGGACGAGGTTCTGCGCTTCCTCTCCGTTCTCCTCGCGATGACCGAGCAGTTCGGCGCGCCGCACCTGTCCGCCCAGCAGGTCGATGTCGAGCGAGAGCACGTCGTTGGCCAGGCGGATCGTCTGCTCGGAGGCGACCGCCGCCCCGCTCGTTGCCTGCGCCGACGCGGCAGCGCCGGCGGTGCCGCTCGCAGCGGCGCCGGGCGCGGGACTCGTCGGCGGCGGAATCGCCGCGTCGGAGGCGGCTCCGTCTTTCGCGGACGGGCCTGTGCCGCTGCGACCGGCCGGGTTTTCATGGACGCCCTGCTCGGCCGGCGGCGGGCCGCCGAACAGCGACGCGTGTCCCTGATGGCGCTGCCAGGAGTCCCACAGGAACAGCAGCGACATCGAGAACACGATCCACAGGATCATTCGTTGGGTCTGCATGGCTCGGGAATCAGGATTCGACGGGAGGGTCGTCGCGCATCGATGCGGGCCAACGGCACCGGCAGCTCGACGACAGATGAAGCGGCACCTCGTCGATGCCGCCCGGATGGAACGGGTGGCA
>JAJPEN010000008.1 GCA_021166835.1 Burkholderiaceae bacterium | reverse complement strand
CCAGCCAGTTCCATGCGCCGCTTCGTCATCCGCGCCCCCAGTTCGCCGAGCCGATCCGCCAGCCGATGCTCCGCAATCGGCAGCAGCACCGTTTCCTCGTCCGCGGCATGGTGGATGACGTCGCGCATCAGCTCCATGAAGGTGCGCTCGTAGTCCGCATCTTCCGGCCGCATGTTGCGCAGCCGCCCGATCAGCCGCCGCATCTCGTCGTGTTCGGGAACGCTCTCCGAAAGCACCTCGTTGTCCGGCGCCACCTCGCGTACCGCCGGATAGAAGATCTCCTCTTCGAGCTTCGCGTGCACCTCGAGCGCCAGGCAGACGGTCTCGACGATCGCCTGCTTGCGCCACGCCGAGGTCTCGGCGTGGAACTGATGGAAGGTGGAGATCACGTGCGTGTGATCGGCGCGGATCATCGTGGTGGCCGACGGCGACACCTTGCCCAGCGTACCGGTCGAAGGCATCACCCGGCGGATCATCGTGTTCGAGCTCATGGCGGCAACTCCGTACTGCGGTCGGAGCTTCGGGCGTCTGCAACCGGCGTACCCGAGCGCACCGCGAAAGCGAGCACTGGCACTCGAAGTCGCGTATCCCGGCGTGCATCCGATCGTTGATGTGCATCAAGGGACCGAAAGCGCGCGTTCCGCGCTGCAGCCAATAATGGTAAAACGGTACCGGAATACCGGAGTTCGGCCCCATGCACATCGTCGTCTGCGTGAAGCAGGTCCCCGATTCGAGCCAGATTCGCGTCCATCCCGTGACGAACACGATCATGCGGCAGGGCGTGCCGGCGGTCGTGAATCCGTACGATCTCGTTTCGCTCGAGGAAGCGCTGCGCATCCGCGACCGCTTCGGCGCGCGCGTCACCGTGCTCAGCATGGGTCCGAAGATGGCGGTGGACGCGCTGCGCAAGTGCGTCTCCTACGGCGCCGACGACGCGGTGCTGATCACCGACCGCGTGTTCGCCGGCTCCGACACGCTCGCCACTTCCTATGCGCTGGCCTCGGCGATCCGCACGATCGGCGCCGAACGGCCGGTCGACATGGTGTTCTGCGGCAAGCAGACGATCGATGGTGATACCGCGCAGGTGGGCCCCGGCATCGCGCGGCGCCTCGGCCTGCAGCAGCTCACCTACGTCTCGAAGATCGAGCGCGTGGACCCCGGAGCGCGCGAGATCGTCGTGCATCGGCGCGCCGAGGGCGGCGTGCAGGTGCTGCAGACGAAGCTGCCGTGCCTGGTCACGATGATGGAAGGCGCCAACACGATCCGCTTCGCCGGCATGGACGACATGTTCCGCGCCGCGCGCTGCGACATCGCCGAGTGGGACCACAAGGCCGCCGGCATCGCCGAGCTGACGCGTTGCGGCCTGAAGGGATCGCCCACCGTCGTCAAGAAGGTGTTCGCGCCGTCGGCCAAGGCCGTGAAGGCGCAGTGCTTCGACAGCGCGGGCAAGACGCCGCGCGAGGTCGTCGACGCGCTGCTCGCGCGCGTGTTCGAACAGCATCCGTCGATCGAAGAGGAGATCGCGTCGTGAGCGCCGAAGAATCCCCGGCGGGCGAGACCGCTGCCGCCGCTTCCGCGCCGCGCCGTGCCGGCGGCGCCGACCTCGGCGCCTGGAAGGGCGTCTGGGTCAACATCGAACTCGAACGCGGCCGCGTGCAGCCGGTTTCCTGGGAGCTGCTCGGCGAGGGTCGCAAGCTCGCCGACCACCTCGGCGTGCCGCTGTCGGGCGTCGTGCTCGGACCGGACGACGAGGCCACCGTCGCGGCCGCGGCCGACGCGATCCGCTACGGCGCCGACCAGGTGCACGTCGTGCGCGACCCGGTGCTCGCGCACTACCGCACCGACCCGTACACGAAGGCGCTCACCGAGCTGGTCGAGCGGCGCCGTCCGGAGATCCTGCTGCTGGGCGCCACCACGCTCGGACGCGACCTCGCCGGCGCCGTCGCCACCACGCTGGGCACCGGGCTGACCGCCGACTGCACGGAACTGCGCATCGACGACGAGACGCGCAGTCTCGCCGCCACGCGCCCGACCTTCGGCGGCACACTGCTCTGCACGATCCACACGCTCGAATACCGGCCGCAGATGGCCACCGTACGCCCGCGCGTGATGGCGATGCCCAGGCGCGACGACGTCCGCACCGGCACCGTGATCGAAGAGAGCGTGACGCTGAGCGAAGACGACGTCGTCACGAAGATCCTCTCGTACATTCCCGATGCCGACGCCGACAAGGCGCAGCTCGCCTATGCCGAAGTCGTCGTCGCCGGCGGACGCGGCCTGGGCAAGCCGGAGAACTTCCGGCTGGTCGAGGAGCTTGCGCAGGCGCTCGGCGGCGAGTACGGCGGCTCGCGGCCGGTGGCGCAGGCGGGGTGGATCGCCGCCGAGCGGCAGATCGGCCAGACCGGCAAGACGATCCGGCCGAAGCTCTACATCGCCGCCGGCATTTCGGGAGCGATCCAGCATCGGGTCGGCGTCGAGGGCGCCGACGTCATCGTCGCGATCAACACCGACGCGAAGGCGCCGATCATGGATTTCGCCACCTACGCGATCGTCGGCGATGCGCTGCAGATCCTGCCCGCGCTCACCGACGCGCTGCGCGAGCGCAAGGCGCGGCGCGCAGCGGGCCAGGGCGCCGCGGGCGCCTGCGCGGCGCTGGCCGCCGACGCCGCGTAGGCGCATCCCGCGAGCAAGACAGGCACGAGGAGCCGACATGGCCGAGAGATTCGACGCGATCGTCGTGGGTGCGGGACCTTCCGGCAACACCGCCGCCTATCTGATGGCCAAGGCCGGAATGAAGGTGCTGCAGCTCGAGCGCGGCGAGTACCCGGGGTCGAAGAATGTGCAGGGCGCGATCCTCTACGTCGACGCGCTCGAGGCCGTGATCCCGAACTGCCGCAAGCAGGCGCCGCTCGAGCGCGCGGTGATCGAGCAGCGCATGTGGCTGATGGACGATCGATCGCACGTCGGCTCGCATTTCCGCGGCGCCACCGACCCCGACGAGCAGCCCACGCGCTACACGGTGATCCGCGCGAACCTCGACAAGTGGTTCTCGAAGAAAGTGCAGGACGCCGGCGCGCTCCTCATCTGCGAGACCACGGTCGTCGAGCTGCTGAAGGAAGGCGACCGCGTCGTCGGCGTTCGCACCGACCGCGCCAACGGCGACATCCGCGCCGACGTCGTCGTGCTGGCCGACGGCGTGAACTCGCTGGTGGCGACGCAGTCCGGCCTGCGCCCGCCGATCCAGGGGAAGGACGTCGCGCTCGCCGTGAAGGAGATGCACTTCCTGCCGAAGGCGACGATCGAGGAGCGCTTCAACGTCTCGGGCGACAACGGCGTCGTCATCGAGATGCTCGGCAAGATCACCAAGGGAATGGTCGGCACCGGCTTCCTGTACACGAACAAGGAGTCGATCTCGGTCGGCGTCGGCTGCATGGTCGACGACTTCCGCAAGATGCGCGTCACCCCGTACCAGCTGCTCGAGGAGATGAAGCAGCACCCGTCGGTGAAGCCGCTGATCGCCGGTTCCGAAGTGAAGGAATACTCGGCGCACCTCATTCCCGAAGGCGGCTATAACGCCATTCCGCTGGTGCACGGCGACGGCTGGGTGATCTGCGGCGACTCGGGCGGCTTCGTCAATGCGGTGCATCGCGAAGGCTCGAACCTGGCGATGACCACCGGACGCCTGGCGGCCGAGACGATCGTGAAGCTGCGCGACGAGGGCAGGCCCTTCACGGCGGCCAACCTGAAGCGCTACCGCAAGGCGCTCGAGGCCAGCTTCGTGATGAAGGACCTGAAGAAATACCGCGACGTGCCCGAGATCCTGCACGGCAACCGTCAATTCCTCACGACGTACCCCGAGCTGATGTCGCGCGCCGCGCACACGCTGTTGAAGGTGGACGGCGTGGACAAGCTCACCAAGGAAAAGCAGATCAAGCGCGACTTCGTCGAGAAACGCTCGCGCTTCGGATTGTTCGGCGATGCAATCAAGCTGATGAGGGCCCTGCGATGATCAAGGTCGAGGAGAAGCTGTTCGAGAACCGCTACCGCGTCGACGAAGGGAACTCGCACGTAAAGCTGAAGGATCCGGCCGTCTGCCGCGACTGCGAGACCCCGGCCTGCACCTGGGCCTGCCCGGCCGCCTGCTACACCGTCGCCGAACAAGGCGGCGTCTCGCTGTCGACCGACGGCTGCCTCGAGTGCGGCACGTGCCGGCTCGTGTGCAACGAGCACTTCAACATCGACTGGGCGTATCCGCGCGGCGGCTACGGGGTGCTGTACAAGTTCGGCTGAGATCGGGCGGGGATTTCCCGGCCGCCCGCGATCGGGCGAACGCCGGACTCGACTCGCCGGCTCCACGTTGTTAGCTTCGGGTTCGACGACTCCGCGTCGTCTCCGTTGCAACCCCGTAAGGAGCTTCAGATCCGATGACCGTCCCCTCGAAATCCCTCGCTGTTGTTTCGTTTTCGCTCGCCGCGCTGCTCGCCGGCGTTCTCGCGCCGCTCGAGGCGCAGTCGCGCGAGATGGTCAGCGTCGCCCGTCCCGAGATCAACATGCGCACCGGGCCGGGCACCGGCCACGACAGCGTCTGGCTGCTCAGCCGCGGTTATCCGCTGCAGGTGCTGGGCCGCCAGGGCAAGTGGCTGCAGGTGAAGGATTTCGAGAACGACAAGGGCTGGGTCTACCGGCCGCTCACCGACAGAACGCCGCACTTCGTCGTCAAGGTGAAAGTGGCGAACATCCGCAGGAGCCCGAGCACGAAAGCGCGCATCGTCGGCAGGGCGGAGTACGGCGACGTGCTGCGCACGCTGGCGCACAAGGGCGACTGGGCGAAGATCCGCGATGCGGACGGGCTGGTCGGATGGGTGGCGCGGCGGCTGCTGTGGGGGTGGTAGCTCGATTCCGCGCTGCGGTAGTAGCCATCGGCGAGAGGACGGCCCATGCGTCGCATGATCGGGAGGTCACTCACTGCAATAGGACTTTCCGCCGTGGATCCGATGTTTCCCGCCTCGAACGCCGACATCGCTCGCAAGCGCCGCGAACTGGCGCCCGACCCGCTCGCCGCCTTCCGCAAGTTCAGCGAATCCGTCTTCGCCGACGGCGCATTGCCGAACAGGACCAAGCAGCTGATCGCCGTGGCCGTCGCGCACACGACGCAGTGCCCGTACTGCATCCGCGGCCACACCGAAGCGGCGCTGCGCCACGGCGCGACCGAGCAGGAGATCATGGAGGCGATCTGGGTCGCCGCCGAGATGCGCGCGGGCGGCGCCTACGCGCACTCCGCGCTGGCGATCGACGTGATGCAGAAACACTCGGCGGCGACGCGCGAGGTGTGATCGGTCGCTCAATGGGCTGACCAGCGTCCAGGCGCCGTTTCGAGAAACTGCGTCGGCGAGAGGACGTCGATTCCTCGCCACGGGTGCAGTACCCGCAGATCTTCGTCGCTCGCGACGATGGCAACCGCCCTTGCCGCTGCGGCAAGCGCAAGAAATTTGTCGTCTCCCGGATCCCGGCACTCCTGGACCGCCGCGGGGGTCGCGACCAGTCGAATCGACGACAGGTACGCTTCCAGGAAAGCCGCGCGCGCTGCCTTGCCGATCAGCGGATCGAATTTCTCGCGCTTGAGCACTTCGACCAGTTCGAAGACCGTCTCTCGCGACGCGACGAGTCGACCGAGCGACATCGCCAGCAACAGCGCCTGCTTCGGCCTGCCTGCGGGCTGAAGAACCGCTCCGATGAGTGAACTGGTGTCGAAGACGAAGTGTCTACGGGCGTAGCTCATGCACGAGTCGGTTGATGTCGTCCTCGGAGAGTTCCGACACCTCCGGCTCGATCGCTTCGTCTGCGCGCTGCTCGAAATACTCGCGCATCCGCCAATACGCGCGCATGCGCTGCAGTTCCTCCCATTCGGCCGCCGCCACGATCGCGACGACGGGCCGGCCTCGGCGGGTGACGACGACCGGCTCGACCAGCGCTTGATCGAGCAATCGGCCGAAGTTGTTCTGCGCTTCGGCGGACGTCACGGAACGCATACCCCATCTCCCTTTTTTCGCCCAGCTATAATAGCTAAAATCCGTAAATACGGGAAGGCGTAATGACCGATTCGAACCGCCCCTACGCCGACCTCACCCCCGATCGCATGCTCGACGCGCTCGAGTCGGTCGGCCTGCGCGGCGACGGGCGCTTTCTCGCCCTGAACAGCTACGAGAACCGCGTCTACCAGGTGCGGCTGGAGGACGGCCGCACGGTGGTCGCGAAGTTCTACCGCCCGGGACGCTGGAGCGATGCGCAGATCCGCGAGGAACACGAGTTCGTAGGGGAGCTGGCGGCGCGCGAGATTCCGGTCGTCGCGTCAATGACGCTCGACGTTCCGGTCGCGGCCGATCCCGCCGTCGAAGCGGGCATCGCCGGCACCGCCCGACTCCTCTCGCCGACGCTCGCGTCTTTCCGGGGCTACCGCTTCGCCGTCTATCCACGTCGCGGCGGTCGCGCCCCGGAGCTGGAGCACGCCGACACGCTCGAGCGCATCGGCCGCTTCATCGGTCGCATCCATGCGGCCGGCGGCACCAAGCCCTTCGTCGAACGCCCGGCGCTCGACGTCGAGAGCTTCGGCAGCGAGCCGCGCGACTGGCTGATCGCGCACGATTTCGTTCCGCCCGAGCTGCGAGCCGCCTGGACGAGCATCGCCGATCTCGCGCTCGATGCCGTGCGCGCCGCTTTCGATCGCGCGGGCGACGTCGTCCTCCTCCGCAAGCTGCACGGCGACTGCCACGCCGGCAACATCCTGTGGACCGACGACGGCCCGCATTTCGTGGACTTCGATGACGCGCGCAACGGGCCGGCCGTGCAGGATCTATGGATGCTGCTGTCGGGAGACCGCGCTTCGATGACGCGGCAACTGTCCGACGTGCTGGCCGGGTACGAGGACTTCGCCGAGCTGGACCGGCGGGAACTCGCGCTGATCGAGCCGCTGCGCACGCTGCGGCTGCTGCACTACTCGGCGTGGATCGCCCGGCGCTGGGACGATCCGGCGTTTCCGGCTGCGTTTCCGTGGTTCGGCGCGCAGCGCTACTGGCAGGACCGCGTGCTGGAATTGAGAGAGCAGGTGGCGGCGATGGCCGAACCGGCGCTCGAACGGATACCGTGAGGCCGCGTGCTTGCGGAGGATGCGCGAGGCGCGGCGCCGGGTCGCCGAACGACCGAAGCGTCGCGTCGGCGCACCTCGATCAGCGGCTTGCCAGGAATTCGGCGACCGGCTGGATGACGATGCCGCCCGTTGCGGAGGGCCTGTTCATCCAGCGGCCGAAGTCCTTGACGTCGCCCGTCAGCAGATGCGTTGCGCCGCAGGCGTGAGCTGCGGACCAGATCGGGACGTCCTTGTCCGGCAAACGAATGGTCGCGTCGGGGATCGAGGGCTGCGCGGCGATCGTCAGCGTGCCGACGAGCTTCGCCAGGCGCGCGAGCGCGTCAGGCGCCTTGATTTCGATGTTCCTTCGCGCCTCTTCGATTGCGTAGGGGCTCGAAACGAGTGTCCATGGGCTCGATGCGCCGGCGCCCGCCTGGGCCTCGAAAAGGAAAGCCGCCTTGCCGTTCGGCCTGTGCGCCGCGGTAAAGAGGACGTTCGCGTCCAGGAAGAGCCTATGCACCGCGCCGGCTCTTTCCGGCCTTCAGCCTGCGCGTCAGCGCCTCCCGTTCGCCCGGCGCGAACTCGTCTTCCCGGTTCCAGCGCTCGATCTGTTCGTCGTCGTAGATTTCCGTTTCCACGACGACCGCCGGAGTGAGGACGATCCGGCTGCCCTGTCGCTCGGCGGTCACGACCGTGCTGCCCTTGATGCCGAGCGCCTTGCGCATCGAGGCTGGCAGGGTGATCTGCCCCTTGCTGGAGACGATCAGATTTTCCTTCATTCCGACTTTCCGCCAAAGTCGGTAGCGTAGCTTTCGCGCGCCGTGGGGTCAAACTCCGTCTGTCTACAGCACCCGGTTGAACCACACCATCGACAACAGCGCCGAAACCACCGCCAGCGCCGCCGCCACCGCCGCGAACAGCGAAGTGATCTCCGTTTCCCGCGTCTCGAACACGAGCTTGCTGTTCAGCGAGTCGTAGACCTTCTTCAGATCGTCGGCCGTGGCCGCGTAGAAGTACTCGGCGTCGGTGGTCTTCGCGATCGACTTCAGCGCTTCCTCGTCCAGGCGCACGCGCATCGACCAGCCGTCGCCGATCAGGATCTCGCCGTTCGGGGTGCCGATGCCCACGGTGTAGATGCGCACGCCGCGGTCGGCGGCGAGCTTCGCCGCTTCGATCGGGTCGGGGCCGGTCGTGGTCTGGCCGTCCGACAGCAGGATCACCACCGCCGAGGTATACGAACCCGGGGCGACGGGCTTCGGCGGGTCGGCCACCAGCTTGTGCGGAGCGTCCAGCGAGGTTGCCGTCGCCGCGCGGCGCGCCTCGAGCGAAGGCAGTTCGATCTCCTGGTCGGGGAAGATCGTCTTCAGCGACATCAGGATTCCGCTGCCTACCGCGGTACCGCGCTGCAGCTCGAAGCGGTCGATCGCGTTCAGCAGGTCTTCGCGGCTCTGCGTCGGCGGCTGCACGAGTGCGGCGCCGCCGCCGAAGGTGACGATGCCCACGCGCGTGCTGCGCGGCTGCTGCTCGATGAAGGAGCGCGCGGCGAGCTGCGCGGCGCCGAGCCGGGTGGGGGCGACGTCGCTCGCGCGCATGCTGCCCGATACGTCCATCGTGAGGATCACCGTCTCGTGCTTCGACGGCAGCGTGACGACGGCGGTGGGACGTGCCACGGCCAGCAGCAGCGTGACGATCGACAGCAGGAAGATCAGCGGCGGCACGTGCCGGCGCCAGCGCCGGACGCCGGCGGCCTCGCGCACCAGCTCGAGGCCGGCATAGCGCACGGAGACCTTCTTGCGGCGCGCCAACACCCAGAAATAGAGCGCGACGAGCAGCGGAACGACGGCTAGCGACCAGAGCAGATCGGGCCAGAGGAAACTCATGGCATGGCCCCCTGGGTTGCGACGAGCGCGCTGGATTCGCCGAAGCGGCCGCGCCGCTTGCGCAGGTCGGCGAAGCGCAGCAGCGCATCGACGAGATCGTCTTCGGTGGACAGCTCGAGCACGTCCACGCCGGCAGCGGCGAAGGCCTCGCGCAGCGCGGCCTCGCGGCGCTCGGCGGCCTGCACGAAGCGGCGCCGGAACGCGAGATCGTGCGTGTCGACGAACAGCTGCTCGCCGGTTTCGGCGTCCTGCATCGTGACGAGGCCGAGGTCGGGAAGCCGGTGCTCGAGCGGGTCGTACAGGCGCACCGCGATCACTTCGTGGCGGTGCACGAGCTGTGCGAGCGGTGCGGCCCAGCCCGGTGTGGAGAAGAAGTCGGACACGACGAACACGAGCGAGCGCTTGCGGATCGTCTGCGCGGCAGCGCGCAGCAGCTCGCGCAGGTCGGTGCCCTGGGTGGAGACATGAGCCGGCCGGTTCGTCATCCGGTGCAGCAGCTGCAGCACCTGCATGCGGCCGCTGCGCGCCGGCAGCACCGTCTCGACGCCGTTGCCGTAGAACAGCGCGCCGATGCGGTTGCCGTGGCGCGTGAGCAGGCGCGCGAGCACGGCGACGAAATCGCGCGCGACGTCGTGCTTGCTGGTGCGCCCGGAGCCGAAGTCGATCGATGCGCTCAGGTCGAGCAGCATCCATGCGGCGATCTCGCGCGACTCGGTGTACTCGCGCACGTAGGGGGTCTGCAGGCGCGCGGTGACGTTCCAGTCGATGTAGCGCACGTCGTCGTGGTGCTGGTATTCGCGCAGGTCGGCCAGGTCCAGGCCGACGCCGCGAAAGAGGGTGCGGTAGTCGCCCTGCAGCAGGCCGTCGAGCCGGCGCAGCACCGTCCATTCCAGGCGGCGCAGGATCTGCTCGGCGTCGGGCGAGCGCGCAGCCCTTGCGGGGCGCGCGCCGGCCGATGCGGCGCCGCGTTCAGCCGGCGAGGCTTGCGTCGACATGCGCTTCGAGCGGCGCTTCGGGCGCCGGCACGGCGGAGAGAATGCGGCGCACGATCTGGTCGGCCGACATCGCTTCGGCGAGCGCTTCGTACGACAGCACGAGACGGTGGCGCAGCACGTCGGGCACGAGGTCGGTGACGTCCTCGGGCAGCGCGTACGCCCGCCCGCGCAGGCAGGCCAGCGCGCGCGCGCCTTCGATCAGGTGGATCGTCGCGCGCGGGCTCGCGCCGAAGGCGAGCAGCCGCGTCAGGTCTTCCAGTCCGTAGCGGGCCGGCTCGCGGGTGGCGAACACGAGGCGCACCGCGTACTGCACGAGCGACGGGTCGACGTAGACGCGGCGGCACGCGCGCTGCAGTTCGGCCAGCCGCTCGGTGCTCGTCACCGCGGCCACGGTCTGTTCCATGCCCGTCACGCGCTCGACGATGACGAACTCCTCTTCCTCGCTCGGGTAACCGACCAGCACCTTCATCATGAAGCGATCGACCTGCGCCTCGGGCAGCGGATAGGTGCCTTCGGTCTCGATCGGGTTCTGCGTGGCCATCACGAGGAAGGGTTCGGGCACCTTGTGCGTCTGTCCGGCGATCGTGACCTGCCTTTCCTCCATCACCTCGAGCAGCGCGCTCTGCACCTTCGCGGGCGCGCGGTTGATCTCGTCGGCGAGCAGCAGGTTGGCGAACACCGGACCGAGCACGGTGGCGAATTCGCTCGTCTTCTGGTTGTAGACGCGCGTGCCGACCAGGTCGGCCGGAACGAGGTCGGGCGTGAACTGGATGCGGCGGAAGCTGCCGCGGATCGTGCGCGCGAGCGTCTTGATCGTCAGCGTCTTCGCCAGCCCCGGCACGCCTTCCACCAGCAGGTGGCCGTGCGCGAGCATCGCGACCAGCACGCGCTCGAGGAAGCGGTCCTGGCCGACGACGATGCGCTTGACCTCGTAGAGCACGCGCTGCATCTCTTCGGCGACGCCCTCGTCGACCGGCGCCCGCTGCATATCGGGTCGAGGATCGGGCCGGGCATCGGGCCGGAACTCGGACCGAGTATCGGGCCGAATATCTGGCATCACGCGGCGTTCCATCTCGGGATTCATCTCGGTTCATGCTCCGGTCAGAAAGGCGACATGCCGGCCGATGCGGCGGCGGTCTCGATCGGCACGGCAAAGCCGATGCCGATGAACACGCGCTGCTCGGTGGGATTCATGATCGCGGTGACGATGCCGACCACTTCGCCTTCGGCAGTGACCAGTGGGCCGCCCGAGTTGCCCGGGTTGGCGGCGGCGTCGAACTGGATCAGGTTGGTGAGGAGCCGCTGGCCTTCCGGGGAGCGGAATTCGCGGCGAAGGCCGGAGACGATGCCGGCCGTTGCCGTCGGTCCGATGCCGAAGGGAAAGCCGACGGCGACGACGGTATCGCCCACCGACAGGTCGCTCGTGCCGCGCATCGTCGCTGCCTTCAGGTCGTCGGGGATCGTCTTCGCCTGCAGCACCGCGAGATCCTGCGCGGGCTCGAGGCCGGCGACGGTTGCCTCCGACACGGAGCCGTCGGCGAATTCCACTTCGAGGCGCGGCGCTCCGACGACGACGTGAAGGTTGGTGAGGATCGTTCCGGTGTCGACGATGACGACACCGGTGCCGATGTTCCGTTCGTTTTCGCTGCCGTCGTCGTGCGGAGGATCGAGCGCGCGCACGCGCACGACCGACGGCCGGATCACCTTCCAGGCGTGGGCGGCGGGCGAGGGCAACGCATTCGTCTGCAGCGCGTGCAGCACCGCCTGGTCGATGTCGTGCTGCGTGAGGACGCGCGCGGGCGGCGGTCCCGACGACGCGAGAGCGACGAGCGCCGCGATCAGCAGCGCGCCGCAGGCGGCGAGGAGACTGCGCGGGTGCGCTTTGGTCCAGCGGCGCAGGCGCGATGCGAAGGCAGCGGTGCCGGTTTCGGGCGCTTCGTCGGCGCCGGTGCGGCCGGCGCCTGTTGCGGGGGCAGTGCGGCCGGATGCGGCGTCACGGGCTGCCGATTCGCGGCCTGCGGGCGCGCGCGGAGCCGACGCGCCGGCGCCGGATGTGGGGGCGGTCCGGCTCGAGCGACTGTAGAGCGGCACGCGTCGCATGAGGTCCTCCGTGCGGTCATCCGGGCGCCGGCGGGACGAGCGCGCGGTAGGCGTGCCAGGTGGCATGGCCGACCAGCGGCGCCGTGACGACGAGCAGTCCGAGCCACAGCACCAGGCTCGCGCCGATCAGCAGGACGATCGACGCCGCCCAGACATAGGCCGCGGCCGGATTCTCCGCCAGCGCGCGCGCGCTGGTGAAGACGGCCACCATCGTGTCGCTGCCGCGATCGAGCATCATCGGCACGGACACGATCGAAATCGCGAAGACCAGCGAAGCGAAGACGAAGCCCACCGCGCTCCACAGCGCGAGGAACTCGAAGTTGGAGGCCGACGCGATCTGGCCGAGCACGCCGCGCATGGTCGGGAACTCGGTGTTGGAACTCAGCGCAAACAGCACGACCGAAACGCGCGCCCAGACGATCATCAGGAACGTGAGCATCGCGGCGAAGAAGCCGATCGGCCCGGGAGCGCGGCGCCAGCAGGACAGCGAGCGCACGAGGTCGGACGGCTCGCCGCGCTCGCGCTGGCGCGAAAGCTCGTAGATGCCGGCGCAGACGAACGGCCCGAGCAGGAAGAAGCCCGCCGTGAGGCCCATCGTGAGTTGCCACTGCGTCTCGTAGACGAAGCCGATGGCCCAGCCCATGGCGGCGAAGACGAGCCCGTAGAAGGCGGCGCGGTAGCCGGTGGAGCGGAAGTCGTCCCAGCCCGCGGCCAGCCAGGCGAGCGGCGCGAGCGCCGGCAGCCGTGCCGGGCGGCTGTGCGCGGTGGCGGTGGAGTGCGCGGGGCGCACCGTCGAGAGTTCGGCTTCGGGCACGCGTGTCTCCTTCTCTGGATGCGCGGCGCTTTCGATTGCGAGAATCGCCGGCGGCTCTGCCTCTGATGGGCTTCCGTTATCGTACGTCGGCTTCGATGTCCGGGCAGCGAACTGCCCGGTCAACGCACTAGAGTCGGCCCATCAGGGCGAGCACGATCACCACGACGAGGACGACGCCGAGGATTCCGCTCGGTCCGTAGCCCCAGCCGCTGCTGTAGGGCCAGCTCGGGATCGCGCCGATGAGGAGCAGGACGAGTACGATCAGCAGGATGGTGGACAGGGCCATGCGGACCTCGGCGAGTGAGTGCGCGACGCGCACGCTTGTCGCCGGCCCGTGCAATTCGCATGCCCTCGCTGCGTGTGAGTGGTTGCGCATTCCCTCGCCGCACGGCGCGATGCGGCTCGGGCATGCGCGTTGCGCCCCGTGCCCACTGCGAGAAGGAGGCGTCACGCGATGAGCACAGCGAAGAAACCGGTCGAGCGGCAGGTTCCGCGCCTGCCGCACGAGCGCGACCAGTCCAGCGACAGCCAGCAGGGCGAGCCCAACGAGATCATCGAGCAGGCGTATCGCGACATCGAGGAAGGACGGCAGGACACCGATCGGCACGGCATGCGCGGCTACGAGAAGCCGGAGAACCGCATCCTGCGCGAAAAGACGAAGCAGCGGACGAAGCAGCAGGCGAAGCAGCCGACGCAGCAGCGCGATCGCTGATGCGGTTCCCGCTCGGGCGCCTGCGGCATTCGGGCTTCGTTCGCGCGTTCACCGGGGCGGTCGACGGCTTCAGCCGGGATCGCTGCGCGACGATGGCAGCGGCGCTCGCGTTCTACGCGGCGTTCTCGCTCGCGCCGATGCTGGTGATCGTCATCGCGGTGGCCGGCTACTTCGTCGGCGCGGATGCGGTGCAGGGCCGGCTCATCGGCGAGATCGGCGGGCTGGTCGGCGAGGACGGCGCGCGCGTGGTGCAGGCGATGCTGTCGAGCGCCTGGAAGTCGGGGCAGGGCGGACCGAGCACGTGGATCTCCGCCGCCGGCGTGGCGCTGGGCGCCTCGGCCACTTTCGCGCAGCTGAACCAGTCGCTGAACGTGATCTGGAACCAGGCGCCGCCGCAGAAGGCGTGGCTGGCGATGCTGCGCGTGCGGCTCACGTCCTTCGGGCTGGTCGTCGGAATCGGTTTTCTCGTCGTCGTGCTGCTCGTGCTCGACGCGTCCGTTTCCTTCATCGTGAACGATCTGCTGGGCGACGTCGGCACGCGTCGCTGGATCTCGCTGGTGCAGCGCGCGACGATGCTGCTCGCGCTCACGGCGGCCTTCGCGGCGCTACTGAAGTTCCTGCCGGCGCCGCGGCTGCGCTGGAGGAACGTGGCGATCGGCGCATTCGCCGCCGCGCTGCTCTTCAGCGTGGGCAAGAACCTGTTCGGCCTCTATCTGTCACGCGCGGGAACCGCGAGCGCTTTCGGCGCGGCCGGCGCGCTCGCGGTGCTGCTGATGTGGCTGTACTTCTCGTCGGCCGTGTTCCTGTTCGGCGCCGAGCTGACGGCGAACCTGCGCCGCGAGCTGCACGCGGAGGCCGAGATGCCCGAGGACGACGACCCCGGGCGTCCGCTCGGCTGACGCGCGCCGCTCAGGCGCGCGGCGCCCGGGACGCGCGCCGCTCGGGCCCGCGGCGCCGGGATGCGCGCCGTTCAGACGCGCGGCGCGAGCAGGTGCAGCGCGAAGCGGCCGCGGTCTTCGACCCAGCCGGCGAGCCGATGCATCTTCGCGCGCGCGGCCATCGTCCGTACCGCCTCGAGATCGTATTTGTACGAGTTCTCGGTATGGAGCGTCTCGCCCTGCGCGAAGGCGAACGGCCGGCGCAGCACTTCGGCGGACTGCTCGCGAACGCTCACCAGGTGCATTTCGATGCGGTGCTGCGCGCGGTCGTAGCGCGCTTCGTGGCGGAAGGCGCCGACGTCGAAGGTGCCGCCCAGTTCGCGATTGATCCGCTCGAGCAGGTTCAGGTTGAAGGCTGCCGTGACGCCGTCGGCGTCGTTGTATGCGGGCAGAAGCGTCTCCTCGCTGCGGTTCTGGTCCACGCCGAGAACGAGCAGCCCGTTCGGCCCGCACAGGTCGCCGAGCCGTTCGAGGCATTGCACCGCTTCGTCGGGCATGAGGTTGCCGATCGTCGAGCCGGGGAAGAAGACGATCCGTCGCCCGCGCGCCGGCGCGAAGCGAAGCGCGTGGGGCAGTTGCACCGGCCGCTTGAAGTCGCCGACCACCGGCATGATGCGCACGTCGGGAAAGCGACCGCGCAGCAGCGCGGCCGAATGCATCAGGAAAGCGCCGGAGATGTCGACCGGCACGTAGGCGTACGGACGCTGCATCGCGCCGAGCAGCAGCGGTGTCTTGCGGCTCGAGCCGGCGCCGATCTCGATCATCGTCGCGTCCGGTCCGATCTCCTCGGCGATCTCGGCGGCGCAGCCGCGAAGCAGCGCGATCTCGCTGCGCGTGGCGTAGTACTCCGGCAGTTCGGTGATCGCTTCGAACAGCTGCGAGCCGCGCTGGTCGTACAGCCACGTCGACGGAATCGATTTTTGCGGCTGCGAAAGGCCGGCGAGCACGTCGGCCGCCAGGCGCGGGTCGTAGCTCGTCCAGCCGGTGATCTCCGCCCGCAACTCTCGCGACCGCCGGGTGTCTACCCGATCGCCGGACGCACGGCCGGGGCGGTCGAGTTCCGCCGGCGGACGCAGCAGCGGCCGCGGGGTGCGGGGCTCGGCGCCGGGGGAGGAGGTGCGGAGATGCTGCGTGCTGCTCATGGACGATCCTCGGCGAGGCGCACGCCGGAGAACTGCCAGCGTGCATGGGGTGGAAAGAAGTTGCGGTAGGTGGCGCGGACGTGGCCGCGCGGAGTGGCGCAGGAACCGCCGCGCAGGACGTACTGCCCGCACATGAACTTGCCGTTGTATTCGCCGGCAGCGCCGGGCGCGACGTGGAAGCCCGGATAGGGCGCGAAAGAACTCGATGTCCATTCCCAGACGTCGCCGAACAGCTGCTGCAGCGGGAACGACTCGCGCGGCGGCAGCGGAAGGAAACAGGCGTCGTCGGCGAAGTGTCCGGTGGTAACGGGGGACTGGTCGATGCGCTCGCCGTCGGTGCGGGCGCGGGCGTTGTCGTCGTCCACGCCTGCGCCATGATCATCGCGAAGCGAAGCGCGCGCCGCGGCCTCCCATTCGAATTCCGTGGGCAGGCGCTTGCCGGCCCAGCGCGCGAAGGCGTCGGCTTCGTAGTAGCTGACATGCGCCGCCGGCGCATGCAGCTCGAGCGCGAGCTCGCCGTGCAGGCTCATCGTCGTCCAGCCGTCGTCGCCATGGCGCCAGTACAGCGGAGCTTCCCAGTGCTCTTCGCGCACGCGATCCCAGCCGTCGGACAGCCAGAGCAACGGGTCGCGGTAGCCGCCGTCGGCGATGAAGTCGAGCCATTCGCCGTTGGTGACCGGGCGACTGGCGATGGCGAAAGGCTGCAGCAGGACTTCGTGCGCCGGGCACTCGCAGTCGTAGGCGAAGTCGTCGGCGTCGTGGCCGATCGACACGCGTCCGCCGGGGAAGGGGACGAAGCGGGCCGGTTGCGCACTCGCGCGCGGTTGCGCCGGCGAGTCGGGCGCGGCATTGCGCATATCTGCGAGCGCAGCGCCGCGAAGGCCGGCGGACGCTTCACGGTAAACAGGCGCGAGCGGGTTCAGCGAGAACAGATGCAGCAGGTCGGTGAGCAGCAGTTCCTGGTGCTGCTGCTCGTGCTGCACGCCCAGTTCGACGAGTTCGCGTATCGCCTGCGCCTTTCGCTGCGGCAATTCGTGCAGGCGCGCGAGCAGCGATGCAATGGCTTCGTCGACGTGCGCCCGGTATTGCCGCACGCGAGCCAGATCGGGGCGCGTGAGCATGCCGCGCTGCGGGCGCGGATGATGCGCGCCCAGCGTTTCGTAATACGAATTGAACAGGTAGGCGAAGCGCGGGTCGAATGGCCGGTAGCGCTCGTCGTGGGGGCCCAGCACGAAGGCCTCGAAGTACCAGGTCGTGTGCGCCAGATGCCATTTCGTCGGGCTTGCGTCGCGCATCGACTGGACCGTCGCATCGGCGTCGGACAGGCCTTCGGCGAGCTGTGCCGTTGCACCGCGGTTCTCGACGAAATGCAGGCGCAGTGCTGCATCGCTGCCGGTCGGCGGCCGGGCCATCGAAGCGAGAGGGCGCGAACCCATCGATCAGGCGCGCATCGCGCGCGCGCAGGGCAGGGACATGAAGGCTCCTCCGGGGTCGGGCGTCGAGTCGCTTGCTTGTCGCTCTCGCGAGGCGCCCGAGGTGGGAACGCAGCAAGCCGGGTGCCCGGAGGCGCGCAGCGCCGGCAAGCCCGTTGGTCCCGGATTTGCAGCGCAACTGCTCCCGCTTGCCGAAAGGCACGTCGCTTGCGTCGGTCAGCGGCACGGCAGCGGAGCACGCAACGGAGGTGTCGGATGCAAAGCCCGAAAACGAACGATCCCGGCCGGATGCGGGGAACGCGTCCCAACCGCGATGCCCACGAGTTCGAGCGCGACAGCGGCTTCGATGCGCCGATGCACGATCCGCGCACCGGAGAGGCGATGCCGCAGCGCTACCTGCTGCGGCACTTCGATTCGCCGGACGACGCCGCGCCCTCGCAACGCGAACTCGATACGCGGTTCACCGGGCGCGGCTACCACTACCCGGGCGGCGCGCGCTACGCCGACGAGTCGGGGTGGCGGGACGCGCGCCTGTACGGGCGCTTCGACGAAACCCGGTCGTACGACCCCGAGGATCGCGACGAACTGTGGCGGCGCGGCGAATACGGAAGCCGTCTGTACGGAAACGTCGTCGGCGCGCCCTCGCCGAGCGGAACGGCCGGCATCGCGCGCTACCGCAACGGCGGAGTCGAGCGCAGGGGCCCGAAGGGCTACGTGCGTTCCGACGAGCGATTGCGCGACGACATCTGCGAGCGGCTGAGCGACGAGTCGTGGATCGACCTGAGCCGGGTCGACCTGCACGTGGACGACGGCCACGTACGGCTCGAGGGCGAGGTGCCCGATCGCTTCAGCAAGTTCGCGATCGAGGACATCGCCGACGGTGCCTGGGGGGTGAAAGAAGTCGACAATCGCCTGCGGGTCCGTGTCGGGTGATCGCGGTTCCCCGGCCCGGTCCGGGGACGCCGTCGCTGCAACTTCCGCCGCGCCGCGGCCGATGCCGGAGCCGCTGCAGGTTCGAGTGCTGACGGTGAACACCCACAAGGGCTTCACCGCGTTCAACCGCCGTTTCGTGCTGCACGAACTGCGCGAGGCGGTCCGCGCGGTGTCGGCGGACATCGTGTTCCTGCAGGAGGTGCTGGGCGAGGCCAGGGTGCCGTCGAACCATCGCGGCGGCCACTGGCCCGCGTCGCAGTACGAGTTCCTCGCCGATTCGATCTGGCCGCAGTACGCCTACGGGAAGAACGCCGTGCATCGCGGGGGGCACCATGGCAACGCGGTGCTGTCGAAGTTCCCGATCGTGCGCTTCGAGAACCGCGACGTTTCGGTGAACGGCCGCGAACGGCGCGGACTGCTGCACTGCGTTCTCGAGATTCCCGGCAGGTCGTTGCCGGTGCATGCGATCTGCGTGCATCTCGGGCTGAACGAGGCGCAGCGGCGCTGGCAGCTCGAGCGGCTGTGCCAGCAGATCGACGAGAAGACGCCTCCTCACGCGCCGTTGATCGTCGCCGGAGATTTCAACGACTGGCGCCTGCGCGCGCATGCGCGATTGCGTCGTTGCGCGGGACTGGCCGAAGTGTTCGTGCAGGCGACCGGGTCGGCCGCGCGCACCTTTCCGGCGCGTTGGCCGGTGCTCAAGCTCGATCGCATCTACGTGCGCAACGCGCGCACCGCGCGTCCGGTGATGCTCCGTCCGCGGCCCTGGTCGAGGCTGTCGGACCACGCACCGCTGGCCGCGGAGCTGGTGCTGTGAAGGCCCGCTGGGTGGGCGGCAACCGGGCACGGCTCCTCGAGAACGGCGAGGCCTACTACCCGCGGGTGTTCGAGGCGATGGCCTGCGCACGGCGGCAGATCGTGATCGAAACCTTCATCCTCTTCCAGGACAAGGTCGGCAACGAATTGCAGCGGGTGCTCGTCGAAGCGGGACGCCGCGGCGTGCAGATCGATCTCACCGTCGACGGCTACGGTTCGTCGGATCTCACGACGGAGTTCCTTTCGGCGCTCACCGAGGCAGGCGTTCGCGTGCACCTGTTCGACGCGAAGTCGAAGATCTTCGGCTTTCGCCGGAATCTGTTCCGCCGCATGCACCACAAGATCGTCGTCGTCGACGCGGAGATCGCCTTCGTCGGCGGCATCAATTTCTCGGCGGATCATCTGGCCGATTTCGGTCCGATGGCCAAGCAGGACTATGCGGTCGAGGTGCGCGGACCGATCGTCGCGACGATCCATCGCTTCGTGCTGCAGGCGCTTCCGCGCGAGCGCCGGCGCACGCTGCGCCAGGTGCTCGGCGAATGGCTGGAGCGGCGCCGGCGGGCCGCAGCCGAAGCCTCGCTCGGCGCACGCCGCGAAGACGGCGCGCTCGCCGCCTTCGTCGTGCGCGACAACGGCATGCATCGCAACGACATCGAGCGCCAGTACCGCATCGCGTTCCGCGCGGCGCGCTCGTACGTCTGCCTGGCCAACGCGTATTTCTTTCCCGGCTATCGACTGCTGCGCGACATGCGCCGCGCCGCGCGGCGCGGCGTACGCGTCGAGCTGATCCTGCAGGGCGAGCCCGACATGCCGATCGTGCGCATTGCCGCGCGCATGCTCTACGAGCATCTGCTGCGCGCCGGCGTGCGCATCCACGAGTATTGCGAGCGCCCGCTGCACGGGAAGGTCGCGGTGGTCGACGACGAATGGTCCACGGTGGGTTCGAGCAATCTCGATCCGTTGAGCCTGTCGCTGAATCTCGAGGCGAACCTGATGCTGCGCGATCGCGCCTTCGCGACCGACCTGCACGAGCGGCTCGAACGCCTGATCGAGGAGCACTGCACGGCCATGGAATCCGGAGGGGCGCGCAACCCGGGGCTGTGGCGACTGATGCCGAGCTTCGTCGTCTTCCACGTTCTTCGACGCTTTCCGAAGTGGGCAACCTGGCTGCCGACCCACGAGCCGCAATTGCAGACGATCGGGCTGCGACCGGACGACGTCGAACGTTCTCCCGGCGCGCGCGCCGTGCAGGGCGGAGCCGGGCACGCAGGCGAAGGCGAATACCGGCGGGAGCACGCGCTGCGCTGATTCCTTGCGTTTCGGGCAGGCGCGGGCACGCACCCTGCAGCGGGTGACGGTGCGCCGCCGTCGTGGCGCCGTGTTGCCCATGCAGGAATCCTCGTCATGGCCGAACAGCAATCGTCGAAGACGCTGCCTGCGCAGCACCAGGACCGGCAGCCGGGCCGACAGACCGAAATGTCGCCGCAGCCGGCGAGCGAGAAGCCGGGCTACGCCGGCAGCGGCAAGCTCGCCGGGCGCGTGGCGATCGTCACCGGCGGCGACAGCGGAATCGGCCGTGCGGTCGCGCTCGCCTTCGCGCACGAGGGCGCGGATTCGGTGATCGGCTACCTCGAGGAGCGCGAGGACGCGCAGGAGACGGTGCGGCTGGTGGAGGCCGCCGGCCGGCGATGCATAGCCTCGATGGGCGACATCGGCGATCCGGCGACCGCGCAGCGGCTGGTCGACGAGGCCCTCTCGACCTTCGGGCGGCTCGACGTCGTCGTCAACAATGCCGGCGAGCAGCACGTGCGGCGCTCGATCGAAGACCTCCCGGTCGAGCAGCTCGAGCGGACCTTCCGCACCAACGTCTTCTCGATGTTCCACCTGGTCAAGGCGGCGCTGAAGCACCTGAAGCCGGGGGCGGCGATCGTGAACACGGCTTCGGTCACTGCCTATGCCGGCAGCCCGGGGCTGGTCGACTACTCGTCGTCGAAGGGCGCGATCGTCTCGTTCACCCGCTCGCTGGCGCTGCAACTGGCCGAGAAAGGCATACGCGTCAACGCGGTGGCGCCCGGACCGATCTGGACGCCGCTGATTCCCGCCAGCTTCGATGCCGAGCACGTGTCGACCTTCGGCAGCGATGTTCCGATGAAGAGGCCCGGTCAGCCCGCCGAAGTGGCGCTCTGCTACGTGTTCCTCGCCAGCGACGACTCGAGCTACATGAGCGGGCAGGTGCTGCATCCGAACGGCGGGGAGATCGTCAACGGCTGATGCGAGTTGCGCGACGCGTACTCGGGCGCGCGTTGCTGCTCGCCTTCTTCTGCCTGGCCGGGTGGCTCGCCTGGCGGCAGGCGAAGACGGTCGACTGGTCGGAGGTGCTCGCGACGCTGCGCGACTACCGCGCCTCGACGCTGATACTCGCCTTCGGACTGGCCGCGGCGAGCTACCTGCTCTACGGCTGCTTCGACATCCTGAGTCGCCGTTACGTGGGCGCGCCCGTGTCGAACCGGCGCACGGTCCTGATCGGCGCGGTCAGCTACGCGTTCAACCTGAACATCGGATCGATCGTCGGCGGAGCCGGCTTTCGGCTGCGCCTGTATTCGCGGCTCGGAGTCGAGCAGCGGAAGATCGCGGCGATGATCGCGTTCAGCATCGCGACGAACTGGATCGGCTACCTGCTGGTCGCAGGCTCCGTGTTCGCGCTCGGCGGGGTCGAGTTTCCCGAAGGGTGGAAGGCCGGCGACGGGGCGATGCGCGTGATCGGCGCGGTGATGGTGGCGGTGTCGCTCGCCTACGTGGCGCTGTGCCGCTATTCGCCGCGGCGCGAGCTGTCGTTTCGCGGTCGGACGTTCCTGCTGCCGTCGGCAGGGATGGCGCTGCGGCAGTTGCTGCTCGGCGCATCGAACTGGCTGGTGATCGCGGCCGTCGTCTTCGTGCTGATCGGACACCAGGCGAGCTATGCGACGGCCCTGGCGGTCGTCTGCGTGGCCAGCATCGCGGGCGCGCTCGCGCACATTCCCGGCGGGCTGGGCGTGATCGAGGGCGTGTTCGTCGCGATGCTCGGCTGGTCGATGGGCACCGGCGCGGTGCTGGCCGCCGTGCTGGCCTACAGGGCGGTCTACTACCTCGTGCCGCTCGCCGTGGCAGCGGTGCTGTTCCTCGTGCTCGAACTGTCGGTGCGGCGTCGCCGTGGGCACGACAATTGCACGGCCGGCGCACAGCGGCCCGCATCGCGCCGCGCTGCGGAGCATCGGATATGAACGCATCGACGCGAGTCGGGCAGGCGCGCGCTTCGCGCGCCGGCGGCCGGCGGCAGCGCGCCTACGGCGTGTTCGAGCGCTTCGCTGCGCGCGCGAGTCTCGCCTCGGGCAGCAGCGCCGGCTTCGTGCTGGCGGTGATCGCGGTCGCCGTCTGGGCGATCACCGGACCGATGTTCGGTTTCTCGCAGACCTGGCAGCTGGTGATCAACACCGGAACGACGATCGTCACCTTCCTGATGGTCTTCCTGATCCAGCACGCGCAGAACAAGGACAGCCGCGCGGTGCACCTGAAGCTGAACGAGCTGCTCGCGTCGCACGAATACGCGAGCAACCGCCTGGTGGCGATCGAGGATCTCGACGAGGAATCGTTGCTCAAGCTGCACGACTTCTATTGCCGGCTCGCCGAGCTGGCCGAACAGGAGGGCGGGCTGAAGGTGAGCCACTCGGCCGACGAAGCGGAGCAGGTGCACAGTCGCAAGAAGCGCGCGCGGCAGGCGAGCGCGGGTGCGCTGCCGCGCGAGACGCGGCCGATTCCGACCGAAGGTTCCGATCCGACGCGGCGCGTGAATGGCAACATGAGTGGCAACATGAGTGGCGACATGAGTGACCCCATGAGTGGCGCCGAGCGACAACGCGGCAGGAGCGCGCGCCGCGAGAACGCCTGAATGGACGACGGCGCCGAGTCGGCGCGCGAGGCCGTCGGCTTCGACGACGTCGAGCAGGCCGAGCGGCGCATCGCCGGGCAGGTCGAGCAGACGCCGTTCCTGCATTCGCGCACGCTGTCGGACATCGCCGGCGCGCAGCTGTACCTGAAGTTCGAGAACCTGCAGTTCACCGCGTCGTTCAAGGAGCGCGGCGCGCTGAACCGGCTGGCGCAACTTCCGCCCGAAGTGCTCGCTCGCGGCGTGCTCGCCGTGTCGGCGGGCAACCATGCGCAGGGCGTCACCTGGCACGCGAAGCGCCTGGGCGCGCCGGCGACGATCGTCATGCCTTCGGGCACGTCGCCCGTGAAGATCGCGCGCACGCGCGCGCTCGGCGCGACGATCGTGCTGCATGGCGAGCGCTTCGACGAAACCTGGTCGCACGGCGCGGCGCTCGCCGCCGAGCGGGGGCTGACGCGGATCGATCCCTTCGACGATCCGGCCGTGATCGCCGGCCAGGGCACGGTCGGTCTGGAGATCGCGCGCTCGGCGCACCGGGTCGACGACGTCGTCCTGCCGATCGGTGGCGGCGGGCTGGCGGCCGGCGTGTCGATCGCGCTGCACGGTCTGCGTCCATCGGTGCGCGTCGTCGGCGTGCAGAGCGAGCGCTTCGCGCTCGTGCACGACGCGTTGCGCGGCGGGCGCCATCCGCTCGGCGCCTCGACGATCGCCGACGGCATCGCGGTGAACCGGCTCGGATCGGTCACGCTGCCGCTGCTGCGACGCCACATGGACGACGTGCTGCTGGTCGATGACGCCCGCATCGAGCAGGCCATCCTGCTGCTGCTCGAGATCGAGAAGACCGTCGTCGAAGGCGCGGGCGCGGCGGGGCTCGCCGCGGTGCTCGCGCATGCGGAGCGATTCCGCGGACGGCATGTCGGCCTCGTCCTCACCGGCGGCAACATCGATCCGCTGCTGCTCGCCGCGATCATCGAGCGCGGGCTCGCGCGTTCGGGGCGGCTGGCGCGCCTGATCGTCGACGTGCGCGACGCGCCGGGGGCGCTGGCGCGCGTGACCACGCTGCTCGCCGAGGAGCGCGCGAACATCGAGCAGATCCACCACGAGCGCGCCTTCGGAACGACGGGCGCGCAGCGGGTGGAAGTGGAGATCGTCGTGCAGACCGAGTCGCCGGCGCACGTAGAGCGGGTGCTGCGGCGCTTGCGCGACGCGGGCTTCGACGCGCGCGGCGACTGAGGGCGCGGGACGCGCGGCGAGCGGGGCAGACCGCTCGCCTACAATTCCCGCTCCCGAACGACGAACAGGGTTCAAGGCAATGGCAATCGACAGCGTAGGCATCATCGGCGCCGGCACGATGGGCAGCGGCATCGCGCAGGCGTGCGTGGCCGCCGGCATCGGCGCGGTCATGCAGGACATCGACGAGGCGGCCACCGCGCGCGGACTGCGCGCGATCGACGGCTCGCTCGAGCGGCTGGTGAAGAAGGGCTCGCTCGACGCGGCCGGCAGGGCGGCGATGATCGGCCGCGTGCGCACGACGACGCGCGCCGAGGACCTTGCCGCATGCGACCTCGTCATCGAGGCCGCCACCGAGAACGAGGCGCTGAAGGAGAAGATCCTGCGCAACGTCGCGGCGATCGTGAAGCCGGGAACGATCATCGCGACGAACACCTCGTCGATCTCGATCACGAAGCTCGCCGCGTCGCTGAAGGATCCCGAGCGCTTCGTCGGCATGCATTTCTTCAATCCGGTGCCGGTGATGGCGCTGGTGGAGATCATCCGCGGGCTGCGCACCTCCGACGAAACCGTGCAGGCCGTCACCGCGCTCGCGCAGCGGCTGGGCAAGACGCCGATCGGCGTGAAGAACAGCGCCGGCTTCGTCGTCAACCGCATCCTGTGCCCGATGATCAACGAGGCGATCTTCGCGCTGCAGGAGGGCCTGGCCAGCGCCGAGGAGATCGACGCCGGCATGAAGCTCGGCTGCAATCACCCGATCGGCCCGCTCGCGCTGTGCGACCTGATCGGCCTGGACGTCGAACTGGCGGTGATGGAAGTGCTCTACGGCAGCTTCAACGACCCGAAATACCGCCCGGCGCCGCTGCTGCGCGAGATGGTCGACGCGGGGCTGCTCGGGCGCAAGACCGGGCGCGGCTTCTACTCCTACGAGAAGTGAGCCGCGATTCGGACAAGGGCGCGGCAGGTCCGTCGGTCGACTTCTGGCAGCAGCCTCGACGCGCAGGTCGTCGAAGGCCCCGAGTTGGATGAGATTCGGGGCGCGCTCTGCTACGCCGGGACGGCCGAGGCGCTGGCGGTGCCGAAACGCACGACGCCGCCTGACGCGAGCAGCCCGAGCAGAGCGGCTCCGAACAGCCACATGATGCCCGGCTCCGGTACCGCCGCGAAGGCACCGGCGAACTGTTGAGATTTCAGGTCGTACCCCCCGTCAGAGGGCGTGTAGACGTTGAGTCCGAACGTAAGGCCGCCGGGCCAGTCCGGTCCGAAGGCCCCCTTCGTCGTGACCCCGTCGCTCCACAGGTGCACGAGATCGCCGTTCCCCAGCGTGAACAGCACGCCGAAGATGTCGAGGAATCCACCGTAGAACTCGTAGGGGGTCGGCCCGACAGGAGGACACACCAAGGGCGAGCCATCCGCGTAGAAGAGGTTGTCGTAGGAATTCAGACCCGCGCCCACGGGCAACCAGCTGAAGCTCTTCGGGAGGTTCTCCCAACTGCCGGGGGCAACCTCAGGCGGCGCACCGGGGGCGGTATTCTCGATGCCCGTGATGGCGACGCCGTCGAAGCTGCCGACGGCGCCCGTGATGTGCTGTGCGCCCTCCGGATCCCATGGCGACAAGTTTCCTGTCGTGTTGAAGTCCGGTTTGTAACTCGCGCTCGCGTCGGGATCCGGGGCGAGAGTCAACTCGGCGTAGCCGTTGCCCGCGGCACCGCCGAAGTTGATCCGGACGGTGGTGGCGCTGGCGTATGGCGCCGCCATCGACAGCGCCAGCGCGACGCCGGCCGTCAGGAGTTGCGGCCTCCCGGAAAAGCCCGTTCGCTCGGTCATGGATTCGATCTCCGAAGGCAGCAGCACACGAGAACTTGCAGCCTGAACCATGCATAGAACGTGCCATTCGGGCATGTTCCTGTTTTGTCTTTGGCACGACGTTTGCTTCGCCGCGGAGCGGAGCGATTCTTGTAAACAAGAGCGACAGGGTGAGAACCCGCCGTACGCCTCACCCGTCGAAGTGGCGCAGCGCGTCCAGCGACACCACCGTCAACGCCCCGTATTCCAGCTTCACGAAGCCTTCGCGCTCGAGCCGCTGCAATGCCCGGTTCACGGTCTGCCGCGACAGTCCGGTGAGGAAGCCGATCTCGCCCTGCGAGATCTCCAGTCGCGTTCCGACGCTCGGATAGAGCAGCGGGTTGAACAGGTGCGCCAGGCAGCGCGCCACGCGTGCGTCGGGCGGCAGCAGCCGATCGATCTCCACCGTGCCGATGAACTGCCCCAGACGCTCGTTGAGCAGTTCCAGCAGGTAGCGGTTGAACGAGATGCTCGCGTCGAGCAGCCAGTGGAAGGTGGCGCGAGGCAGGTACGCGATGCGGCTGTCGCGTAGCGCGACGACGTCGTACCTGCGCGGCTCGTCCTTCAACAACGATCCTTCGCCGAACCAGCCGCCGGCGGCGATGCCGGTGAGCGTCACCGACTTGCCGGACGACGACACATTGCTGACCTTGACGATGCCGCGCAAGACGCCGATCCAGTGCTCGACCGGGTCGCCCTTGCGGCAGACGAACGCGCCGGCCCGCAGGTCCCGCTCGACCAGATCGCGACGGACCCGCTCTTGCTGCGCTGCGTCGAGGCCGCGAAGCCAAGGCGACAGTGCGACGAGTTCCCCGAATTCGGACACGGCCCCCGGTTATCCCTGAGTTTGTCGGTCAGGCGACAACTATACCGACGCGCGTACCATAGACTTCGCGGACAAGAGAGAGGAGGGACTGCAGGTTGGCCAGCAACCAGGGGCCGATTCTCGGTGTGCGCGACGTCTCGCTGCAATTCGGCGGCGTGAAGGCGTTGATGGATGTGAACTTCGAGGTCCGCGCCGGCGAGCTTTTCTCGATCATCGGCCCGAACGGCGCCGGCAAGACGTCGATGCTGAACTGCATCTCGGGGCGCTACTCGCCCACCGCCGGGTCCGTCCATTTCAAGGGCCGCGACATCACGCGGCTCACGCCGAGCCAGCGCGCGGCGCTCGGGCTCGGGCGCACCTTCCAGAACCTGGCGCTCTTCAGCCACATGACGGTGCTCGACAACATCATGGTCGGGCGCCACCACCTGATGAAGAACAGCTTCCTCGGCGGCTCTCTGTACTGGTTCGGCGGCGCGCAGAAGGAGGAGCTGGCGCATCGGCGCCACGTGGAAGACATCATCGACTTCCTCGAGATCAGCCACATCCGCAAGGCGGTGGCCGGCACGCTGTCCTACGGGCTGCGCAAGCGCGTCGAGCTGGCGCGCGCGGTGGCGGTGCGCCCCGACCTCATCCTGCTCGACGAGCCGATGGCCGGCATGAACCTCGAGGAAAAGGAGGACATGGCGCGCTACATCGTCGACCTCAACGAGGAATGGGGGATGACGGTGATCATGATCGAGCACGACATGGGCGTGGTGATGGACATCTCGCAGCGCGTGATGGTGCTCGACTTCGGTCGCGTGATCGCCGCCGGCCTGCCGCACGAGATCATGGACAACGAGCAGGTGAAGACGGCCTACCTCGGCGTGGACGACGCGCAACCGGCCGAGCCTGCGCAGGCCTGAAGCCATGGCTACGGAATACGCCGACGTCGTCGAGCACGACACCTTCCCGAAGCTGTTGCTGCACAACGCCGCGCGCTGGCCCGGCGAGGTGGCGATGCGCGAGAAGGAATTCGGCATCTGGAACGAGTTCACCTGGTCCGACTACCGCGACCGGGTACGCGAGATCGCGCTCGGCCTGCTCTCGCTCGGCGTGCGGCGCGGCGACATCGTCTCGATCATCGGCAAGAACCGGCCGGAGATGGTGTGGGGCGAGCTGGCCGCGCACGCGATCGGCTGCATGTCGCTGGGCATCTATTCCGACGCGCTGAACGAGGAAGTGGCGTATCTCGTCGACTACGCGCAGGTGCGCGTCGTGCTCGCCGAGGACGAGGAACAGGTCGACAAGCTGCTCGAGATCGCCGAGCGGCTGCCGTGCATCGAGCGCATCGTCTACTTCGACCCGCGCGGCATGCGCAAGTACGACGACGCGCGGCTGATGAGCTGGGACGACCTGAAGGCCGCGGCCGCCCGCCTGCACGCGGAGGACCCGAAGCGCTTCGAGAACGAGGTGGCGCTCGGCAAGGGCACCGACGTTGCGGTGCTGTGCACCACCTCGGGCACGGTGTCGAACCCGAAGATCGCGATGCTGCAGTCGGGCCCGTTCCTCGCGCACTGCCTGTCCTACCTGCGCGCCGACCCGAAGCTGCCCACCGACAACTACGTCTCGATGCTGCCGCTGCCGTGGATCATGGAGCAGGTCTACGCGGTGGGGCAGGCGCTGATCTCGCGCATCACGGTCAACTTCGTCGAGGAGCCCGAGACGCAGATGGCAGACCTGCGCGAGATCGGGCCCACCTTCGTGCTGCTCGCCCCGCGCGTCTGGGAGCAGATCGCCGCCGACGTGCGCGCGCGCGTCATGGACGCCACGCGCTTCAAGCAGAAGATGTTCGCGCTCGGCATGAAGCTGGGGCTCGCGGCGCTCGAGAAGCGCCGCCGCTCGCGGCTGGCCGACTGGATCCTGTTCCGCGCGCTGCGCGACCGGCTGGGCTTCACCTACCTGAAGTCGGCAGCCACCGGGGGCGCGGCGCTGGGGCCCGAAACCTTCCGCTTCTTCCAGGCGATGGGCATTCCGCTGCGCCAGATCTACGGGCAGACCGAGCTGGCCGGCGCCTACACCATCCACCGCCCCGACGACGTCGATTTCGACACGGTCGGCGTTCCTTTCGACACCTCCGAAGTGCGCATCGACAACCCCGACGCCAACGGCGTCGGCGAGATCGTCGCGAAGAGCGAGGGCCTGTTCCTCGGCTTCTACAAGAACGAGGAAGCCACGCGCGCCGACCTGCGCGACGGCTGGATGCACACGGGCGATGCCGGCTACATCAAGAGCGAGAACGGCCACCTCGTCGTCATCGACCGCATCAAGGACCTCGCCGTCACTTCCACCGGCACGCGCTTCTCGCCGATGTTCATCGAGAACAAGCTGAAGTTCTCGCCGTTCATCGCCGAGGCGGTGATCCTCGGGCACGACAAGCCGTTCCTGTCGGCGATCATCTGCATCCGCTATTCGATCGTCTCGAAATGGGCCGAGCAGCGCGGCATCGCCTTCACCAACTACACGAACCTCTCGGCACAGCCGCAGGTGTACGCGCTGCTGCGCGACGAGTTCGAGAAGGTCAACGCCACGCTGCCCGAGGCGCAGCGCATCGGCAAGTTCGTGCTGCTCTACAAGGAGCTGGACGCCGACGACGGCGAGCTCACGCGCACGCGCAAGGTGCGCCGCGGCGTGATCAACGAGAAATACGCCGACATCATCGACGCGATCTACGCCGGCGAGCCGAGAGTGCACGTCGACACGATGATCACTTTCCAGGACGGCACGAAGGCGCGCATCCGCACCGATCTCGTCGTCGAGACGCTGAAGGCGTACCGGCCGCCGGTGCGGCGCACCGACGAGAAGGAGGCGGTCACCGCCTGATCCGCATCATGAACACGACGCTCCTCATCCAGCTGCTCGTCAACGGGCTCATCATCGGCACGCTGTACGGCGTGGTGGCGATGTGCTTCGTGCTGATCTACAAGTCCACGCAGATCGTCAACTTCGCGCAGGGCGAGTTCCTGCTGATCGGCGCCTGGGTCTGCTGGTGGCTTCTTACTTATTGGCAGCTGCCGTTCTGGATCGGCTTTCCCGTCACGCTCGCCTTCATGATGGTGTTCGGGATATTGCTGCAGGTGATCGTGCTGCGCCCGATGATCGGCGAGCCGATCATCTCGGTGATCATGGTCACGATCGGGCTGTCGATCTTCTTCCAGGCGATGATGAAGTGGATCTTCGGCGTGTGGGCCAAGCCCTACCCGGAAGTGTTCGGCACGAAGTCGGTCGACATCCTCGGGCTGAACGTGCAAACGCCCTACGTGATGTCGATGGTGATCTCGCTGATCATCATGGCCGGCTTCGCGTGGTTCTTCAAATTCTCGCGGCTGGGCCTGGCGATGCGCGCCACGGCCTTCAACCAGCAGGTCGCGCAGAGCCTGGGCATCTCGGTGAAGTCGGTGTTCGCGATGGCGTGGGCCATCTCCGCGATGGTCTCGGCGCTCGCCGGCGTGGTGGTCGGCATGGTGAACGGCGTCTCGTCGGCGCTGTCGTTCTTCGGCATCAAGGTGTTCCCGGTGGTGATCCTGGGCGGCCTCGACTCGATCGTCGGCGCGATCCTCGGCGGCCTGATCATCGGCGTGCTCGAGAACGTCGCCGAGTTCGTCGACAGCCAGTACCTGAACTGGGGCAACCTGTACACGATCGTGCCGTTCTACGCGCTGATCATCATCCTGATGATCAAGCCCTACGGGCTGTTCGGCACGAAGCAGATCGAGAGGGTGTAACAGGACACTTATGGCGAGCACGCCTTCCGCACTGATTCCCTGCGGGCAGTTCAAGACGAGCTACCGCCGGGACACGACGATCTTCCCGACGCCGGTCTCGCGCTGGCTCGTCGTGGCCGCGGTGGCACTGCTCGCGCTGGCGCCGCTGGCCGGCTGGCTCAGCAAGTACCAGATGAACCTGCTGATCCAGATCGGCTACTACGGGATCGCCGCGCTCGGGCTGAACATCCTCGTGGGCTTCACCGGGCAGATCTCGCTGGGGCACGCGGCCTTCTTCGGCTTCGGCGCCTTCTCGTCGGCGTGGCTGAGCAACAGCTTCGGCATTCCGGTGTTCTGGTCGATTCCGCTCGCCGGCGTGATGACCACCGTGGTGGGGCTGCTGTTCGGCATTCCGGCCGCGCGCATCAAGGGCCTGTACCTGGCGATCGCCACCTTCGCCGCGCAATTCATCCTCGAAGACTTCTTCGCGCGCGCGAACTGGTTCACCGGGGGCTCGGCCGGCACGCTCGCGCAGCCCTTCGGCATCTTCGGCTGGTCGGTGGACGGCGACCATGGCTACTTCTACGTCGTGCTCGTCTGGCTCGTGCTGATGTACCTGCTCGGCACGAACCTGCTGCGCACGCGCGACGGACGCGCCTTCGTGGCGGTACGCGACCACTACCTGTCGGCCGAGGTGATGGGCGTGCGCCTCACCTGGTACCGCGTGCTGTCCTTCGGCATATCGTCGTTCTACGCGGGCATCGGCGGCGCGCTGTTCGGCCACTATCTCGGCTACGTGTCGTCCGAGGCGTTCACGATCCTGCTGTCGATCCAGTTCCTCGGGATGATCATCATCGGCGGCCTGGGAAGCGTGATGGGCACGCTGCTCGGCACCGCGTTCATGGTGCTGCTGCCCGAGACCATCGGCTGGATGTCGCAGGGCCTGGGCGGCTGGTTCCCGTCGATGAACGAGGGGATCGCCTTCCTGAAGGAAGCGGCGATCGGCCTCGTGATCGTGCTGTTCCTGATCTTCGAACCCGAGGGGCTGGCACACCGCTGGCACCTGATCAAGGCGTACTGGAAGCTGTACCCGTTCTCGTACTAGTCCGTTCCCGCAACATCACCAGGAGAGGAGTACCGCAATGAAGGGAACCATGTTCAGCGCCGCCGCCGCGGCGGCCGTCCTGATCGGCGCCGGCCCGGCCGCAGCGCAGGGCATCTTCGTCGGCCACATGGCCGACTACACCGGAGCCACCTCCGACGTCGGCCGTCCGTACGGGCAGGGCGTCGCCGACGCGCTCGCCTACGTCAACAGCCACGGCGGCATCAACGGCAAGAAGATCGAATTCGAGACGGTCGACTACAGCTACGAGATCCCGCGCGCGATCGCCACGTACAAGAAGTGGACGGGCGAGCACAAGGTTGCCGCGATCCAGGGCTGGGGCACCGGCGACACCGAGGCGCTCGTCACCTTCGTCGCCAAGGACGAGATCCCGTACTTCTCGGCTTCGTACTCGGGGCACCTGACCGACCCGACCGGCAAGGGAACGCACGGCTCGAAGGCGGCGCCCTACAACTTCTTCTACGGCCCGTCGTACACCGACGGCTGCCGCGCGCTCGTGCAGTGGGCGGCGGCGGACGCGAAGAAGAAGAACATCGCGTCGCCGAAGTTCGTGCACATGGGCGACAACCACCCGTACCCGAACGCGCCTAAAGCCGCCTGCGGCGACTACGCCAAGGAGATGGGCTTCACGATCGTCCCGGCGATCCAGTACTCGCTGAAGCCCGGCGACTTCAAGGCGCAGTGCCTGAGCCTGAAGGAGTCCGGCGCGAACTACGCGTTCCTCGCCAACACCGGCGGCTCCACGATCTCGCTGCTGAAGTCGTGCGACACGGTCGGCGTCGACGTGCAGTTCATGGGCAACGTCTGGGCGATGGACGAGAACGCACTGAAGGCGGCGGGCGACGCGGCCAACGGCACGGTGTTCGTCGTCGGCGCGGCCGACTGGAAATCCGACGCTCCGGGCATGAAGACGGTGCGCGAGATCTCCAAGGTGTCCGACGCCTCGGGCAGCCAGTACCGCCCGGTGCACTACATGCGCGGCATCTGCTCGGTCTACTACATGCGCGATGCGATGAACGTGGCCGACAAGTCGGGCGGCGTCAACGGCCCGAACATCAAGAAGGCGATGGAGCAGATGAAGGACCACGTACCGGCCGAGCTGCAGGGCGTGTGCATTCCTTCCACGTGGACGCCGACCGACCACCGCGGCACGACGAAGGTCTTCATCTACCAGGCGCACTCGAAGGGCGGCGAGCAGTCGATCTCGAAGATCGGCGAGGCCGAGATCGAGCGCAAGCCGGAGTGGCTCGGCTGGTAAGGCGGGCCGGCGCGTTCCTCCCGGGCGGCGCGGTGCGTCGCGCCACGCCGCTCGCGGGGGGCGCGCTCCACTCGGAAGAACCGAAGTCATGATCGAAGCGCAGACCCGCCCGGCGCAGGCCGACGGCGCGGCCGCAGTGGCCGACGCCCGGCCGCCGCTGCTCACCGTCAACAACATCGAGGTCGTCTACGACGAGGTGATCCTCGTGCTGCGCGGCGTGAGCCTCGAGGTGCCCGAGGGCGAGATCGTCGCGCTGCTCGGACCGAACGGCGCGGGCAAGTCGACCACGCTGAAGGCGATCTCCGGGCTGCTGCAGACCGAGGACGGCGAGGTCACGCGCGGCAACGTCACCTTCATGGGCGAGGAGATCGCCAATCTGGCGCCCGAGGAGATCGTGCGCCGCGGCATCTTCCAGGTGATGGAGGGCCGGCGCATCGTCGAAGACATGACGGTGATCGAGAACCTGCGCCTGGGCGCGTACACGCGCCGCGACGCGGGCGTGAAGCGCGACATCGACATGGTGTTCGACTACTTCCCGCGGCTGCGCGAGCGCACCGGGCTGGCCGGCTCCCTGTCGGGCGGCGAGCAGCAGATGCTGGCGATCAGCCGCGCGCTGATGGCCAGGCCGAAGATGATCCTGCTCGACGAGCCGTCGATGGGCCTGTCGCCGCTGCTGGTGAAGGAAGTGTTCGGCATCATCCGCCAGCTCAATCGCGAGCTGGGCATCACCATCCTGCTGGTCGAGCAGAACGCGCGCATGGCGCTGCACGCGGCCAGCTACGGTTACATCATGGAGTCCGGCAAGATCGTGCTCGACGGCGCGCAGGCCGACCTCATCGACAACGAGGACGTCAGGGAGTTCTACCTGGGCGGCGGCGGCGAGGAGCGCCGCTCGTTCAAGAACCTGAAGTCCTACAAGCGCCGCAAGCGCTGGCTCTGATCCGATGTCGGCGTACTACGACCTGCTCGAAACCCGCTCGGCCGAGGCGCGCGAGGGCGCGCTGATGGCCGCACTGCCGGCGCTGGTCGCGCGCGCGAAAGCGAACGCGCCGGGCTGGGCCAGGCGCCTGCAGGGCGTCGACCCGCAGGCGATCGCCTCGCGCAAGGCGCTGGCGCAGCTGCCGGTGCTGCGCAAGAGCGACCTGAAGGCGCTGCAGGAAGACGATCCGCCGTTCGGCGGGCTGACTACGGTCGAGCCGGGCCGTCTCGGGCGGCTGTTCATGTCGCCCGGGCCGATCTTCGATCCGGAAGGCGCGCACGACGATCCGTGGCGCACCACGCGCGCGCTGTATGCGGCCGGCATCCGGCCCGGCCACGTGGTGCAGAACTGTTTTGGCTACCACTTGACGCCGGGTGCGTGGATGGTCGACGGCGCAGCGCGCCGGCTCGGCTGCGCGGTGATTCCGGCCGGCACCGGGCAGACCGAGCAGCAGATCGAACTCATCCGCAGGTTCCGGCCCGACGCCTATGCCGGAACCCCGTCGTTCCTGCGGATCATCGTCGAGAAGGCGCAGGAGCTGGGGCTCGACATCTCGAACCTGAAGCGCGCGTTGCTGGCCGCCGAGGCCTTGCCGGCGAGCCTGCGCAGCTGGTTCCACCAGCAGGGCATCGAGACGGTGCTGCAGTGGTACGGCACCGCCGACGTGGGCCTGATCGCCTACGAGTCGGGCGCGATGGACGGCATGATCCTCGACGAGGAGCTGATCCTCGAGATCGTGCGCCCCGGCACCGGCGAGCCGGTTCGCGACGGCGAGGTGGGCGAGCTGGTGGTCACCAGCTTCAATCCCGAATACCCGTTGATCCGCTTCGGCACCGGCGATCTCTCGGCGGTGCTGCCGGGCATCTCGCCGTGCGGGCGCACCAACGTGCGCATCCGCGGCTGGCTCGGCCGCGCCGACCAGACGGCCAAGGTGCGCGGCATGTTCGTGCATCCGGGCCAGGTGGCCGAGATCGTGCGCCGCGTTGCTGCAGCGGGCCGCGCGCGCCTGGTGATCGAAGGCGAGATGGCCAACGACCGGATGACGCTGAAATGCGAGGTCGACGCGGCGCAACGGGCCGCGGCCGGCGGCGGCGAAGCGCTCGCCGCGCGGCTGGCCGAGGCGATCCGCGAGGTCACCAAGCTGCGCGGCGAGGTCGAGCTGCTCGACCCCGGCAGCCTGCCGAACGACGGCAAGGTGATCGAGGACGCGCGCAAGTACGACTGACGGCGGACCGGTCCCGCTGTGCCGCGTCGCGCCGGCCCGCCCTTGCGGGAGGCCCCTGCCGGAGACCCCGATGCCACGATTCCAGACCCTGAAGTACGCGCGCGACCGCACGAACCCGCGCGTGGCGCGGATCACGCTGAACCGGCCCGAGCGGCTGAACGCGATCGACGAGCGCATGCCGGGCGAGATCCGCCGTGCGGTCGAGCTGGCGAACACCGACGACGAGGTGCACGCGATCGTGCTGGCCGGCGCCGGCCGCGCCTTCTGCGCCGGCTACGACCTGCAGGCCTTCGGCGAGCAGCGGGTCGATCATCCGTGCCAGCAGGAATCGACGCCGTGGGATCCGATGCTCGATTACCGCACGATGAAGCGCTTCACCGACGACTTCATGAGCCTGTGGCACAGTCACAAGCCGACGATCGCGCAGGTCCACGGCCACGCGGTCGCCGGCGGCAGCGACATCGCGCTGTGCTGCGACCTGCTGGTGATGGCCGACGATGCGCGCATCGGCTACATGCCGACGCGCGTCTGGGGCTGCCCGACCACCGCGATGTGGGCATTCCGCCTCGGGCCGATGCGCGCCAAGCGGATGATGTTCACCGGCGACACGATCGACGGCGCGACTGCGAAGGAGTGGGGACTGGCGATCGACGCGGTGCCGGCCGCGCAACTCGACGAGACGGTGCGCGCGCTGGCCGATCGCATCGCGGGCGTGCCGCGCGGCCAGCTGATGATGCACAAGCTGGTCGTCAACCAGGTGCTCGACTCGATGGGGCTCGGCCAGGCGCAGGTGCTCGCCACCGTGTTCGATGGCATCACGCGGCACAACCCGGAGGGCATGTGGTTCCGGCGCCGCGCGCAGTTGCACGGCTACAAGGACGCGGTCGCGTGGCGCGATTCGGGCCGGCCGATCCCGGAGGGCGCCGAAGCGCAGGCGCTGGTGGCCGACATGGAGCGCGAGATCGGGCGCAAGGCGTCGGCGGCCGGTGCCGCGGGCCGGCGCGAGCGCACTGGCATGGTCGGGAGCGGCGGCGCCGGCCGCGGCAAGCGGCGTTGACGACAGGACTGGCGTTCGCTCAGACGACCGGCTCGGCCAGCATCTCGCCGAAGCGCACCACCCGGTTGCGGCCCTGCGTCTTCGCGCGGTAGACGCAGTGGTCGGCGTGCACCAGGAACCTTTCGAGCGATTCCGCGTCGACGACCTGCACCACGCCGATGCTGGCGGTGAGCACGATGGTCGACCGGCCGGCACGCATCGGTGACGCCTCGAGCGCACGCCGCAGTTCGTCGATCGTCCGGTTCGCGTCGCCGACGCTGCCGCTGCGGATCAACGCGCAGAACTCCTCGCCGCCGTAGCGGCCGAGCAGGCCGGCGCTCTTCAGCGCCTTCTTCAGCACCTGCGCCGCGTGCCGCAGCGCGCGATCGCCGACTGCGTGGCCGTAGAGGTCGTTCACCGACTTGAAGTGGTCGAGGTCGATCATCAGCAGGTGATGAACCGTTCCGTCCGCGTGGCTCCCGCGCAGGCGTTCGCGCGACAGGTCGAAGAAGTGCCGGCGCGAATGCAGGCCGGTCAGCTCGTCGGTCGTGGCGCGCCGGTGAAGCTCGCCGGAGATCCGCGCATGGAGCATCATCTGCACGATCATCGCGAGCGCGATCGGGCTGAGCGCGAACAGCAGGCCGAATCCGATCTGGGCCGGGCTCGGCGCGAACACGCCGCCGGCGGCAGAGGGCGCGCCGAACACCGTGGCCACGCCGCGCAGCAGGTGCACCGTTGCATAGCCCGTGAAGAAGGTCGCCAGCGTGCGCACGTAGGGCTGTCGCCCCCAGCCGTCCGAGCGCCGGATCGCCAGGACGCAGGCCGCACTCCAGAAGCACTGCACCACCGAGGTCGCCAGAACCCGGTGCGCGACCCCGTCGGGATCGCTGCCGAGCCCACCCCACAACAGTGCCAGCGCGCCCACCTGGAGGCCGATCGACCAGGCCGGTTGGGTGCGCCCGAACAGCCGCAGCGTTGCATCGGTCGTCAGCACGATGCCGATCGAGACGCCCAGGTTGGTGCCGGGGTAGCTCAGCCAGTCGGGCAGGGTGCCACGCAGCGCCAGCGAAGTCAGTCCGAGCGCCATGAAAGCCAGTGCCAGCGCGTAATGGCGCATCGCCGCCACGGCGGGGCGGTACATGCGAGCCAGGCCCGTGAAGGCCATCGCTCCGAGTGCCGTCGTGCAGGCACCGACAAGGAAGACCGTGCGCAGGTCGAACAGGGCTGTCATTGCCGCTAGCGTAGTGTCGTGCCGGAAGCGCCTTCCGGTGCCGGCCGACAGGCGGACCATCCGGACGGAGGAGCGCTCGGGCGCGCGGACGGCGCCCCGGGTCGAGTGTTGCGCCGGCGATGCAGGTGCCGCGGTGTTAGCATCCCCGGCAGAGGAGATGCCCGTGCCCAGCGCCCCGACCGTCTACGCCTTCGAAGGCATCGTCCCGGTGATCGATCCGTCGGCCTACGTCCATCCGTCGGCGGTGCTGATCGGCGACGTGATCGTGGGCCCCGGCTGCTACGTCGGCCCCGGCGCGGTGCTGCGCGGCGACTTCGGCCGCATCGTGCTCGAGCGCAACGCGAACCTGCAGGACAACTGCGTCGTGCATTCGGCGCCCGACTTCGACTGCGTGATGGAGGAGGAGGCGCACATCGGTCACGGCGCGGTCATCCATTGCGCGCGCATCGGCCGCGACGCGCTGATCGGCATCCAGGCGGTCGTGATGGACACGGCGGTCATCGGCGAGCAGGCGATCGTCGCGGCGATGTCGTTCGTGAAGGTGGCCGACGTGATCCCGCCGCGGGTGCTCGTCGCCGGGGTGCCGGCGCGTGTGCGGCGCGCGCTGGGCGAAGACGACATCGCGTGGAAGCGGCGCGGCACCGCGCTGTACATCGACCTGGCGCGTCGGGCGCTCGGGGGCGGGATCGTCGCGGCGAGCCCACTGGAGCGGGTGGAAGAGGGCCGCGGCCGCACCCGCTGGGAATTCGCCAGCGTTCGCGAGCGCGGTGGCTGAACGCCAGGCGTCGACCCGCCAGGCGTCGGCCCGCTACGCGTCGAGCAGCTCGTCGCCTTCGCGCCTGAGCAGGCCCTGCGCCACCAGCGAATCCGCCGCCCAGCGCAGCGCGTCCCCGTAGTCCATCCCGATCTGCGCGGCCGCGTGGCGCATCACCACCGCATCGCGCACGCCTTCATGCAGCGCGCTCTCCGCGATGCGCTCGACGTCGAGCAGCAGGAACTTCACCAGCACCTTCAGCGCATGGCGCGCGTGGCGCTTCGGGTCCTCGCGCATCGCCGCGAGCTTCGCGCGCGCGCGAACGAGCGCGGCTTCGACGTCGTCGAACATCGGGCCGTGGCCCGGCAGCACGCGCTCGACGCGCAGGCGCCCGATGAGGTCGAGCACCTCATGCTGTTCGTCGAAACCGGATTCGCCCCCGATCTCCGGGAAGACGATGCCGAAGCCGTTCCCCCACAGCGCGTCGGCGGAGATCAGCAGCCGCTCGCGCTCGCAGTGGAAGATCAGGCTCTTCGGGTCGTGGCCGGGAGCGGCGTGCACGTCCCAGTCGAGTTCGCCCAGGTGCAGCGTGTCGCCGGGCCGCAGCGTCGCGTCGTGCGCGAAGCGCGGGCAGCGTTGCCCGGTCGCCGCGAAGCTCAGGCGCTGTTCGTCCCATTCGGCGACTTCGGTGGCGCTGGCGTGCGGGACCGTGATCGCGCAGCCGAACGCGTCGACGAGCGCGCGGTTGCCGCCGCAGTGGTCCGAGTGCAGGTGGGTGTTGACGACGCGCGCCAGGCCCGCGCCGGTGCCGGCGAGCAGCTGCCGCATCAGGGCGACGGTGATCGCCGCGTGCTTGGCGTAGCCGGTGTCGACGACGGTAGCCGCGTCGCCGTCGATCCCGACGATCTGGTTCGACGACAGCCAGTCGCGCTCGACGAAGCGCAGCGTTGCGGGCAGCGGCTTCAAGGGGCTGGCCGGTCGGCGCGCCGGGCGTGGATCGCGCTCCAGACTTCGCGCCGCGCGTCGTTGCTCATCGAGCCCCAGCGAGCGATCTCGTCGAGCGTGCGCAGGCAGCCCTCGCACAGGCCGCTGGCCGCGTCGATGCGGCACACCGAGATGCACGGCGACGGAACCGGCGCGGCCGACGACGTCGGCGCCCCGCTTGCGGCCGGATCGGGTGCGGTGCGACCGGTGCGCGCAGCTTCGCTCATGCCGCTTCCTCCGCTTTCGCGCGCCTGCGCGCGGCGATCGCGTTGCCTGCGCGCGATGCGCTGGCCCGGCCGAGCAGGCGCGAGATCCATTGCCCGGTCTCGACGAGCGCGTCGAGGTCGAGCCCGGTGTCGATGCCGAGCCCGTGCATCAGGTAGACCACGTCTTCGGTCGCGACGTTGCCGGTGGCGCCCTTCGCATACGGGCAGCCTCCGAGGCCGGCGATCGACGAATCGAAGCGGAAGATGCCGGCCTGCAGGCTGGCGACCACGTTGGCGATCGCCTGGCCGTAGGTATCGTGGAAGTGGGCCGACAGCTGCCCGAGCGGCACCTCGCGCGCCACGGCCTCGAACACGCGACCGACCTGCGCGGCGGTGCCCACGCCGATGGTGTCGGCGATGCCGATCTCGTCGCAACCGAGGTCGCGCATCCGCGCCGCGACGTCGACCACCGAGGCCACCGGCACTTCGCCCTGGTACGGGCAGCCGAAGGCGACCGACACCGCGGCACGCAGCCGCAGCCGGCGCTCGCGGGCCGCCTGCGCGACCGGGCGAAAGCGCTCGACGCTCTCGGCGATCGAGCAGTTGATGTTGCGCATCGAGAACGCTTCGCTGGCCGCCGCGAAGATCACCACTTCGCCGGCGCCCGCGGCGAGCGCCGCCTCGAATCCCTTCATGTTCGGCGTGAGCACTGACAGCGTGACGCCGGCCGGCCGCGGCAGGCGGGCCATCACTTCGGCGGCGTCGGCCATCTGCGGCACCCACTTCGGCGAGACGAACGAGGTCGCCTCGAGCTGGCGCACGCCGGCCGCCAGCAGGCGCTCGCAGAGCTCGACCTTGACGTCGGTGGAGACCGGCTGCTTTTCGTTCTGCAGCCCGTCGCGAGGGCCAACCTCGGTGATGAAGACGCGGTCGGGCAGGTTCATGAGGACTCCCGGAGAGCGCGCCTCGACGGCGCGCGGATACGGTCGATTCTACTGGCCGCCACGCGGTGGGGCATGGCCGGCCGGTTCACGGGTTCTCAGCTGCGCGGCACGAAGTCGACCAGCTGCGCGCCCTCCGCGACCTGCTCGCCGACGGCATAGCGGAGCGTCGCGACCTCGCCGTCGGCAGGCGCGCTGATCGTGTGCTCCATCTTCATCGCTTCCATGACCAGCAACGGCTGGCCGCGGGAGACCTTCGCGCCGGCCTCGACCATCAGTGCGATCACCTTGCCGGGCATCGGCGCGGTGAGCCGCGACTCGTCGGCAGCCTCTTCGCCGACGTGGGCGAGCGGCGGCGCGTAGCCGAGCGTGAGCGGGCCGTCGGCGGTGAACAGGTGCAGCGTCTCGTCGTCGAGCACTGCGCCGGCCTCGAACGCGCGCTCGCCGGCCAGCCCGCGCAGCCGGCGCTCGGCGGGCGACCAGCGCAGGCTCGCGATGCAGATCGCCTCGTCGCCGTCGCGCACGGTCCAGCCGAGCGGCGCGTATTCGACTTCGACCGGGCACGGCCCGCCTGCCGCCTCGAACGGCATCGTTCGGCTCAGCCTGCCCGATGCGCGCCAGCCGTCGCGCAGATTCCACGGGTCGCGGCGCCCGCTCGCGCGCTCGCGCGCTGCGGCTTCTTCGGACTCGCCGGCCAGCACCGCGGCCGCGGCGAGCGCGCGCGCGAGCAGCGGCGGTTTCGCCGGCGCGGGCAGCAGCGTCTCACGCTCGCGCTCGATCAGTCCGGTGTCGAGGTCGGCGCGCGCGAAGGATTCGCAGCCGATCAGCCGCGACAGGAACGCGACGTTGGTGGCCGGGCCGACCACTTCGAACGCGGCGAGCGCGCGTGCCATTCGTGCGAGCGCGTGATCGCGGTCGTGCCCCCAGACGATCAGCTTGGCGATCATCGGGTCGTAGAACGGCGTGATCGTGTCGCCTTCGCGCACGCCGCTGTCGATGCGCACCGGCGCCGGGTCGTCGCGTCCGGCGCAGCCCTCGGCGAGGTGCGTGAAAGTCGTGGCTTGCGGCGTGCGCAGGTGGCGCAGCATGCCGATCGACGGCAGGAAGTTGCGGTCGGGGTTTTCCGCGTAGACGCGCGCCTCGATCGCGTGGCCGCGAATGCGCAGCGACGATTGCGCGGCCGGCAGCGGCTCGCCGGCGGCTACCCGCAACTGCCACTCGACCAGGTCGAAGCCGGTGATCATCTCGGTGACCGGGTGCTCGACCTGCAGCCGCGTGTTCATCTCCATGAAATGGAAGCGACCCGACTGCTCGGCGATGAACTCCACCGTGCCCGCGCCGACGTAGCCGACCGCGCGCGCCGCGGCGACGGCGGCCTCGCCCATCGCCAGGCGGCGCGCCTCGGTCATGCCGGGCGCCGGCGCTTCCTCGAGCACCTTCTGGTGGCGCCGCTGCACCGAGCAGTCGCGCTCGAACAGGTGCACGCAGTTGCCGTGCCGGTCGGCGAACACCTGGATCTCGATGTGGCGGGGCCGCGTGACATAGCGCTCGACCAGCACCGCGTCGTTACCGAACGCGCTGGCGGCCTCGCGCTTGCACGAGGCCAGCATCGCGTCGAACTGCCCGGGGCTCTCGACGATGCGCATGCCCTTGCCGCCTCCGCCGGCGCTCGCCTTGATCAGCACCGGGTAGCCGATCCGCGCCGCCTCGCGCGCGAGCAGCGCCGGATCCTGGTCTTCGCCGTGGTAACCCGGTACCAGCGGCACGCCGGCGCGCTCCATCAGCGCCTTGGCGGCCGACTTGCTGCCCATCGCGGCGATCGCATCGGCAGTCGGGCCGATGAACACCAGTCCCGCCTGCTCGACCGCGCGCGCGAACTCCTCGTTCTCCGACAGGAAGCCATAGCCCGGATGGATCGCCTGCGCGCCCGAGCGCCGGGCGATGTCGAGGATCAGGTCGCCGCGCAGGTAGGACTCGCGCGCCGCGGCCGGCCCCAGGCGCCAGGCCTCGTCGCAGGCGGCGACGTGTCGCGCGTGCGCGTCGGCGTCGGAATACACCGCGACGGTGCGGATGCCGAGCCTGCGCGCGGTCGCCGCGACACGGCAGGCGATCTCGCCGCGGTTGGCGATCAGGATCTTGCTGAACATCGGGCGTCTCCGGGTCGGGCTGGCTGCACGGACTCTACGGCTGCGTGGGTACCCACGAGGGCCGGCGCTTCTCGAAGAACGCCGCGATGCCCTCCTGGCCCTCGTCGGACGCGCGCACCGCGGCGATGCGCGCCGCGGTGTCGGCGGCGAGCGCGTCGTCGATCGGCCGTCCGGCGATCTCGCGGATCAGCCGCTTGGCTTCGCCGAGCGCGGCCGGGCCGCCCTGGACGAGGTGGCCGAGCAGCGCGTTCACCGTGCCGTCGAGTTCCTCGGGCACGCAGATCTCCTGGACGAGACCGATCCGGTACGCCTCGGCCGCCTCGAAGACCTCGGCGGTGAGGAAGTAGCGCCGCGCCATCGCCTCGCCCATCGCACGGATCACGTAGGGGCTGATCATCGCCGGAATCAGCCCCAGCTTGACCTCGGACAGGCAGAACTTCGCGTCGGAGCTGGCCACTGCGATGTCGCAGGCGGCCACCAGTCCGAGCCCGCCCGCGAAGGCCGGCCCGTGCACGCGCGCGACCACCGGCTTGGGGTGCTCGTAGATGGTGCGCAGCAGCCGCGCGAGCTTCGCCGCGTCGGCGTGGTTCTCCTCCGGCGTGAACTGGCGGGCCCGCTTCATCCACTCGAGATCGCCGCCCGCGCAGAACGCGCTGCCCTGGCCGGCCAGCACGATCGCGCGAACCTCGTCGTCTTCGCCGGCACGCTCGAAGGCGTCGGTCAGCTCGGCGATGACGGTGTCGTTCATCGCGTTGCGTACCGCGGGCCGGTTCAGCCAGATCAGCGCGATGCCCTGGTTCAGCTGCGTCTGCAGCGTTTCGTAACTCACGTCGAGGTTCCCTCTCTACATGCGGAACACGCCGAAGCGCGGTTCCGGAATCGGCGCGTTCAGCGCCGCCGACAGGCCGAGTCCGAGCACCATCCGCGTGTCGGCCGGGTCGATCACACCATCGTCCCACAGCCGGGCAGTGGCGTAGTACGGATGGCCCTGGCGTTCGTACTGCTCGCGGATCGGCGCCTTGAACGTTTCCTCGTCCTCGGTGCTCCAGGCCTTGCCGCGCGCCTCGATGCCGTCGCGGCGCACGGTGGCCAGCACCGAGGCCGCCTGTTCGCCGCCCATCACGCTGATGCGCGCATTCGGCCACATCCAGAGGAAGCGCGGCGAATACGCGCGGCCGCACATGCCGTAGTTGCCCGCGCCGAACGAGCCGCCGATGATCAGCGTGAGCTTCGGTACCTGCGCGCAGGCGACCGCGGTGACCATCTTCGCGCCGGCGCGCGCGATGCCTTCGTTCTCGTACTTGCGCCCGACCATGAAGCCGGTGATGTTCTGCAGGAACAGCAGCGGGATCTTTCGCTGCGCGCACAGCTCGACGAAGTGCGCGCCCTTGTTGGCCGACTCGGAGAACAGGATGCCGTTGTTCGCGACGATGCCCAGCGGCATGCCCCAGAGCCGCGCGAAGCCGGTGACCAGCGTCGTGCCGTAGCGCGCCTTGAACTCGTCGAAGGCCGAGTCGTCGACGATGCGCGCGATCACCTCGCGCACGTCGTAGGGCTTGCGCGAGTCGGTCGGGATGACTCCGTACAGTTCCTCGGCGGCGTGGCGGGGTTCGACCGGATCGACCACGTCGAGCTGCTGCGGCTTGCGCCGGTTCAGGTTGCCGACGATGCGGCGCGCGATCGCCAGCGCGTGCGCGTCGTCGTTGGCCAGGTGATCGGCCACGCCCGAGAGCCGCGTGTGGACGTCGCCGCCGCCGAGGTCTTCGGCGCTGACCACCTCGCCGATCGCCGCCTTCACCAGCGGCGGGCCGCCGAGGAAGATCGTGCCCTGGTTGCGAACGATCACCGTCTCGTCGCTCATCGCCGGCACGTAGGCGCCGCCGGCGGTGCACGAGCCCATCACCACCGCGACCTGCGGAATGCCCATCGCGGACATCGTCGCCTGGTTGTAGAAGATGCGGCCGAAGTGTTCGCGATCGGGGAACACTTCGTCCTGCGTGGGCAGGTTCGCGCCGCCCGAGTCGACCAGGTAGATGCAGGGCAACCGGTTCTCGCGAGCGATCTCCTGCGCGCGCAGGTGCTTCTTGACGGTGAGCGGGAAGTAGCTGCCGCCCTTGACGGTGGCGTCGTTGCACACGATCACGCACTCGATGCCGGCGACGCGACCGATGCCGGTGATGACGCCGGCGCACGGCGCCTCGTCGTCGTAGATGCCGAACGCCGCGAGCTGCGACAGCTCGAGGAACGGCGTGCCCGGGTCGAGCAGCATCTGCACCCGCTCGCGCGGCGGCAGCTTGCCTCGCGCGACGTGCTTCGCGCGGGCCGCTTCGCCGCCGCCCTGCGCCACTTGCGCGATCTTCACCCGCAGGTCGCCCACCAGCACGCGCATCGCCTGCGCGTTCGCCTGGAACTGCGGGTCGCGGGGATCGAGTCTGCTTTCGATTCTGTTCAAACGGTTCTCCCTGCGCGGCATGGTCCGCGCGGCGTCTTACTCCGCGCCGGGGGCCAGCGCGCGCGCGATCAGGATGCGCTGGATGTCGCTGGTGCCTTCGTAGATCTGGCACACGCGCACGTCGCGCCAGATCCGTTCGACCGGGTAGTCGGCGACGTAGCCGTAGCCGCCGTGGATCTGGATCGCGTCGGAGCAGACGCGCTCGGCCATCTCGGAGGCGAACAGCTTGGCCATCGCCGCCTCCTTCAGGCACGGCCGGCCGGCGTCCTTCAGCACCGCCGCGTGCCGCACCAGCTGGCGCGCGGCCTCGATCCGGGTGGCCATGTCGGCAAGGCGGAAGGACACCGCCTGGTGCTCGAAGATCGGCTGGCCGAACGCGACGCGTTCCTTCGCGTAGGCGAGCGCCGCGTCGAACGCCGCGCGCGCCATGCCGACCGACTGCGAGGCGATGCCGATGCGACCGCCCTCCAGGCCCGACAGCGCGATCCGGTAGCCCTGGCCTTCTTCGCCGATCAGGTTCGCTGCCGGCACGCGACAGTTCTCGAAGACGATCTGTGCGGTATCCGACGCATGCTGGCCGGTTTTCTCCTCCAGCCGCGCCACCACGTATCCGGGCGTCGCGGTGGGCACGATGAAGGCCGAGATGCCGCGCTTGCCGGCGGCGCGGTCGGTCACCGCCATCACGATCGCCACGTCGCCGTGCTTGCCCGACGTGATGAACTGCTTGACGCCGTCGAGCACCCAGTGGTCGCCGTCGCGCGTCGCGGTGGTGCGCAACCCCGAAGCGTCGGAGCCGACCTGCGGCTCGGTGAGGCAGAACGCGCCCAGCATGCGCCCCGAGGCCAGCGGACGCAGCCATTGCTCCTTCTGCGCGTCGTTGCCCCACGCCATCAGGATCGAGCAGACCGGACAGTTGTTCACCGACACCACGGTAGAGGTCGCGCCGTCGCCGGCGGCGATCTCCTCGATCACCAGTGCGAGCGACTGGTAGTCGAGCCCGGCGCCATCCCAGCGCTCGGGCACGGCGATGCCGTAGCAGCCGAGCGCGGCCAGGCCGCGCAGCGCCTCGGCGGGGAAGATGGACTCGCGGTCCCAGCGCGCCGCGTGCGGCGCGATCTCGTTGCGCACGAATTCGCGCACCGCGTCGCGCGTCATCCGTTGGTCTTCGGTCAGCAGCATGGCCTCACCATGCGAGCGACTGCCCGCGGTAGTCGTAGAAGCCGCCGCCGGGCCAGGCGACCGCGTCGGCGATCACGCGCCGCATGCCGGCGACGCTCGCTGACACCTCGACTTCGGCGTTGGGTCCGCCCATGTCGGTGCGCACCCATCCCGGATGCAGCGTGAGCACGCGCACGCCTAGCGCGCCCAGTTCGACGTGCGCGAGCCTGGCCACCATGTTCTCGGCCGCCTTCGAGACGCGGTAGAGCATGCCGTGGCCCGCGCCGGTCGCGGAGATCGAGCCCATGCGGCTGGACATGAACGCCAGCGTGCCGCGCGCCGGCCCGAGCAGCGGCGCGAGCCGCGGCAGCAGCCGCATCGGCGCCAGCACGTTGGTGTGCATCACGAGGTCGAACTCTCCGTTCGTCGGCGGGTGCTGCGGGTTGCTGTTGCGCGGACCGTAGACGCCGGCGTTGACCACCGCGACGTCGACGCGCTCGCCTTCGAGCTGCCAGGCCAGCCCGGCCAGGTCGTCCGCGGCGAGCACGTCGAGCGCGAGCGTTTGCGCGCCGAGGTCGCGCAGGCGTACCCGGTCGGCCTCGGCCCGATGGGTGGCGTAGACGCTCCATCCGTCGGCGAGGTACTGCTTCGCGAACTCCAGGCCGAGGCCGCGCGAGGCCCCGAGGACCAGCGCGGTCGGCATCGTCAGAGCAGCTCGATCGCGACCGCGGTCGCCTCGCCGCCGCCGATGCACAGCGACGCGATGCCCTTCTTCGCGCCCTGCTTGCGCATCGCGCCGATCAGCGTGACGATCAGCCGCGCGCCGGATGCGCCGATCGGGTGGCCCAGCGCGACGGCGCCGCCGTGCACGTTGACCCGGTCGTGAGCGAGCCCGTGCTCCTTCATCGCCGCCATCGCGACCACCGCGAACGCCTCGTTGATCTCGTACAGGTCGACCGACTTCGTGCTCCAGCCGGTCTTCTCGTAGAGCTTCGCGATCGCGCCCACGGGCGCGGTGGTGAACCACTGCGGCTCCTGCGAATGCGTCGCGTGGCCGACCATCCGCGCCAGCGGCTTGCAGCCGAGCCGCTCGGCGGTGGACGCGCGCATCAGCACCAGCGCGGCCGCGCCGTCGGAAATCGACGAGGAGGTTGCGGCGGTGACCGTGCCGTCCTTGCGGAACGCGGGCTTGAGCGACGGGATCTTGTCGGGATTGGCCTTGAACGGCGATTCGTCCTTGCCGATCACCACGTCGCCCTTGCGCCCGGCGACCGTGACCGGCGCCATTTCCCATTCGAAGCTGCCGTCGCTGTTCGCGGCGACCGCCCGGCGCGTCGACTCGATCGCGTAGGCGTCCTGCTGCTCGCGGGTGAAGGTGTACTTCGCGGCGCAATCCTCGGCGAACTGGCCCATCGACTTGCCGCCGCCGTTGGGCGTCTTCTCGTAGGCGTCTTCCAGGCCGTCGAGCGCCATGTGGTCGAAGACGGTCGCGTGGCCGTAGCGGTAGCCGCCGCGGCCCTTGAGCATCAGGTAGGGCGCGTTGCTCATGCTCTCCATGCCGCCGGCCACGACCACGTCCTGGCTGCCGGTGACGAGCAGGTCGTGCGCGAACATCGCGGCCTTCATGCCCGAGCCGCAGACCTTGTTGATCGTGGTCGCGCCGGTGGAGCGCGGCAGGCCCGCGCCGAGCGTGGCCTGGCGCGCGGGCGCCTGGCCCTGGCCGGCGGGAAGCACGCAGCCCATGATCACTTCCTGGATCTGCTCGGGCTTCAGGCCCGCGCGCTCGACCGCTGCGCGGATCGCGATCGAGCCAAGCTGCTGGCCGGCGAGCCCGGAGAGTTCGCCCATCATCGCCCCGATGGGCGTGCGGGCTGCCGAAACGATGACGATGGGATCGCTCATGGAATCCTCCTGCTGGATGTTCGGAAAAGGGGGTGGCTCAAGGATGCGGGATCCGCGACGGCTTGTCGACGAAGAGGGCCTCTCATGCGGATTCGGTCGCGGCGGCTTGCGCCTCCAGCCGATGGCGGAAGCGCAGTGTTTCGGGATACGGGAACACGTCGTCGAGCACGCCCTCGCGGATGCGGCGCTGACGTTCCTGCCAATAGGCGGGGTCGAGCAGGTCGGCGTGGTGCCTCATGAACGGCTCGCGCACGCGCGGGTCGCCGAGCAGGAAGGTGCCGAACTCCTCGGGGAAGACGTCGTGCGGGCCCACCGAGTACCAGGGCTCGGCCGACATCTCGTCCTCGGGCGTGCGCGGCGGCGGAATGCGACGGAAGTTGCAGTCGGTGATGTAGGCGACCTCGTCGTAGTCGTAGAACACGACCCGGCCCTGGCGCGTGATGCCGAAGTTCTTCCACAGCATGTCGCCGGGAAACATGTTCGCCGCGACCATCTGCTTGATCGCGTCGCCGTACTCGACGATCGCGTGCTCGCGATGCGCGTCGTCGGCCTTCTCGAGGTAGATGTTCAGCGGCACCATGCGGCGCTCGATGTACAGGTGCCTGATGACGATCGTGTCGCCTTCCTCCTCGATCTGCGACGGTGCGAATTCGCGCAGTTCGGCCATCAGCCGGGCGTCGATGCGGTCTTTCGGGAACGGCACGCCGGAGTATTCCCAGGTGTCGGCCATGCGCCCGGCGCGATCGTGGAACTTCACCAGCTGGTACTGCGACTTGATGAACTCGCGGGTGACTTCCTTGCCGCGCTTGTCCATGATGACCTTGAACACGTACGGGAACGACGGCAGCGTGAACACCAGCATCACCAGCCCCTTGATGCCCGGGGCCACGACGAAGTGGTCGTGCGAGTACTTCAGGTGCTGCAGCAGGTCGCGGTAGAACAGCGTCTTGCCCTGCTTGTGGAACCCGAGCATCGTGTACAGCTCGGACTCCGGCTTCGTGGGCATCAGCGTCGTCAGGAAGCGCACGTACGACGACGGCACGTCCATGTCGACCATGAAGTACGCGCGCGCGAAGTTGAACAGTGCCTCGATCCGCTCGCTGCCGAACAGCACCGTGTCGAGGTACAGCCGGCCCTGCGAGTCGCGCAGGATCGGCACCGCGAACGGCAGCAGTTCGCCGTCGTTGACGAAGCGGCCGATCAGGTAGGCGCCCTTGTTGCGGAAGAACAGCGTGCGCAGCACCTGCAACTGGCAGTCGGCCGCATAGACGAAGCCGGGCAGGAAGTGCTCGCGTGCGGCAGCCTGCACCAGCGAAAGGTCGCGCTCGATGTCGACGAACGGACAGGCCAGGCCGAAGTCGATGATCATCTGCCGCAGCACCGGCCGCCAGCCGTCGGCGAGCGGGTAGTAGACGCGCCAGCTCGGCCGGTCGGCCTCGAGGTACTCGGTCGAGACTCCGGGGCGAACGAAGATGAAGCCGTTGTGGAAGTAGCTGCGGTGCAGGATCTTGCAGCACACCGAATTGAAGAAGGTCTCGGCGAGCTCGGGCTGGTGGTGGTCGGCCAGCAGCGCGACGTAGCTGCGCTTGACGCGCGGCCACAGCCAGTCGTCGGCCACGCGCTGGCCGCGCTGGCCGAGCGCGAACTCCGATTCGAGCCGCTCGACGGCTTCCTGCACGCGCTGGTCGTAGAAGGCGATGCGGTCGCGCGCAAGCCGCCGGATGCCGTGCCAGTCGCCGCGCTCGTAGCGCGCCTTGGCCTGCTGCGCGATGTAGCGCGTGAGCCCGAAGTGGCGATCGAAGCCTGCGAGGATCGCCTGGGCGATGATCGCGGGGCGATCGGCGCTGCGGTCGGGCGCGCTCTTGTCGGGACGCTGGTCCACGGGCTTCGCTACCTCGTCTCGGCGAACAGCTCGCGGCCGATCAGCATGCGGCGGATCTCCGAGGTGCCGGCGCCGATCTCGTAGAGCTTCGCGTCGCGCCACAGCCGGCCGGTCGGCGAGTCGTTGATGTAGCCGTTGCCGCCCAGGCACTGGATCGCCTCGCCGGCCATCCAGGTGGCCTTCTCGGCCGAGAACAGGATCGCGCCGGCTGCATCCTTGCGCAGGCTGCGCACGTCGACCAGCCCGGCGCGCGAGCGGTCGCACTGCCGGCCGACTTCGTAGACGTAGGCGCGCGTGGCCATCATCGTCGAATACATGTCGGCGAGCTTGCCCTGCATCAGCTGGAACTCGCCGATCGGCTGGCCGAACTGCTTGCGCTCGTGCACGTAGGGGACCACCACGTCCATGCAGGCGGACATGATGCCCAGCGGCCCGCCCGAGAGCACCGCGCGCTCGAAGTCCAGGCCGCTCATCAGCACGTTGACGCCGCGGCCCAGGCCGCCGAGCACGTTCTGCGCCGGCACTTCACAGTCCTGGAACACCAGCTCGCCGGTGTGGCTGCCGCGCATGCCGAGCTTGTCGAGCTTCTGCGCGACCGAGAATCCCTCGAACCCCTTCTCCACGATGAACGCGGTCATCCCGCGCGGGCCGGCCTCGACGTCGTTCTTCGCGTAGACGACCAGCACGTCGGCGTCGGGGCCGTTGGTGATCCACATCTTGGTGCCGTTCAGGATCCAGCGATCGCCGCGGAACTCGGCGCGCAGCTTCATCGACACCACGTCGGAGCCGGCGTTGGGCTCGGACATCGCCAGCGCGCCGACCCATTCGCCCGAGACCAGCTTCGGCAGGTACTTGCGTTTCTGCTCGTCGGTGCCGTTGCGGTGGATCTGGTTCACGCACAGGTTCGAGTGCGCGCCATACGACAGGCCCACGGAGGCCGAGCCGCGCGAGATCTCCTCCATCGCCACGATGTGCGCCAGGTAGCCCATGTTCGTGCCGCCGTACTCCTCGGAGACGGTCATGCCGAGCACACCGAGATCGCCGAGCTTGCGCCACAGGTCCATCGGGAACTGGTCGCTGCGGTCGATCTCGTACGCGCGCGGCGTGATCTCCTTCGCGGTGAACTGCTGCAGCGAGTCGCGCAGCATCGCGATGTCCTCGCCGAGATCGAACTGGAGGCCGGGAATCGTCACCATCGCGAGGTTCTCCTGCGTGAATCCGTTGTTGCGTCCGTGCTCAGTCGACGACGGCGGGCGCCAGGCAGTTCAGCTTGTACTCGATCGTCAGGATACCGGTACCCGCCGGCATCACGGTCATCGCCGGCTGCCGGCCGAAGCTCGTGCGTACACGCTCTTCGAAGCCCGGTTCGGTGGGCATTTCGGGGGCGGATCGGGACATCGCGGGCGCTCCGGCGGGAAGGATCTCGGTATCCGGGCGTAGTTTACGTTAACGTCAACGTCAATCAACCGGAGCGGCGTGCTTCGAGCATCGTCCGGGCGCGCGCCTCATGTGCCTCGATCTCGGCCAGCGTCTCCTGCAGGTCGGCCAGCCGCAGCGCCAACGTCTCTCGATGCCGGGCGAGCACCGCCAGGAAGCGCTCGAGTTGCGCGGCGGTGTCCGACGGCGACTCGTACATGTCGACCAGGGCGCGGATCTCGGACAGCGAGAGCCCGAGCCGCTTGCCGCGCAGCGTGAGCTTCAGCCGCGTGCGGTCGCGCTGCGAGTAGACGCGCTGGCGGCCGCCGGCGCCGGCGCGCTTCGGTGCGAGCAGGCCCTGGTCTTCGTAGAAGCGGATGGTTCGCGGCGTGACGTCGAATTCGCGCGCCAGTTCGCTGATCGAGAAGGTCGGCATGCGCGCATCTTCAGGCACAGTTTACGTAAACGTCAATTCGCGAACACGCCGAGCCCGTCGAGTCGTGCATCGACCTGCGCCGCCCAGCCGCGATTGGCGGCGGGGCTGGCCGGGCTCGGGTGCAGGATCTGGTCGATGCGCAGGCCGCTGGCGTTGCCGAGCGCCGCCTGGATCCGCTTCATCGCGTAGGCCCCGACGCCGATCGCCCATTCGGGCCGAAGCGCGGCGATCGCCGCGCGCAGGTGCGCGTCGCAGGCATCCTGCAGCGGCCGCAACTCGGCCGCCGGCAGCTTCTCGGGCGTGAAATTGCGCCCGCTCGCTTCGAGGAACACCAGCGGGCAGTAGTTGACCACGAAGCACTGCTCGAAGAACGCCGGGGCGCTGCCGAAACGCGCGGCCGCCCAGCCCCACAGGCGCTTGCCGCTCACTTCCGAGCGGCGGCACGCGAAGCCTTCGATCGGGCGTTTCGGGTGCTCGTCGGCAGGGCGCCGCACCGGCGCCTGCACGCCCATCCAGTCGCGCACCGCGGCGACTTCGCCGAACGGCACGCCGGTCTGCATCATGCCGAACGGCCCCGGATTCATGCCGACGAACACCACCCGCTTGCGCCCCGTGCCATAGCGGCGCAGCCAGGCTTCGTGCGGCGCCCAGGCGTAGTCGAGCGGGTTGTAGACGTGCGCGACCGGCGGGCCGAAGTGCAGGGTCGAGACGGCTTTCGACAGTTCGCGGGCGGCCTGGATCAGGGGGGAGGGCATTGCTGGGGGAAGCAGGGAGAAGGGAAAAGAAAGGGGCGCGGGTATGTTGCCGCGCCCCATGAGCCGCGAGTGGCGGCTGCCCTTCCTCGGGTGTGCCGGTCCGGGGGCGCGCCGCGCATCGCTTCGATGCCCGGCGCTTCTGCAACCGGCCCGCCGTCGGAGCCGTCGGCATCGGCGCATCGCCTGCGCGCTTCGATGCCTTTCCCGACGAAGGCTAGCCCGGAGGGCGTCGGCCGGTCAAGGCCGGCGCGGCGGCCGGATTGCGACTCCGGCGGCGGCGCCCGCTCGATTCAACTCCGGCGGACTCCCAGCCGTTCGAGACCCGGGTATTCGTTGCGGCGGATCGCGTACTTGCGCGCGTGCGCGCTCCACGATTCGCCGGCGCGCAGCGCATCGACCACCGCGGCGGCGTCGGTGATCCAGCTGCCTCCGAACAGGGTGACGCCGCGCCGGAACAGCGGATCGGGCAGGCAGCCGGCACCGGGGCCGATCATCGCCAGGCGCTCGGCGCCGGTGCAATGGCCGAGGATGCGGTCGGCGGTGCCGTTCAGCAGGACCGAACTGGTGCACAGCACCTTGTTGCACGAGGCGAGTTCCGCGGCGTCGAGGGTGACGCGGTAGCCCTCGTGCTCGCCGACGAGGTCTTCACGCAGCTCGATCACCGTGACGCGCGCGCCGGCCTCGGTGCAGCGCCCGAGCAGCGGTCCGAACAGGCCGACCATGCCGACGTGGTCGCCGGCGCGCGGATCGAGCTCGCCGATCGAATCGGCGCTGTCGGGCGCGACGTAGCCGATGCGGTCGAAGACGCAGCGGGTCAACGCGTTGATCGCCGCCATGCCGAGCGTGCGCCCGACGGCGTCCTTGCGCGCGTAGCCGCGCGCGAGCTGCAGCGCGTCGACGCCGGACAGTGCCGAGGGGGCCTCGCGCGCGCCCAACTGCGCCCAGGTGTCGCCGAGCAGCACGAACGCGAGGCCCAGCGTGCCGTCTTCGAGCTCGAGCGCGCAGAACTCTCCGCGCCGGGTGTCGAGCGTTTCGGGTCGCGGCCGGTGCAGCGCGCGGACCCGCGGAAACGGTGCGGACGTCGCGCAGCCTTCGAGCAGCGCGATCAGTTCGGCGGCGATGGTCGATCCGGGGTTCATCGGCAAGGGGCTCGCGCGGGAAAAGTTCGATGCGTGGACGCGGCTGCAGGAGGGGCTCAGGGACGCATCCGGGCTGCCATGATGCGCGCATAGCCGGCCGGTGTCAGCCGCGACAGCCACCAGGCGAGCCGCGCGGTGGCGCCCGGCAGCAGCAGCCGTCGCTCGCGGCGCGCCGCCTCGTAGACCCGATCGGCGATGGCCTCGGGCGTCGCGGGCCTGCCGACGACCGCCTTCGCGCCGCGAAAGGGCCTGCCCTCGGGGTCGAGTGCACGGCGGTCGATGTCGGTGGCGATGAACGACGGGCAGGCGAGCATCACGCGCACGCCGGCAGCCGAGACCTCGCTGCGCAGGCTGTCGAAGAAGCCGTGCAGCGCGTGCTTGCTGGCCGCGTAGCCGGTGCGGCCGAGCAGCGGCGCGAAGCCGGCCACGCTCGAGATCGCCACGATCATGCCGCGGCGTGCGAGCAACTGGGGCAGCGCCGCATGCGTGCAATGCATCGCGCCCAGGAAGTTGACCGCCATCACGCGGCGGATCACCTCGGGGCGCGTGCGCGCGAATTCGCCGTGATGCGAGATGCCGGCGTTGCAGATCAGCAGGTCGACGCCACCGAACCCGGCGGCGCCGGCTTCGATCGCCCGCCGGCAGGCCGCTTCGTCGGCGACGTCGCAGGCGAACCCGGCCGCGGCGATGCCGGCGGCGTGCAGCGCGGCCACGCTGCGCCCGAGCGCGGCCTCGTCGAGGTCGAGTGCGACGATGCGCGAGCCCGCGCGCCCGAAACGCTCGCACAGCGCGCGCCCGAGTCCGGCCGCCGCGCCGCTGACGACGACCGTGGCCCCGGCGAACTCGCGCAGGCTCACTTCCGGGGGCCGCGCGCGTGCATCCACACCTCGAAGGCCTGCTCCGAGGTCAGGCGCGGCGCATAGCCGAAGTCGTGCTTGAGCCGCGTGTTGTCGAGCACCGGCCGGTAGCGCAGGAAGCGCACCTGCTCGGGCCCGTATTGCGTGAGCCCGAGCCGCCTCAGCAGCGCGAGCGCGGCCTGCAGCAGCGAGGGCGGCAGCACGATGCAGCGCTTGCCGAGGCGCTCGGCGATCTGCCCGACGCTGAGCGCGCCGTCGCCGGCGAGGTTGTAGACGCCGTCGGGCGCGCCGTCGATCGCATGCAGGATCGCGCCGACCACGTCCCGGTCCCAGACGAAGACGAACGGGCTGTCCGAGCCGCGGATCGCGATCAGCCAGGCCTTCTCGAACAGGTCGGTGATCTGGTTGCGGGTGGTCTCGCCGAGGATCGTGCCGATGCGGAACACCACCTGGCCCAGTTCCGGGTGCTCGACGCGGTGACGGGCGAGCATCTCCTCGACCAGCCGCTTGTGGCGCGCATAGGCGAACTCGTCGTTGCCGCGCAGCGGCTGCTCTTCGGTGATCCACGCGGGGTTGTCGGCGTGGTAGCCGTAGGCGGCGCCGCTCGAGCTGACGACGATGCGCCCGACGCCTGCAGCCAGGCAGGCGTCGAGCACGTTGCGCGTGCCGAGCACGTCGACCGAGTACTCGTGTTCGCGGGTGCTGTCGGGACCCGGCGTGACGATCGAAGCGAGATGGACGACCACGTCGCAGCCGCGCATCGCCTCGGCGAGTTCGGGCGACCGCACGTCGGCAATCAGGTAGCGCACGCCGGGTACCTGGCGCCCGGGCGGGCATTCGCGCACGTCGGTCGCGACCACGCCGGTGCCGGTGGCGGCGAGCGCGGCCACCAGCTGGCTGCCCAGGTAGCCGCCGGCGCCGGTGACGAAGACGCGCGCGGCGCTCATGCGGCCAATATCGGCGGCGGCCTGCGGCGCCACCAGGTCGCGAGCCCGAGACCGGTGAGGATGTGCCAGATGCCCCACCAGGCCGCGACGATCGCCATGCCGCCCATGCCGCCGAAGAAATTGAAGACGAGGATCAGCCCGAAGCCCGAGTTCTGGATGCCGACCTCGATCGCGGTGGCGCGGCAATCGGGCTCGGACAGGCCGGCGAGGCGTCCGCTCCAGTAGCCGCCCAGCAGGCCGAGCCCGTTCATCAGGAACACCACGAGCACGACGCGGCCGACGTAGTCGATGAAGTACGTCCAGTTGCCCGCGAGCGCGCCGAGCACGAACACGCCGAAGAACAGCAGCGAGAGGATCTTCGCCGGCCGATGGGCACGTGCGGCCACGTTCGGAAACCAGTGCGCCACGCCCATGCCCAGTGCCGCCGGGATGCCGAGCAGGAAGACGATCGTGACGAGCACGTCAAGCGGGTTCAGGGCCACTTCGGTGAGGATGCGCGCGGTGTCGGGGTTGAGGCTCCCCCAGAACGCGAGGTTGAACGGTGTGAGGACCAGCGACGCGACCGTCGAGATCGAGGTCATCGTGATCGACAGCGCGGTGTTGCCGCGCGCGAAGTGGGTCAGGAAGTTCGAGATGTTGCCCCCGGGGCACGCGGCCACCAGGATCAGCCCGAGCGCAATGCTCGGCGCCGGCTCGAGCACCATGCCGATCGCCCAGCCCACCGCCGGCAGCAGCAGGAACTGTCCCAGCATGCCGATCAGCGTCGCGCGCGGGGCGGCCGTGACGGCCCTGAAGTCGGACACTTTCATGTCGAGCGCCACGCCGAACAGCACCAGCGCGAGGATGCCGTTGAGAACCGCGAGCGACTGCGGGCTGAAGTTCAGGCGTACGAGGTCGATTTCGCTCATCGATCGCGGCTCAGCGGCCTTTCGGCTCTTCGTGCATCTTCTTGAAGTGGAGCAGGCCCGGGGCCCACATGTGCCTGACCGGGTCGACGTCGACGTGAATGACCGCGCAATTGCCCGACGCGATCGCGCGCTCGAGCGCTGCCCGCAGCTGCCGCGGGTCGGCGACGCGCTCGCCGTGCGCGCCCATCGCCTGGGCCATGCGGTCGAATTCGATCTCGCCGAGATCGGCCTTGATGGTCTCTTCGGGGCCGAGCGACTTCATGATCATCGTCTTCAGCGGCTTGAGCATGAACTGCTGGTTCATCTTGACCATGCCCCACTGCCGGTCGCAGAGCACGAGGTAGATCACCTGCAGGCGGTTGCGCACCGCGGTCTCGATCTCCTGCGGATGAAAGCCCATCGCGCCGTCGCCGATGATGCAGCACACCGGGCGTCCGGGGCGTGCCGCCGCGGCCCCGAGCGCCTGCGCGACGCCGGCGCCCAGCATGCCGAACTTGAAGGTGGACAGCAGCGTGTTCGGCTGCCTGGCCTGCCAGTGGAACATCGTCCAGACCGCCGCGTTGCCGCCGTCGGCCACCAGCACGGTGTCGTCGGGAAACACTTCGCGGCAGGTGTGGGCCACGTGCGCCGGGTTCATCGGCACCGAGAAGTCGGCGAGTGCCTTGTCCCAGCGCGCGCGGTCGTCGCGCATCGTTTTTGCATAGCGCTCGATGCGCGCGCGCCGCTCGTCGAGCCGGATCTCGTCGCGCCGGCGTTCGAGCTCGTCGGCCAGCTGTTCGAGGAACGAGCGCGCGTCGGCGACGATCGCGAGGTCGACCGGCCGGTTCATGCCCAGCGCCTCGCCATCCGCGTCGACCTGGATCGTCTTCTGCTCGGCCGCGTCGCGCCAGTACGGCGGCTTGCCCCACCAGTCGGTCTCGCCGACGCGCGAGCCGACGATCAGCATCGCGTCGGCTTCGTTGCGCACCTTCTGGTTCAACTCGATGTGCACCATCGGGATCGCCAGCGCCGAGGATTCCGGCAGCGCGCCGCGGGCGGCCCAGCTGGTCGTGACCGGCGCCTGCAGCGCCTCCGCCACGCGCTGAAGCGCGTCGTACGCGGCTGCGTGGACGACGCCGCTGCCCACGTGGATCGCCGGCGCCTGCGCCTGCACCAGCCACTGCGCCGCGCCGGCCACCTGCGCGGGCGCGGCCGGCAGCGGATCGACGCGGCGATAGCGATGCGGCTCCTGCAGCGGCGCTCCGGCATCCTTGAACTTACCGTTCATGATGCTCTCGGGCACGTCGACGTGAACCACGCCGGGGCGGCCCTCCCAGCTGCGGCGCAGCGCCCTGCGCACGATCTCGCCGATGCGCTCGAACGCGGGCACCGCCACGCTCGACTTGGCCATCCGCGCGATCACGCCGGTCTGGTCGAAGTTCTGGTAGGCGCCCGGGCGCTCGGCGCCGGCGATGCCGATGCGCCGCGCGCTGGTGATCGCGAGCACCCGGTTGCCCTCGGCCTGCTCGACCACCAGTCCCGGCAGCAGGTTGGCGACGCCGGGCCCGTTGCTGGCCATGCACACGCCCAGCCGGCCCGTGAGCCGCGCGTAGGCGCCCGCCATGTGCGCGGCGCTGGTCTCGTGGCGCGGCGTGACGATCTCGATGCCCAGCCGGTGCAGCGCCGAGTAGAAACCGAAATACGTGCCGTCGATGATGCCGAAAACCTTCTCGACCCCTTCCTTCTGAAGCATGCGCGCGATCAGTTCGCCGCCGCTGGTTTCGGACATCGTGTCTCCCGGTCTGCGTTCAATCGATCACCAGTTCGCGGCGCACGCAGCGCACGTCGATCTCGAATTCGAGGCCGTCGACCGGCGGGCGGCAGACGTGCCAGTCGATGCCGAGCCGGGCCAGGCCGCGCGGCGCGAACTGGCGCGGCACCAGCGCGCCGATGTCGTGCGCGGTGTAGACCTGGACCGCAGTCACCGCGTTCCAGTCGCCGCCGAGCGCGGCGGTGTTGCGCTGCAGGCCGTCGAGCACGAAGGCCGCCTTGCGCGCCAGCCCGGCCGGCGAGGTGTCGCGGTACGCGACGATGCCGTCGGGAAACGGCGTGCCCTGCTCCCACTCGGCGTAGCCGGCGATCACGAAGCTGCGCGGGCCGGGCGCATCGGCCGCGTGGTCGGAGGTGGTCAGGAAGCCGGCGTGGGCGGCACCGGTGGGCACCGTGTAGCTGAACGCGTGAAAGACGGGCTGCGCCGGCGCGTCGTGCACCGGGCAGACGTTGCTGCGCGCCACCGGGTTCAGCTCGTTGCGAAACAGGCCCCAGCGTTCGAGCACCTCGACCCAGCCGGCGTTGAACTCGCCGAAACCCGCCAGCCCCACCGGCTCGGGCGAGCGCAGCTCGGCCGCGCACAGCGCGGTGAGCGGGCGATGACGTTCGCGAAGGTGCGCGCCGATCGCCTCGAATCCCTCGGCGATCGGCAGCGCGCGCGCGAACCGTGCCCGCACGATCTCGAAGCCCGGCAGCGCGATCACGCCGGAGGAGAAGGCCCGCCCGCCCTCCAGGAAGGCGTAGTCCGCGCCGGCGGAATTGTGTATGGTGGCCACCTTTGCTTCCTCGGTCAGAAGGGTCCGGTCGGGCGACTATGCGCGACGCGGCCGGCCCGCGCAAGCATCCGGGTCAGGTCATGAGTCAGATCCCCGCAACGATGGAATTCGTCGATCACGGCGCCGGCGGCGCGCCGTCGGTCCTGCGAGCCGGCCGCATGCCGGTGCCCGCGCCCGCGGCAGGCGAAGTGCTGATCCGCGTGGCCTGGGCCGGCGTCAACCGGCCCGACGTCGCGCAGCGGCAGGGACGCTATCCGCCGCCGCCCGGCGCCTCCCCGGTGATCGGCCTCGAGGTGTCGGGGCACGTCGTGGCGCTGGGCGAGGGCGTCAGCGAGCCGAAGATCGGCGACGCGGTCTGTGCGCTCACCAACGGCGGCGGCTATGCCGAATACGCGGTGGCGCCTGCCGGACAGTCACTGCCGGTGCCGCAGGGCCTGTCGCTGCTTCAGGCCGCGGCGCTGCCCGAGAACTTCTTCACCGTCTGGACCAACGTGTTCGAGCGCGGCCGGCTCGCGGCCGGCGAGACCTTCCTGGTGCACGGTGGCTCGTCGGGGATCGGGCTGACGGCGATCCAGCTGGCGCACGCGCGCGGCGCCACCGTCTACGCCACGGTGGGTGGCCCCGAGAAGGCGGCGGTGTGCGAGCGGTTCGGCGCCAGCGCGGCGATCGACTACCGCCGCGAGGATTTCGTCGAGCGCATCGCCTCGCTCACCGGTCGGCGCGGCGTCGACCTGATCCTCGACATGGTGGGCGGCGATTACATCGCGCGCAATTTCAAGGCGCTCGCGATCGAGGGCCGCCTGGTGCAGATCGCGTTCCTGAACGGGCCGAAGGCGGAGATCGATTGCACGCCGCTGATGGTCAAGCGCCTCACCTGGACCGGCTCGACACTGCGCCCGCGCAGCGCGGCCGACAAGGCGCAGATCGCCACGCAATTGCGCGAGCAGGTCTGGCCGCTGCTCGCCTCGGGCAAGGTGCAGCCGGTGATCCACGAGACCTTCGCGCTGGCCGACGCGGCGCGCGCGCACGAGCTGATGGAGTCGTCGCGTCACATCGGCAAGATCATGTTGCGCGTGGCTGGCGAATGAGGCCGCGGCGCGCCCGGCTCAGGTCTGCACCAGCTTGCGCTGGCGGCTGATCGCCATCAGCAGCCCCGCGCCGAAGCCGAGCGTGACCATCGCGGTGCCGCCGTACGACATCAGCGGCAGCGGCACGCCGACCACCGGCAGGATGCCCGACACCATGCCGATGTTCACGAACGCGTAGGTGAAGAAGATCAGCGTGATCGAGCCGGCGAGCAGCCGCGCGAAGATGTTCGCGCCGTTGGCGGCGATCACCAGCCCACGGCCGATCAGCAGCAGGTAGACCGTCAGCAGCACCAGGTTGCCGACGAGCCCGAATTCCTCCGAGAACACGGCGAAGATGAAGTCGGTGGTGCGTTCGGGAATGAACTCGAGGTGCGCCTGCGTGCCGGCGGTCCAGCCCTTGCCCCAGATGCCGCCCGAGCCGACCGCGATCGTCGACTGGATCACGTGGAAGCCCTTGCCCAGCGGATCGGAGGACGGGTCGATCATCATCAGGATGCGGTGCCGCTGGTAGTCGTGCATGGCCGACCACAGCACCGGCATCGCCGCGAGGCCGGCGACGAGGCCGCCGGCGATCACCTTCCAGCTCAGACCCGCGAAGAAGATCGCGTAGACCCCGGCGGCCGAGACCAGCAATGCGGTGCCCAGGTCGGGCTGGCGGGCGATCAGCCAGACCGGAAGCGCGAGCAGCACGCCGGCGACGACGAAGTCGGCCCAGCCGCGGGCGCCTTCGCGCTGCTGGAAGTACCAGGCGAGCATCAGCGGCATCGCGATCTTCATCAGCTCCGACGGCTGGATGCGCGTGATGCCGAGGTCGAGCCAGCGCCGCGCGCCTTTCGAGATGTCGCCGAACAGCGCCACCGCCACCAGCAGCGCCAGGCCGACCAGGTAGAGCGGCACCGCCGAGCGCTGGACCCAGCGCAGCGGCAGGCTCGCGGCGACCCACATGATCGCGAAGGCGATCAGCAGGTTGCGGCCGTGGTCCGCCAGGCGCCCGTCGAAGTCGAGCGCGGCCGAGTACATGTTCAGCAGGCTGAGCGCCGCGAGCAGCGCCAGCGCCAGCAGCAACGGCCCGTCGAACACCAGCACGCGCGGGCGCAGGCGCTGCCACAGCGACGGCTGTTCGTGGATCATGGCTTCGGCTCCGGTTCCCCGACCTGCTCGGGCTCGACGCTTTCCGGCACGTCGCGCAGCTCGGCTTCGTCGAGCAACCGGGGCAGCAGGTCCTCGGGCACCTCGCTCGGCAGCTTGCCGAGCAGGTAGAAGTCGAACAGCTTGCGCGCGATCGGCGCAGCCGCCTGGGCGCCGAAGCCGCCGTTCTCGACGATGATCGCCACCGCGATCTTCGGGTCGTCGACCGGCGCGAAGGCCATGAACAGCGAGTGGTCGCGGTGGCGCTCGGCGATTCGCCTGGCGTCGTAGCGCTCGCCCTGCTTGATGCCGATCACCTGCGCGGTTCCGGTCTTGCCCGCCGCGACGTATCCGGTGTTGGCGAACGCGATGCGCCCCGTTCCGAAGCGGTTGACGTCGACCAGCGCGCTCTTGACCAGATCGAGGTAGTCGCGCCGCAGGTCGATCCGGTAGCTCTCGGAGGGCACGGTGCGCTGCCGCTTGTGCGTCATCGGGTCCTCGATGGCCTGCACCACGTGCGGCCGCATCACGATGCCGTCGTTGGCCAGCGTGGCCGTCGCGTGCGCGAGTTGCAGGATCGTGAACGAGTTGTAGCCCTGGCCGATGCCGATCGACGGCGTCTCGCCCGGAAACCACTTCTGCTTGAAGCGCTTGAACTTCCATTGCGAGGACGGCAGCACGCCGGTGTTCTCGTGCTCGAGGTCGATGCCGGTGAGCTGGCCGAAACCCCACGGTTTCATGAAGTCGTGGATCCGGTCGACGCCCATGTCGTAGGCGACCTTGTAGTAATAGGTGTCGCTGGAGACGACGATCGACTTGCGCAGGTCGACGATGCCGTTGCCCGACGGCCTGGAGTCGCGAAACCGGTGGTTGCCGAGCTGGAAATAGCCGGGGTCGGAGATCGTGTCCTGCGGCGTGCGAGTGCCGGACATCAGCGCCGCCAGTGCCATGAACGGCTTGTAGGTGGAACCGGGCGGATACGTGCCGCGAAGCGGCCGGTTCATCAGCGGCTTGTCGGGATCCTCGTTCAGCGCTTGCCAGGTCTGCGAGTCGATGCCGTCGACGAACAGGTTGGGGTCGAACGAAGGACGCGAGACGAAGGCCAGCACGTCGCCGGTCTTCGGCTCGATCGCCACCAGCGCGCCGCGCCGTACGCCGTAGAGCTCCTCGGCGAGTTTCTGCAGGCGGATGTCGATCGACAGCACCAGGTTCGAGCCGGGCACGGGCGGCCGGCGCGACAGCCTGCGTACGATTCGCCCGCCGGCCGAGACCTCGACCTCCTCGAAGCCGACCCGGCCGTGCAGTGCCGATTCGTACGAGGCCTCGACGCCGACCTTGCCGATGTGGGTCGAGCCCGCATAGTTCGACAGCAGCTCCAGTTCCTCGAGCCGGCGCTTGTCGTCCGGGGAGATGCGGCCGATGTGCCCGATCACGTGCGCGGCGGTCTCGCCGAGCGGGTAGTTCCGGAACAGCCGCGCGCTGATCTCCACGCCGGGAAAGCGGAAGCGGTTCACCGCCAGGCGCGCGACCTCCTCGTCGGTGAGGCGGACCTTCAGCGGCACGCTGTCGGAGCTGCGCGAGTCCTCGAGCAGCCGGCGGAAGCGCTGTCGGTCGCGCGCGGTGATCTCGACGACACCCGAGAGCGCGGCGATCGTGTCCTCGAGCCGGTCCACCCGCTTGGGCGAGATCTCCAGCGTGTAGGCCGACACGTTCTCGGCGAGCAGCACCCCGTTGCGATCGAAGATCAGGCCGCGCGCCGGCGGGGCCGGGACCAGTGCGATGCGGTTGTCCTCGGCCTGCGCGTGGAAGTCGGCGTAGCGGTAGACCTGCAGGTAGACGAAGCGCCCGACCAGCAGGCCGAAGCAGGCCAGCACCAGGCCCATCGCAATCGCCAGCCGCAGCCGCAGCCGGTACAGGTCGCGCTCGGTGTCGCGGACTTCGACCATCTCGCAGTCGGATCAGTACGTCTCAGATCGGCCGGTTCTCGTCGCGGTCGACGGCGCGCCGCTGCGGCGCCAGCAGCAGCCAGTGCGCCACCGGCCACAACAGCGTGCAGCTGAAGCTCTGCAGGAACCACGACCAGCCGGGGAAGCCTGCGCCGACGGCCATGCGCACCACGAGCAGCACCAGTTGCGTGACCAGGAACAGCGGGAGCACGTGGGCCATCTGGCCGGGCAGGCGGAACCACGGTACCCGCCGGTGCAGGCTCAGCGCTCCGTACGAGAGCAGCGTGTAGGCCAGTGCATGCTCGCCGAGCAGGGCCGCGTCGTGCACGTCCATCAGCAGCCCGAACAGGAAGGCGATGCCGATCCCGACCATTCTCGGTTGGTGGATGTTCCAGAATACCAGCACCAGCGCGAGGAGGTCGGGTACGCCGGTCGCGCGTCCCCATGGCAGCACGTTGAGCAGGAACGCCGAGGCGATCGTGAACGTGATGAACGCCCGGTTCGCCGGAAGCAGCAGGTAGTGCGGACGCATCTGCATCGCGTCAGCTCCCGCGACGCCGCCGGCGCGACTCGCCTGCCGGCTCCTCGGGCGGCGGTGCCGCTTGCGCCGGCGGTTCGGCCAGCAGGATCAGCAGCAGCCGGGTGCGCTCGGCGTGCGCCGCCGGTTCGACCACCACGCGCACGAACGCCGACGAAGCGGTTTCCACCGAGCGCACCGTGCCCACCGGCAAACCCGGAGGGAACAGCCCGTCCAGCCCGGAGGTGACCAGCTGGTCGCCCTCGCGCACGTCGGCGCTGGTCCGCAGGTAGCGCAATTCGATCGTCCCGTCGGGCGAGCCGCCGAAGGCGACCGAGCGCTCGCCGGTGCGGCGGATCTCCACCGGGATCGTCGACCTGCGGTCGGTGATCAGCGTGACTTCGCTCGACAGCGGGTAGACCCGCGTGACCTGGCCGACGACGCCCGAGGCGTCGATGACCGGCTGGCCGGCGATCACGCCGCTTTGCTGTCCCTTGTCGAGCACCAGCTTTCGCGAGAACGCGTCGCGCGCGTCGTAGAGCACCTCGGCCACCGCCGAACGGATCGCGGTGCGCTCGCGCATCGCCAGCAGCTGGCGCAGTTGCTGGTTCTCGGCCACCAGCTGCTCGGTCTGCAGCAGCGCGTTGGCGTTGGCCGCCTCGAGGCGGCGCAGCTCGGCGTTCTCGGCGCGCAGCCGGCCGACCTCGGCCAGGTATTCGGCGCCCACCCCGATCACGTCGCGCGGCACCAGCAGCGTGCGCTGCACCGGATAGAGCACCGTCGCGATGCCCTGGCGCAGGCGTCCGAGCACTTCGAGCCTGGAGTCGACGACGAGCAGCGCGATCGCGAGCAGCGAGAAGAACAGCAGCCGGGCGTTGGCGGACGGGCCTTGCTTGAAGAACGGCGGCGGGCTGTGGTCCACTCCGGGAAAGCCTCGCGGACGCTACGAGGGCCTGCGGGCAGGCCCTACTCGCTGGTGAAGATGGTGCCGAGTTTTTCCATGCGCTCGAGAGCCATGCCGCAGCCGCGCACGACGCAGGTCAGCGGGTCTTCGGCCACCAGCACCGGAAGGCCGGTCTCCTCGATCAGCAGGCGGTCGAGGTCGCGCAGCAGCGCGCCCCCGCCGGTGAGCATGATGCCGCGCTCGGTGATGTCGGCGCCCAGCTCGGGCGGCGTCTGCTCGAGGCCGATCTTCACCGCCGAGACGATCTGGTTCAGCGGATCGGTGAGCGCCTCGAGGATCTCGTTCGACGTGATCGTGAAGCTGCGCGGGATGCCCTCGGAGAGGTTGCGGCCCTTCACTTCCATCTCGCGGATCTCGGAGCCGGGGAACGCCGAGCCGATCTGGTTCTTGATCGCTTCGGCGGTCGGCTCGCCGATCAGCATGCCGTAGTTGCGGCGGATGTAGTTGATGATCGCCTCGTCGAACTTGTCGCCGCCGACGCGCACCGAACCCTTGTAGACCATGCCGCCGAGAGAGATCACGCCGACCTCGGTGGTGCCGCCGCCGATGTCGACGACCATCGAGCCGGCGGCTTCCGACACCGGCAGCCCGGCGCCGATCGCCGCGGCCATCGGCTCCTCGATCAGGAACACCTGCGAAGCGCCCGCGCCGAGCGCCGATTCGCGGATCGCGCGGCGCTCGACCTGCGTGGAGCCGCAGGGCACGCAGATGATGATGCGCGGGCTCGGCGAGAACAGCCGCGACTCGTGCACCATCTTGATGAACTGCTTGAGCATCTGCTCGGTGACGGTGAAGTCGGCGAT
>JAJPEN010000006.1 GCA_021166835.1 Burkholderiaceae bacterium | reverse complement strand
CGGGGCGGTTCAGCGTGAGGGTGGCCACCTTGCCCTCGACCTCGAAGCGGAAGTGCTCGGGCTGGAGGTCCTTGGCGGAAATCTTGTACATCGCTTGCTCCTGCTGTCTGTGTTCGTGAATCAGCCCACCATGCTCAGGCCACCGCTGACGCTGAGCACCTGGCCGGTAATGTAATCGGAACGCCCGCTGGCGAAGAAGACGACGGCGTCGGCGATCTCCGAGGGCCGGGCGAAGCGCTTCATCGGGATGGCGCGCTGGAAGGCCTCGCGGTGCTTCTCGGGCACGGCCTGCAGCAGCGGCGTGTCGGTGGGCCCGGGGCACACGCAGTTGGCGGTGATGCCGTGGCGGGCGGTCTCGCGCGCCAGGCCCTTGGTGAAGGCGATCACCCCGCCCTTGGCGCCCGAGTACACCGTCTCGCCCAGGCTGCCCACGCGCCCGGCGTCGCTGGAGACGTTGACGATCTTGCCCTGCTTGCGCTCGATCATCTGCGGCAGGAAGGCGCGCACGATGCGCAGCGGCCCCATGAAGTTCAGCTCCACCACCTTGGCGATGAACGCGTCGTCGTTTTCGAGGAAGGGCTGGATTTTGCCCCAACCGGCGACGTTGGCGACGATGTCGACGCGGCCGTGGCGCTGCAGCGTGGCGTCGCGAAAGGCCGCCACCGACGCATCGCTCGTCACGTCGCAGTGCGCGTAGTCGGCGCGCAGGCCGGCTGCGCGCAGGTCGGCGGCAGCCTGCTCGCCGCGTGCGTCGTCGATGTCGCCGAGCATCACGGTTGCGCCGGCTTCGGCCAGGCGCTGCGCCGTGGCCAGGCCAATGCCCGAGGCGGCGCCGGTGACGATGGCGATCCGGTCGTCCAGTTTCATCGCAAGTGCTCCGTAAGAGGGTTCGAAGGGGGGAGGAGAAGAAGGAAGGAAGCGGTCAGCGCGCGAGGAAGGCGGCCACGCGCCGCTGGGTCTCGGCGTCGTTCATCAGCCGGCGCGTGGAGGCCAGTTCGTGCTCGAAGCCTTCGGTTCCCGGGCGGGTGGCGCAGTCGATGCACGCTTTCGCTTCGGCCAGCGCCGCGCGCGGCAGTTGCGCCAGCCGCTCGACCAGCGCCTGCGCGCGAGCGGCAAGCTCGGCCCTGGGCACCGCCCAGTGCAGCAGCCCGAACTGCTCGGCGGTGCGCCCGTCGAGGGTCTCGGCGCCGAGGATCAGGCGCCGGGCGAGCGCCGGGCCGCACAGCCGGGCGAGGCGCTGCGTGCCGCCGGCGCCGGGCACCAGGCCCAGTTCGACCTCGGGCAGGCCGATGCGCGCTTCGGCAGCGCCGATGCGCAGGTCGCAGGCAAGCGCCAGCTCCAGCCCGCCGCCCAGCGCATGACCGCCCACCTCGGCCACGCTCACCGCATCGAGCCGCTCGATGCGCTCGAACACCTGTTGCAGTCGCCGCACGAAATCGAGCTGCTGCTCCAGGCCCTCGGGGCCGGAGAAGCCCACGCGCATCTCGTCCAGATTCGCCCCGGCGCAGAAGGCCCGCCCGGTGCTGCGCAGATGCAGCACCGAGATCGAGGGGTCGGCGGCCGCGGTTTCGGCAACCCGGCCCAGCGCTTCGATCAGCGCCCGGCTGAGCGCGTTCACCGGGGGCTGGTCGAGCGTGACGTGCAGTACGTTGCCGAGCCGCTCCTGTTGCAGTCCGCCCATCGATTTCGGTCCTCCGGTCTGGTGAATGAATGATCATTCAACATACTAGACGCCGTATTTGAGCGAGATCAAGCGATCGGTCGATCGCGCGTCGCCCGTTGCCCCGGGGGGCCGGAACGTCGTTTATCGGATTCGGAAAATCTGTTTCACGATGCGGGATTTGCGCAGTGCAATGCGGTATCTTGGTATTTCACGAACTGCATAATTCGTTCCACGAAGTGGTAAAAGCATTGCAAACTATTGATAAGTCGAACGAAAAGTTTTAGCACAACAAGCGCATTTCGCCATATTGCATTGCATCACGAGTCGCTAAGCTTTGCTCCATCTCGACGACGATTCGATCCCGCCCGCGCGATTGCGCCGGACGCGCGCGGTTCGCCGCCGAAACGGTCTTCAACTCGTCCAGGAGAACCCCATGTCGTCACGTGAACTCGACGCGCAGAAACTGCAGAAGGAATGGTCGGAAAGCCCGCGCTGGCGCGGCATCAAGCGCGGCTACACCGCCGAGGACGTCGTGCGCCTGCGCGGCTCGGTGCAGGTCGAGCACACGCTGGCCAAGCGCGGCGCCGAGAAGCTGTGGAAACTGATCAACGAGGAGCCCTTCGTCAACTCGCTGGGCGCGCTCACCGGCAACCAGGCGATGCAGCAGGTCAAGGCCGGCCTGAAAGCGATCTACCTGTCGGGCTGGCAGGTCGCCGGCGATGCGAACCTGGCGGGCGAGATGTACCCCGACCAGTCGCTGTATCCGGCCAACTCCGTTCCGTCGGTCGTGCGCCGGATCAACAACACGCTCACGCGCGCCGACCAGATCCAGTGGATGGAAGGCAAGAACCCGAGCGACCCCGACTTCGTCGACTACTTCGCGCCGATCGTCGCCGATGCGGAAGCCGGATTCGGCGGCGTGCTGAACGCGTTCGAGCTGATGAAGTCGATGATCGACGCGGGCGCGTCGGGCGTTCACTTCGAGGACCAGCTCGCTTCGGTGAAGAAGTGCGGCCACATGGGCGGCAAGGTGCTCGTTCCCACGCGCGAGGCCGTCTCGAAGCTCGTCGCCGCGCGCCTGGCGGCCGACGTCTGCGGCGTGCCGACGATCCTGCTCGCGCGCACCGATGCCGAAGCAGCCGACCTCGTCACCTCCGACGTCGACGAGAACGACAAGCCGTTCCTCACCGGCGAACGCACGATCGAAGGCTTCTTCCGCGCGAAGAACGGCCTGGAGCAGGCGATCTCGCGCGGCCTGGCCTACGCGCCCTATGCCGACCTCATCTGGTGCGAGACCGGCACGCCCGACCTGAAGTTCGCAGGCGCCTTCGCCGAAGCGATCCACAAGCAGTTCCCGGGCAAGATGCTCGCGTACAACTGCTCGCCGTCGTTCAACTGGAAGAAGAACCTGGACGAAACCACGATCGCGAAATTCCAGCGCGAGCTGGGCGCAATGGGCTACAAGTTCCAGTTCATCACGCTCGCCGGCTTCCACTCGCTGAACTACTCGATGTTCCATCTGGCGCACGGCTATGCGCGCAAGCAGATGAGCGCCTTCGTCGAGCTGCAGGAAGCCGAGTTCGCTGCAGCCGAGCTGGGCTTCACCGCGGTGAAGCACCAGCGCGAAGTCGGCACCGGCTACTTCGACGCGGTGACGACGACGGTCGAGCGCGAAGCTTCCACGGCGGCGCTGAAGGGCTCGACGGAAGACGCGCAGTTCTTCGATGCGAAGGGCGGGGCGAAGAAGAAGGCGGCTTGAAGCTACGCAGCTTCCTTTGAATAGAGGGCCGGCGAATCGCCGGCCCTTTTTACTGGTGCTCTCTACTCGCGATTACGATCGCGAACGAATTGCGCTCCCCTGGCGGCTCTCCTGGCGATTACGTCGGTGCTCGGCCCTGGCCGGTCATTGCCGAGCAGCGGGTTCTGCGATCAGGACTTCCGCGGGAATGCCGAGATTTCGGTGCAGGCGACGGATCATCGCGAGAGTGTCAGCGGGCGTTTGCGATTCAGGATTTCGTAGACGCGATTGCTTTTGCCGATGATTGGCTCGAGATCCTTCACGGTTAGCCCGCTTTGCTCCATTCGGAATTTGATCGCTTCCACAGGATCCGGGGCTTCGATCGGAAAGTGCCGAGCTTCGTACGCCTGTACGAGAGTCGTCAGGATATCCAGTAGTCCCAATTCGGGACTCTTTCAATCGCTGCTTACGTGAAAGGCGATTTCAGCACTCATCGGTGTCATCAAGGTTCGACGAACGTCCTAGGCCGCCGAATCGGCCGAGCGTCGAATTCCGGCGTGCGAGGTGCGCGCCTATAACGGTTCCTGCGCCTTCTCCTTCCGGCGCCACAGGAGACCGTCCCATGCATCCGCTTCCCGTTCCCGCCCGCGCTTCACGATCGCCTCGGCAGCGCGGCCAGGGCATGACCGAGTACATCATCGTCGTCGCACTGATCGCCGTTGCGGCCATCGGCGTCTACACGCTGTTCGGCCAGACCATCCGCAACCAGACCGCCGGTCTGGCGCTCGAGGTGTCGGGACAGACCGCCTCCACCGCCATCGGCAACGCGCAGGCGAATGCGACCACGGCGTCGACCAACGCCAATGCGCGCAAGGGCCTGGACAACTACGACGCGAACAACCGCTGAGCCGGGCGACTGCGATGCGCACAGGCAACGTCAGGGCATCGCAGCGCGGGCAGACGCTCGTGCTCGCGCTTGCGCTGCTCTTCGCAGCGTCGCTCGCGCTGTTCCTGCTCTTCAGCACGGGGCAGGTCGTCGCCACGAAGCAGCGCCTCGTCAACGCGGCCGACTCCGCCGCCTACAGCGCAGCACTGTGGCGGGCACGGGTGCTGAACTTCCACGCTTACGCGAACCGCGCGATCGTCGCGCAGGAGGTTGCCGTCGCGCAGGCTGTCACGCTCGTTTCGTGGTCGAAGTACTTCGAGCGCTTCACCGGGAATGCCAGCACGCTCGCCGCGGCCTGGCCGCCTGCCGCTACCGTGCTCGGGGCGGCCGCTACGGTGGCTCGCACGGCGCGCCAACTCACCGAGGCCACGGCTGCCGATGAGATCCGCGTGCGAGCGCATTCGTCGCTGGGCTACAAGTCTCTGCTTGCGCGCAGCCAGGAGGCTCTGCAACTGGCGGCCGATTCCTTCGGGCTCGGCGCCGTCGCGAACGAGGTAGGGCGCGCGAACGACCCCGCCTTCTTCGCGTTCGCGCTCGGCGACGACGGCGCGTTCTCGCGTTTCACGCGGCGCTACGCGAGCGACGCCGACCGCACGAGGCTGCGCGACGTCGTCGTCGATTCGCTCGACCCCTTCGTACGCGGGCCCCGGCGCGACGACCTGCGGCTGGTGCTGCTGCCTTCGTCGTGCTTCGGTCGCACGACGAGCATCGACAAGTGGTTCCGCTGGTGGCGCAAGCGCGGCGGTACCGGAATGGCGCCCGATCTCGAGCGCTGGCAGGCCGTCGATACGGCGTCGATCCACAACTGGCGCAAGAGCGGGTTCCTGTTCGGAAGCTGCAGGCAGCGCGAGTGGATGCCGGTGGGGTGGGGCGCGTCGCAGGCCTCCGATGGTTCGGGCTCGCCGGGCATCGTCGGCAATCCAGGCAACACGCGCGACAACGGCCTGGCCACCGGACTGGCCGAAACGGAGATCGACGGCGACGGATACGCGGGCTTCGACAGCTACGGCGGCATCGAGCGCGTGCGCGAGCTCAACTACGCGGCGCTGGCCGACGGGCGCTTCCCGGTGTCGCAGGTCGTCGTGCTCGCGCGTACCGAAGCCCGGAACGTGCGCACGGCCAACGCGCTGGACGTCGGCATCGGGCGGCTGCGCCTGTTCGAGTCCTTCGCCGGCAACCGGCTGTGGGCGATGGCCGTCGGCGAGGCGTATTTCCGGCGCCCGCCGGGTGCGCCCGAGCGCATCGAATACGCGAGCCTGTACAGCCCCTGGTGGCAGGCCCGCCTCGCCGAGCCGAGCGAGGCGCAACGTGCGGCGGCGGCGAGCTATGCGCACTGAAGCGCGCGCCCAGCGCGGACAGGCGCTCGTCGAAGCCCTCGTCGCCGCGATCGCGCTGGTTCCGCTCGCGCTGCTGGTCGTGCTGCTCGGCAAGTTCCAGTCGATGCAGCAGGCGACGATCGCTGCGTCGCGCACGCTCGCCTTCGAGTGCAGCGTGCGCCCCGACGACTGCAGCGACGCGCATGCGCGCGCCGCGCTCGCCGAGGATGCGCGGCGTCGGCACTTCGGTCGCATCGATCGCGAGGTCTTCAGCGCCGACGTCCTCGACGACGGCGCTCCCGTGCAGGAGCGCAATGCGCTGTGGACCGATCGCCGGATGCGCCCGCTGCTCGAGCGATACGCGGACGTGTCCATTGCCGTGACGCCGTCGCGCTTCGACGCCGGGCGTTCCACGGCGATCGGTCGTGCCGCGGGAGATGCGGGCCAGCTGCTGGACCGACTCGCCGGCCCCTCGCGCTTCGGCCTGTCGCTGGATGGCGGCCTCGCGATCTCCGAGTTGTGGATGCGCGTGTCGCCGAGCCAGGCGGGCAACGAAAAGCTCGATCGCCTCGACTCGCTGCCGCTGCTGATGCACGCGCGCGTGGCGCTCGTCACCGACGCGTGGAACGCATCGGGGCCGTACGGCGCCGAGCCGCATTCGGTGCAGTCGCGCGTCCAGGCCGGACAGCAGGTGGATCCAGTGCATGAAGCGGCGTTCGGTCTCGGCTACCAGCTCACGCTGTGGTCGATGCAGCTGATGGACGTTGCCGGGCTCGAGCCACGCGCCTCGGACTTCCATCCGCATCAAGCAGACGTCGATCGCGTGCCGGTCGACCGGATCGGCCGATGAATTCGCGCACCGCATTGCTGCTCGCCGCACTGCCGCTGGCCGCGGTGCACCTGCAGGCGCATGCCGACGACCTCGGGTCGCTGCAGTCGCTGCCCGGGATCGACAGTGCCCGCCTCGCGATTCCGGATGCTTCGATCGCCGGGCATTCGGTCGTCGTCTTCGAGCTGCGCAGCGCGCGGGCGCCGCGCGACGCACTCGGGGAGATCGAGCGTCATTGGCGTGCGCAGGGCGCCGACACGGTGCTGCAGGCGCAGGCGGGAGACTGGTTCGTGTTGTCGCGCCTCGCCGGCTCGGCCGGTGCGGCTGGCGGCGCGCTCGATCGATCGCCGGGCTTCGAGGGCTTCGAGACATTGCAACTGCGGGCGTCGGCGCGCGGCGGCAGCGAAGGCCTGTTCACCCGATGGTTGCGGGCCGCGGGCGCGCCGAGAGGCGAGCCGCTCGCGCGGCTCGTTCCCGCCGATGCGCAACTCGTGCGCCAGCTCTCGTCGGGCGGCGAAGGCGAGCGCAGGGCGACGACGCTCGTCGCGCATTTCACGCGCACGCTCGACGACACCGAGCGGCATCTCGAGCGTCACCTGCTGCGCGCCGGCTACGAGCCGATGCGGGCGAACGGATCGCCGCGCGACCTGCGCTGGAACGACGACCGCGCGCGCTTCTATCGCAGCGCGAACGCCGAACTGCTCGTCACGCTGCATCGGCAACCGCAGGGCGCGAGCGCCGTCCTGCACCACGTGGAGACACCTCGATGAATGCCCGTCGTTCGCAAGGGCAGACGATGCTCGAGTATCTGCTCGTCGTCGTCCTGTTCGTATTGGCGATCACCGCCGGTCCGCACAGCCCGCTCGAGTCGTTCTTTTCCGCTGCTGCCGACCGCTACCAGCGCTTCACCGCAACGATCTCGCTGCCATGATTCCCCCGCTCGCCCTGGCCCGGCGCGCAGGCGCCCTCGCTGCACGCCATCGCTCCGCGCTGCTCGTCGCGGCCGCCATCGGATTCGGCGCGCTCGCGGTGTTCGGCGCGCGCGGCTACCTTGCCGAACGCATCGAAATCGAGAAGGCGCGGCTCGCGCCGTCGCAGGCCACGGTCGAGGTCGTCGTCGCGCGCCACGATCTCGAAGCCGGCGCTGTCGTAGATGCAGGGAGCATGGCGGTGCGCGAAGTGCCGGTCGATCTCGTTCCGGGCAGTGCCGTGCGTCCCGATCGCTTCGAGCAGCACGTCGGCGCCCGCATCGGCGCGCCGATGCGCAGCGGCGAACCGCTGCTCGCCGGCGTCATCGTCGGGGCCGATGGGTCGACTTTCTCGACGCGGATCCGCCCGGGGATACGCGCGATGTCGGTGCTCGTCGACGAAGTCAATTCGGTGTCGGGAATGCTGCAGCCGGGCGACCGCATCGACCTGCTGTTCACCGTGCGCCCGCCGGCGTTGCCCGGCATGCCGCCCGCGCAGGAAGTGACGTCCACGTTGATGCAGGACCTCGCGGTGCTCGCCACGGGCCGGCAGGTGCGCGCCGACAAGGGAGATGCCGCCGGCATGCGTCACTTCACCGCGATCACCGTCGAGGTATCGCCTTCGCAGGCGCAGGAGCTGATCGTCGCGCAGCGCAGCGGAAAGCTCACCGCAATGCTGCGCAACCCGGAGGATCGACAGCCGTTGCGGGCGCGAGCGATGGACCTCAACGCGCTGCTCGGCATCGACGTGCCGCAACGTGCGCCGGTCGTGCCCAGGCCGATCGGCCCCGAGATCATCGTCGGCGGGCGCGGCGCGCTCGTCGCGACGGCGAGTCTCGGACCGGCGCCGATCGAAGGATTCGAAGCGGTGCGACCGCCCGAGCCGGGTGCCGCGCAGCAGATGCGTGCACCGATCGTCGATGCGCCGGCGATCCCCGCGCCGCCGAACGGCGGGGCCGACGAACCCGCATGGAGGCTGCATCGCTTCGCGCGCAGCGCCGCTCGCGAGATGCCCACCGTGCAACCGACGCCGGAGGCGCAATGAGCACGATGCTTCTTCGCGCGGGCCTTCGTCGCGTGCTCGCGATTGTGCGTGCTTCGGGGCCGATGTCGATGCTCTGCGCGGCCGTCGCGCTCGCCTGCGGCCTTCCCTCGGCCCGCGCGGCGGGGGCGCCGCCGACTCCGGTAGAGCTGCACGTCGGGCAGGTGCATCTCATCCGCGCCGGCGAACTCAAGCGCGTTGCGGTCGGCAACGGCAAGGTGATCCAGGCCACCGCACTCGACGGCGGGCAGGTGCTGGTGATTCCCGAGGCGCCAGGGCAGAGCACGCTGCATCTGTGGGCCGCCGACGGCAGCGAGAGCAGCTTCGAGATTCACGTCGTTCCGGCCGATGCGAACCGGTTGCTTGCAGAGGTGCGCGCGATGCTCGGCGAGTCGAGCCGCATCCGCGCGCGCATCGTCGGCGACAAGGTCGTGCTCGAGGGCAACGAGCTGTCGGAGGAGGAAGCCGCCCGCATGACCGAGATCGCGCGCCGCTATCCGCAGATCGTGAACCTGATCAGTCGCGTGGGGCTCGAGCGGATGATCGAGATGGACGTGCGAATGGTCGAGATCCGGCGCGACCGTCTCGACGACATCGGCGTGCGCTGGAGTTCGAGCATGCAGGGGCCGAGCTTCGGAATCATCGGCGACCTGCATCGCAGCACCGCCTTCCGACCGGGCGGCGCGGCGGGCGAAGCCGGCCTCGAGGTGCGCAACCGCGTGCCGCCCTTTGCGACGGCGCTCGGGCTCGCCACTTCGATCGGCTCGGTCATCAACCTGCTCGTGCAGAACGGCGACGCACTCGTGCTCGCCGAGCCGCGCCTGTCGTGCCGCAGCGGCGGCTCGGCGCGCTTCGTCGCCGGAGGCGAACTGCCGGTGCCCTTCGCCAGCGGGCTGGGGACGGTTTCGGTGGGATTCAAGGAGTACGGCGTGAAGTTCGAGGTCGAGCCGGTGGCGAGCGAAACGGGCGTCATCGCCGCGAAGATCGCCACCGAGATTTCGGCGATCAACTTCGACGTCCAGGTGCAGGACGTTCCGGGCCTGACGAAGCGCCGCGCCGAAACCGAGGTGAACCTGCGCGAGAACGAAACGCTCGTCATCGCCGGCCTGCTGAGCGAGGACGCGTCGCGTTCGATCGACAAGGTGCCGGGGCTGGGCGAGCTGCCGATCCTCGGCGCGCTGTTCCGCTCGCGCGAGTTTCGAAACAGCAAGACCGAGCTGGTCGTCTTCATCACGCCCCGCTTCGTCTCTCCCGGCAGCGACACCCAGCGCGCCGCGGTGGAGCGCAGCGCCGAGCGCGTCGAGCAGGCGCGCGAACGGCTGCAGATGGCCGAATGAAATGCTGACGCTCTCCGTGGAAACCGACGAGGGGTCCGCCCGCAACCTGCGCATCGAGCGCTTCCCGGCGCGCATCGGGCGGCGTCCCGACAGCGCCGTGCACCTGCCGGGTTGGCGCGTCGCGCGCGTGCACGCCGAGATCGTGCGCATCGAGCAGGGGTTCAAGCTGGTCGATCGCGGCAGCCTCGGAGGAACATGGGTCAACGGCGAGCGCATCGCGGAATACGCACCGCTGGCCGAGGACGACGAGATCGAGATCGCCGGATACCGCGTGCGCGTGCATCGGACGGGCGAAAACGCTGCGCACATCCGGCACGGCGATGCGCAGCGCGCCGACGCGGACCCCGCGGATGCGCACGGTATCCGGGCGCACGGCCGGGAAGCGCAAAGGACGTCGACGCTCGTTCCGTCCGACGGTCTCGTTCCGTGGCGGCGCCTGCTGCACCGGCGGCTGCTCGCCACGATCGACCTGCGTCGCCAGGACATCCGTCAGTTGAGCGCCGAGCAGTTGCACGCGGAGATCGAGGCGCTGCTGCGCGAGATCGCGCACGGCGAGCGCGCGTTGCCCGAGCACGTGGACCGCGACCGGCTCGCCCGCGAGGTGCTCGACGAGGCGATCGGTCTCGGGCCGCTCGAGCCGTTGCTGCGCGACGAGACGATCAGCGAAATCATGGTCAACGCGCCCGACGAGATCTTCGTCGAGCGAAACGGGCGGCTGGAAGCCACCGGCGCCTCGTTCACCGGCGAAGACGCGGTGCGCGCCGCGATCGACCGCATCGTCGCGCCGCTCGGGCGGCGTATCGACGAGTCGTCGCCGATGGTCGATGCGCGACTGCCCGACGGCTCGCGCGTGAACGCGGTCATTCCGCCGCTCGCCGTGCGCGGACCGGCGATCACGATCCGGCGCTTCAATCGGCGCCTGTTTTCGCCGGCCGATCTCGTGGCGAACGGTTCGCTCTCGCAGCCGATGCTCGATTTCCTCGCGGTATGCGTGCGATCGCGCCGCAACGTCGTCGTCTCGGGCGGCACCGGCTCGGGCAAGACGACGCTGCTGAACCTGTTGTCGAACCTGATCGAGCCGGGGCAGCGCGTCGTGACGATCGAGGACGCGGCCGAGTTGCGCCTGGCGCATGCGCATCGCGTCACGCTCGAGGCGCGGCCGGCGAATGCCGAGGGCCGCGGGCTGGTCAGCATCCGCGACCTCGTGCGTAATGCGCTGCGCATGCGGCCGGACCGCATCGTCGTCGGCGAATGCCGCGGCGGCGAGGCGCTGGACATGCTGCAGGCGATGAACACCGGGCACGATGGCTCGCTCACCACCGTGCACGCCAACAGCCCCCGCGACGTGATCTCCCGGCTCGAGACGATGGTGCTGATGGCCGAGGTCGACATGCCGGTGGCCGCGATCCGCGAGCAGATCGTCGGCGCGATCGACGTCGTCGTGCACCAGGCCCGAATGGCCGACGGTCGGCGGCGCGTCGTCGAGATCGTCGAGCTGACCGGGCTCGAAGGCGCGCGCGTGCTGATGCAGCCGCTCTTTCGCTGGGCCGCGGGGCGCTTCGGCGGCTGCGGAAACGTGCCGCAGTTCTACGAGCGGCTGCGCGAAGAAGGCGAGCCGCTCGATCTCTTGATCTTCCGCGCGGAAGGGTCTTGATCATGACGCAGTCCGCAACCTCGCTCGGTTTCGCGCTCGCCGGCGCTTTCGGCGCTGCAATCGCTCTGCTCCTGCTGTTCGTGCGCTTCGGAGCGCGCTTCGCGAGCCGGCATCGCGAGCGCTTCGAGCGCGGCGTGGGAGCGCGCATGCGCGAAGCGTTCCTCTTCGTCGACACGGCGCGGCTGCTCGCCGCACAGCACCTGCTCACGTTCTGCGTGGCGGTCGCGGCGTGGTGGGCCACCGGCGCCTGGCACGCCGCGCTCGGCATCGCGCTCGCCGCGGCGCTGCTGCCGCGCCTTGCGCTCGCGCAGCTGCGCCGTCGGCGCATGGAGGCTTTCCGGCAGCAGATGCCCGATGCGTTGATGCTCGTCGCCGGCGGATTGCGCTCGGGAAGCGGATTGACGCAGGCGCTCGCGCAGGCCGCGGGCGAACTGCCGGCGCCGGCCCGTCACGAGTTCGGCCTGCTGCTGCGCGAGCAGCGCCTGGGCGTCTCGCTCGACGACGCGCTCGCATCCTTCGGCCGGCGCATGCCGATCGAGGAGAGCGTGCTGTTCGCCTCGGCCCTGCGCATCGGTTCGGCAGTGGGCGGAAGCATGGCTGCGACGCTCGAATCTCTGGCTGCGTCGATGCGTCACAAGCTCTCCATCGAGGGCAAGATCCGCGCGCTCACCGCCCAGGGGCGCCTGCAGGCGTGGGTGATGGGCGCGTTGCCTTCGTTGCTCGCGGCAGCGCTGTTCGCGATCGAACCGGTTGCCATGCGTGCGCTCGTCACCACCTGGCAGGGGTGGATCGTGTGCGGCACTGTTGCGCTGCTGCAGCTGGCCGGCGGGCTGGCGATCCGTCGAATCGTCGCGATCGACGTATGAACGCCTGGCTCGCCGTTTCGCTGGGTGCGACCTTCGTCGCGGTCGCGCTGGTTTCGTGGGCGCTGTTCTCGGCAGCTTCGAGCGCCGCGGTGCCTGTCGAGCCGGAGAGCGCCGAGCGGCTTCCGTGGACCTGGCGTCTGGGTTGGCCGATCGTCGCGCGGATTGCGCCGGCGATCGCGCGCTTCGTCGGCGTTGCGCACCGCGAACGCGTGCGCGCCGCACTCGCGCGCGCCGCGCTCGACGCACAGTTGAGTCCCGAGCATCTCGTCGCCGGCCAGCTCCTGCTTGCGATCGCTGCGGCGGTCGGAGTCGGTGCGGCGCTCGCAGCCCTCGGCTCGGGTTCGCTGCCGGCCGTGCTGGTTGCGGCGGCCCTCGGCGCCGGGCTTCCGCCGCTCGCGCTGCGCGATCGCATCGCGCGCCGCAGGCACTCGATCCTGCGCCAGCTCCCTCATGACCTCGATCTCGTCACGCTCAGCGTCGAGGCGGGCCTGAACCTCGGCGCGGCCCTTGCGCACGCGGCCACGCATGGTCCGTCGGGAGCGCTGCGCGACGAATGGCGGCGCGTGCTGCGCGACGTGCACGCGGGCCAGCCGCGTCACGAAGCGCTGCGCGCGATGTCCGCGCGGCTCGCGCTGCCGGCAGTCTCGAACGTCGTTGCCGCGCTCGTCGCGGCCGAGCGGCAGGGCGCGAGCCTTGCGCCGATCCTTCGCGCGCAGGCCGAGCAGCGGCGCACCGAGCGCTTCCTTCGCGCGGAGAAGCTCGCGATGGAGGCGCCGGTGAAGATGCTGCTGCCGCTCGTGCTGTTCATCTTTCCCGGCACCTTCGCGATCCTGCTGTTTCCGATCGTGCAGCGCCTGCTCGTCGAGGGAGTGCTCTGATGCGGCGAACCGGTCTCGTCGTCGGCGAGCCGGGTGCCGTTCGCCTGCGCGTGCGGCGTGCCGTGCGTGTAGTCGAACGCCTGGTCGGGCTGATCGCGCAGCCGCTGCCCGTTGCCGGTGCCGGGCTGTGGATCGAGCCGTGCCGGGCGGTCCACACCCTCGGCGTGCGCGGTCCGCTCGATCTCGTCTTCGTCGCGCGCAGCGGCGAAGTGCTTCGCCTCTGCGAGGGTGTGCCGCCGCGACGGGTGCGCGGCGCGCTTCGTGCGCGCGCCGTGCTCGAACTGCGTGCGGGCGAAGCGCACCGGCTCGGCCTGCGACCGGGGATGCACCTTCGTTGGATCGACGATTCGAAAGGAGGACAGCGATGATGGGGCGTGTGATGCGCGCTGCGGCGCTCGTGCTGGCGGCGCTGGCGCCGGTCGCGTGCGCGACCGAAGGCAGCCTGTTGCAGGGCGGTGCGGATCTGTTCGACGAGGAAGAGCAGTCGACGCCGGCGACGACTGCGACCGGCTCTGCGGCTGCGCCGCGGTCCACGTTGCAGTCCGCCTCGCAGCGAGCGGCGGGAAGGGAGGCCGTCGCCCCGCCGTCGCCTTCCGAGCTTGCCGCGCTGCAGACGCAGGCCGAGGACGCCTACCGCGCGCGCCGATTCGACGAAGCGGTGGCAGGTTACGAGCGCCTGCTGGCGTTGCAGCCGTCGAATGCGCAGGCGTGGCTGCGGCTGGGCAATGTCCATCACCAGCGACACGACTGGTTCAAGGCGTTGGCCGCGTATCGGCGAGCGGCGGCGCGCAGCCACGCCGGGGTCGAGACGGAGCCCTCGCTGCGGGCCAAGGCGATCTACAACGTCGCGCTGATTAATCTCGAGCTTGCGCGCCAGAGCCTGCGTTCGCTCGAGCAACTGGGCGAAGCCGCGGCCGCGGCTGCGAACCCGGCGCCGCTCGCCCGCGAGGTCGAGCGAACGCAACGCCGGCTGGAAGCGTTCGCTACGACGCAACGCGCAAGTCGCGGAGCCGCGCGGCCGTGAACGTGCAAGCCGCACCCCGGAGGACCGGCTGCAGGCAGGCACACCGACGGCGCCGCCTGCAAAGGGCGAGCGCGGTCGTGGAGATGCTGCTCGCCGCGCCGATCGTGCTGCTGCTCGGGCTCGGCGCCTTGCAGTGGGCGCTGCTGCTGCACGCGCGCACCGCCATCGAGTACGGATTGTTCGAGGCGGCGCGTGCGGGCAGCGTTGCCCAGGCGCGTCCCGATGCGATCGAGGCCGGACTCGCGCGCGGCCTGCTGCCGTTCTGGCAGGGCGCGGGGATGCCGCGTACGCCGGCCGCAGCGCTCGCGGCCGCCCAGGCGCGTCTCGGCCAGGGCCTGGCCACAGGGTGGATCGACTGGCGGCAGATCGCTCCCACGGTGGAAAGCTTCGACGACTGGGCAGAGCCGGCGCGCGATGCCTTCGGTCGGCCGATGCCGGGCACGCGCGAGATTCCGAACGACAGTCTGCAGTGGTCGTGGTTGCGAATGCCGGCGGGCGGCGTTGCGGGAATGCGCGGGCGCGAGCCGATCGGCGCCCGATCGCAGCAGACGTTGAACGATGCGAACGTGCTCAAGCTCGAGTTGCGCTACGGCGTTCCGTTGAGCGTGCCGCTCGTCGGCAGCATCGCGGCGTGGCTGATGCGCGTCGTCGATGGCTGCGAGGCGCCGTCGCGTCGAAGGCTCGGACTCGTCGATCTCGGCATACCGGCGCCGTCCGCGTCGCGCGCCTGGGCATGCGCGATTCATCGCGCGCCCGATGCCACCGGGCGCATCGTTCCGCGCTGGCCGGTGCGCGTGAGCGCCACCGTTCGCATGCAGAGTGCCGCGCGCCGCAGCGCACGGACAGCGCATCGAGCGCAATCTCCCGTTCGGACGGCGTCGCTGCCGACGATGGGGCCGGTCGCCGGCGTGGGCTTGCCTGCGCCTTCCGCCGATCCTGGAACCGGTGCCGATCCGAAGGCAACGCGCGTCACCGTCGGCGCCGATGCCGATGGCAGCCGCACACGCGCCCCGGGTTGGCTGAATCTGGGCGGCGAGCGCAGCTTCAGCGTGCCCGGCGCCTGCGATGCGTGATCTGCTGCACGATCCACTCGACGAGCGTGCGCCAGTGCTCGGCCTGCGCATAGCCCGCATCGGCACCGTCGACGCTCCGAAACCGCTCCCCATTGTGCAGGGCGCGCCGCCAATCCCTGTCTTCGGCGAGCAGCGTGCGCATCAGCTCGCGTGCATGCAGATCGTGACCGGTGGCCACGTGCAGCGATGCGCCGCGCAGTCTGTCGGGCAGTCCGAGCCAGGTCCGCTCGTCGTCGTGCAGCGAAGGCGAGTCGTCGCGCAGCGCTTCCATCGTCGGCGACGCGCGTCCGGTGATCCGCCGCCACAGGCCGCGCGCTTCGATCGGCCGCACCGTCGCCAGCCGCGGATCGACGAAGCACAGCGCGTTCACCGGCAGCGCGGCGGTGCGCACCGCGGGCAGCGATCGAGCGATCGGCAGCGCCGCATCGCCGAAGCCGACCAGCACGAGTTGCGCATCGGGATGCAGCGCGAGCAGATCGGTTGCCGCGGCGACGAGGTCGCCGTCGTAGCGCGCCGCCTGCGCAGCGCTCGGTGCGCTGTCGCCGCCGTCGGCCGGATCGAAGCGCAGCGAAGGCACGCCGACGCGCGTCAGTTCGCGTGCCAGCCGCACGTGCAGCCGGTGCTCGCCCGTGCGCGGATGCGCGGGAACCGGCGCGATGAGTACCGCGACGTCGGCCGTGCGAACGACGGCCGTGGTCACGCCGACCAGCGACCCGGTCACGCCGCCGATGATGCGAGGCTGTTCGAGAATCGTCATGCGGTCGGCGCGCTGCTCACGCGTCGTTCAGTGCAACGACTCGAGGAAATCCTCGGTCGTGTCGAAGAGCGCAGCGGGAAGCGGTCGCGCGAACTGAGCCTCGTCCCAGAACGGAGGAACGCGTGCCGCACGCGCGCCGGCCAGGTAGCCGGCATCGAGCCACGACTCGGTGAGCGCGCGAGTGGGCGCGGAGACGTCGCCCAGCGAGGCGGGCGCCTCGTTGATCTCGACAAAGGCTACCGCGGGCGGAGCACCGCGCTCGGCGGTGGGCGGTGCCTGCATTCGCAACTCGCCGAGCGATTCGAGCAGGCGCGCGGGAAAGCCCGGCGACGCGGCGAGCGCATCGGCGGCGCCGCGGCCGCTCTCCGGCGCCTGCCAGTACAAATGCGCGTCGAGCAACTGGTCGAGCGCGACCGCGATGTCGACGCCGAGCAGTGCGCCGGCGCGCACGCCCCAGAGCACGTTCGGCCCCTGCGCGCGCTGGCGCACGAGCATCGCGCAGCGCAGCAGGTCGTTGCGCCAGGCGTCGAGCGTGATTTCGGCCGGATCGCCGGCCGAATCTCCGCAACCGTAGAGGTCGGGCACGAGCACCGCCCATCCGCGGGCGGCGAGCCGCCAGGCCTGCGCGGCGATCACCCGTCGCGCGCAGGGCTGCTCGTCGCCCAGCGGCTGCACGCAGAGGACGGTTCCGCGCGGCTCGCGATCGGCCGGCATCCACCACAGGCCGAGGCGCGCACCGCCCGCGAAGCCCTCGAGCCGGGCGGGCTCGAAGCGTGCCGGGCCGTCGCGGCCGTCCACACGCGCGGCATCCCGGGTGGTGCTGACCGAGATCCAGGGTTCCATCGCGCGGCCATTCTATCGCCGGTGTTTCACGGCAGGCGCTGTACCATCCCCGGTTCCTCCCGCCTCGAATACGAACACCATGCAACTGCGAAAGGCCGTGTTTCCGGTGGCCGGACTGGGCACCCGTTTCCTGCCCGCCACGAAGTCGATTCCGAAGGAGATGCTGCCGATCGTCGATCGGCCGATCATCCAGTACGCGGTCGACGAGGCGATCGAGGCCGGCTGCGACACGCTGATCTTCGTCACGGGGCGTTCGAAGCGCGCCGTGGAAGACTACTTCGATCGCGCTCCGGAGCTGGAAGCCGAGCTGGAAGCCAAGGGCAAGCACGAAGCGCTGGAGGCGGTGCGCGACATCGTTCCGCCGCACGTGAAGGTGCTTTTCGTGCGCCAGCCCGCGCCGCTCGGCCTGGGCCACGCGGTACTGTGCGCGGCGCCGATGATCGGCGAGGACGAGCATTTCGCCGTGCTGCTGCCCGACGACCTGATCGACGGCCACCCGGAAGGCGTGCTCAGCCAGATGCTGCCGTTGGCCGCCTCCACCGGCGGCAGCGTGGTCGCCATCGAGCAGGTGCCCCGAAAGGACGTCGACAAGTACGGCATCGTCTCGCCAGCCGACGAGCAGGGTCCGCGCATGCGCATCACGTCGATCGTCGAGAAGCCCTCGGTGGAAGAAGCGCCCTCCACCTATGCGGTGGTCGGCCGCTACATCCTGCACCCGTCGATCCTGAAGACGCTGGTCGACCTTCCGCCGGGCAGCGGCGGCGAGATCCAGCTCACCGACGCGCTTGCCCGGCAGATCGAGTCTCCGGGGCTGCACGGCTATCGTTTCGGCGGCAAGCGCTTCGACTGCGGCAGCAAGCAGGGTTTCCTCACGGCCAACATCTACTTCGGACTGCGCTGAAGCGCTCGCGCGGTACGATCGTCCGCAATGGGCGACGTACCGTCTGCGGAGGAACGCCGGCTGCAACGGGTGCAGCAGCGCGCCTTCGACTACTTCCTGCACGAGACGAATCCGGCGAACGGACTCGTCGTCGACAAGACCGCCGAGGGCTGGCCGGCCAGCATCGCGGCCACCGGCCTGGCGCTGTCGTGCTACCCGGTAGCGGTCGAACGAGGCTTCGTCTCGCGCGGCGAGGCGAAGGCGCGCGTACTTGCGACGCTGCGTTTTTTCCGCGACAGCGAGCAGGGCAGAAGTCCCGCAGCCAGCGGACACCGCGGCTTCTACTACCACTTCCTCGACATGAAGAGCGGCCGGCGCGCCTGGCGCTGCGAGCTGTCGACCGTCGATACCGCGTTCCTGATCGCCGGAATGCTGTGCGCCGCGCAGTACTTCGATTCCGACGAAGCCGACGAGCGCGAACTGCGCGAACTCGCGCAAGTGCTCTACGAACGCGTCGACTGGAAATGGGCGCTGGGCCGCACGAATCCACACGGAAACGCGCGGACGATCGGCCACGGCTGGCGCGCGGAATCGGGATTCCTGCGCTACCGCTGGGAAGGCTACGACGAGGCGATGCTGCTGTACCTGCTCGCGCTCGGCTCGCCGACGCACCCGGTGCCGGCCGGATCGTGGACGGCGTGGTGCGCCTCCTACGAGTGGATCCGCTACTACGACGTCGACTACCTGTACGCCGGGCCGCTGTTCACGCACCAGCTCTCGCACGTGTGGGTGGACTTTCGCGGCATCCGCGATGCATACATGCGCGGCAGGGGCATCGACTATTTCGAGAACAGCCGCCGCGCGACGCTCGTGCAGCAACGCTACGCGCGCGAGAACCCGCAGCGTTTCCAGGGCTACGGCGAGCACGCGTGGGGCATCACCGCGAGCGACGGACCCGGTCCGACGGCCAAACGCATCGACGGCATCCAGCGACGCTTCTACGACTACATCGGCCGCGGCGTGCCCTTCGGACCCGACGACGGGACGCTCGCACCGTGGGCGGTCGTCGCCTCGATGCCCTTCGCGCCGGAGATCGTGCTGCCGACGATCCACCACTGGATCGAGCACCTGAAGCTGCACGATTCCTATCGCTACGGATTCCGCGCCACCTACAACGCCACCTTCGCGCGCGCGGGAGGATCGCCGGGGTGGATCTCGCCGTTCCACTTCGGCCTGAATCTCGGGCCGAACGTGCTGATGATCGAGAACCACCGCAGCGGCCTTGTCTGGGCGCTGATGCGCGGCTGCGCGCCGCTCCTCGAAGGGCTGCGACGCGCGGGCTTCGAGGGAGGGTGGCTCGACGGCGCGTCGGGTTCGAGGGCGTCCGGCGCCGCGCCGGTGATTGAGGCCGCTGCATCGGCGACCACGACCGCGGCCGCTGTACCGGCTGTCACGAACGATCAACGGAGATCGACATGCAACTCGGAATGATCGGCCTGGGCCGCATGGGCGCGAACCTGGCCACGCGTCTCGTACGCGCCGGGCACAGGGTGATCGGCTTCGACCCGCAACCCGACGCGCGCGCGGCGCTCGCAAAGGGGGGCGGCGAACCGGTCGAGTCGCTCGAAGCGCTCGTCGCCGCGCTCGAGAAGCCGCGCGCGGTATGGACGATGGTGCCTGCCGGCACGCTCACCGAGCGCACCGTAGAGTCGCTGCGCGGACTGCTCGAACGAGGCGACACGCTGATCGACGGCGGCAACTCGTTCTACAAGGATTCGCAGCGCCGTGCGCGCGCCTGCGCCGAGCGCGGCATCGACTACGTCGACGCCGGAACGAGCGGCGGCGTCTGGGGCCTGGACGAAGGCTACAGCCTGATGGTGGGCGGCGACGAGGCGGTCGTCGAGCGGTTGCGCCCGATCTTCGAGGCGCTGGCTCCGGCGCCCGACCGCGGCTGGGGACACGTCGGCACTAGCGGCGCCGGGCACTTCACGAAGATGGTGCACAACGGCATCGAGTACGGGCTGATGCAGGCCTACGCCGAAGGCTTCTCGGTGCTCTCGCACAAGGCCGATTTCGACATCGACCTGCACCAGGTGGCCGAGATCTGGCGCCACGGAAGCGTCGTGCGTTCGTGGCTGCTCGATCTCGCAGCGCGCGCCTTCGAGGAGAACCCGACACTCGAAGGCATCGCGCCGTACGTGGAGGATTCGGGCGAAGGCCGCTGGACGGTGGCCGAGGCGATCGAGCTGAATGTTCCGGCGCCGGTGATCACGCAGTCGCTGATCGAACGGCTGCGCTCGCGCGACGACGAATCGTTTTCGGACAAGCTGCTGTCGGCGCTGCGGAATCAGTTCGGGGGACATGCGATGAGGAAGGAGGGGTAGGGGCGCGCGGGTGGCGTGTTGTACTATTTGACAACACTTTGCGCGGGTTGTAACGTCCTACGACATGCAGGCGGTCGAACTGCTTCGCACGCGGATCGTCTATGCCGAGAACGCTTTCGCAGAATTGGTTCTTTGGCAGGTTCCGGAACCGGTTTCCGGTTCGGCCCACGCATTCAAGTATCGGTTCGCCTATGTGGTCGACCGCAGGTGCGTCCTTCGCTACGACAATGAGTCTGGAAAGGGCGATCACCGTCACTGGGGTCGAAGCGTGCGGCGATACGACTTCCGCGATCCGGAAGCGCTCATCAAAGACTTTCGACGCGATATCGAGAGGTGGAATCGTGAAGATCGTGACGCTCGACGTTCGTGACCCGAATGAAGCGTTGGCCGATTTCGTCCGCGCCTGGAAGAGCGGCAAGCGATCGAGCAGCGCGAGGATCTCCTTCGCAACGCCGGAGCTGCTCTGGAAGGTGTTGACCGCCAAGCGCTGGGAACTTCTGAAGGCGCTGTGCGGTGCCGGGCCGGTGTCCATTCGCGAGGCTGCGCGTCGGGTAGATCGCGACGTGAAGGCCGTGCACGGCGACGTGAAAGCCCTTCTCGACGCGGGCGTGCTGGATCGCACGGAAAGCGGCGGCATCGTGTTCCCCTACGACGCAGTGAAGGTGGAGTTCATGTTGCAGGCCGCGTGAATTTCGGGCGGTGGCAGCGAGCAGGGCATATGAAGCCGAAAGGCGCCGACGCGGTCGCTGGACCCACGCGCTGGCATGTCCTTCCGACACGCAGCGCGCTCGAGGCTGAAGCGTCCGGGCGCGTAGCCAGCGCCGCGCGGAATGCCTTCGCGCACAGAGGCCGTTTCCGGATCGTGCTCGCCGGCGGCGAGACGCCGCGCAACGTCTACCGGAACCTCGGGGCGCTCGACACGGAATGGCCGCGCTGGGAGGTGTACTTCGGCGACGAGCGCTGCGTTGCGCGAGGCGATGTCGAGCGCAACGACCGCATGGCCTTCGACGCGTGGCTCGATCGTGTCGCGATCCCTCGCGAGGCGATCCATGTCATCCCGGCCGAGAAGGGGCCGGCAGCCGGCGCCGAAGCCTATCGGCGCACGCTTGCCGGTGTCGACGACTTCGATCTGGTTCTGCTCGGTCTAGGCGAAGACGGACATACCGCGAGCCTCTTTCCCGGAGCGCACGAACGCGGCGAAGGGGCCGATGCACCGGATGCGCTGCCGGTGTTCGGCGCTCCGAAGCCGCCGCCCGAACGGGTGTCGATGAGCGCCGCGCGGCTGGGGCGATCACGCCAGGTGTTGTTTCTCGTCGCGGGGGAGTCCAAGCGCGATGCGGTGCAGCGATGGCGCGTGGGAGAGAAAATTCCGGCAGCGTCGGTTCGATGTGAGGCCGGCGTGGATGTACTCGTCGAAGGCGTGGCGTTCGGGCCCGGGGGGAAGGGCGCGAAGGGCGAGCTCGTGACGCCGGTGCCTGAGCCCGACGAACTCGAGGGAATTGCGCGCGGTTCACGTAAGGACGGTTATCGGGATCGAAAGGATCGGTACTGACGGCAACGCGCTCTTGCTTGCCAAACGCACGCCGCGCCCGCTTGCTGCTGTCGTTCGGACCCATCACGTCGAAGGCAGCGGTTCCGGAACGGATCCGGAACGAAGTAAAATCCGGAACGGATCCGTCGGAGAGTACAGATGTCGGAACACGTCGTAAACCTGTCCATCAAGGGAGTTCCCGTCGATCTCGCCGAGCGCCTGCGCGCGCGTGCCGCTCGGAACCACCGCTCCCTGCAGCGCGAGTTGATGGCGATCATCGAAGCGGCGACGGCCGAGGCTGAGCCATCGCCGGCCTTGGGCGCGTCACGCCGCCGTGCCAACCGCGATGGGGTCAAGTCCATAGATGAAGTCGTGGATTCGCTTCGGGCCCGTTTTCCGGATCCGCCGGCAGACGTTCCACTCGGCGTAGACATCATTCGGGCAGCGAGGGACGAACGTTGAGTGACGGCGCGCGGCGCGGCGCAACTCAGCTTTACGTTGCAGAGCCGCCGGCTGCATATCGCGTGCTTCCGCCGCTTGTCGTTGACTGCAGCGTTCTCGTCGCAGCACTCTTCCGGGAACCGGCACTCGAAGAGCAGGCGCGCGGAGTGATGCGACGATGCAAGCTTCATGCGCCCGAGTTGCTGGAGTACGAGATTGCAAGCGTTGCGCTGAAGAAGGCGAGTACGGCCGACGAGGCCGAGGTACTCGCGGTACTCGACGGGCTCGACGCGCTCGAGGTAACCCTTCATCGCGTCGATATCAAAGGCAGCTTCGAACTGGCACGCCGCTATGCCCTCACGGCGTACGACTCCGCGTATCTCTGGCTCGCGGGGGAACTGAAGGCGCCGCTTGCCACGTTCGATCGCAAGCTGGCGAACGCTGCGAGACAACATCTCGGCGCGCCGCGCAACTGAAATAGCTCAGGATAATCGGTCGAGCTCGGCGGACAATGCCGCTGGTACGTGACGCGTCGAGCGAAGGCAATTTTCGCGCTTCCGTTTGTAGCGGCTTCGACCGTGGAATCAATTCCACGAGCGAAAACGCTTCATCTGGAAGCCCGACTCGGTCGCGCTCGGGCTGGCTGCGCAGTAGGCTGGGTCTGAGGGTACTGCGGCCCTTGCGCGATGGTAGCCTTGTGTCATGGACACCGACTCCGGCGTCGCGACGTTACGCACGTACTTCGACACGCATTCCGACGGAGTCATCTGCGCGTGGCTCTTCGGCAGCGTGGCTCGCGGCAATGCGCGTCCCGACAGCGACATCGATATCGCGGTTCTTCTCGAGCGCGATCCGCCTCCGACGCTCGACGCCTCCGCAACTGCGATGGGTGGGGACGTCGAGGCGGCAACGGGGCTCCCGGTCGATCTGGTGATCCTGAACCGCGCTCCGGTCGACCTGATTCACAGGGTGCTGCGCGACGGCGTACTCCTCGTCGAGCATGATCGCGACGCGCGCGTGCGCTTCGAGGTCAAGGCGCGCAACGAGTTCTTCGACCTGAAGCCGCACCTGGACCGATACCGCCGCGTCGCGGAGCGTGCCGATGGTCGATCGTGACCTGGTTCACAAGAAGCTCGCTTTCATCGAGACGTGCATCGCCGAACTACGCTCGCTGGCGCGGCTCGATGCGATCGACGACGACATCCGTGAAGAACGATTCGTCGTCCATACGCTCCAGCTCGCGGCGCAGGCGGCGATCGACGTCGCCTCCCACATCGATACGAAGACGTCGCGCTGGAGATCGTGAAGGACATCGTGCAATCGCCTGGTCGACCTGCTCGACTTCGCTTTCCGCCGTGCGGCGAAGAATGTGAACGAGGGTCACCCCATGAGCCGTCGCGCCCGCTCGACGACGTTCGCCGCGTCGAACCCATAGCGCCGCATCACTTCCTCGCCTGGCGCCGATGCGCCGAACCGGTCGACGCCGATCACATCTCCCGCATCGCCCACCCAGCGCTCCCACCCCATCGGCGACGCCGCTTCGATCGCGACGCGCGCGCGAACGGCGCAAGGCAGCACCGACTCCCGATACGCGTCGTCCTGCGCCTCGAACAGCTCCCAGCACGGCATCGAGACGACGCGCACCGCAACTCCATCGGCCGCAAGCTTCTCCGCCGCCTGCAGGGCGAGCGAGACTTCGCTGCCGGTCGCGATCAGGATCAACGCGGGCGGCGCCTGGCCCGATCCCTCGAAGTCCTTCAGCACATATGCCCCCCGCCGCAACCCGTCGGCCGAAGCGAACACCCCCCGATCCAGCACCGGCACGTTCTGCCGCGTGAGAATCAGCGCGGTAGGCCGATCGCGCGTCTCGATCGCCACGCGCCACGCCACCGCCGTCTCGTTCGCATCGCAGGGACGGATCACGTTCAGGTTCGGCACCGCGCGCAAGCCGGCGATCTGCTCCACCGGCTGATGCGTCGGTCCGTCCTCGCCGAGCGCAAGGCTGTCGTGCGTGAACACGTAGAACACCTGCAGCCCCATCAGCGCGGCCAGGCGCATCGGCGGTCGCATGTAGTCGGAGAAAGTGAGGAAGGTGGCGCCGAAGGGCAGCATCGCGCCATGCGCGGCGAGGCCGTTGAGGATCGCGCCCATCGCGTGCTCGCGCACGCCGAAGTGGATGTTCCGGCCGGCGTAACTCCAGTCGCCGTTGGGCCTGTCCTGCGGTTTCGGCGTCATCGCCGGCACCGGGTTGAACTCGCCCATCCCTTTCAGCGCGGTGTGCGTCGACGGATCGAGGTCGGCCGAACCGCCGGTAAGCGCCGGCAGCCGGGCGGCGATCGCGTTCAGCACCTTGCCGCCGGCGACGCGCGTGGCCACGCCCTTCGCGTCGGCCGGGAAGGTCGGAATCTGCGCATCCCAGCCGGAGGGCAGTTCCGCGCGCAGCCGGCGCTGCAACTCGGCCGCTTCGGAGGAGTACACGGCCTCGTACGCGACGAGCTTCGCACGCCATTCGTCCGTCCACTTCCGCCCGCGCTCGATCGCCTCGCGCGCCCGGGCGCGCGCCTCATCGGGCACGAGAAAGGCCGGCGCTTCGGGCCAGCCGAGCCTGCGCTTCGTGGCTGCGACGTTTTCGTCGCCCAGCGGCGAGCCATGCGCCTTGTAGCTGTCCTGTTCGGGCGAGCCGTAGCCGATGTGCGTGCGCACGAGCACGAGCGACGGGCGCTGCGGCTCGTCGCAGGCGGCGGCGATCGCCGCGTCGAGCGCGTCGAGGTCGTTGCCGTCGTCCACCGTCTGCGTGTGCCACCCGTAGGCGGCGAAGCGCGCGGCGCGATCCTCGCTGAAGGTGATCGGCGTGCCGGCGGCGAGCGTCACGTGGTTGTCGTCGTAGAGCACGATGAGCTTGCCGAGCTTCAGGTGCCCGGCGAGCGAAGCCGCCTCGGACGCCACGCCTTCCATCAGGTCGCCGTCGCTCGCCAGCACGAAGGTGCGATGGTCGATCAACTCGTGTTCGGGCCGGTTGTAGCGCGCGGCGAGCTGCGCCTCGGCGATTGCCATGCCCACCGCGTTCGACAGCCCCTGGCCGAGCGGCCCGGTGGTCACTTCGATTCCCGGCGCGTGTCCGCGCTCGGGATGCCCCGCGGTGCGACTTCCCCATTGCCGGAACTGTTTCAGGTCGTCGAGCGACAGCTCGTAGCCGGTGAGAAAGAGCAGCGCGTAGAGCAGCGCCGAGCCGTGGCCGGCCGACAGCACGAAGCGGTCGCGATCGGGCCAGTGCGGATCGGTGGGATCGTGATGCAGGAAGCGGCTCCACAGTACCCAGGCCATCGGCGCCGCGTCGAGCGGCAGCCCCGGATGGCCGCTGTCGGCCTTCTGCACCATGTCCACCGACAGGAAACGCAAGGTGTCGACGCAGCGCGCGTCGACCTCGTCGAACGCTTTTCGGCTATGGCCCTTCATTTCGTTGCGCCTCCCGCCCGCGGATGCGGGTCGTGCCACGGCTCGCCGTCGGCGACGATCTTCGCGGCCGCCGACGGCCCCCAGCTTCCGGGCTCATACGGCAGCACCGGCCGGTCGTCGTGCAGCGCCGAATCGACGACGCGCCAGGCGGCCTCCACCGTGTCGTCGCGCGTGAACAGCGACGAGTCGCCGCGCAGCGCGTCGCCGATCAGCCGGTCGTAGGCGCCGCGACCGCCGTTGTCCGGACAGCAGGTGGCGACCAGCTCGACGCCCTCGCCGACCATCGCGTCGCCCGGCTTCTTCGCGCGCGCGCCGATCGAGACGATCACCTCGGGGCCGAGCTGGAAGCGGAAGTAGTTCGACCGCGCGCCCGAGACCGGGTCGAAGACGGCCATCGGCGGCGTCTTCAGGTCGACGAAGACTTCGGTGGCCGTCACCGGCAGGCACTTGCCCGCGCGGATGTAGAAGGGCACGCCCGCCCAACGCCAGGTCTCGATCTGCAGCCGCAGCGCGACGAAGGTCTCCACCTCCGAGTGCGGAGCGACGCCGTGCACGTCGCGATAACCGTCGAACTGCCCGCGTACCACGTGCGACGGATCGAGCGGACGCATCGCGCGAAACAGGCGCAGTTTCTCCGAGCGCATCGACTCGGCGTCGCTGCCGATCGGCGCATCCATCGCCAGCAGCGACACCACCTGCAGCAGGTGGTTCTGCACGACGTCGCGGATCGCCCCGACGCCGTCATAGAAGGCGCCCCGGTCTTTCACGCCGAAGGCTTCGGCCATCGTGATCTGCACCGATGCGATGTGCGTGCGGTTCCACAGCGGCTCGACGAAGGAATTGGCGAAGCGGAAATAGAGCAGGTTCTGCACCGCCTCCTTGCCGAGATAGTGGTCGATGCGGAACACCGACGACTCGGGGAAGTGCGCGTGCAGCGTGCGGTTCAGCTCCTGCGCCGATTCGAGGTCGCGTCCGAAGGGCTTCTCGACGATGACGCTCGCGCCTTCGGTGCAGCCGGCCTGCGCCAGACCGTGCAGCACGGTCTCGAACATCGAAGGCGGAATCGCGAGATAGTGCAGCGGGTGCGAGGCTTCGCCCAGCTCCCTGCGCAGGCGCCGGAAGGTGTCCGGGTCGCGGTAATCGCCGGAGAGGTAGCGCAGCAGTCGGCACAGCGCCTGCCACGCGCGCTCGTCGACCGGCCCCTTCGCTTCCAGGCTGGAGCGCGCGCGCTTGCGGAACTCCTCGATCGACATCGGGGAGCGGGCGACGCCGACGATCGGCATGTCGAGCTGCCGGTCGCGCACGAGCGCGGCGAGCGCCGGGAAGATCTTGCCGTAGGCGAGATCGCCGGTGGCGCCGAAGAAGACGAAGGCGTCGGCGCGGGAGGAGGAGGGCATGGATCAAGTCTAAGCACCCCGTGCGGGCGCCCATTGCAGACGCGATTTCGACAGTGGGGTCGATCTTCGAGCGGAAATCGTGCAGGAGTTCACGCGGCAAAGCCTCCCATTCGACTGGAGAGTCGCTACCATTCGCTGCATCCGGCGTAGCCGGCGCCGTGCGTCGTCCCGTGATCGAACCCCGCCTGATCGTCTATTCCAGTCTTTTCCCCAGCGAAGCCGCGCCGACGGCCGGGATCTTCATCCGGGAGCGGATGTTCCGCGTCGCCAGGCACATGCCCATCGTCGTCGTCGCGCCGCAGGCGTGGTCGCCGCTGGACGCGCTGGTCCGGATGTTTCGCAGGGACTTCCGCCCGCGGGCGCCGCTGCGCGAAACGATGGACGGAATCGAGATACATCGCCCGCGCTGGCTGTCGCTCCCCGGCATCGGAAAGCGCTTCGACGGCTGGCTGATGGCGCTGGGCACCGAGCGCTGCGTGCGGCGCATCCATCGAGACTTCCGCGCGACGGTCATCGACGCTCACTTCCTTTTTCCCGACGGCTGGGCCGCAACGCGAATAGCGCGTCGGCTCGGACTGCCGTCGGTCGTCACGATCCGGGGCAGCAAGGACGAGTGGCTGATCGGCACCTCGCGCGAGCGAGGGTTGCGCGAGGCGATGGCGCGCGCCACGAAGCTGTTCGCGGTCTCGCAGGCACTGGCGCGGAACGTCGCGCATGCGCTCGGCGTCGAGCGCGAGAAGGTCGAGGTGATCGGAAACGGCGTCGACACCGAGCGCTTTGCGCCGGTCGACCGCGCGCAGGCGCGGCGACGTCTCGGTCTCGCACCTGATGCGCCGGTGCTGATCGGCGTGGGAAACCTGGTCCCGAGCAAGGGATTCCAGCGGGTGATCAAGCTGCTGCCGCGCCTGCGAGAGCAGCATCCGGACCTCGTCTACCTGATCGTCGGCGGGGGAGAGCTGCGCGCTGCGCTGGAGGCGCAGGCGCGCGACTGCGGCGTCGCCGACGCCGTGCGGTTCTGCGGTCGACAGCAGCAGGAAGATCTTCGCTGGTTCTACGGTGCCGCCGACGCATTCGTGCTCGCCACCGAATTCGAAGGTTGGGCCAACGTCTTCCTCGAGGCGATGGCCTGCGGGCTTCCCGTGGTGACGACACGTGTGGGCGGCAATGCCGAGGTGGTTGCCGAGCCGGTGAGCGGGACGCTCGTCGACTGGTGGGACGAAGCGGCATTCGCCGAGGCAGTGCATCGCGCCTTGACGCGAAAGTGGGACCGCGACGCGATCGTCGCGTACGCGCGGTCGAACGGATGGGACGCTCGGGTGGAGCGCCTGGTCGCCCAGTTTGCACAACTCAGTCGCGCCGCCGCATCGGGCGGTTCCGTAGCGCTCGCGCACTGAAGCCGCCATGCGCTGCAACCTGCTCATGCTGGTTCATCGGATTCCCTATCCGCCGAACAAGGGCGACAAGATCCGCTCCTACCACCTGCTGCGCCATCTCGCCGCGCAGCACGCCGTGCACCTGGGCGCTTTCGTCGACGATCCCCAGGACTGGGAACACAGGGCTGCGCTGCAGGGCTTGTGCGCGTCGCTCGAGCTCGTCGCACTGCGTCCTCTCGCCCGCCGCGTTCGCAGCCTGTGGGGATTCGCGACGGGCGAGGCGCTGTCGCTGCCTTACTACCGCGTTCCCGAACTGCAGCGCTGGGTGGACGAGACGATCCTGCGGCAGCGGATCACGCACGTCGTCGTCTTCTCTTCGACGATGGCGCAGTACGTGCAGGGCAGTCGCTACGCAGGGTTGCGGCGCGTCGCCGATCTGTGCGACGTGGACTCCGACAAGTGGCGCCAATATGCCGAGGGGCATCGCGGCCCCGCGCGCTGGATCTATGCCCGAGAGGCGAACAGGCTCCTTGCTTTCGAAAGGGCGATCGCCCGGGAGTTCGACGCGACGCTTTTCGTGACGCAGGCCGAGGCCGACCTCTTTCGCTCGCTCGCACCGGAGTCGGCGCCCCGGATCGGTCATTTCGACAACGGCGTCGACACCGAGTACTTCGATCCGCAGATCGGCTTCGCGTCTCCGTACTCGAAGGCGGATGCGACGGGCCTTGCGCAGCCCGCCGTCGGCTCCGCGCCGATCGTCGTCTTCACGGGCGCGATGGACTACTGGGCGAACGTGGACGCGGTCGAATGGTTCGTCGAGCAGGTCTGGCCGCACGTCCGCGCCTGCAGGCCCGGTGCGCGCTTCTTCATCGTCGGCAGCAACCCGACCCCCGCAGTGTGCGCGCTCGAGGCGCACGACGGCGTGCAGGTGACCGGACGGGTTCCCGACGTGCGTCCGTATCTCGCGCACGCCGACGTCGCCGTTGCCCCGCTGCGCATCGCACGCGGCACGCAGAACAAGGTGCTCGAGGCGCTCGCGATGGCCAAACCCGTGGTCTGCACGTCTGCGGCGGCGAGCGGGCTGAATCTGCCGATGGACAACGGCTTTCGGGTACACGACGACGGGAAAGCCTTCGCCGAGGCGGTCGTCGCGCTCGCGGCAGCCGGGGAAAACACTAACGGCCGCACGCATGTGACAGAATCGTTTGGATGGCGCGCGAACCTGCTGAGGGTCGACCGCGTGCTCGCGTCGGAAGCGGCCGCATGAACGAAAAGATCCTTCACGTCTTCGATCATTCGATTCCGCTGCACAGCGGCTACACGTTCCGCTCGCGATCGATCGTGCTCGCCCAGCGTGCGCTGGGCTGGCGAACCGCACACATCACCTCGTCGAAGCACGCGGTGTCGGCGCGCGGTGCCAGTCCGTTGTCGCAGGAGACGGTCGACGGACTGGTCTTCCATCGCACGTTCCCGGGCAGTCTCGCGAAGCTGCCGGTGCTGCGCCAATGGGACGTGGTGCGCACTCTGGCGCAGCGCATCGTGGCCGTCGCCCGCCAGGAGGGCGCCGGCCTGCTGCACGCGCATTCGCCCTGCCTGAACGGGCTGGCGGCGCTGCAGGCGAGCGAGCAGCTCGATATTCCCGTCGTCTACGAAGTGCGGGCCTTCTGGGAAGACGCCGCGGTCGATCACGGAACAGCGCGAGAGCGCGGGCTGCGATACGGGTTCAGTCGCGCGCTGGAAACGCGAGTGCTGCGCCAGGTCGATCAGGTCACCTGCATCTGCGAGGGGTTGCGCTCCGACATCGTTGCACGGGGCGTCGATCCGGAGCGCGTCACGGTGATCCCGAACGCGGTCGACCTCGAGCGGTTTCCGCCGCTGGGCGAACGCGATCGCGCGCTCGAGTCCGAATACGACCTGCGCGGTCGCAGGGTGCTCGGGTTCATCGGATCGTTCTACGCCTACGAAGGACTCGACCTGCTGCTCGAGGCGCTGCCTGCCGTCCTGCGCGCGCGACCCGACACTCGCGTCCTGCTCGTCGGCGGCGGTCCGCAGGAATCGGCGCTGCGCGCGCAGGCCGCGCGGCTCGGCGTGGCCGATCACGTGGTCTTCACCGGGCGCGTGCCGCAGGGAAGGGTGCCCGCCTATTCGTCGCTGATCGATGCCTTCGTGTTTCCGCGCAAGTCGATGCGGCTCACCGAGCTGGTCACGCCGCTCAAGCCGCTCGAAGCAATGGCGCAGCGGCGCCTGGTACTGGCGTCCGACGTTGGCGGTCATCGCGAGCTGATCGATCACGGCCGCACGGGCTTTCTGTTCCATCACGACGACGTGACGGCGCTGGCCCGGTCGCTCCTGCAGGCGCTGGACGGGCTGGATCGCTTCGGAGGAATCCTCGACGAGGCGCGGGCGTTCGTCGAGAACGAGCGTACATGGGATGCCTCGGTGCGGCGCTACGACAGGGTCTACGAGCGTGCGCTCGGCGATCGGACACCGTTGCCGGTTGCCGGCGAGCTCGATTCGGTGCGATGAGGGCGGGGATTCTTGGGGGAAGAATGCGCCGCCCCGCGTGCGTCAGGGGACTGGTTGGCGCGCTGGCGTCGCTGGTAACCGCATGCGCGCAGCCGCTCGGTGGAACGCGGACGATTACGGTCGGCCCTTCCGGCGACGTACGCACGATTGCCGAGGCCGCGAAGATCGCGCGAAGCGGCGACGTCGTCGAGGTGCGGGCGGGCGAGTACCGCGGCGACGTCGCGGTATGGAACCAGACTCGCCTGACGATTCGCGCGGTAGGCGGGCGTGCGGTGCTGAACGCCGCGGGTCGCTCGGCCGAAGGCAAGGGAATCTGGGTGATCCGCGACGGGCACTTCGAAGTCGAAGGCTTCGATTTCATCGGTGCGCGCGTGGCGGACAGGAACGGTGCGGGCATTCGCTTCGAGCACGGCGCGCTCGTCGTTCGCGACTCGAGTTTTCTCGACAACGAGAACGGCATCCTCACCTCGAACGACGGCAGGTCCACCCTGCTGATCGAGCGATCGCTGTTCGCGCGAAACGGCCACGGCGACGGGTACAGCCACGGCGTGTATGCCGGGCGCATCGCGAAACTCGAGGTGCGCGCGAGCTACTTCCACAGCGGACGCGCCGGGCACCTGCTGAAGTCGCGCGCGAGAGAGAACCGGATCGAATACAACCGGCTCACCGACGAGGACGGAGACTCGAGCTACGAGCTCGAATTTCCGAACGGAGGCCGCGCGCTCGTCATCGGGAACATCATCGAGCAGTCGGCGAAGACGCAGAACCCGGTGATCGTTTCGTACGGCGCCGAGGGATACAAGTGGCCGGTGAACGAGCTGGCGATGTCGCACAACACGGTGGTCGATTCCGGCGCGCAGGATGGGGTGTTCGTCCGGGTGTCTCCCGGAAATGCGACCGTATTTCTCTTCGACAATCTCTGGGTGGGCGGCGCGAAACTCGGCATTCCGTCGATTGCCGAGGAGTCGGGGAATCGGCAAGTCCCGCTCTCGGCGCTGCGCGATCCCGCGCACGGCGACTATCGGTTGTCGGCTTCGGCGCTTCTCCCTCCCAAGGAAGGTGCATCGGATGTGCCGGCCGCCTGGTTGCCCCGCTTCCAATATCGGCGCGACCGCGCGATGGAGCCGTTGACGCGAGGCGCGCCCTTGGCGGGAGCGCTGCAGCCTTGATCCGGCCGTGAGGGCAGCGGCGTGATCGGTCGAGTGAACGACCCGAGGATGTCGGCCGCGTTCGAGCGTTTCGACGGGCACCGCAGTGTCGTCCTCCGCTGGACCCCGCCCGACGCGATCCGTGCGCGGGTGCTTTTCGTTCCCGCCTTCGGCGACGAAATGAACCAGACGCGGCGCATGGTTCGCCTGAGCGCGGAGGCGCTCGCCGAGCGCTCGATCGCGTCCACGCTGTTCGATCCCCGCGGCACCGGCGACAGCAGCGCGGGATTCGAGGAGGCCAGCGTCGAACGCTGGCTCGACGATTTCGCGGCGATGCTCGAACGCATGGGGGCCGACTCCGAAGCCCCGCTGGTGCTCTGCGGCTGTCGCCTCGGCGTAGCGCTCGCGGCCGAACTGACGCATCGGGTACCGGGAACCGTAGGCGCGCTGGTCGGCTGGGCGCCGGTGCTGCAGGGGCGCGTGCAGCTGTCGGCCCTGCACAGGGCTGCGAAGATCGCCGGGGAGCGGCGTCCGGGCGCGGAGCGCGTCGACGCCAGGGCCGAATGGGCGGCAGGGCGAATCGCGTTCCTTGGCGGCTATTCCGTCTCGCCGCTGCTGGCTGTGCAACTCGAGCGACTCGATGCCACCGTGGCTCCACGAGTGCCGGCGGCAACGCTGATCGACGTGCGGCCGCCCGTGGCCGAGGGTGTGGCTTTCCCCTCGGAGGCATTGCAAGGCCGGGCGCGAGCCTGGCGGGACGCGGGGGTCGATGTCGACCTTCTCGCCGTGGAAGGTGCGCCGTTCTGGAACGTTCCCGATCTCGTCGACCTTCCGCTGCTCGTCGATGCGACAGCGAACGCAGTAGAGCGGCACGTGCGTGAGCGGTGCGGATGACCGAGACGCCCGTTTGCGTGGAACCCGACGAAACGCTGCTTTGCTTCGACGGCATGCTCGGCGTGCTCGCCATGCCGAAGTCGCCGCAGCCGGCATCGGACGTCGGCCTCGTCATCGTCGTCGGCGGTCCGCAGACGCGCGTCGGTTCGCATCGCCAGTTCGTGACGATGGCGCGAGCGCTTGCACGTGCCGGTTACCCCTGCCTGCGCTTCGACTACACCGGCCTGGGCGACAGCGCGGGCCCGCTGCCCGACTTCGAACGGGTCGGGCCGGACATTGCGCATGCCTGTGACGTCCTGCAGCGCTCCGTGCCGCAATGCAGGCGCGTCGTGCTCTGGGGGCTGTGCGAAGGTGCAACCGCGGCACTCTTTCATGCGCTCGTCGACGCGCGCATCGCCGCGGTCGTTGCAGCCAATCCGTGGGCGCGCAGCGATGACACGCGTTCGGCCGCGATCGTCAAGCAGCATTACGGCTCGCGCCTGCGCTCGCGCGAGTTCTGGACGAGGCTGGCCACCGGAAAGGTCGATGTCGCCGGAAGCGTTCGCGAGGCGGCAGGTCATCTGTTCCGCTTCGTGGGGGCGCGTCGTCCGGTTGCGGCCGGCGAAGCATCGTCCGATCTCGCAGCGCGTGTCGCGCATGCGCTTGCCCGGGCCCGCTGCCCGATACGGCTGCAACTGAGCGGCAATGACCTCACGGCAGCCGAATTCGAGGCCGCGCTCGGTCGTACCATGTCGAAGGAGCTGCCGCAGGTGAGCCGGCTGCGGCTCGATCAGGCCGATCACACCTGCTCGGATCCGGCCGACTGGGAGGCCGTCGTCGCCGACACGATCCGTTTCCTCACGGCGCTCGGGCACGAAAGCGGGAGAAGCCGACGATGAAGCGACGCGCAGCGAATCGGATGCCGATCTTCCCGTCGATCGTGTTGCGCTCGATTGCGTCGATGCTGGTCGTCCAATGGGCCGGCGTCATGCCGGCAACCGCGCAGACGTCCGCCGACGGCGTTGCCGCCACCGCGCCGAAGCTCGCTGCCGGCCTCCTCGAACGCGCGCTGGCGCCGCTCGCCCAGGACGGGCCGGCCACGCCGGAACAGATCTCGCTCGTGATGCCGATCCTGGCGGAGCCGGGCGAGCGGCTCGGCACGGCGGTGCGCTATGCGGCAGACGGCGAGGAGCAGTGGCGGGAAGCGCATCCGCTGTTTCGCGTGCATCCCGAATTCGCCGCGAAGGGCCACAGGGTCGACGAGGTCTTCGCCGGCGTCATCACCGGTCTCGAACCGGGCCGCGGGTATCGCGTCGAGGTGCGTGTGCGGGGCGCCGACGGGGAGGTCGTTCGCGCGCTGCGCGCGCGCACCCGTTCCCTGCCCGATGCCGCCGGCAGGCCCACGAAGACGATCGCTCCCGGAACGACGAGCGCCCGCATCCAGGCCGTTCTCGACGAAGCGAACCCTGGCGACGTCATCCTGTTCCGCAACGGCACCTACGAGGTCGACGAACTCACGCTGAAGCGCAGCGGCACCGAGGCACGCCCGATCTTCGTGCGCGGCGAGAGCCGCGACGGCGTACGCATCGTCGACAGGACCGGACGCGTGCTGCATCTCGTGCGTGCATCGGACGTCGTCGTCGAGAACCTGACGATCGAAGGCTCGAACGCCGACAGCGGCACCGCGGCGAAGTCGGTTGGAATCCAGATGTGGTCGGGCTCGGTTCCCGAGCGCATCACGTTGCGCCATCTGAAGATTCTCGGCGTGGACCAGGGGATCATTTCCGCCGGAGACATGAAGAGCGTTCTCGTCTACGACAACACGTTGATCGGCAACGATCTCTTTGAACGAGCGGCGCTGGAGTCGAACGCCACCTGGAACGACGACGGCATCCGGGTGCCGGGCGCCGGCCACGCGGTCTTCAACAACACGCTGGCCGGGTTCGGCGATGCGATGGCGGTATCGCAGGGCGCCGCCAACACCGGCGTTCATTTCTATCGGAACCGCGTGCTCTTCACCGGCGACGACGCCTTCGAAGGCGACTACGGCGTTCGCAACGTCACGTTCTACGACAACCGCGTGCAGAACTCGATGACGCTCGCGTCGTTCGATCCGATGTACGGCGGGCCGGCCTTCGTCTTTCGCAACGTCGCGATCAACGTCGGTCGTCAGCCGTACAAGCTGAACAATACGAACACGGGTCTGCTCTTCTACAACAACACTGTCGTGCGGATGCCCGGCTACCGGGGCGGAGCGAAGTGGGGGTGGGCTCAGCCCGACCAGGGCGCGATCCGCGCCTGGGCGTACCGGAACAATCTCCTGTGGTTCTCCGGCGACGCGCTGCTGGCGTTCGAAGCGCGCGGCAACGACCCGATCGACTTCGACCACAACGCCTGGTATCCGGACAACAAGGTCTGGTGGACGAAGAGCGGCGGCTCGGCAGGCACGATCGAGGCAGCCCGCGCCCGGCTGCCGTCGACGACGCCGTTGTTCGGCGAGAGCACGAGGCGTCACGACCACGACGTCATCGCAGAGGCGAATCCGTTTCGAACACAGATCCGGTTCGACGAAGCCTATTTCATTCCGATCGTGCCGCTCTATGAACCGGTGCTGTCCGAGCGGAGCCGTCTGAAGCATGCAGGGATACCGATCGCCGGAATCACCGACGGCTTCATGGGGCGGCAACCCGACATCGGCGCCGTGATCGAAGGCCGGCCCGTGCCGGTCGTCGGCGATCGAACGCCGTGAGCTGCGCTCATCCCCGTGGCTCGCTCGCCGCCCCGGACGCGTTGCCGGCGTCGACGAATTGCGTGGCATCCACGTAGAGGTCCGCAGTCTCTCCGGGCCTCGCATAGGCGAGTAGCGGACGCAGCGAGCCGAGCATCAGCTGATGCTCGAACGCGGTCACGAATACCGCCCATCCCAGCCGCCGGGCGCCGAGCCGCAGATGCGCGTGCTCCGAGTTGCGGTTCTCGAAGCGGATCCAGCTTACCGTCGCGTCGATGCCGCGCTCGCGTAGCGTGTCGAATGCGCGGTCCCACAAACGCGCGAACAGACGCCCGAGCCGATATTGGGGTTCGATGTGGAAGTCGAAGTCCCATGCGACGCGGTCGGCGGGAAGCGCGTGCAGGCGGCAACGCACGAGCCGCTCGCGAAGAACGTCCTGCTGCAGCCACATGAATCCGAGCAGCGCGTCGCCTTTCACCGCCGCGATGCAGACCGCGCCGTCGTCGAAGCGATCGCGGATGGCATCGGCCGGCCGTCCGAAATCCTCGGCGGTGAACGCCTGGCGCGTCACCGGCTCGACGCGGATCGAATCGGCTGCGCGTCGCGGAGGCAGCAGCCTGGCGCGCGCCACGGGCTGCACGTAGAAGCGCAGTGCGAGCACGCGCACGCGGCCGAAGCTCAGACGCGCAACGAGTGTGGAGGACGCGTGGACGAGCCAGCCGCCCAGTCCCATGCGGCGCAGATCGTCGCGCACCCGCGCGATGCGGCTCACGGTATGGGCGACGGGCTCGAGGGAATCAACCGCTCGCGTCGCGCCAGCGACCCGCCTGCTGCAGGCGCTCGCGCAATCCGCCGAAGCGAACGCCGGCCTTGTAGGCCTTGTGCGCGTACTGCAGCGACTTGTCGTAGTCCTTCAGATCGGCGTAGCCGAGCCCGATGTTGTAGAGCACCTGCGGGTCCTGCGGATCGAGCTTCTCGGCCGCTTCGAACTGCTTTCGGGCTTCGTCCAGGCGCTTCCCCTTGACCAGGAAGAAGCCGTAGAGCGCGTGCACCTGCGCGTCGTCGGGTCGGAAGCGAATCGCACGTTCGAAATAGCATTCCACGGGAAAGTGTGCCCCGTGCGCCGTACTCGTGCCGGAACGCTCGCCGAGGCGCATCATCGCGTACAGGGCGCGGTGGTGGTTCGGGAACGCGCGCAGCGTGTAGTCGAGGTCGCCGCCGAGCGAGCCCGACTTGCCGTGCTGCAGGTTCTCGACCGACGGCGTGAAGTGGAAAGCTTCGACCACGCCGAGCTTGTTCTTGTCCGTACGGTAGTCGAAGGGACCGTAGGCGTTGCCCAGTTCTCCGCACAGTCCGACGGCGCGCGGCAGCGGAGTGCTCGGTGGTTCGTCGGCCGGCGCGCGGTCCTGCGCCGCAGCGGCAAACGCGGCGAGCGAAAGCGACCCCGCAAGAATCCAGCGCAGCGCGATCCGCATCGCCTCACGCGGCCTTGCACTGGCTCTCGACGAATTCACGCAGCGTTCCGAAGGTTGCAAATACATCGGCACTGACCTCGTCGTCGGGGATGGCCATCCCGGTGGTGTCCTCGATCGCGGCGAGAATGCCCACGACCGCCATCGAGTCGAGCTCGGGGATGCTGCCGAGCAGCGGCGTCGATTCCTCGAAGTGGGACGGCGGATACGCCGTCCCGAGCTGTGCGCTCAGGATGGCTCGAAGCGAGTCGCGGGACAACATCGATGGAAGTCCGTTCCGGGAATGGGGTCTCGCGGGCATTCTATCTTCCTTGCCAAAGCCGGTACGTGAGAAACCTGACGTCCGGCGCCGGGCGAAGTCGATACACTGCGGGCTCCCCGAGGAAGGCTCCATGTCCGAATTGTTTTCCGACCTGCTCGACCGGTCGGCCGACCGTCGTGCCGAATCGACCGCCCTGGTGGCCGGCAAGGCCGCGCTTTCGTATGCCGAACTGGCCGGCCAGGTGCGGCGTTTCGCCGCCGCGCTGCGTTCGCTCGACGTTGCGCGCGCCGCGCGCATCGGTATCTGGATCGAGAAGCGCGCCGAAACGATCGTCGCCACCTGGGGCACTGCGCGCGCTGGTGCGGTCTTCGTGCCGATCAACCCGCTGCTCAAGGCCGAGCAGGCCTCCTACATCGCGCGCGACTGCAATGTCGAGATCCTGGTGACGACCGCGCAGCGCGCCGCGAGCCTGCTCGCGCTCGACGAGCCGGGGCCGGATCTGCGCCACGTGGTCGTCGTCGGCGCCGGCGCCGACGACCTGCCCGCCGCGAACGAAGGTCGCGGCATCCGGGTCGCACGCTGGGAAGACGCGATGGCTGCCGCGTCCGACGACCGCTCGCCCGTGTCGCGCGTGCTCGACGTGGACATGGCGGCGATCCTCTACACGTCCGGCAGCACCGGCCGTCCGAAGGGCGTCGTGCTCTCGCACCGGAACATCGTGGAGGGCGCGCACAGCGTCTCGACCTATCTCGGCAACACGGCCGAAGATCGCATCCTCGCGGTGCTGCCGCTGTCCTTCGACTACGGGATGTCGCAGTTGACGACCGCTTTCCTGGTGGGAGCGACCGCGGTGCTGCACAACTACCTGCTGCCGCAGGACGTGCTGCGTGCGCTGGTGCGTGAGCGCATCACGGGGCTCGCCGCCGTGCCGCCGCTGTGGATCCAGCTCGCGGCGCTCGACTGGCCGGCGTCGATCGATGCGCATCTTCGCTACTTCACGAACTCGGGCGGGGCGATGCCCACGGCCACGCTCGCCGAGCTGCGCAGGCGCGTGCCGAGCGCGAAGCCTTACCTGATGTACGGCCTCACCGAGGCCTTCCGATCGACCTACCTGCCGCCCGAGGAGGTCGATCGTCGGCCGACGTCGATCGGCAAGGCGATTCCGAACGCCGAGGTGCTCGTCGTGCGCGACGACGGCACCGAATGCGCACCGGGCGAGCCGGGCGAGCTCGTGCACCGCGGAGCGCTGGTCTCGCTGGGCTACTGGAACGATCCGGAGAAGACCGCCGAGCGCTTCCGGCCGCTCCCCGGGCAGCGCAAGGAGCTCGTCCTCACGGAGATGGCGGTGTGGTCGGGAGACACCGTGAAGCGCGACGAGGAGGGCTTCCTCTATTTCGTCAGCCGGCGCGACGAGATGATCAAGACCTCGGGCTACCGCGTAAGCCCCACCGAGGTCGAGGAGGCGGTCTACGCCAGCGGACAGGTGGCCGAGGTGGCGGCCTTCGGCGTCGAGCATCCGGCGCTGGGGCAGGCGATCGTGCTGGTCGCGGTGCCTGCCGAAGGCCGGACGGCCGATACCGACGGGCTGCTGAAGGAGTGCCGCGATCGGTTGCCGACGTACATGCTGCCGCAGCGAATCGACTGGGTGGAGGGATCGCTGCCGCGCAACGCGAACGGCAAGATCGACCGCAAGCAGCTCGCCGCCGAACGCAGGGGACTGTTCTCGTGACGGAAATCCGTTTCGCCCAGCACGCGCCGATCCGGGCCTTCGATGTCTCCGGCACCGCGCTCGCGGTGGGCGGCGTTCCGATCGGCCGACTGGCCGAGCGCGTGGGGCGCACGCCGTTCTATGCCTACGATCGCGCGGCAATCGCCGCGCGCGTGCGTTCGCTGCGCGAGGCCCTGCCCTGCGGCCTGCACCTGCACTACGCGATCAAGGCGAACCCGATGCCGGCGCTCGTGCAGCACCTGGCGGCGCTCACCGACGGTCTCGACGTCGCCTCCGCGCAGGAGATGGCGGTTGCCCTCGATGCGGGCGTCGACCCCGCGCGGATCAGTTTCGCGGGACCCGGCAAGACGCATGCCGAGATCCGGCGAGCGGTAGCCGCGGGCATCACGATGACTGCCGAGTCGGTGGCGCAGCTCGACGCCGCGGTCGAGGCGGGCAACGCGCTCGGCGTGCCGCCGCGCGTGGCATTGCGAGTGAATCCGGCCTTCGAGCTGAAGGCATCGGGGATGAAGATGGGCGGCGGGCCGAAACCCTTCGGCATCGACGAGGCGAAGCTGCCCGAGGTGCTCGATGCGATGCGCGCGCGTGGCCTCGCGCTCGTCGGCCTGCACATCTTCGGCGGCTCGCAGAACCTGCGTGCCGACGCGATCGTCGACGCCCAGTCGAAGACCTACGAGCTCGGCCGCCGACTGCTCGCGCACTGGGGAGAGCCGGTGCAGTGGCTGAACCTGGGCGGCGGTTTCGGCGTGCCGTACTTCCCCGGAGAGCAGCCGCTCGATCTCGCGCCGATCGGCGAGAACCTGCAGACGCTGTGTTCGCGCGCAGCGGGCGAGATCGGCGCGCCGCTCGTGATCGAGCTGGGCCGCTATTTCGTCGCCGAAGCCGGGGTCTACGTCTGCCGCGTGCTCGAGAGAAAGGAGTCGTGCGGACAGGTCTTTCTCGTCACCGACGGCGGGCTGCATCATCATCTGTCCGCGTCGGGCAACTTCGGCCAGGTGCTGCGCAAGAATTATCCGGTCGCGGTGGCCAACCGCATCGGCGCGCCGCTCGACGAAGTGCAGTCGGTGGTCGGCCCGCTGTGCACGCCGCTCGACCTGCTCGCCGACCGGATGCCGCTCGCGCATGCCGAGCCCGGAGACCTGATCGCGGTGTTCCAGTCCGGGGCCTACGGCCTCACCGCAAGCCCGACCGCCTTTCTCGGTCATCCGGCTCCGGCGGAGGTTCTGGTTTGAAGCATTCACGCCTGCCGATTCCCTTTGGCGGCACGATCGATTCCGCGACCGGACGCGTCGATCTCGCGCCCGATCCGGCGACGAATTCCGCGCCGGGCCGTTCGCTCGTGCAGCGCGCAGGCTCGGGTGCGCTCGTATTCGGGCGGCTGCGCTTCCTGGACTCGCCGCTCGGCGAGGTGCTGCGCGATCCGGCACAGGCGCTTCTCGATGCCTGGCAGCAGCGCGGCGATGAAGTGCTCGGGTCGATCGCCGGCGAGTTCCTGATCGCGCTGTGGGACGCCGAGCGCCGCCGAGCGCTGCTCGCCGTCGATCGTTTCTCGACCTTTCCGCTCTTCTTCTGCGAGCAGCCGGGGCGGATCGGCTTCGGCGCCCGCCCGGCGGATGCCGCCAATCGCGCCGACGTGGCCGCCGAGGTCGACTGGCAGGCGGCGTTCGACTACGCGTATTTCCACATGATCCCGGCGCCGTACAGCATCTGCCGCGGCGTGCGCCGGCTCGACCTCGGCGAGGCGCTTCGCATCGAGCGCGGCGCGGCGGAACTCGTCCGCTGGTGGCAACCGGTGTTCGACGAGCATCGACCCTTCGATTTCGAGCGCGAGAAGGGCGAGTTCCTCGACGCGCTCGCGCGCGGCGTTGCCGAGTGCACCGCGGGGCACGCTCGCGAGCGCATCGGCTGCTTCCTGTCGGGCGGCACCGACAGCTCGACCATCGCCGGGCTCGTCACGAAGCAGTACGGCGCACCGGCGCGCACGTTCTCGATCGGCTTCGACGTCGGCGGCTACGACGAGTCGCACTACTCGCGCCTGGCCGCGAAGCATTTCGGCACCGACCACACCGAGTACTACCTGACGCCCGACGACGTATCCAACGGCGTCGAGGCGGTCGCCACGCAGTACGAGCAGCCTTTCGGCAACTCTTCGGCGGTGCCGACCTTCTTCTGCGCCAGCCTCGCGCGCGAGGCCGGCGTCGCACGCATGCTCGGCGGCGACGGCGGCGACGAGCTGTACGGCGGCAACGAGCGCTATGCGAAGCAGGCGGTGTTCGCGCTGTACGACCGAGTACCCGGGCCAATGCGCGCGGCGCTCGTCGAGCCGCTGCTGTTCGGCGCGATGCGCGGCGTGGACGCGAAATACGTGGCGAAGGCGCGCAGCTACGTCGAGCAGGCGAAGGAGCCGCTGCCCGATCGGCTGCAGGCGCGCTACAACCTGTTGAACCGGCTCGGCGCAACGCGCGTGTTCACCGACCGGTTTCTCGCCGACGTGCGCGCGGACGAACCGCTCGCCCTCGAGCGCGAGGTCTGGCAGCGCGCGCGTGCCGCCGAGGAGCCGATGTCGCAGATCGACAAGCTGCTCGCGTGGGACTTCAAGTTCACGCTCGCCGACAGCGACCTGCCGAAGGTCACCCGCATGTGCCACGCGGCGGGCGTCGAGGTGTGCTTTCCGATGCTCACGCAGGCGCTGGTCGAGCATTCGCTGCGCCTGGCGCCCGAGCAGAAGCTCAAGGGGCGGCGCCTGCGGCATTTCTTCCGCGAATCGCTGCGCGGCTTCCTGCCCGACGAGATCATCGACAAGAAGAAGCAGGGCTTCGGAGTGCCCTTCGGCGACTGGCTGCTCACGCACGAGCGGCTGCGGGCGACGGCCGACGACGCGCTGCGTTCGTTGTCCGCGCGCGGCGTGATCCGCGGCGAGTTCCTCGATGCGCTGCTGGCGCACCTGAAGGCCGGGCACGCCGGCTACTACGGGACGATGGTGTGGGTGCTGATGATTCTCGAGCTGTGGCTGCGCGCCTCGCCGATGGCCGACGAGAGGGTCCGGCATTGATCCGCTGGCTGACGGCGGCGGTGTCGCCCGCCGGCGAGCGCGCGCGCCTGGCTGCGTTCCTGTTCCATCGCGTGCCGGAACGGACCGACCCGATGTTCCCCGGGGAGCCCGATGCGCGGCGCTTCGAGGCGATCGTGCGCTGGATCGGGTCGCAGTTCCACGTGCTCGATCCGATCGAGGCCTGCGAGCGCCTGGTCGCCGGCACGCTCCCCGCGCGCGCGGCCGTCCTCACCTTCGACGACGGCTACCGCGACAACGCGGAGATCGCGTTGCCGATTCTCGAGCGTCACGGCGTGCGGGCAGCGTTCTTCATCGCAACGGCTTATCTGCAGGGCGGGGCGATGTTCAACGACCGGATCTTCGAGGCGCTGCGGCGTACCGAACGTATGACGATCGACGTCGGCGCGCTGCTCGATGGCGCCGCGGCCGGCCCGCCGAACGGAATTTCCGGGCCTGCCGATCCGGATGCGGCGCGTCTCTCGATCGGCGACGCAGCGTCGCGTCGCGCGGGCGCCGAACGCATCATCGCGCTGGTGAAGCACCGATCGCCGCACGAGCGCGAGCAGGCGGTCGAGCGGCTCGAAACGCATTGCGGCGTCCGTGTCCGCTTCGACCCGATGATGCGGCCCGAGCAGGTGCGCGAGCTGCGTCTGCGCGGGATGACGGTAGGCGGACACACCCGCACGCACCCGATCCTCGTCGCGCTCGAAGAGGATGCTTCGTGGGAGGAGATTCGCGGCGGACGCGACGATCTGCGCGCGCTGCTCGGCGAGGAGATCGACCTCTTCGCGTATCCGAACGGGCGTCTCGGCCGCGATTTCGATCCGACGCACGCCGCGATGGCCCTGCGGGCCGGCTATCGTTTCGCGTTCACCACCGAACCGGGTGCCGCCGAGCGCGGCACCGATGTGTCGATGCTTCCGCGTTTCACTCCGTGGGACCGGACGCGGACGCGTTTCGGCCTGCGCGCACTGCGGAACCTCGCATCGCCGAAGCAGGCTGCGTGACCGCCTCGCCGGTCGTTGCCGCATCGAGCAGCCGGGCGAGCTCGCCGGTGAGTCGCCCGCGCGAAAACGCGGCCACGCGTTCCCCGGCGACGACGAAGCCAGCGCCACGTCGAATCGCATCGAGGAAATCCGCCAATGCCGACTCGATCGCCTGCGCATCCTCGAGGGCCGCCACGTGCGGCGAGCCGAGCGAGGCGACGAGCCGTCCGGTGTCGCCGGCAGGGTCGGCGAGCGCGAGAATCGGCCGTTGCGCGCGCAGGTACTCGTAGAGCTTGGCCGGGATCTGGCCGTTGCAGTTCGCCGCCTGCAGCACGAGCAGCCCGTCGGCCTCGCGCATCTCGGCCAGGGCGTCGCGATAGCCGATCGGCGGCAGCAGCTCGATCAGGTCGCCCACCGCATGGCGAGCCGCCAGCTCCTGGAGCATCGCGTCGTGCGATGAAGCGCGGAAGCGGAGCCGCAGGGTCCGGCGCGACACGGCTCCACGCGCGCGCAGCGATGCGAGCGCGGCGAACAACTGCGTCGGATCCCGTTCGCTGGGATAGACGACGCCGCTGTGCAGCAGCACGAGCGGAGCGTCGTTCGACGGCGCGCGCGCGGGCGGCGGCGTGACTTCGATGCCGGCGAAGCTGCCCTCGTCATAGCCGTTCATCAACAGCGTGAAGCGCGCGTCGTCGAACGAGGCTCCGTAGCGGCGTGCGTAGAGATCGCGCGCACCGGGCGAGGTGAAGGTGAGGAAGGCGGCGCGGCGTGCCGCCTCGCGCTCGATACGCTCGAAGCTGCGCCACAGCAGCGGGTCGCTCGGGTAGTCGTCCTGCGCCATCGGATCGCGGAAATCGGCGATCCACGGTCGGCCCCGCAGCCGGTGCACCCAGTTGCCGATCCGGTGTGCGGAGGCGATCGGGTAGGTCGTCCACACGGCGTCGATCGCCTCGCGATCGATCAACCGGCAGGCGTCGCGTACGGCGAAGGGAATCCACGAGGCCCAGCGATCGGGGATCGCCAGGCGGCGCCAGTAGCGGCCTCCGATCGCGAGATGACGCGCCGCATCCAGGGCGAACGAGCGGACGACGGTCACGCCTTCGGGGATGTCGTGCAGGGTTCGCGGATCGGTCTGCGGCATCGCTCCTGCCGACGCGGTCAACACGTAGGGCTTCCACCCGTATGCCGGGAGGTGCTCGGCGAAGCGCAGCATCCGCTGCACGCCGCTGGTGCCGACCAGCGGCGGAAACTGGAATCCGATCAGCAGCGCGCGTTTCATCGGCGCGAGTATCGCATCGGCGGGCGCGCGCTTCAGTGCGCTGCTTCGCGCCGGCGCGCGCTTCGGTACTCCCAGTACAGCTCGCGCAGGCGGCGGTCGATCCGGCGCGGAAGCGCCGTGCCGCGCCGGATGCGCTCGAACCATTCGCGCGCTTCCGGGGCCCGGGCGCGCGGGGCGAGCAGCGCCGCGACCCGGCGCAGCGCCGCGTCGTTGGGCGTGTGCCCGAGCCAGTCGGCGCGCCGGTTGTGCCGGTACAGGTCGACGACGTTCTCGTGCGAGCGGAACTCCTCGAAGCGCTCGCCGTGGGCATCGGATGGTCGCCAGGCGACCGCCACGTTCTTGGAGAGCATCAGCAGCCGCAGTGCGATGTCGTCCTGCATCGGTGCGAGGCGCCGAAGTTCGTCCAGCGGATCCGATTCGTCGAAGTATCCGCGGCGGAAGGCGATGCCGGCGCCGCTCGTCGGGAGCAGATCGAGTCGCGGCTCGCGCTCGGCGGGAACGACTCCGTCTCCGACGAAAGGCCATTTTTCGTAGGGACGCAGACACGCGCCGTCCCAGCTGAGCTGCCGGCATCGGTACGCGGGTGTCGCGGGCGTGTCGCCGACCTGCTCGACCAGTCGTTCGAGCCAGTGCGGCGCATACGGAATGTCGTCGTCGGCGGTAACGATGATGTCGTCGGGGTCGCGAACGCTCTCGAGCGCCGGGACGATCTTGCGATACGAACCGAGGTTTTCGACGAAGCGCACCCGGATCCGGTCGTCGTTGCGCACGACAGCGGTCGTGAAGCGCTCGAGGTCGGGTTCGTCGATTCCCTCGTCGAGTAGGAACGGCTCATGCGACACGTTCAGCAGGATCGCATCCGGCGATCGCGACTGGTGCAGCAGCGACGCGAGAATCTCGTCCACGCGCTCGAGCCGGGATCGAATGGTGGTGAGCGAGACGAAGATCACGATCCGGTACTCCGTCGCGGTCGCACTCGAGTGCGACAGGGTAACGCGAGGGCGCCGGTCGCCATGCCGAATGAGCTTCGAGTGCGTCGTGGGCTTTCGCCGGACACGCGTGGCATCGGCCAGAATCGGTGCGGCATCCACGCTTCACCGCTCGCACCCGATGAAAGAGATACTCGGACGCATTCCGGTCGTCGGAGCCCTGGCGCGACGGCTGCACCGGACGCATGTGCCGAACGACCGGAGTGCGCCGCAACGCTTCCCCGGTTCCGAGGCGTACTGGGAACAGCGCTACGCGAGCGGCGGCAACTCCGGCGTCGGCTCGTACACCTTCTTCGCCGAGTTCAAGGCCGAGGTGCTGAACCGGTTCGTGCGGGAGCACGACGTGCAAAGCGTGATCGAGTTCGGTTGCGGCGACGGGAACCAGCTCGCGCTGGCGGGTTATCCGGCGTATCTCGGGTTCGACGTCAGTTCCACCGCGGTAGCGCAGTGCCGCGCCCGGTTCGAATCGGATCCGACGAAGCGTTTCGCAACGATGGAGGAATACGCGGGAGAGAGCGCAGAACTCGCGTTGTCGCTGGACGTGATCTATCACCTGATCGAGGACGACGTCTACGAGCGTTACATGCGCCTGCTCTTCGACGCGGCGAAGCGATACGCGATCGTCTATGCGAGCGACACCGACGACAACGCCGGCTACGAGGGAACGCACGTGAAGCATCGCAGGTTCACTCGATGGGTGCGAGAGCGTCGGCCCGAGTTCGCATTGGTCGAGCAACTGCCGAATCGGTATCCCTACCGGGGCGACTATCACACCGGCTCGTTCGCGGAGTTCTTCGTGTACCGGAGAAGCTGAGCGCCGATGCCCGTCATCGGCGCGCGGCGAGCGTGAAGATCTCGAGCCCCGAGGCGTTCCATGTGCTCGCCGTGCGAAGGCGGCGGTACTGCAGCCAATGCGAACCGGCGCGAAGCGGATCGCGTATTGCCGCCTTCAGCAGATTGCGACGCGACGGTCCGGCGAAGCGGACGCTTCCGTTCCAGCCTGGTCGAAGTACCCGATCGGAGAGGACGAACTCGCGAAAGCCCAGCTCCTCGAGCAGCAGGCGCAGCGAGTCCGGAGAGAAGTACCAGCGATGGTCGAGCTGGTAGATCCAGTGGTCGATGCCGCCGGTCACCCGCGCGGCGCTCTTGTAGTTCCCCGTTTCGACGACGATCCAGCCGTCGTCGTCGAGCCTGCGGGTCGCGTCGGCAACGAGTTCGGCCGGCGAGGTCGCGTGCTCGATCACGTCCCACAATGTGATCACATCGAAACGCTCGTCGATTCGTATGTCGTCGAGCGTTCCGCGCAGCACCCGGAGTCGATCGCTGCGCGGCAGGCGGACTGCGTCGAGCGCCGGATCGATGGCGGTGACCGACCAGCCGCTATCGACCGCCTGCATGGCGAAGACACCCGAGCCGGCGCCGATGTCGAGCAGCGATCTTCCGGGGGTGGGCAAGCCGTTCACGAACTCGAGTTCCAACTGCGCGATCTCGCGTTTGCCCTCCGTGCTGAAGTAACCGGATTTCGTCGGATCGTTGCCTTCGTAAGCGGCGTCGAACCACGCGACCGATTCGTGCTCGGTGCGTCCGACGGGGTACTGCCAGGCGAAAGCGCACGAGCGACATTCGACGATTGCGACGGGGGCACGATCCCTCGTGTCGGAAGCGTGCGCCGAGAACCGGCGCAGGGCCGGTGATCCACAGATGCAGCAGGATTTCCGTTCGGAAACGAGAGTCGGCGTGGCGGCTGTGGGCGTGGACAACTTGCTTGCTTCACCGGAAATTCGTTCCGCCGGTATCGTACTGCGGTAGCGGGGACGACCCGAACCAGGAGGTCCAATGCACTTCGGAAGAGCCGTGCTGTCCGCGATTGCTGCGGTACTTGCGCTCTCGCCCGTCCCCGCGCTGCCGGAGAGCGGTGTGCGCAACACACTGCAGGTGCGCAGCAGCGAAGGGCGGGCGCTCGTCGACCAGCCGCTGCAGTTCGGACGGCCGTTTCGTTCCGCCGAGATCGCGCGCTGCCCGCAACTGCTGGTCGACGGCTGGCCGATTCCGTCACAGGCCGACGTCAAGACGCGCCATGCGGACGGCTCCGTGCGCTTCGCCGTCGTCTCGGCGATCCTGCCCCGGCTCCCGGCGCAGGGCGCGGTGGAACTAAGCTTCATCGACGGGCCTTGCCGCGACGAAGACGCGCTCGATCGGGCGTCGATGCTCGGTGATGTCTTCGACTTCGACGCCGTGCTGGCGCTGAACGCCGGCGCCGCGGGAAGCGCCTCGGCGCGCGATCTGATCTCCCGCGGCAAGTTCACGCTGTGGACGAAAGGACCGATCGTGACGACGGCAATCGTCGCCGACCATGCTGGCAAATCGGCCGACCTGGGAACCGATGAACATCGGTCGGTGCGTCCGTCGTTCGAAGTCCAGTTCTGGCCTGCGCTGAAGACGACGCGCACGCGCGTGATTGCCGAGATCACGGACACCGAGAAGCTGCAGAACCAGCACTACGACGTCTCGATCACGCTCGGCCACGACAAGCCGAAGGAAGCGTATCGGCGTGCCAGCGTCGAGCATGTCTACATGTCGCGCTGGACGCGCACGTTCTGGCAGGGGCGGGCACCGGCGCCGCTCGACATCGACTACAACGTCGCGTACCTCGCCAGCACGCAGGCGATTCCGAACTACGACTCCTCGATCCGTCTGTCAGCTGCGAGCCGGTCGGCGATCGCGAAGAGTTGGGCTTCGGCGCGCAAGGACATCTTCGAGCGCGGATTGTGGACTCCCGCGATGCCGACCACGGGCGGCCGCCCGGATCTGGGGCCTTATCCAAAGTGGATGGTTGCCTGGCTCTACGACGGTAGCGCCGAGCTTCGCGAAGTCGCGCTCGGACAGGCCGATCTCGCGGCCGCCTGGCCCGTCCATCTGAGGGAAGGGGCGGTCGCCCGCTTCGTCGACCGCGGGCACACGGGGCACGCGCTTGGCAAGCCGGTTTCCGCCTATGCGCGCCCTACGCTGGCAATGCTCGATCTCGGCTACGGCTATACCGACGCCCAGGACCGCGTGAAGCCGGTCGGGGCACTCGACCGGAAGGGGTGGAACCCCGACAACGCGCATCAGCCTCAGCCGTTTTTCCTCCCTTACCTGCTGACGGGGGAGCACTTCTACCTCGAGCAACTGGAGTTCTGGGCGAGCTTCTCGCTGCTCGACAACTCCTGGGGACTATACGGCCTGTTCTGCTATTCGAAGGGCGCCGACCGATCCCATCTCGGGATCGGCGGGCAACTGCGCGGCGTTGCGTGGGGCTTTCGCATGCTTGCCGAGGCCGCATGGGCGGCACCCGAGGAGGATCCGCCCTTCCGGCGCTACCTGCACGAAGCCGTCGAGGACACGATCGTACGCTTCGAGGGCACGCGCGGCGTACGGCGCGACGACAACTTCCAGCGCAGCGACTGGAAATGGGCGAACACTGCAGGCGACTGCTCGAAGGGGCGCCTGCGCGACGGGAATCCGTTGCACTACTGGAGCGAAGGGAACGACGGCTACGGATCGGGCGGTTCGGTCAAGCGGCGCGATGCGATCTGGATGCACGCGTTCCTCATGTACTCATTGAATCGGGCCGTCGAGCTCGACCTGCCTGCTCAGGCGCTGAAGCAATGGTTCGCGCCCTTTTTCGTGCAGCAGGTGCTGGCCGAGGGCGCGGACCCCTATCATCTCGGCGACTACACGCTGCCCTTCGTCGACGCAAGGACCGGCGCGCTGTATCAGCGATGGGCCCACGTTGCTGCGCAGTACCAGGATTACGACGGCGCGTCGCAATGGGCGCCTCGCGCGCGCCCGAACGCGAACAGCACGAACTCGCTCGATCAGGGCTTCGCAACCGTCGCGCTCGCCGCGCTCGCTTCGACCTGGGGTACGCCGGGTAGCGAAGCGGCATGGCTGCGCTTCGGCGCACCTCATTTCGCCGCCTGGGGCTGGGAAGCCGATCCGAAATGGGCGTTGGTTCCGCGGGGCCTTGCGCGAGAGGCCGACGAGCCCAATGACCGCTTGAAGCGAGCCGAAGGAGTGGTCCGCACGAGCGACGTCTCGCCGAAGTCGGCGGGCAGGTTGCCGCCATCGCGTCCGGTGGGAGTCGAGCCGGCGATGCCTTCGTGGGCTGCGAAGCTGCCGCTGTACCGCTGGTACGAGATTCCGGATACCCGTCTATCCGAGGCGAAGGCATTTCGCGACTACCGAGGTTCGCTCGGCGTCATGGGAAAGAAAGGGATCCTGGCGTACTCGGGGGGGGCGCTCAAGACGAAGGGAAGCGAGTTGTTCATCGCCGGCGGCGGACACGCGGATTACGCCGGGAACGAGATCTTCTCGATCAGGCTGGGCGCAGAGAAGCCGGTCTGGGTACGCCGCAACGAGCCGAGCGAAGCGCCGCCGATCGCGGACAAGGGGCCGGCTCACTACGCCGACGGACGTCCGGCGGCACGTCACACGTATTGGACCCTGCAGTTCATCGACCAGCGGAACATTCTCGGCTTCTTCGGTGCGCCGGCGCTGTGGTCGAAGACCGCCAACAGCGCGGACACCGTCGATGCGTTCGATCCGGAAACCAACGACTATCTGCCGGACGGCACATTGCCGGACCAGCCGGGCATCGCTTCGTACGCCGCGGGCGTGGCGAAGGACGCCGACGGAAACGTCTACGTTCACTCGCCGCGCGGACAACTCTTTCGCTGGAACCAGGCGAGCAACCGTTGGAACCGGTTGGGCGACCGAGGTCCATCGCGCTACGAGACGCCGTACGCGATCGATACGCGGCGCAACCGTATGCTGCGACTTTCCAACATAAACGTCGGAGCAGCGGTGTTCGATCTGAACGCCGAAGCCCGTATCTCGCGCATCGAAGTGACGGGACCCGCGGCCCAGGCGGCAGCCGGTTCCGGGCAACTCGTGTACGACTCTGCGGTAGACGTATTCTGGTTCTGGAGACGCGGCGACTCGAAACTGTATCGGATCGACGCAGACAGATTCGACGTCACGGTAGCCGAGGTGACCGGGAACGTCCCATCCAACGAGGTGGCCAAGGGCGGGTTGCATTACATCTACGGACGTTTTACTTACGTTCCGGAGATGAAGGGACTCGTCTTCATGCGCGATGCCGACACAAACATATTCTTCATTCGTACTGCCGACTGACAGGAACGCCGTGGAGCCATGAGAAACGGGATTCCGATCGTCGGGGCCTCCTCATCATGAAGGATCCGGAGCTGAGCGCGGCTGTATCCGCGCTCGAATGCCCGGATTGCCGCCAGATCGATTGGCGGCTTTCGTCCGTGCAACTCCGACACAACTCGAAAACCGGCACGGCCCGTTGCATCCGTTGCGGACGGCTGGTGTTCCTCAAGGCATTGAAGGCAGAGAGCGTCGCGGCGGCCCGGTTCGCCGCACAGCAGCAGTTCCTCCTGGAGCGGCAGCTTTTCGAGCAGTCGGATCGTGTCGGCGGGTTCCACGTGCTGCAACCGCTCGCGCTGCGCGACGCGACGATCGTGATGGAATACCTGGAGGCTGATACCGCATCTCGCGTCCTGCGTGCGAGCTCGCCGGAGGTCCAGGACCGACTCCTCGAAGGGATCGGCCGCTGGTTTGCCGCGTTTCATCAGGTCATGGCCTGCGAAGAAGGGCCGGTCGATTTCGAGGAGAAGTGCGCGAGCTTGCGGATTCGGTCGGCTCGTCTGGCACCGCACCATCCCGCCCGCTTGACCATCGAATGGCTCGAAAATGAGCGGCGTTCCTTCGACGGCAGACGTTTCAAGCGCGCGAGATTGCACGGCGACGCGAAGCCCGACAACTTTCTCGTATCCGGTACGCGGATCTACGGCATCGACGCTCACGCAGGGTATCGCAATCTCGTCGAGTACGACCTTGCCCAGTTTCTCGGACAAATGGTCGTTTCAATGGGAAACCCGCTGTCGCGCCGCGTGCATCGACGATCCGGAGAGATGGAAGCAGCTGTACTTCGTGGCTACCGCAGCCTCATGCCCTTCGATGAGGACGCGCTGCGCTGGCTGCGCGGGTACTTCCTCGTCAGTTTGTGGTTGAATGCTTCCGCAGCCGGCCCTGCGCAGCGCTGGTTCCGGCGTCCACTGTTGCTCGAAGATCTCAAACGACTATCGGACGCCGTGTTTCCGGCTGCTTAATGGAGACGACCGGGATGAGCAGTAAGAGCCACGAGGGAAATGGCTGGGATGCCAATACGCATTATCGAGACACGCGTGTCGCACGCAACTACGACGGCGAGCGATTCTCGAGTCTTGCCGGCCGGGTCTTCAATGATCGTGAACGACGACTCGTTCGTTCGATCTTCGCCCGGTTGCTTCCAGCAGGAGCACGCGTCGCCGACATCCCCTGCGGCACCGGGCGGCTCGCGGAGCCGCTGCTCGAGGCAGGCTTTCGCGTGCACGGCATGGACATCTCCGAGCAGATGCTGCAGGTCGCCCACGAGCGCCTTGGGCGCTTCGGCGACCTCTTTTCGACGGAAGTCGCCGATGCGAGGTCGCTCACCGAAAGCGATCCCCGCTTCGACGGGGTGCTCTGTGCGCGCGTGCTCATGCATTTTCCATTGGACGAGCAGATCGCTTTCCTTCGCGGGGTTGCGGCGCTGAGCCGCGGCCCCATCGTCATCAACCATTCGTTCAGCTCGCCGTACCAGCGGCTTCGACGACGCGTGAAATCGCTGCTCGGCCACCAGCCGTCGGCCCGTTTCCCGATCACCGAAGAGCAGGTCCATCGGCTGCTCGATGCGTGTGGGCTGCGCGAGACGCAGCGCCATCGCCTCGCGGCTCCGATCAGCGAAGCCGTCTATATCGTCGTGTTGCCGCGGACGCGGCAAACGCCGGCGAACGCCGGAGCCGTTGAGCAGGTGCCTGCCTGATCAGGGCGACGGATTCCTCCAGCCGACCGGCTTGTAGATCCAGACGTTTCCGGCATTCGGATCCTGCAAGGCGACGAAGGCGTCGAGGTTCGGCGCGTACTTCCATTTGCCGAGGATGCCGGTGCCGACGTCGGCGCCGGGCACGGCCTGCCTCGGCGCCCGCTGCTTCTCGATCGTCCAGCCTTCGCGCGAGATCGTCGCCGGAGGCTGCAGCATCCAGACCTGCCCGCCGCCGCACCACAGCATGAAGCGCGCGCGCGTGGGGTCGAAGTCGAAGCCGCAGTTGCGGATCGACATCGTTCCGCTCGATAGCATCCGCGCGAATTCGCCGCTTGCATCGAGCGGAACGACGGTCTGATCGCGGTTCGATGCCCCGGGCGTGTTCAGGTTCCAGTAGACGAAGGGGACATCGTTGATTGCCGTGCGTACGAAGAGCCGGCGCACCGCATCGTATCCGCAGGCTACCTGGTTCCCGGGGCCGTCCCAGTACGTACCGACCTTCTCCCACGTGTCCTTCGTCGGGTCGCTCAGCTCGTGCAAGGTGTATCGATGCAGCGCATAGGTCTGCCGGATATAGACGACGTCCTTGCCGTTCTCCTGCGCGTATGCCGTGCAGGCGTTGATGAAGCTGTAGCCGCTGGGCATGACGAGCCTTCCGTTCCGGAAGGCGTCCCGGTTCTGCCACATGCGCCCGCCGACGACTTCCGGATGCGCGCCGCCACGCTGGATGTGTGAGCCGGTGGTGCCGCCCACCTTCATCGGATCCGCCCTGTTCGGATCGAACAGGTACGGCCCGGTACGGCCGGCGCCGTCCTCGAGCACGTAGTTCCAGCCGTTGTTGAACGCGGCGCCGCCGAGCGTGAGGAAGCGATCGACGATGGGAAGATAGATTGAATTGTCGTAGGTGTGGGCCGATGCGGGGGCGTTGTACGGCCCGTCCACCGCGTGCCAATGACCGACGCTGTCCTGGCGGATCGCACTCGGCAGCGAGGCACGTTCCCATTTGCGGGTGGAGCCGCGCCAGAAATAGACGTCGTTGCCGCTGTAGTTCGCGTGGCCGCCGCCGTAGAGAATGAGGTTGCCGCGCTTCGAGTCCCAGGCGAACGAGCTCCAGGCGCGGATGATCGCAGCCGGGTTGCCGTAGTAGCCCGGGCGCAGATCGAGCGGCGGCCAGGCGCTCGAGAATTCGTTGAGATTGACTTTCTTCCACTCGCCTTCCGGCATCGTGCGCACGATTTCGGACAGTTCGCGCAGATCCGGAGACGGGTCTTCGGGAACGGGATCGGTGGCAGCGAGAATCTCGATGCGCACGACCGCATCGGCCACGGCGCCCGCCGCGTCGCGCACTTCTACGATCGGCGTGAAAACGCCGGCGGCGCTCGGGGTTCCGGTCAGCTTCCCGGTGGAAGCTTCGAGCGCGAGGCCAGGAGGGAACTCGCCGCGTGTCGCGCTCCAGCGGTACGGTGCCACGCCGCCGTGCGCAGACAGTTGACCGGAGTACGCGTCATCGACCTGACCGACCGGTAGCGTCGCCTCGGCCTGTTCGAGGGCGGGCGCCGTGTTTCCTTCCCAATGCAGTCGGATCGCATCGACGACGAGCGTCGAGGCGCCGATCTTGATGAGCGCGATGGTGTCGTCGCCGCCGGCTTCGAATGGGAAGACGCCGATCGAGTTCCACTCGCCAATCGACGTCCCCTGATCGAGCACCGCTGCATCGACGACGCCGAACCGGTGATCCACCGATACGGCGACTGCCGCCGGTTCGAAGGCGGGTTTCGGCCAGCGGACCGCGACGTCGTAATAGCCGGTACGCGGAACGCTCACCTCGAACACGGCGCGAGCGGCGCCGTCGCCGGTGCTCTGGAGCACCTGCGCGCTCTCGGCGAGCGGTCCTCCGTCGATGCGGACAAAGGTACCGGTTGTCTTGACGGAGGGATCCGTGCCGCGAAGGACGACGATGTCGGACGGCGAGGGCGTCCGCGGTTCCTCTTGCCCAGGAGCCGGACCCGAATCAGGCGCCGTCTGCGTTTCCGTCCCCGCTCCTCCGGAGCCGCCGCATCCAGCCACGCCGGCGAGAAGCACCAAGGCGCCAAACCAGCGGGAGAATTTTGACGGCATTGTTCTTCCTTCCTCGATGCGCCGCTTCGAGGACCCGATGTTCTACGACTTCGGTGAACCCGACAAGCCGACGGATACGTGAAAGCAATGTCAACGCCGTGTCGATCCTTGGGCACCTCTTGAGGGGGTGTTGTTCGCGCTTCCCGTCATCCTGGTTGCCGCCACCACATGGATTTCCGCGTCGCTCGGGCACCAGCCGGCGGACGCATGACCTACCCCGGTCGGCGATTCTCTCGTGTGTCGCGGTGCAGGCTTGCGAGTGCCGACATTGCCGCTCTAGAGCCTCGCGATAGGCCTAGGTGACGAGCCGCGAAACCGAAACTCTGGGCGACGGCCGGAAGACTGGCGGTCTTCAAGCCGACTCGCATCAATTCGACGAATGCCCAGTATTGGTGCGAACGCATCCCGGAGACCAATTCGGGATCGTCGGACCGCGTCCGTATCCACGTAAGTGCCGAGCTGATCGCGAGTGCGTCGTCCTTGCGACGATCGAGCGGGTCGGTGACCGCCGTGAGACTGTTGGCGCTTTCGACGACGGTGACCAGGTTGTCGGTGAGGTAGGCAATCCGACGCGAAACCGCTATCAGTCGCCAGAACAATTCGTAGTCCTCGCAAGTGTGAAGATCTTCGCGAAAGAAGCCGGTGCCGTCGAGCAGGCTGTGCCGGAAGCAGACCGTGGAGGTCTTCACGCCGAAGATCGACAGCATCCTTTTCCTGTCTTCACGGATCTCACGTACATTGTTCAGTCGAGGTTGCAGGTTGCCATTGCGTTCGACGAAGTAGGAGGTGTGGAGGAAATCGCACTCGGGGCACGAATTGATCATCTGCATGCACCGCGCATTTTTCTCAGGATGCCAGCGGTCATCGGAGTCGAGGAACGCAATCCAGGTCGAGTTGGCTTGCGACATGCCGAGATTGCGGGCCGAGGCAGCACCGGCATGGTGCTGACGCAGGAACCGGACTGATTCATGGCGGGCCGCGTAGCGCTGGGCCACCGCGGGAGAATCGTCGCGCGAACCGTCGTCGACGATCCATATCTCCTCGACGGGGTGCGTTTGCGCGAGGACGGAATCGATGGCCCTGGCAAGCGTGGCCGCGCGGTTGTAAACCGGTATTACGACGGAAACCGACTCGCTCACTACAACTACCCTGCGACTGCTCAATCTCCGCTTCGAAAGCGGCCGATGCGAATGCTCTCGCTCATCTTGCGCATGACCTGAAATACTTCCACGGCTGCGTCGGGATGGACCTTCGAGACGGCTGCGAGCCAAGTCGTCGCGGAGACTGTGAAAACCATCATTAGCGACAGGATCGGCACAAGCTCGAGCTCCAAGGACAGCCCGATGCCACCGAGTGCAACCGGCCCGACGATCGCGGAAAGCAGGGCACTGCGCTTCCAAGACTGAAGCAAGTCGCGTACCCCGATCGACATGTAGCGCCGCAGGAGATAAGCGGCGTAGCAGGAATTCGCGAGCGCACCGCCTACGAAGCCCCAAGCGACCACCTGAAGGCCGAACCAGACCGTCGCCAGCAGGAAGCCTGCACGAAAGAGGAAAGCCAGCATCGCCGCTCGCAGATACAGATCGACACGGGAGCGGGCGATGAGGAATGATGACAGGGGCGAGAACGCGGCACCGATTATCACTGCGATGCAGAGGATTCGCGCGACGGGAATAGCGTCGAGCCATTGTGATCCGAGGAGTAGCTGGACGATCGGATCGGCAGCGATTGCAGCAGTCAGCAGTACCGGCCACGTGAAACCGGTGACGACTGACACGATGCGCAGGTAGATCGGCGCCACATTTTCGCCGCTGCGGCTCTTCTGCGAAAAGTACGGCATCATGAACTTCCACAGCGGCTGCATGATCAGGTTGTTGATCATCGTTGCCAGTCCAAGCGCCTTGTTAAACATGCCGGTGTCGGCCGCACCAAGCACCTTGCCGATGATGAGATCAGGCGCCGCCTCGTTGGCAGAGCCGGCCAGGCTTCCGCCGGTCACGGTCAGCCCGAACTTCAGTACGCGACGCAACTCGCGGAAGCCGGGCAACCAGGGCAATCGTTTGGGCCGTAGGATCGTCGCGAGAATCACCGTGGTGAGTAGGCCCGCGCTAGCGCCGAGTGCCAGGGAGAGGGCGCCCATTCCCGCGAGCGCGAGTGCGATCGACGCCGCCACGCGCACCGCTGAGCCCGACACGTTGATGATCAGCCCGCGGCCGAACAGCATCGAGCGCCGTAGGTAGGCGAGCGTGACCGATCCGAATGGGAGCAGAAAGAAGTTCGCTGCCAACACGACGAGGATCGGCGTGAGTTCCGGGTTCCGGTAGAACCGCGCTACCCAAGGGGAGGCAACGAGCAACGCAGCTCCTGCAGGCCACGCGGCGAGCAGGCTGACCGTGAATGCGGCCCGGATCCGTTCGTCGGTGAGTTCCTTCTCCTGAACGAGGTAATTCCCGACGCCAAGCTCCCGGAGGGCGTGCGCAAGCCCGGTGAAGCTCGCGGCCACGGAAAACGTTCCGATTTCGGCGGGCGTCAGCAATCGCGCGAGTACGATCGTACTCAGCAGCCCGATGACGACACCGAGGTAGCTTTCCCCAGCCGCCAGATAGAAGTTCCGGCGTGCGGTCATCGTCTCGCTATGTCCGTCCGGAGAAGGCTGCGAACGGGTCGGTGCGTGTGCGGGAGCCTTCCTGCAACTCGTCCAGAAGTGCGTAGAGCCGGCCAGCCAGTACGTCGCGTCGGTGCTCTTCGAGCCAGCGCTCGATTTTTATCGATTGCGGCTCAACATCATTGGCTTGAAGTCTGCTGAAGATTTCGAGCAGTCGTTCGTGGTTGCCGTCTTCGCAGCGCAAGCCTGCGCCGAGATCTTCGACCGTCCGCGACGCTTCTCCGGGCGCTCCATACACCAGAACCGGCCGCTTCGTGGCCAGATAATCGAAGAGCTTGCCGGGAAGATAGCGCTCCAGTTCGGGCAGTGCGATCAGAAGCAGCATGTCTGCTTGCTGCATTGCGCGGACGGCCTGGGTTTTCGACATGTGATCGATTGCGCGTACGTTCGCAGGAAACGGGAAAGCCTCCAACTTCCCCGTCGCATCTCGCGATTTGCGGCCGATGAAGTCGACGACGACGCGTTGGCGCCACTCAGGATGAACGGTAAGCAATCGCTCGAAGGTGCGGAGGAATCCGTCGGGCGGTGCGTGGTCGGAGAGATTGCCGACCAGAGCAATGCGCAGCGTCGAACTCGGATTTCGATCTCCTTGGGCTGCAGCGTGAGGGTCGAACTCACTGGGCTCCCATCCGTTAGGCAGCAGCAGAGTCTTTTCGACGGTGAGTTCGGAGAAAGTGAGGAGTTGATGCTTAAGCTGCGATCGCGTCGTGAACAGCACTTTGTCTGCCTGCGCGAGGCAGCGGCGTTCCCATTTCCGATCGTCTTTACCCAGTCGCACAAAGGAGAAAGGACACTCGGTCCATTCATCCCGATAATCGAGAATCAGCGGCGTCCGGAAGTGCCGCGCGACAAACGCTGCCGTGATGAACATCTCGAAGGTTGGCCCCGATGCCAAGACGGCTGATGGCGGGTCCGTTTTCAGGCGGTCGATCGCTTCGTGCGCAAATTCTATGGCGTCGAGAAACCCGCCGTTCGTTCTTGGGAAGAGCGACCAGGACGGGATTCGCGTGGTGCCTACAAGAGTCAGAATCGTGGTCGAAGAGGGAACCCGCTCAAGAAGCTCGCCCCCGCCGATCCGGTCCTGATCCGTCGCCTCGCCGCCGAATGCGGTGACCCGCCAGCGCGCTCGAGGGCTGTACTCGAGGAACGACAGCGGCCGGTAAACCCCGGCTGAATTGCTGGGAGGCAGAGACCACGCGAAGAGCGCCAGATGCCGGCCCGACCTCGGTTTTCCGCTCCCGGCTCCCCGTGTCGCTCGCAGTTCCAGCGAGATCCATCTTCGGTATGCATGCACGGTGTCGCCAACGGTCTGCATCGTGGATGCGAAGGGCAAGGTGCGGTGTGAAGTTCCGCTCATCCTTCCACTGCGAGTGCCTTCTCGCCCCTCCCTGCAGATCGTCGCATAAGAACTGCACCCTTCTCGCATGCAAGCCGTTGCTGGACGAATTCCGGATACTCCTGCTCCCAGCGCCCGAGCGCCGCGCGCTCGTCTGCACGATCGGCGTCGTCGAGAAGTACCGAGCATCGGGGCGACAGCCGATCGGCCAATCGTGCGAGCGCCGGATACCGCGCGAGCGGCCCAAGCGTTCCCGGAGGGCCGTCAATGACGACGAGATCGACCTGGCGTGCTGTCTCTGGCAGCCCGACAAGCGAGTACCAGGGCGCGGGGAAATCGGCTATTCGCTCCAGCGGGGCGTTGACGACGGTGGCCCATTGTTCGAGACCATACCGTTTCAGTTGCCGGCGCGTCTGCTCTGCATAGGTCGGATCATGCTCCAGGCTGTAGACGTGCCCGTTACCATTCATCTCGAGGCAGCGTGCGATCACGACGGTCGAGGTGCCTGAGCTGCATTCGATGACGTTTCCCGGGCGAAGTTCACGAACCTCCTCGGCGACTGCGAGAAGGAAATCGGGAGAAGCAGCCCACCCGCGCATGGACGGTATCGGTCCTTTCAGGCCCAGGCATCGATCCAATGATGCGAGCGCTGCCAGTTGACCAAAAAGCGCTTGCGCTTCCGTTCTCGCCTGCGCCGCCTCGTTCTCGATGCCGTATGCCATCTTGTGGATCCGGCGGATCTTGTGCAGGCAGGTGAGAACGCCCACCAGGATGAACACGAGCAACACGGTGTTGAGTATCGAGATCAGGTTCACTTCAGCGATCGCCGAGTATCATCCCAACGCCGAGCGTCGATCGAGGGTCAAACCGACGCCGATCGGTGCGCTGTTTCACGCGTGCTTCCGAGGCGGCCAATCGACCAGTATGCAGCACGCAAGACCGAGCGTGGATCGTCGATCATATGTCGGATCGGCGAACCGATCGATCGTCCCACTTCGGATCGAATGCCATGTGCATAATCGCGCAGCCCGAGTCGGGACAGGTTGTAGCGCCACGTTCGCGATTGTCGTTCGATGTATCGGCGAAGTGTGCGCTTCTGGTCTGGCGAAAGGCGAATGCCCTCGAGGCCGCGTTCGAGAGCGATGTAGCCACGCAGCTTTTCCCGAGAGATGAATTCCGCGCTGTCGGGGCGCGTGAGATTCTCGGGATGCCGATGATGCAGGGCGACGTCCCGCAACTGGAACACGAACGAGCCTTGGCCGGATAACCGAAGCCAGAACAGCCAGTCCTCGCCCACCCGAAACGCTTCAGGCATGCCACCGATTCGCAAGGCGGCATCGCGGCGGAAGCAAGTGGCCGAGGTGGGGACGATGCTCGCCTCAAGCAAAGCGCTCGTTGCATCCGATAATCGAAACAGGTCGGATCGTTCTTCACTTCGGCAGGCGTCGGTCTCGAGGTTCACCCTTGGCCGAAAGAGTCCGTGCTTCTCGGTTAGATCATCGGACACGACCGTTGCGTCCGCGAAGCTGAGCACCGCCTCGGGAATGCGGTCGGCCGCTCCGACGAGCACTTCCAACGCATCCGGCAAGTACTCGTCGTCGGAATCGAGGAATCCTATGTAGCGTGTGGAGGCGCAGGCGATACCGCGGTTCCTGGCCGCGCCCGGACCCGCGTTCCTCGGCAACTGTACGACTTCGACAGGAAAGCGATTTTCTCGGGACCACCGCTCAACCGTCGCGACCGTGTCGTCACCGGAAGCATCGTCCGCGACAACAATTGCCCTCGGTGGCCGGGTTTGCGCTCGCACGCTGTCCAGTGCGCGCCCGATCAAGCGAGATCGATTGTAGGTAGGGATGACGACGGTGATGTCGAGCGGGGGAGTATTGAGGAGCGCCACGGAAGTCGATGGAATGAATTGGAGGCGAATCTTCCGAAGGATCCGCATCCGCAAGCAGGTCATATACCTTGATCAGTTTGACCGATGATGGGGGTGCGGGAAGGAGCTTCGTTACGCTCGAGTGGAGAACGACCGTTTGCTCCGACAAGCTCTTCGCGGCGCTCGCGGCCGTTGGAGCGAGCCGACAATGACTGCGTTCGAACTGCTGGCGGCACCGGAAGCGTCCGTGTCAGGCGGCCACTTCTGAGCGCGCCGTGTTCGGACACTTGCAGTCTCGCTACCGCGATCGCGGAAATCGCAAGGTAGTACGCCATGTCCCAATTGCCGATGTTCACGAACGCCCCGCCGACGCCGAAGCCGACGAGGCTGACCTGGATCATGCGCGCCAGCAGGACCTGCGCTTGCGCTTCCTGCGACTCTTCCCCGAATCGTATGACGCGTCTGCACGTCAACCAGATGTAGAGCCATATGGACAGAAAGAGCAGCAACCCTATCCAGCCATGCTCTCCAAGGGCCTGAAAGTAGATGCTATGCGCAGAATGAATATCTGCGGGGTTGGGCGCATATCGACGAAACGCGGAGATCCCGTAGTACTCGAAGCCCGCCCCGGTCAATCGATCGTTCGCGATGTTGATCGCCGTCTTCCAGACGTTGATACGCCCCATCGCCGAAGAGTCCTGCTGGTAGTGCTCGATCGATGCCATCCGGTCCCAGTACTGCTGCGGCATGAAGAAAATGGCGACGGCGCCGAATATCATGGCGGCAAGCGCGACAGGGACCTTCTTGTCGCTCTTCATCACCAGGAAGGCCGCCATTGCTGAAACACCGAGGAACGCACTGCGTGAGTGCGAGCCGAAGATAGATGCAGCAGACATCAAGGCCGTCAGAAGAACGAGGTTCTTCAACCACCTTCGGCTCGCGTCCCGATACAGCCAGTACAGCATCGGCAGCATCATCACGAGACCGACCGCGAGGTGATTGTTGTCCTGGATCGCGCTGTCGGGCGGGCCCCAGACCAGAAACTCGCCTCCGCTGGCGAGAGTGAAGATGCCCCCCTTCAGACCATAGAAACCGATGCTTGCCACCGTCACCCAGACGAGGAGGCGTATCCGCTTCCAGTCAGTCAGCAGCATCAGCGTGACGAGGCACATCAGCTGAACCTTCGCGACCTCGACCAGTCGAAACCGTGCGGAAGCCGGTTCGAGCGCAAAGATCGTCGTGATTCCCATCCACGCCAGGTAGAGCAGCACCGGCCAATACCGGCGGATGCTGTCGCCGATCAGACGCTCCTGCGTCGCGAACAGTCCCGCCATCGTCGCCGCCGCATACATGAATGCCCACGGCATCGAATAGGCGAAGCCCCACGTGTACCGGTGCGGGTTCGCCAGGCCTATGAACGCGAAGATCAGCGCACCGACGAACGGTCGGCGTAGCGCGAACGGCAACCCGCCGACCAGCAGAACCGTCAGCAGCAGGTCACGGAGCGACATCGGCCAGCGTCCTTCGCGTCGTTTGAGCCTCGGCAGCACTGAAATTCTGCGACGCGATGAACCGCTCGAACATCAGCAACGCCCAGATCGTCGCGCTGCGGTCTCGCCGGCCCGAAAGATGCTCGTCGGCGATTCCGGCCAGGGTACGCGGGTCGAACCAGCCCGTGGCGGCGAGCGCATCGCCCTCGAGCACCCGCTGCACTTCGCCGCGCAACGGACCGCGGAACCAGGCGACGAGCGGGACGGCAAAGCCCATCTTCGGCCGGTACAGGATGTCGTTCGGCAGCTTTCCTTCCATCGCCTTCTTCAGCACGAGCTTGCCTTCGCCGCCAGCCAGCTTCAGGCGCGACGGCAGGCGTGCGGCCCATTCGACGAGCACGTGATCCATCAGCGGCTCGCGTGTTTCGAGCGAATGCGCCATTGCGGCGCGATCGACCTTCGTGTTGATGTCGCCCGGAAGATAGGTGTGATAGTCGAGATACTGGACGAGCGACAGCGCGTCGTCGGTGTTCGCCCGGGCGGCGTGCGCGGCGAACACCTCGCGTGCGTTGTAACCACCCAGGCGCGCGCGGAACGCCGGCGAGAAGAGCGAGGAGCGCTCCGGCTCGCGCACGATGGACACCGAGTGGCAGTATGCATCGACTGCGCTGCGCGCCATCGCCTCGAAGGTCGACCGCGCACGCAATACGCGCGGCATGGCGTCGAATTGCGGGTAGACGCGGCCGAGCGCTCCGAAAAGCGTGCGACGCAGCCCGGCAGGAATGCGATCGCGGAACGCCTGTTCGCGCACCTGGAACTTGTAGCGCCGGTAGCCCCCGAAGGTCTCGTCGCCGCCGTCGCCCGATAGCGCGACCGTCACGCGCTTGCGCGCGAGCTCGCACACCCGGTACGTCGGAATCGCCGAGCTGTCGGCATAGGGCTCGTCGTACAGGCCGGCCAGACGGTCGATCAGCGTGAAGTCGTCGCTGCGCACGGTCTCGCTGTAGTGGTCGGTGCGGTAACGTTCCGCCACCTGTTTCGCATACTCCGATTCGTCGAAGGAGGCGACGTCGAAGGCGATCGAGCAGGTCTTCACCGGCGCGTCGGAGAATTGCGCCATGGTGGCGACGACCGCGCTCGAATCCACGCCGCCCGACAGGAACGCGCCGAGCGGAACTTCGGAGATCAGTCGCAGCTTCACCGACTCGGCGAGATGCGCCTGCAACTGCTCGCAGGCCTGCGTCATGCCGATGCTCTCGTCGGGCTCGAAGCGTGCGTCCCACCAGCGTTGGAGCGTGGGCTCGCGCTCGCCGACCCGCCAGCGCAACCAGTGCGCAGGTGCGAGCTTGCGTGCATCCCGGTAGATGGTGCGCGGATCGGGGATGTAGCCGAACGCGAAATACTCCTCGATCGCCGGCTCGTCGATCTCGCGCCGGAAATCCGGGTGCGCGACGAGCGCTTTCAGCTCCGAGCCGAAGAGCAGACGGCCATCGGGCAGCAGTCCGTAGTGCATCGGCTTCACGCCGAGCCGATCGCGGGCGAGGAAGAGCGTCTTGCGGTTGCGATCCCACAGCGCGAACGCGAACATCCCGCGGAAGCGTTGCACGCACTCCTCGCCCCATTGTTCCCAGCCGTGGACGATGACTTCGGTATCGCTCTTCGTCGCGAAGCGGTGGCCGGCGGCTTCGAGCTCGGCGACGAGCGACTGGAAGTTGTAGATCTCGCCGTTGAACACGACGACGACGCTTTCGTCCTCGTTGAAGAGCGGTTGCTGGCCGGTGGCGACGTCGATGATCGACAGGCGCCGATGGCCGAATCCCAGGTGCGGCTCGATGTGCACCGAGCCTTCGTCGGGGCCCCGGTGCCGCTGGATGTCGTTCATCCGGCGCAGCAGCGCTTCGCTGCAGCGGCTCGGTGCGCGCGGATCGAAGATTCCGGTGAGGCCGCACATGGTTCGTCAGCTCGACCGGGGTACGGCGCCCGACGAGACTCTCGACGATGCAGCCTGCGCGGCGGGCCAGTCGCGGGCGACCACTGCGCGCCGCACGAGCAGATCGGTGTAGAGCGACTGGTATGCATCGATCATGCGCTCGATGCCGAAGCGCTCGACGGCGCGCTTGCGCGCCTGCAGGCCGTGCGCGGCGCGCAGCGCCGGGTCGCGCAGGTACGCGGCGAGGGCATCGGCAAAGACGTCCGCGTCGCCCGAAGCAACGAGCGTCCCCCCTTGCCGGGCCTCGAGGAGCTCCTCGTTGCCGCCGACGCGCGTGGCCACGCACGGAAGGCCGCTCGCCATCGCCTCGAGCAGCGTGTTGCTGATCCCTTCGGCGAGCGAGGGGAGCGCGTAGACGTCGAAGCGGCACAGTCGCTCGGGAATGTCGGAGCACTCGCCTGCGAGGACGATTGCGTCCGACAGCGGCGAACGCGAAACGCGTTCGCGCAGGGCGGCAGCCAGCGGCCCGTCGCCGACGATCTGAAGTTGCAGGCGTGCCGCGAGTGTTGCGCTTTCCTGCGCGATGCGCGCATGAGCGCGCTCGAAGGCTTCGATGAGCAGCAGCGGATTCTTCACCTCGGCCAGGCGCCCCACGTAGCCGACGACGACCGCTGCGCCGGCGTCACCCGCCTTTCGACGTGCTGTCGGGTGAAAGCGCGCGGTATCGACGCCGTTGCAGATCGAGTACAGGCGATCGGCAGGCACGCCGACGCGGTCGCGCAGGTATTCGAAGGTCGGTGTGGAGAGCGCGACCTGCGCGTGCACCAGATGCCTGAGGAGGCGGCGCGTACGCCGCAGCGACCGGTTGCTGCCGACGAGATCGGTGACCTCCCAGCCGTGTTCGCCGTGAATGCGTACCGGAACGCCGGCGAGCCACGCGGCGATCTGCGCCTCGAGCGTGCCTACATTGCGGGAATGGACGATCGACGGACGAAGCCGTCGAAAAAGCCGCCACAGACGCGGCAGCGCAAGGGCGAGCGGGCCGGGAGACAGCTCCAGCGGCACGATGGCTACTTCCCGATTCGTGATGCGCTCGGCGATTCGGCCCGTCGTCGTCAGCGGCACGATGGTGTGACGGAACCGTTCGGGTGGCAGCCGGTTCACCAGGTTGACGAGCCCGTTCTCCATCCCGCCGGTGTCGAGCCGGTGCACGAGATGAACGATATGTGGACGGGGATCGTTCATCGCCGGCCGTGCGCGATGGCTTCGATCGCAGGCTGCAATCCGCGGGCGAAAGCCGCGAGGCGACGCTGCGCGGACTGTATCGCCTCCGTTTTCGTTCTTGCATCGCTGGTGTCGAGCGGCGTTGCGAGCACGACGGCAAGCGAATGATCGCCGCGGCCCGTGACGAGGGACCATGCGGTGGCGGCCTTCGCGCGATACGCGCTTGCCGTCTGCAGGTCGCTCACCGCATACCACCGCCAGACCAGCAGCTCGTTGCCTTCGGGACGGCCGATGCGGTACGCGGCTACCGTCCCCCACGGCGTCTGCTGCGTGCCCTGCCACACGATCGGTGAGCGGAAATCGTCCACGCGTACGACCCAGTTCCCCGAATGGATCATTTCCCCGGATTCGTGCTGACGCGCGTAGTAGAACGCGTGCAGCTCGACCGGAACGTCTTCGACGAGGCGGGCGCTGCGCAGCGTGCCGGTGGCGTTGGTGAAATGCGGTTCGAAGTCGAGCGCGGGCGCCGGGGGGAAGGCTTCCGTTGCCGTGCGCAGGGACGCCACGGCGTCGACCGGATGAGTTGCGTCGAGCAGGCCTGCCGACAGTGGGCGCCAGAGCAGCGCAGCGACGACGGCGACCGCGATGCCGGCGAGAACGGGACCGTTCGAGCGGGGCGAGGCCGACGTTTCCCGCACGCCCGTCGCGAACTCGTTCTCGTGTTCCGGCGCCGGCGGCTCCCGCCACAACGATCCGATCCAGAACAGCAGCGCCATCACCACCCCGAAGAACACCCATCCGTAGATCAGGTGGTCGGCGCCGGCGGCGAGCTTCATGTTCGAGACGTGGCCGAGCAGCACGATGCCGTACGCCCGAATCCAGTTCGCGACGATCGGCACGACGAGCGCCAGCGCGACGAGCGCGAGCCGGTACTTCAGCGTGCGGAACTGCAGGTATGCGTAGAGCACGCCGAGCGCGAGCGAGGCGATCAGGTAGCGCAGCCCGCTGCATGCCTCGACCACCGACCAGCGCCCTGTCGGCAGGGTGAAATGCAGTCCTTCGCGAAACACGGGGATGCCGGTCCAGCGCAGCGCCGTCACGGTGGCGTCGGCCGTGTAGTCCATCAGGATCGGCGTGAGGAACTCGCCCACCGGCACTGCGAAGAAGAGGAACGCGAGCGGGAACGCGAGCGCACGCGTGACGCGCGGGCCGGCGAGCAGCAGCATCGTCGAGGGAATCATCCCCACCGCGCCGAGTTGCTCGAGCGAGGCGACGCCGCCCAGATTCCCGGCCAACCACAGCATTCCGCAGCCGGCAAAGGCCGCAATCCCCGGCCACCAGACGCGCTGCGGCATTGCCGACCAGTCTTCCCGGCGCCGCCACAGCATCCATGCGGCGCAGGGTAGTGCGAGGAAGCCGTGAGCGAAGGTTTCCGATCCCAGCCAGACGCGCACCATCGACGCCCACACGTCCGGGAACACTGCTATCGACAGTGCGCACGCCAAGGCGAAGGTCGCGAAGACGCGCATGTCGGGCCGTTCGCTCCAGCGCGCGCCGGGAGCGCCAGCGGGGTCGGGCCCGGGCGTGGGGCCGAGGGGAAGGGGGGGACTCGCCATCGGTTTCGCTCTCAGCCCAGACCGCGCACGAGGTACGGGCCTACCGAGTTCACCAACCATCTCGGCAGCCGCCGCCACGCGGCGATCATCAGCCGATACTTCGGATTCAGCGGGTTGTTCTGCGGCACCGTGTCGCGCGTGAGCAGCCGGTACTCGTAAACGAGCGACGTCGGCTCGAAGCCCCAGTTCTTCTTGAAATGGAAGGGCCCGGTGTCGCGCTTGCTGCGCCCGTAGTCGAAGACCCGGCAGCCCCGCCCCGCGGCGCGGCGCATCAGTTCCCAGTACTTGAAGTCGTTGGCGGCGAGTTCGCGCGCGCGAGGCGAGTCGCCGGCGTGCATCGGCAGCACCTCGTCGCGATGGTACAGGCTGAGCACCGCGCTCAAAGGCTCGCGATTCGGGTCACGAACGACGAGCACTTCGGCGCGATCGCCGAAGGCATCGAGCACCCGCTCGAAGAACCGGCGACTGTGCGCCGGCGTGCCGTGCCGGTGCACGTTGTCGGTGAACAGCGCGAAGAACGCGTCCAGGTCGCCGGTGTCGCTCGTCAGCCCGTTGCGGATGCCCTTGCGCACCATCGCGCGCTGCTTGCGCGGAATCGCGGCGAGGTTGCTTTCCGGGTCCGCAACGATCGGCTTGCGGAACGTGACGTACAGATCCTGGCGCGGCCAGTCGCGGTGCGAAGGACCCAGGCTGCGGTACTCGATGAACTGCACCTTCCGTTCGCGCCCGAGGGCTTCGGCGTGCGCGTCCAGCGCGTCGTGCACCGCGCGATCGTCTGCGAGCGGCCCCGCGTAAGGGCAGAAAGGCAGGCTCACCAGCGAATGGCCGAAGAGCAGCGTCCTCACTTCGACCAGCGGAAGCACGCCCACCACGCGATTGCCGCGCCACGCGACGAGATAGTGAGGGCTATGTCCGAAGGCTTCGGCGAGCACGGCGCGCCACGCCCAATCGTGGAAGATCGTGGCGTCGGCGCGCGAGGCGAGCCAGCGCTGCCAGTCGTCGCGGTCTTCTTCGGCGGCAACCGAGACGACGACCGGATCGCGCGCGCACCCCGAGATTTCGTCAGCCACGACCTCGGCCAATTGCGACAGCAGCGAATCGTTTTCGCGGTTCATGCCGTGCCTTGCGCCAGGGCTGCGGGCGCGTCGAGATGCTCGGCGAAGACCTCGTCGACACGGCCCCAGCGGAAATCGTGCAGCAACCGGTCGAGCCGGCCGGCCGTGCGCTCGAGGTTCACGTAATGGCGAAACCGCGATTTCACGCCCGCTTCGCCGATGCGCGGCTGCTCGGGGTCGATTTCCCACGGGTGGAAATAGAAGACGCAGGCTTCACCGTCGCGCCCGTTGATGCGGCGCAGGCTCCAGCGCGACACCGGGTACGGCAGCAGCCGGAAGTAGCCGCCGCCCGAAGCGGGCAGATTGCGCCCGAGCATGCGCAGCGAACTGGGCGGGATCTCGACGACGCCCGACGGCGTGCGCCACGCGAAGCGCGGGGCATCGGGCATGCCGTAGTGGTCGTGCGCGATGGGGTAGACGCTCGAGCTGTACGCGTGCCCCGTCTCTGCGATGACCTCGTGCGCCCAGAGGTTCGACGCGCCGATCGAGAAGCTCGGTGCGCGATAGCCGCGTACGGCGACCTCGCCGATGTCCTCGAGCAGCGCCTTCGCGCGTGCGAGATCGTCGTGGAACGCTTCGCGTGTCTGCTCGCTGGCGCGCCGATGCGAGTAGCCGTGGCTGGCCAGCTCGTGCCCGCGCGCGACGATGTCGCGGATCATCGCGGGGTAGCGTTCGGCGATCCAGCCGAGCGTGAAGAAGGTGGCGCGCGTGTCGTGGCGGTCGAGCAGTTCGAGAATGCGGGCGATGTTGCGCTCGACGCGGCAGGGCATGGTGTCCCAGCGGCCGCGGTCGATGTACGGCGCGAATGCGGCCACCTGGAAATAGTCTTCCACGTCGATCGACATCGCGTTCACTGCCGGTGACTGCATGCTGCGATTGGCGCTCAGGCCACCGTTCGTTCGTTGTCCGCGACCCGGTTTCGCAGCATGCGCAGCACCTTCTTCAGGGTGCCGAAGATCATTCCGGTGGTCGATTCGAGCAGCGCTACGCGCTCCTCGAGCGCGGCGAGCGACGAAGGTTCGGGGGCGCCTTCCGCGGTGTCGACATTGCCGCCTTCGCGCTCGGCCGCTGCCGCGCCCGCGGTCGGCCGGGCGCCGTTCGGCGGCGCAGCCACGGCGCCCACGAAGTTGCGCCGCGGACCCAGTTCCATCTTCAGTTCGGCGGCGACCTCCGCTACGTCGCTCTCGCCGAGCGCGTGCTTCTCGCCGAGGTAGCCGGCAAGCAGCAGGCGGTCGACCAGCGTGTTGATCCGGCGCGGAATGCCGTGCGTGAGCGCGAAGATGCGATCGAAGGCCGGTGCGTCGAACGACGGATCGCCCTTCCAGCCCACATGGGCGAGGCGGTACTCGACGTACTGCTGCGTTTCGGCGCGGTCGAGCGGGCCGAGGTGATACGCGGCGATGATGCGCTGCTTCAGTTGCCGCATCTCGGGGCGCTGCATCAGGTCGCGCAGTTCGGGCTGGCCGAGCAGGAAGCTTTGCAGCGTGGCCTTGGTGCCGAGCTGGAAGTTCGACAGCATGCGCAGTTCCTCGATCGCGCGCGCGCCGAGGTTCTGCGCTTCGTCGACGATCAGCAGCGCCCGCCTGCCTTCGCCCTGCAGTTTGCGCAGGTACTGCTCGAGGCGGATCAGCAGCGTCGACTTGTCGTTCGTGTCGTCGGTGTGCAGGCCGAACGAGCTGGCGACGATGCGCACCAGGTCTTCGGCTTCGAGCTGCGTGGTGACGATCTGCACCGGTACGATGTTGTTCGCCGGAAGGCGCCTGAGCAACTGCTGCACGAGCGTCGTCTTGCCGGCGCCGACCTCGCCCGTGACGACGATGAAGCCTTCGGCCTGGTGCAGCCCGTATTCGAGATACGCCATGGCCCGACGGTGGCCCCGGCTGCCGAAGAAGAACTCCGGGTCGGGACTGAGCTGGAACGGCTTGCCCGACAAGCCGTAGTACGACTCGTACATCAGTAGAACCTCAGGTCTACGCCGCCGTAGATTGCGTTTTCGTTGTAGTTCGTGCCGCGCCCTTCGGCCGTCTGCAGCGTGCGGCGCGCGCCCGCGAAGGCTGCGAGGTCGCTGGTGATCCACGTGCGGTAGCCGACGCGGAACGTGGTGTATTGCGTTTCGAAGAAAGCGGTGGCCGACTCGATGCGACGGCGATCGATCGTGAAGTCGGCCGTCGAACGTCCGTCGAGGGTGTGGGAGTAAGAGGCGACGATCCCGCGTTCGCGGACCTCGCCGGTGAAGATGCCGCCGAAGGTGGCGCTGCCGCGGATGCCGGTGAACTGCGTCTGCGACTGCAGTTCGGTGGTCGATTCGCGGTTCGAGAAGTAGCCGGTGAAGGTGAGCGCGTTTCGCGCGCCGCGCAGTCCCCAGAAGGCCGTCAGGCGCCGATCGAGGACGGCGGCGTCGGTGAACAGGCCTTGCGTGAGCACGGTGCCCGGCGGCAGGAGGATCCCTGCCGAGAGCAGGTTCGAGAGCACCGGGTTCGGTTGCCCGAAGCCGCCGGAGGTGAGCGCAGCCGGGTTGAACAGCAGCAGCGACGCATCGGCGCTGGTGAGCACCGAGCGCGAATAGCGCAGGCCCATCGTGGCGCGATGCATCGTGTGGGAGAGGCCGAGATTGCCTACCGTGCCGTAGAAGCGCTTCGAGACGGACCCGCTGACCGTCGTGCGCTGGAACGGCGTCCAGTCGAAGCCCGCGCCCGGTCCGTATCCGTCGTTGTCGCCGTCCTTGTTGCGCAGGCCCTCGATGTACTCGTAATCGACCATGCCGTACACGCGCAGCGACGGATAGATGCTGTAGAAGACGGAGAAGCTCGAATGCTGCCGATCGCGCGTCAGGTTGTCGCTGAATTCGCGGCGCTGCATGTTGCCGGCCCAGCGCCAGTTCCAGCGGGAACCTGCCGCAGGGATTCCGTCGACCTCCGCGGAAGCGGTCTGGTCGAGTTTCGCCGTGGTGAAACCGCTGTTGCCGCCGCTGTGCGCGAGCCTGTATCGAAGCTGGTAGGTGGCGAGCCGCCCCAGCACGTCCCGATACCAGGGAGAGACGCTGAAGTAGCGCACGTTCGCCGTGTTGGTGAACGACGAAGCGGGATCGGCGGAGATCGCCCCCATCGGCGAGGCGTTGATCGTTCCCATGAAGCCGGTGAGATCGACGCCGAAGCGGTCGTCGACCAGCGCGAAGCTTCCCTGCCCGTTGAGCGCGTGACGGAAGAAATTCGTCTCGCCGTCGCTCAGGCGAACGAAGTTGCGCAACTGGTAGAAGAGCCGGTAGCTTGCCCGCGGAGCGGTGGACTCGGCAGTGACGTACGGCGAGGCTTCGAGAACGACGTCGCTGTCGCCGCCGCTCGACCGGTGACCGATGTTGTTCGACCACGTCGCGCTCGCGCGCACGCCGGGCTGCAGCCCCGGTTTCTCGATCGGATAGCCGAAGCCGGTCAGCGCCTGCGCCGGCAACGTCGCCGAGGTTCCGAGCGCGGCCGCGCCGAGCAGCGCCCTGACTATCAGGCGGGCGCCGGCGGTTGCGTCACGACGAACCCGTCGCGCCGTATCCGTACCCGTATCCGTAGCCCTGGTAGTAGCCGTTGCTCTCAATGTTGTGCGCCTTGTTCAGGACGAGCCCGACGACTTCGTTCGACTCGATGGTGGACAACGCCTGCGTGACCGCCTCGCGGGGCGTGCGCCCCGACTCGACGACCATGACGATCTGCCCCATGTACGACGCGAGCACGCGTGCTTCGGTCGTGACGAGCAACGGTGGCGAATCGAAGATCAGGACGCAATCGGGATACAGCCGGGTCAGCTCGTCGAGCAGGCGACCCATGGCCTCGCTGGCGAGCCACTCGGTGGCGTGTTCGTTGTGCCTTCCTGCGGGCAGCAGCGACAGCGTCTCCACGTTCGTGGGAAGAACGAGTTGCGACAGGGGAGGACCGCCGTCGATCAGCCAGTCCATCAGGCCCACGTCGGCGTGGATGCCCAGTTCGCGCGGGATCGTCGGGCGCGCCACGTCGGCGTCGATCAGCAGCACGCCGTGATCGCGCTCGGCGGCGATGCTCATCGCGAGGTTCACCGATGTGAAGCTCTTGCCTTCGCCGGGAAACGCGCTGGTGACCATGATGCGCTTTCCGTTGCGTACCGGCTTCTGCCCGTGGCGACCGAAGGCGTTGCCCAGCAGCGGCCGCTTGATGACGCGGAATTCGTGCGCGCTCTGCGAGGCCGGACCGTTGGGAACGACCATTCCGCGCGCGCGCAGCCCTTCGAGGTGAATGCGCACCGGCTCCCGTTCCGGCAGCGGCGGTGCGGGAGGAGGAGCAGCGATCGGCCGTTCCGGTGGGGGCGCGACCGCGACGTCGGCCGGCTCGCCCAGGCGATCGGCGAGCGCCTCGATCGAGGTGCGTTGCGTCGCAGGTGACGCGCTCCCGGCTTGCGGCCCGCTCTGCGGTGTTGCCTCGGGCCGGTCCTCGTTCAGCCGGGCAACCGCTCGTTCGATCAGGCTCATCGGGCCGTCCTCATTTGGAGGCGCTCTTCAGCGCATAGAAAGCGATCGCGAGGCCGAACAACGCCAGGTAGCTGGCGGTGGTTCCCGCAAAGGCGATCAGTGCGAATCGGGCGCGTGCTCGCTCCGCCGCCGTCGTGATATACGAGACTCCCCCGAGCAGCGGCAGCCCGGTGTCGCGCGCGAGCGAGCGCAGGTCCATGAAGGTAGGGCGCAACTGATCGCGCAGGAAGGCGACTCCGATGCCCGCGCCGAGCGAAACGAGCAGCACGGCGGCGAGCAGCGCCGGCCGGTTCGGGCCGACCGGCTCGGGCTTCACCCGCGGCGGGTCGATCACGCGGAATTCGCCGATGCCGGCCGAGGCATCGAGTTCGCCGGACATCTGCGCCGACTCGCGCCGTGCGAGCAGCTTCTCGTAGTTCTGCTTGTTGACGTCGTAGTCGCGGTTCAGCTGCTTGTATTCCGCTTCGATGCGGGGCACGGCGGACGCCAGCTCGCGCGCCTCGGCTAGCCGTGCTTCGAAGTCGGCGGCGCGCGTGCGAAGTGCTGCGACCTGCGCCTCGGCATCGGCCAGCGCGATGCGCAGTTCGCGGAAGATCGGGTTCACCATGGTACCGCCCGACTGCCCGTCGCCGGCCGCCTGCGCGCTCTCCTTGCGCGCCTTGTCGCGCTGCGCTTCCAGCTCCTTGAGCACGCGCTCCGTGGCGATGACATCCGGGTGCACCGGGGTGAAGCGCAGCTTCAGCTCGTCCAGCCGTTGACGCTGCGTTTCGATGCGCGCGTCGAACTCCGTGGGCTGCGAGGCGGCGTGCGCTCCCACCGGGATCTCGGGCGGGCCCGCCACGAGCGGCGCGTCGCCGACGAGCTGGCGCCGCAGTTCGTCGCGCGCCGTCTCGGCCTGTCGTACCTCGAGCCGGGCTTCGCGCAGCTGCGACTCGAGCGTGGCGATCTGGCTGAGGTAGTCGGGTGCGAGTCCTGGCATCAGGCGCATGTTGCGGATCTTGAAGTCCTTCAGCGCATTCTCCGCGGCGACGAGCTTCTGCTCGTAGGAAGCGATCTGCTCGTCGATGAATTTCTGCGCCTGCGCCGTGTCGCGCCGCTTGGCGCCCATGCTCGACTCGACGAAGATGTTCAGCAGCGACTGCACGACGTTGCGCGCGGTATTCGGCTCCGGGCTGACGTAGGTGATCGTGTAGAGGTTGTTGCCGCCGGAGACCGCGCTGAACCGGATGTTGCGCATCAGGTTGTCGACGATCGCGTCGCGCTCGGCCTGGTTCGTCGCTTTCAGGTCGAGGTCGGCGGCGCGTACGACGCGCTCGGCGTTGGGGCGGCTCACCAGCGTGCGCGCCATCATGTCGACCACCTGGTTGACGTTCGGCTCCACCGCCAGGCCGCTGAGCAGCGGCTTGAGGATGCTCTGCGTGTCGACATAGACGCGCGCCGATGCGTCGTACTGGTTCGGCATCTTCCAGACGTAGAAGGCGCCGGCGACGCCGATGACGATGGCGACGAGCAGCGCGCTCCATCGATAGAACCAGATCGCGCGCAGCGTCGATCGGATGAGGGCCAGTGTTTCTGCCATGCTGCCTCTACCGCTTCAGAACCAGCTTTCGGGGATGATGATCACGTCGCCGGGGAGCACCTGGATGTTCGCGTCGACGTCGCCGCGCTTGATGAGATCGGCCAGGCGGATGTTGTAGGCCTTCTTCTCGGCGCCGCGGTACAGCACGGCGCGGTTGCCGGAGGCGAAATCGGTGAGCCCGCCGACGGCGATCATCACGTCGAGCAGCGTCATGTTCTGCCGATACGGCAAGGTCGCAGGCTTGACGGCCTGGCCGAGAACGCGGATCTGCTCGTCGTTGCCGCCGCCGAAGCCGGTGACGACGACGGTGACGACCGGATCCTGCAGGTATTTCTTCAGTGCGGTCTCTACCTCCCGCGCCAGTGCCGTGGGGTTCTTGCCCTGCGCGACGAGGTCTTCGACCAGCGGCGTCGTGATGCGGCCGTCCGGCCGTACCGGCACCGAAGTGGACAACTCGGGGTTGCGCCAGACGACGATGTTCAGCGTGTCGCCGGGGCCGATGATGTACAGATAGTCGGGTTCGGCGGCCGTTGGGGGGGCCGACGGCAGGGTGGACGCGCAGCCCGCCACCACCACGGCGGCCAGAAATGCGACGAAGGATCGAAGCATCGAAACACTCCTCGTTGTACGGGTTCCGGACCCGGTGTTTTCCCACCCCGGCTCGACTGCTTCCGGAGCATCTGACAGTTTGTTCCCGATTCGGACCTGCGAGGGAGGCCGTCTGTCGGCGGCGCCCGCAACGATGCCACGCCGGGCGCCGAAGCGCTCGGAACTACGTCACCGGGGTCGGGTTGTTTGCTGCACCTCGAGCGCCGCCTGGCGGGCCTGCTTCTGCAGCCACGGCGACGGTTCGGTCACGCGGGCGTCGAATGGATGATGGTCGTGCGGGTAGAGCGCGCGGATGCGTTGCACGTAGGCGAGCGTTTCCGGATAGGGAGGAACGCCTCGCGCCCGATCGACGGCGCCTTCGCCGGCGTTGTATCCGGCCAACGCGAGGACCACGTCGCCCTTGAAGTAGGACAGCAGCCAGCGCAGGTATCGCATGCCCCCGCGCAGGTTCTCGAGGGGGTCGAACGCGTTGCGCACGGCGAAGCGCTCGGCCGTTTCGGGGATGAGTTGCATCAGGCCCTGCGCGTTCTTCGCGGAGCGGGCAAGCGGGTCGAAGTTCGATTCGGTGCGCAACACCGCGAACACGAGTCTCGGGTCGAGCTGGAACTCGCGGGCCAGCTCGAGCACCTTGCGCGAGAGCGCGAGTCGCGCTGCGGCGGGCATCGCGCCGAACTCGGCGGGTCGATCGACGACCGGCGTGAGGCCGTCGTCGAGCGACGGTGCGGAAGACGCGCGCGGCACGAGGCAGCCGGGGAGCTTGTCCTGGCTCTGTTCGCCGCGGACCATTCGCGCGAGCCGCGCGGCGGTTTCGTTGCCCAGCGACGCCGCACGGCGGAACAGCGTGTTGGCGATCTGGTCGTCGCGCGCCTGGCCGCGGGCGTTGGCATACATCCAGCCCATGCGGAGGAAGGCGTCGGCATCGTTCATGCGCGCGGCCGCGCAGTACAGCGCGAGCGCCCTGTCGTAGTCGCGAGGAAATCCTTCGGCGTTCTCGTAGCGGATGCCTTCGCGCACGAGTTCGTTCGCGTTCGATGCCGCGTGCGCCGCGCCGGACGCGGCAAGGAACGACGCCAGCAGCATCGAAGCGGCGAATGAACCGGATGCGCGGATCATGTTATTCGAAGGTTTCGGGACCGTATTGTAAGATCGGCGGCCCTGCCGGACGGTGAATTCTTCCTCGTCCTTGCGCGAGCGTAGTCGTAGCATCGCTGCCTGCGAGCGGTCTCTTTCTAACACAGTCGGAATTCCCTACCCCATCATGAGCATTGTCGGCGTCGTCGGTCTCGGTTATGTCGGTCTGCCCCTCGCCGTCGAATTCGGCAAGGTGTTCGAGACGATCGGGTACGATCTTTCGGCTTCGAAGATCGAGCATTTCCGGCGGCACGAAGACCCCACGGGCGAGGTGGCGGCCGAGGATTTCGCCGCGGCGAAGCGGCTACACGTGACGAACGATCCGGCCGAGCTGGCGCGCGCCGATTTCCTGATCGTCGCGGTGCCCACCCCGGTGGACATCGGGCACAAGCCCGACTTCTCTCCTCTGGTTTCGGCGAGCCGCACCTGCGGCCGTCACATGAAGCGCGGCGTGATCGTCGTCTACGAGTCCACCGTGTACCCGGGCGCCACCGAGGAGGTCTGCATTCCGGTGCTCGAGGAAAGCTCGGGCATGAAATGGCGCACCGATTTCCACGTCGGCTATTCGCCCGAGCGGATCAACCCCGGCGATCGGGAGCACACGCTCACGCGCATCGTGAAGGTCGTCTCGGGCGACGACGCCGATACGCTCGAGCGGGTCGCGCAGCTGTACGGCGCGGTGGTGCGGGCGGGCGTGCATCGCGCGAGCAGCATCAAGGTGGCCGAAGCGGCGAAGGTGATCGAGAACACGCAGCGCGACCTGAACATCGCGCTGGTGAACGAGCTGGCGCTGATCTTCGATCGCATCGGCATCGACACGCACGAGGTGCTGCGGGCGGCGGGCACCAAGTGGAATTTCCTGCCGTTCCGCCCCGGGCTCGTCGGCGGCCATTGCATCGGCGTCGATCCCTACTACCTCACGCACAAGGCCGAGATGCTCGGCTACCATCCGCAGGTCATCCTCGCCGGCCGGCGCATCAACGACGGCATGGGCGCGTTCATCGCACAGCGCACGGTGCGCGAGATGGCCGCGGCGGGCTTTCCGATCAAGGATTCGCCGGTGATCGTGCTCGGGCTCACCTTCAAGGAAGACGTGCCCGATCTGCGCAACTCGAAGGTGATCGACGTGGTGCGCGAGCTGCAGAGCTACGGCGTGCAGGTGCACGTGCACGACGCGGTGGCCGAGCCCGGCGAGGCGATGCATGAATACGGCGTGAAGCTCGTGCCCTGGGACGAGCTGCCGAAGGCGGCAGCCGTGGTGGCGGCGGTTTCGCACGCGCAGTACCACGAGCTGGGCATCGAGGCGATCGCCGCCCGGGCGTTGCCGGGGGCGGTATTCGTCGACGTGAAGTCCGCTTTCGATCCGCAGCGCATCGGCCAGGCGGGGATGCGGCTGTGGAGGCTGTGAGCGGGGGCGAAAGGCCCGACGCGAATCTTGCGCTGCTCGGCGCCGTCGAGCGGCGCTGGCTGGTCACCGGCGCGGCCGGATTCATCGGCTCGAATCTCGTCGAGACACTGCTGCGCGGTGGCCAGCAGGTCGTCGGCGTGGACAATTTCGCCACCGGATATCGGCGCAATCTCGACGAGGTGAGGGCGGCGGTCGGCGAGGGGGCGTGGGAGCGGTTTCGATTCGTCGAGGGGGATCTTTGCGACGAGGCGGTGTGCGAGGAGGCCGTGTGCGGGGCTGGGGCGCTCGGCGAGGCGTGCGGTGGTGACGCTGGCAGGGTCGGCGCTGCCGCCATCGATGGCGGCAGCGGTTGCGTAGACGTCGTGCTGCATCAGGCGGCACTCGGGTCGGTGCCTCGGTCGATCGAGCAGCCGGTTCGTTCCTTCGCGGCGAACGTCGATGCCTTCGTCAAGCTGCTCGACGTTGCGCGACGCGCCGGCGTGCGCCGCTTCGTCTACGCGTCGTCCAGCTCAGTGTACGGAGACCACGAGGCGCTGCCGAAGGTCGAGTCGCGCGTGGGCCGGGTGTTATCGCCCTACGCGGCGACCAAGGCAGCCGACGAGCTGTTCGCCGACGTCTGGGCGCGCACCTACGCGATGGGGTGCGTCGGCCTGCGCTATTTCAACGTGTTCGGGCCCCGGCAGGATCCGGAAGGGGCATATGCGGCGGTAGTGCCGAAGTGGGTGTCGGCGCTGCTCGCGGGCGAGCCCGTGTGGATCAATGGCGACGGGCTGACGAGTCGCGATTTCTGCTATGTGGCGAATGCCGTGCAGGCGAACCTGCGCGCCGGGCTCGTCGATTCGTTGCCCGCGCCGCACGAGGTGTTCAACGTGGCGGTGGGGGAGCGCACGACGCTGCTCGAGTTGTTCGACGCGATCCGGCACGCGGTGGTTGCGGCGGAGCCCGCGTTGGGGGCGCGGCTGGCGGCGGTCGCGCCGTCGTTTCGCGAGTTCCGCGCCGGAGACGTGCGGCATTCGCTGGCGGACGTGCGACGCGCGCGCGAGGTGCTCGGGTACGAGCCGACGCACGACGTGGCGCGGGGGCTGCGCGAGGCGATCGGGTGGTATCTGGAGAGCGTGCGCTGAGCGCTTCGGCCTCGGAGCGCGGGCGCAGCAGCGCTTCAAATTGAAGCGTTTTCGCTCGTGGAATCGCTTCCACGAGCCGAAGCGCTACATTTTGTAGCCCAGGCTTCGTCGATCTGTGAGTGCGCAGCTCAATCCAGCTTCGTCAACATCGCCCTTGCCGAATCCGCCACCGGCCCTTGCGACGTCGTCTTCAACAACGTCTCGAGCTCCGCCCGCGCGCCGGCCTTGTCGTCGAACTTCGCCAGTGCCTGCGCCAGGTGCAGGCGCAGTTGCGCGCCGGTGGGCGCGAGCGATACCGCCTCGCGCATCAGGTCCACGCCCTTGCGGTCGCCCTTGGCGACGAGGATCATGCCGTAGGTGTCGATGACGGCGGCCGACTTCGGCGCCGCATCGTAGGCGCGACGGCCGTAGTCGACGGCGCGCTCGTCCTTCAGTTCGTGCAGCGCCCAGGCAGCATTGTTCAGCGCGATCGGGTTCTTCGGCTCCTTCTCGAGCACCACGGCGTACTGCTCGAAGGCCTCCTTCCAGTGCTGGCGTGCGGTCTGCGATTCGCCGGCGAACATGCGCAGCTGCAGGTTGGACGGCTCGGCGCGGATCCAGTCGCGCAGCATCCGGTCGGCTTCGTCCTCGCGCTTCGCGGCGAGCAGCGCGCGGTGCAGCTTCGAGCCGATGGGCAGCGTCTTCTGGGCGGCGAAGGCCGCCCGGTATTTCTCGATCGCTTCGGGCAGCTTGCCGCCGGCGGCATTGAGGTCGCCTTCGAGCAGCAGGCCGACGACCTTCGTCTTCTCGTCCTGGCGCATGCTCGTGGCGATGCGCATCGCCTCGTCGCTGCGTCCCATCTGTTGCAGCAGGGCTGCCGTGGCCGCGCGCGGCTCGATCGCGTCGGGCGCGATGCCGGAGGCCTTGCGGAAGCTGGCGAGCGCGGCGTCGCGGTTGCCGTCGGCGAGCTGCGTTTCTCCGATACGGAACTGCGCCACAGCGGCCTTCGGGTTCAGTCGCAGCACCTTCTCCCAGTTGGCGATCGCCTGTTCGGACTGTCCCGACTGGCGAAACGCCGACGCGAGCTGGTCGAGGATGCGTGCATCGGACGGATTCCGGTTGGCGGCTTCCTGCAGCATCGGAATCGCGTCTTTGGGCGCGTTCGTTTCCAGCAGGTAGCGCCCGGTGGCGAGGATGGGCAGCACCGCATCCGGGTTCGCTTCGCGCGCGCGCTTCAGTTGCGCGAGCACTTCGTCGCGCGTGCCGCCGGTGCGCGCCGTGAGGATCGCCAGCGAGACGGCGGCCTGCGTGTTCTTCGGGTCTTTCGAAAGCAGCGTTTCGTAGCGTTGCCGCGCATCGCCGGGATGTCCCTCGCTCATGTCGAGCGAGGCAAGGTTCGTCGCCGCCGCGAGGAACTTCGGATCGATCTGCAGCGCCTTCTCGAAGGCCGCGCGCGCGCCGGCCAGGTCGCCCTTGGCGGCCAGCACGCTGCCGCGCAGGTTCGACGGCAGAGCGTCGGTGGGCTGGGCCTTCTGCTGCATGCGGTCGACGGCGGCGAGCGCCTTGTCGAACTCGCGGGAGCGCAGGAGGGCGCCGATCAGCGCGACGTCGGCCTGCTGGTTGCCGGCGTCGAGTTCGATCGCGTGCTCCAGTTCCTCGATGCCGGAGGCGGTATCTCCGGCGGCGATCCGCGACAACCCCAGGCCCGTGCGCGATCGCGAGCTGTCGGGGGAAGCCTGCGAGGCGCGCTGGAAGTAGCCGGCGGCCTCGTTTGCCTGGTTCAGCTTCAGCGATGCCTCGCCTGCAATGGCGAGCATCTGGGCGTCTTCGGGATGCCGCTTCAGCCCGGGCCGAACCGCGTCGAGCGCTTTCTGCGGTTCGTTGCGACGCAGGTACGTGGCCCCCAGCACGCGGTATCCCACCGGGTTCTGCGGAAGGCGGTCGATCAGCTGTCGCGAATAGCGTTCGGCGTGTTCGAGTGCGTTTGCGCTCAGGCTCAGCCCGGCGGCCAGGCCCACGGCAGGCAGGTAGTCGGGCGCCAGCCGCAAGGCCTCCTCCACTTCCTCGCGAGCCGCCTTCAGTTCGTTCTTGCGGCTGTGCATCAGCGCGACGAGGTAGTGCGTGGCGGGCGACTTCGGCGCCAGCTTGCGCAGTTCCGCGAGTTCGCGTTCGGCGCCGTCGAGATCGTTCAGCTCGAGCGAAACGGAGATGAGCTTGATCCGGCTGGAGATGTCGTTCGGCCGTTCCTTCGCGATCTTCGCGAGAGAGTCGCGCGCGGCCTGCAACTCGCGGTCGGCGATGTCGAGGTCGGCCTTCAACGCCAGCGCATCCACCGAATCGGGGTCGTCCTTCAGGATGCGCTCGACCGCGGCGCGCGCGGCCGGGCGATCGGTGCCCGCCTGCAGCGTGGCCAGGCCCACCCTGGCCGGCGCGTGATCGGCCTTGGCCGCGAGCGCCGACTCGAAGGCCTTGCGCGCTTCGTCGGGCTGCCCGAGCTGCAGGTGCGCGCGAGCCGCTGCGGTGCGGATGCGCGCATCGGCAAGCGCATCGCCGGTGGAAGCGCTTTTCGCCTCGTCGACCACCGCCTGTGCTTCGCCGAGCGCGAGCATCGTCTCGAACAGCGCCGGCACGGCCTGCTTCGCGTCGAAGCCGAGGTCGCGCGCGCGGCGCAGCTCCTTTTCGGCAGAGCGCAGGTCGTTGCCCTGCAGGTAGACCTGGCCGAGCAGGAAGCGCGCGCGCGCGTTCGTTTCTTCCTGCTGCAGGACGTTCTTCAGGTAGATCTCGGCGCTGCGCGGATCGGAGGCGCGGATCGATTCCTGCGCCTTGGCCAGCAGCGCGTCGGGCGTTTCGTTGCCCGAGCAGGCCGAAAAGGAGAGCGCGACGAGCGAGGCGCCGAGCGCACGCAGCAGCGGAACGGAAAGCTTCATGACAGGTTTCCGGGGGAGCGGATCAGCGCAGGCCGAACCGGTTGAGAAGATCGTACAGCGTGGGACGGCTGATTCCGAGCAGATCGGCGGCGCGTGCCACGTTGCCTTCGACGCGCGCCATGACCTTCAGCACGGCCTGCCGTTCGGCCTCGTCGCGCGCGGCGCGAAGATTCAGCGTGGGCGCTTCCTCGGGCGGGTCGAGACCGAGGTCGTCGGCGGTGATCGACGTACCGTCGGCCATGATCACCGCACGCTTGATGCAGTTCTCGAGTTCGCGAACGTTGCCCGGCCAGCCGTGGCGCTGGATGGCGTCGAGCGCGTCCTCGCGCAGCACGAGCCGGTCGCGGCGGTTCTGCCGGCCGAAGCGCTGCACGAAGGCGTGCGCGAGCAGCGTTGCATCGCCCGCGCGCTCTCGCAGCGGCGGGATGGTGACGACGATCTCGCTGAGCCGGTAGAACAGGTCTTCGCGGAACGTTCCCTCGGCGATCAGGTCGCGCAGGTTGCGATGCGTGGCGCATACCACGCGCACGTCCACGGCGATTTCCTCGCGTCCGCCGATGCGCTCGATCGTGCGCTCCTGCAGGAAACGCAGCAGCTTCGCCTGCAATGCCTGGGGCAGGTCGCCGATCTCGTCGAGGAACAGCGTTCCGCCGTCGGCGACTTCGATCTTGCCGAGCGTCTGCTTGATCGCGCCGGTGAACGCGCCCTTTTCGTGGCCGAACAGCTCGGACTCGAGCAGGTTCTCCGGAATGGCCGCGCAGTTGATCGCGACGAAGCGCTTGTCGCGCCGCGCGGAAAGCTCGTGCAGCGCGCGCGCGAGCACCTCCTTGCCGGTGCCCGATTCGCCGAGCAGCAGCACGGTGGCGGTGGTCGGCGCGACACGCTCGACGAGACGGCACACCTTGAGCATGCCCGGGTCGCGCGTGAGCAGGCCGTCGAGCGGCGTTTCACTCGCCTGTTTCGCGAGCAGTTGCCGGTTTTCGCGCTCGAGATCGGACAGCCGGAACGCGCGATCGACGACGATGCCGAGCAGGTCGGCCTCGAAGGGCTTGGCGAAGAAATCGGCCGCGCCCAGGCCAATCGCCTTCAGCGCGTTCGCTCGATCGTTCTGGCCGGTGAGCACGATCACCTTCGTTGCCGGTGCGAGCGTGAGAATCTCCTGCAGCGTGGCGAAGCCTTCGCTCGTGCCGTCGGCGTCGGGCGGCAGGCCCAGGTCGAGGGTGACCACCGCCGGTTCGTGCCGACGCAAGGTGGCGATGGCGCTCTCGCGGTTCGAGGCAAACAGCACGTTGTAGCGGTCGAAGGACCATCGCATCTGCTTCTGCAGACCGACGTCGTCTTCGACCATCATCAGCACCGGACGTTCGTCCGCCATTCAGACTCCTGCCACTGCGGGTTCGGGCAACGCCCGGTCGGAAACGAGCGGCAGCCGGATGCGGAAAGTCGTGCCGGCGCCTTCGCGGCTTTCCACGTCGAGCGAGCCGCCCAGCTCGCGCACGTACTCGCGGCTCTCGAAGGTGCCGATCCCCATCCCGTGGGCCTTCGTCGACGAGAACGGGCGGAACAGCCGCGTGCGCACGAACTCCTCGCTCATTCCCTTTCCGTTGTCCTCCACCTCGACGCGCGCCTCGCCGTCTTCGGCGCAGGCGCGTACCCGGATGATGCCCGAAGCGCTGCAGGCATCGGCCGAGTTCTGCAGCAGGTGCCCGATCACCCGCTCCAGGCGTTCGGCGTGCGCGAGCACCGATCGCTCGGCGATCGACGGGTCGATCTCCAGCAACGGCTCGGGTTGCAGTCCGCGCCGGCTGGCGACCGCGCGGGCGAGCGCGTCGGCGATGCGAACCGGTGCCGGCTGCTCGACCGGGCGGGCGCCTACGCGCAATTGGAGCAGCAACCCCTGCATGCGTTCGATGACGTTTTCCACGGTGGACAGCATGTCGGCCTGGAATTCGGGGTTGTCGCGGTGGCGCTGCGCATTGCGCAACATCAACGAGAGCTGCGCGACGAGGTTCTTCAGGTCGTGGACGACGAAGGCCGACATCCGGTTGAAGGACTCGAACTGCTGCGCCTGCACGAGCTGCTCCACCGCACGCTGCAGACCGAGGTAGCTGGCCGCCTGGCGGGCGGCCGCCTTCAGCAGATCGCGCACCTCCCAGTCGACCGCCAGCGGCGCGAGCGGGCGCTCGAGCAGCACCAGGCCGAGCAGCTCGCGCTCGAGCAGCAGCGGCACGATGAGCCAGCCCGATTCGTGAGTATCGAAGCCGTCGGGCAGTGCGAGACCGTCGTAGCTTTCCCGATGGCTACGCCATTCGTCGAGATCGATGACCCATTCGCGTTCGGCGAGAAAGGCGACGAGCGGATCGTCGAGCGGCAGCGCCTCGCGCGGACCCCGATAGTTCTGCCGGGCGACGCAGTGCAGCGCGTCGCCGTTGCGCAACCATAAGGCGCCGCCGCGGCTCTCGACGCTGTGCGCGAGCGCACGCAGCGCCCGGTGCGGCAGGTCGCTCGCCTGCGCATCGTCGCCCTGCTGGGACAGGACCTCGGTCAGGCGCAGCCACTGCTCCCGATAGTCGAAGCGATACGAGAAGAAATGCTTGGACAGGAACACGCGCAGCCGCGCGCGCGCGGCGCCCGACATCAGCACGACGAGCAGGCCGATCGCGCCGCCGAACAGCACCAGCGTCTGCGCGGTCGCGCCCCATTCGCCGCCGAAGAAGCGGATGTAGTAGCCGGCGCCGGCGAAGAGCAGCAGGTAGGCACCGGCGCCGAACAGCGCCGCCGAGTGGAAGACGACCGAGCGCGAGACGCCAATGTCGAGCTTCCACTGGGGATTGCGCGCGGCCGCGATGGCGATCAGCGGCACGAGCAGTGCATTGGCGAAGCCGCGGGCGACCCACCACGACGCGTCGAGCTGCGAGAACAGCATCGCGTCGCTGTAGAGGAGCAGGTCGAAGGAGAACAGGCCCGCGAGCGCGATGGTGAGGTATTTCAGGCCCCAGCGGTGCGCGGGGTCGGTGTTGCGGTAGACCTGCTCGACGCACACCAGACCGGTGACGGCGAGCAGCGTCTTCACCGTGAAGGCCAGCGGCGCCTGCGGACCGAGGAAGTCGACCGCGAGCGATGCGGCGGCGAGCGCGGCGACCAGCGCCAGTGCCCGGCGTCGGGTGCGGTCGAGCGGATCGTCGTCGGCCGCAACCGGTCGCGCGCTGCCGAGCAGCTGCAGCAGCAGCACGATCCAGGCGAGGCTGCGGGCCGCCTCGATCGCCCTGCCCAGCGCGAAGGCCGGCGGCCAGGGGACGAGTGCGAGGGTGAGCGTGCCGGCCCAGAGCACCTGGACGGCGACCGCGGCGAGCAGAAGGCTGCCGGTGCGGTTGCCGCTGCGCCGCGCGGTGAGAAGCGCGGCGAGCAGCAGCCACGCGACCGTGGCCGCGCCGAAGCTCGCGAGTCCCAGCGAGCGAAGGTCCATGAGTCGGCTACCGCGCTCCCTTGCCCAGCAGCACGACGTGCACCGTGTCGACGAGGATCAGCAGATCGAGGAACAGCGAGTGGTTCTTCACGTAGTACAGGTCGTACTGCAGTTTGGCGAGCGAGTCGTCGACCGAGGCGCCATAGGGGTAGCGCACCTGCGACCAACCGGTGACGCCGGGCTTCACGCTGTGCCTGACGTCGTAGTAGGGGATGTCCTCGAGCAGGTGCTGCACGAAGAAGGGGCGCTCCGGACGCGGGCCGACGAAGCTCATGTCGCCGCGCAGCACGTTGATCAGCTGCGGCAGCTCGTCGATGCGCGAGCGGCGCAGGAAGCGCCCGACGCTGGTGATGCGCGTGTCGTTCGCGCCCGCCCAGCGCGGGCGACCGTCCTTCTCGGCGTCCTGCACCATCGTGCGCAGCTTCAGGATGGTGAACGGCACGCCGCCCTGGCCGACGCGCTCCTGACGGTAGAACACCGGCAGGCCGCTCTCGAAAAAGATGGCGAGCATCGCCAGGAGCAGCACCGGCAGCGTGAGCGCGAGCAGCACGAGGCTCACCGCGACGTCGAACGAACGCTTGATCATGTCGCGGAACAGGCCCTGGTCGAAGCCCGAGCTGAAGATCAGCCAGCTCGCGCGCAGGTTGTCGATCTTCAGCACGCCCAGCTCGCGCTCGTAGAACGAAGTGATGTCCATCACGCGGATGCCGCGCAGCTTGCAGTCGAGCAGCTGGCGCAGCGGCAGCACGCCGCCCCGGCGCTCGCGCACCGCGAGCACGATCTCGGAGACGCGCAGTTCGCGCGTGGTGCGCAGCAGATGCGCATGATCGAAGCGTCGTTCGCCGTCGGGCATCACGCGCTCGGCCACGACCGGATAGACGCCGGCGTATTGCACGGTGCGGCCGCGCCCGGCCTCGTGCAGGAAGCGGATGATGTCCTCGGCTTCCGGACCATTGCCCAGCACGAGCACGCGCCGCTTCGGCAAGCCGATGTCGCTCACGCGAAAGAGCATCACGCGCAGCAGCAGCACGCCGGCCACGGCGAAGACCGACGTGACGGCGAATACGCCGCGCCCGACGTAGGTTGCCGGAAAGAGGTAGAAGACCGCGGTCATCACGACGAGCGACAGGCCATAGGCGACGACCAGTCGCTGCATCGTGACGCGGAAGGGTTCGTTCTGCGCGTCGTACATGCCCAGGCCGGTCATCATCAGGAGCATGACCGCCGTGAACAGCCCGGCCTGGACGATGGGCAGCGGGCCGGACTGCTCCATCAGGCGGACCTCGAAGCCGAGGACCATGGACTGGAACAGCACCAGCGCTTCGACCAGCGTGAGCAGCAGGACGCGAAGCGACAGGTAATGGTTGAACAGGCGAATCATTGCGGTGCGCGGGTTATGCCTTGTTCATCGTGCGCAATCGACCCGGACCTGCGGTATGAAAAACCGCACCCCGGGTACGAAGGAGCTGCCGGTGGGGCCGAATCGAAACCCGGGATCGAAAGCATAGGGCATCGGCGCTGTTCCTGTACCTACGGGGTTTTTCCGTAGGCAATTCGTGCGCGGGTTGTGGGGAATTATCGCCGCGGCAGGCGCGCGAACAGCGGATCCTGTCGAAAATAGTCGCGAAAGAGATCGTAGAGCGCCGGGTAGGCGCGCCGCAGCGGCAGCGGCGCCGTGAAGAAGTGTTCGCTGGCAACGGCGAAGAATTCTCCCGGGTCGGTGGCGGCATACGGATCGAGCGGCAGGCTTGCATACCACGCATCGGCGGCCGGGGATTCCGGATCGATGTGGCGCGGAATCGACGCTTCGAGCGCGTCGAGCCGCGCGCAGAAGTCGTCCCAGGCGTCGGTCATCGTGCGCGTCCAGCGGCTGCGCATTCCGGCGGGCAGCGGCGGCGTGCCGTCGGCGCCTCCGTCGATCAGATCGAGCTTGTGCGCGAACTCGTGGATGACGACGTTGTAGCCGGGGTGCTGCCCGCCAGGATCGGCGTCGGGCCACGACAACACTACCGGTCCTCCGTCCATCGCTTCGCCGGCCAGTTCGTCGTCGAATTCGTGGACGACGCCGGCCTCGTCGACCTGCTTTCTCGGCGCGACGAAGCGGTCAGGGTAGACGACGATCTCGACGAAGTCGCGGTAGGGGCGCAGCGGCAGGTGCAGCGTCGGCAGGCAGGCCTGGATCGCGATGGCGATGCGAACGTCGTCGTCGACCGTGAAGCCGGCCGCGCCGCTGAACTGCTTCTCGGCGAGGAACGCTTCGCAACCCGCCTTCAGCTTGCTGCGCTCGTCGTCGTCCAGGTGGGCGAGGAAGGGCAGGCGCGCGCCGATGCGGCGCCAGGCGGCATCGTCGATCGGCGCAGGCGCCGAGCGGGTGAGCAGTTTGCGCAGCAAGCTTCGATTCGCGCGTTTCGCGTTGCCTATAATCGGACATCGCCCGACCGGCGGAAAGGCCGCCGATCGAGCGCCGACGGGATCGCAACATGTCCACGCAGCCGATGCACCAGCAGACGGCCGCGGCGCATTCGGGGCCGGAGCATAGCATCGAGCCCGTGCCGTCCGCGGAGTCGGCGCTCGCATGGGCGGCCGAGCGCGCGAACGGCGAAGCCGGCCGCAGCGGCGAGGGCCATGTCGAGCACGCGCGCGCGACGATCGAGATCCTGCGTTCGCTCGGCGCCGACGAGGCCTCGCAGACGGCAATGGCGCTCGTCGCGCCCGCCGAGCGGCTGCCGCTGCGGGAAATCGAGTCGCGTTTCGGCGGTGAAGTGGCGCGCCTGGTCGACGGCATGCGCCAGATCCAGCGCCTGCGCGAGCTGCACGCGCAGGCCGGCGCCGGGCAGATCGAGACGCTGCGCAGGATGCTGCTGGCGATGGCCACCGACATCCGCGTCGTGGTCATTCGCCTCGCTTCGCGGTTGCGCACCCTGCGCTATCACGCGTCGACGCGCGGCGTTCCCGATCCCGCGGTGGCGCGCGAGACGCTCGATGTGCTCGCTCCGCTGGCGAACCGACTGGGGCTGTGGCAGCTGAAGTGGGAGCTGGAGGATCTTGCGTTCCGCTTCCTCGAGCCCGAGGCGTATCGGGCACTCGCGCGCGAGCTGGAGCAGCGCCGCGTGGAGCGCGAGGCCTTCGTCGCGCAGGCGACGCAGAAGCTGCGCGGCGCGCTGGAAGCGGCCGGCATCCGCGCCGAGTTGAGCGGGCGGCCGAAGCACATCCACAGCATCCACGAGAAGATGCGGCGCAAGCAGCGCACGCTCGAGCAGATCAGCGACCTGCACGCGCTGCGCGCGATCGTCGACACGGTGGCGCAGTGCTACGCGACGCTCGACGTCGTGCACGGTCTGTGGAAGCAGGTGCCCGAGGAATACGACGACTACATCGCGCGCCCGAAGCCGAACGGCTATCGCTCGCTGCACACGGTCGTCGTCGCGGACGGCGGGCGCCTGCTCGAGGTGCAGATCCGCACGCGCGAGATGCACCGGCACGCCGAGTACGGAATCGCCTCGCACTGGCAATACAAGGAGCGCGGCACGAGCGTTCCGGATGCGGCGCGCGAACAGGCGGGCGATGCCGAGCGCATCGCGTGGATGCGCCAGCTGCTCGCCTGGCAGAGCGAGGTCGGCCGCTCGCTCGATGCGAAGGCGCCGGAGGAGGCGGCTTCCGGGGTGGCCTCAGGGGCGACTGTGGGGGCGACTGCGGGGGCGAGTCGCGATGCGATTCCCGCGGCGACTCGCGAGGCGACTCCCGCGGCGGGTCGCGAGGCGGCGCCCGAGGCGGAGCAGCGCATCTACGTGCTCACGCCGCAGGCGCGCGTGATCGAGCTGCCGGCCGGTTCGACGCCGATCGATTTCGCCTACCACGTGCACACGACTCTCGGGCATCGATGCCGCGGCGCGCGCGTCGATGGGCATCTCGTTCCGCTGAACACGCCGCTGCGCAACGCGCAGACGGTCGAGGTGATCGCCGCACGCGAGGGCGGGCACGACGGACCGTCGCGCGACTGGCTGAATCCGCAGCTCGGGTACGTGCGCAGCCCGCGCGCCCGCGCGAAGGTTCGCCAGTGGTTCAATGCGCTCGAACTGGAACGCGAGACCGCGACCGGCCGCGAGCGGGTCGAACGGGTTCTGCAGCGCGAAGGGCGCACGGCGCTTTCGCTCGACGAGCTGGCGCGCCGGCTCGGTTTCGACGCGACGGCTTCGATGTTCGTGGCGGTCGCGCGCGAGGAGATCGGGCCGCGTCAGCTCGAGGACGCGGTGCGGCAGGCGCAGCGTTCGCCGGCGGCGCCGGGGCAGGGTGCGGCAGGGGCGGCGGGTGGCGCGGCCGGCGCGAGCGGGCCGGCGGGAGCGGGTGGGACCGGCGCGGGCGGGGCTGGCGCGGCGGGCACGCCTGCCGAGCCGACGACGCTGGTCACCCGGCTGCGTCGGCCCGGCGACGCGGCGGGGCGCGGCGACGCCGTGCTCGTCGTCGGCATCGATTCGCTGATGACGCAGCTCGCGCGCTGCTGCCGGCCGATTCCGCCCGATCCGATCGCCGGCTTCGTCACCAAGGGTCGGGGCGTGTCGATCCATCGCGAGAATTGCGCTGCCTACGCGAAGCTGGCGATGCAGGCGCCCGAGCGCGTGATCGAGGCGACGTGGAGCGAGGCGGCGTTGCGCGAAGATGGCGAGGGCCGCGCGCGACGCTTTCCGGTAGAGGTGGAGTTCCGCGTGAGCGAGCGCCCGGCGCTGCTGCGCGACATCACCGAGATTCTCGCGCGCGAGCGGGTGAACGTGCTCGCGATGCAGACGCTCGCGCGCCAGCCGCTCACCGGCATCCGCGTGACGCTCGAGGTGCGCGACACGGCGCATCTGTCGCGCACGCTGGCGGCGGTGCGGGAGGTGGCGGGCGTGGTGTACGCGGGGCGGCGCTGACGGCGCGCTGAGGGGGCGCTGAGGGGGCGCTGACGGCGTGCTGAGGGGCGCCGAGCGGCGGCGAGCCGGGCGCCGAGCGGACGGAGCCGAGAAGCCGCGAGCGGCCGCTACTCGCTCTTCTGCGGCTTCTGCGCCGACTTCGGGCGGAAGGCCTTGCACACCGCTTCGTTCGTCTCGAGGTACGGCCCGCCGAGAAGGTCGAGGCAGTACGGAACGGCGGAGAAGATGCCGTGCACGAGCACCTTGCCGTCGGCGTCGCGCACGCCTTCGAGCGTCTCGCGGATCGCCTTCGGCTGACCCGGCAGGTTGACGATCAGCGCATTGCCGCGCACGACGGCGACCTGGCGCGAGAGGATCGCGGTGGGCACGTAGTGCAGGCTCACCTGGCGCATCTGCTCGCCGAAACCGGGCATCTCGCGATCGCCGACGGCCAGTGTGGCCTCGGGCGTGACGTCGCGCAACGCCGGCCCGGTGCCGCCGGTGGTGAGGACGAGCGCGCAGCGTTCGCGATCGACCAGCTCGACGAGCGTGCGCTCTATCGTCTCGCGCTCGTCGGGGATCAGGCGAACCACCGGCTGCCAGGCGCCGACGAGCGCCGAAGCCAGCCACTGCTGCAGGCCTGGAACGCCCTGGTCGGCGTAGACGCCCTGCGAGGCGCGGTCGCTGATCGAGACGAGGCCGATCTTCGGCGTTGCGTGCGATCCGTTCGCCGTCGTGCTCGCTGTCGTGTTCATCCGCGTGCTCATCGTCCTATCTCCGAGAGCGCCGCACGCAGCGCGTCGGCGTCGACTGCGCGCATCAGGCGCCCGATGAATTGCAGTTGTCGACGCCGGCCCTCGTGGCTGCGGATGCCGCGCGCTTCGCGCACCGCGTCGACGAGCCGTTCGTCGATCGGCAGGCGATCGAGCTCTTCGTCGTCGAGCGCGACGAGACTCTCGCCGAGCGCCTGCAGTTCGTGCATCTCGCGCTTGCGCTGCGTCTTGCTGGGCTTCTCGTCGGGGAAGTGCATGAAGGGCGCGTCGAACGGTCGCTGTTATGATAACCGCGACATGTTCGAGTACGACGAAGGCGCGCTGCGCGAGATCGCCCATTCGGTGCTGGCCTTCGCGCGCGAGTTCGGCGCGAGCGACGCGGCGGTCGAGGCTTCGGAGAGCAGCGGCCTGTCGGTGAACGTGCGCAAGGGGCGCGTCGAGACGATCGAGCAGAACCGCGACAAGGGCATCGGCGTCACCGTCTACGTCGGCCAGCGTCGCGGACACGCCAGCTCCACCGATTTCTCCCCGCAGGCGCTGCGCGAGACCGTGAAGGCCGCGTGGGAGATCGCGCGTCATACGGCGGAAGACCCTTGCGCCGGATTGCCCGACGAAGACACGCTGGCCCGCGACCCCGAAGACCCGCAGCTCTTCCACGAGTGGCCGATCGACGCCGAGCAGGCGGTCGCGCTCGCGCAGCGCATCGAGCGTGCGGCTTTCGATACCTCGCCCGCCATCCGCAATTCGGACGGCGCGTCGGTGTCGGTGAGCCACGGCCACTTCGTGCTCGCCAATACGCGCGATTTCAGCGGCGGCTATCGCCACAGCCGGCATACGACCTCGTGCTCGCCGATCGCCCGGCGCGGACGCGAGATGCAGCGCGACGACTGGTATTCGTCGAACTGCAACCCCGATCGCCTGGCCAATCCGCAGGCGCTCGGCCGCTACGCCGCCGAGCGCGCATTGTCGCGGCTCGGCGCCCGGCGCATCGCTACGCAGCGCGTGCCGGTGCTCTTCGAAGCGCCGCTCGCCTGCGGACTGCTCGGGCACTTCGTGCAGGCGGCCAGCGGCGGTGCGTTGTACCGGCATTCGAGCTTTCTCGTCGACTCGCTCGGGCAGCGGCTGTTTCCCGAACACCTGGACATCGTCGAGGATCCGTTCCTTCCCGGCGAACTGGGCAGCGCGCCCTTCGACAGCGAGGGCGTGGCCACGCAACGCAGGAACGTCGTCGAGCGCGGCGTGATCGAGGGCTATTTCCTGTCGACGTACTCGGCGCGCAAGCTCGGCATGCGCACGACGGGAAACGCGGGCGGCTCGCACAACCTGCGCTTCGCGAGCCGGCAGACCCGCCCGGAAGATTCCTTCGAAGCGATGCTGCACAAGCTCGGTCGCGGCCTGCTCGTCACCGAGTTGATGGGGCAGGGCGTGAACTACGTCACCGGCGACTATTCGCGCGGCGCGAGCGGCTTCTGGGTGGAAGACGGTCGCATCGCGCACCCGGTGGAGGAGATCACGATCGCCGGGAACCTGCGCGAGATGTTCGGGGCGATCGTGGCGGTGGGTGCCGACGAGATCACGCGGGGTACCAAGCGCACCGGGTCGGTGCTGATCGGCGAGATGGCGGTGGCGGGGAGCTGATCGGTTCCGGGGACGGAACGATCGCTCAGACGAGCTTCAGGGCCAGCAGCAGCGCGGTTTGCGCGGTGAGCGCGGCCAGCATCCATTTGACCAGTTCGGACTTCGTTTCGGCGATCCGTGTTTCCATGTTGGAGAACCGGATGCTCGTCTCCGAGCGAAGTTCCGTGAGGTCGAACTTCGTGGCCAGGTCGGTTTTCATCGCGGAGCGGAGTTCAGCAAGATCGTTCTTCGTTGCTGTGCGGAATTCGGCGATGTCGTTTTTCATCGCCGAGCGGAGTTCGGCAATATCGCCTTTCGTTCCCAGAACCTGCGAATGCAGGTTGTAACGCTCGTCGACCGACCGGTCGAACAGATCGACGACTTCGCGGGCGCGATCAGACGTCACGCCGACCGACAGCAGCGCGTCGTAGAGAGCGGTGGCGAACGAGCCCATGCGAGCCAGAGTAGCAGGCACCGACCCGCGGCTCAATCGGCCGTCGGGATGAAGCTGGGTCAGGACTCTAGTGAACCCAGCCGGCGAGCAGCCGGCGAACCTCCTCGGGATCGGTCGCACCGGCCGTCATCTGCTCGATGCCGGGGCGAATGTCGTCCACCAGGTCATCGAGCGCGGCGACCGCCTCGGCCGGCGCCGGGCGCTCGGGGGCCTGCAGCGACAGCTCGAACGTCTCCTCGGCGTGGTGCACCAGCGCCAGATAGCGGCGAAGCCTGCTGCGATCGTCCATCGCGCACTCCTCGAAAAGCGTTCTGCCCGGGTAGGCGATCTCGATGCGCTATCTTGGGCCAGAGACGGTACGCACCACAGGAATTCGGTCACGATGAGCAAGGCCTTCGTCCGCGAGGACGCACCCGAAGACGACGACGAGCTGCTCGAGCCTTCGCCGTTGCCGGCCGGCGCGCGCAACTACATGACGCTGGCCGGGCACGCGCGGATGAAGGCCGAACTGCTGCAGCTGCTCGACGTCGAGCGGCCCGAGGTGGTGCGCGTCGTCTCGTGGGCGGCGTCGAACGGCGACCGCTCGGAGAACGGCGACTATCTCTACGGCAAGAAGCGGTTGCGTGAGATCGATCGGCGGATCCGCTTCCTCACCAAGCGGCTCGACGCGGCCGAGGTCGTCGACCGCGCTGCAGGAGATGCGCCCGAACAGGTGTTCTTCGGCGCGACCGTCACCTTCCTGCGCAACGGCGAGAGCGAGGAGACGGTGACGATCGTCGGGGTGGACGAGGTCGATCCGCTTCGACGGCGGGTGAGCTGGATCTCGCCGGTGGCGCGGGCACTGATGAAGACGCGCGAGGGGGACACGGTGTCCTTGCGCACGCCGGGAGGTGTGGACGAGCTGGAAGTGCTCGAGGTGCGGTACATGCCGGTGGATTGAGCGCGGCCAGCGCGCATGGCCGGGCAAGCGCCGCAGGTCGAGCTACACGCCGTAGCGTTTCCCGGTGTGGAATGCATTCCACGGACGAAAAGGAAACGAACGGTAGCGCAACGCGATGTCGCCGAAGGCGGCGCGGGGGTGCGTCAGCGCCGGCGCGGGATGGAGCTTGCAGCGGCGCGGGGCGGCGCCCCCGCCTCACACCCTGGCAATCCGCGCAACCTCCGCCAGCCTGCGCAGATTGCGCATCACCCGCGCCAGGTGCACCCGGTCGCGCACGAGCAGCGCGAAGCGCATCGTGGCCGTTTCCGTCGCTTCCTCGTCCATCGCCACGTGGACGATGTTCGCTTCGCTGGCGGCGATCTCGGCGGCGACCTTGCCCAGCGTTCCGCGGTCGTTGCGCACCTGCACCTCGATGCCGGTGCGGAATTGGCCCGAGACGTCGTCGGCCCAGTCGACGTCGATCCAGCGTTCGGCGTCCTTCGCGCGCTGGCGCGCGGCGATCCTGCAGTCGGCGCGGTGCAGGAACAGGCCGTGTCCGCCGCGCATGTGGCCGACGATCTCGTCGCCCGGCAGCGGATGGCAGCACGGCGAGTAGGTGACGGCGGCGCCTTCGGTGCCGCTGACGATGACCGGCGCCGGGCGCGGCAGCATCAGCGTGGCGCCGCTCGGCTTGCCCGAGGAGAACTGCAGCGCGATCGTTCGCGCGACGACCGGGGCGAGGCGCTTGCCCAGCCCGATGTCGGCATGGAGTTCCTCGACGCTCTTGGCGCCGGCGTCGCGCGCGCCGCGCTCGACGACGGCCGGATCGAGCGTGGACGCGTCGATGCGCAGCGCGCCCAGCGCCTGCGCGAGCAGGCGTTGTCCGAGGTCCACCGATTCCTTGTACTTCAGCGTCTTCAGGCACTGCCGGATGCCCGAACGTGCCTTGCCGGTGCGCACGAAGCCCAGCCAGTTCGGATTCGCCTTCGAGTTCGGGTCGGTGATCACCTCGACCACGTCGCCGTTCTGCAGCTCGGTGCGCAGCGACACCGGCTTCTGGTTCACGCGCGCCGCGATCGCCTGGTCGCCGATGTCGGTGTGCACGCTGTAGGCGAAGTCGATGATCGTCGCGCCGCGCGGCATCGCCCGGATCTGCCCGCGTGGCGTGAACACGTAGACGGCGTCGGGGAAGAGGTCGACCTTCACGTGCTCGATGAACTCGAGCGAGTCGCCGGTCTGGCTCTGGATGTCGAGCAGCGACTGCAGCCACTCGTGCGTGCGCTTCTGCAGGTCGGTGAAGCTTTCCTTCTCGGCCTTGTACAGCCAGTGCGAGGCGACGCCGGCCTGCGCCACGCGCTGCATCTCGTGCGTGCGGATCTGGAATTCCACCGGCGTGCCGAAAGGACCGACCAGCGTCGTGTGCAGCGACTGGTAGCCGTTGATCTTCGGGATCGCGATGTAGTCCTTGAAGCGGCCCGGGATCGGCTTGAAGGTGCCGTGCAGCGCGCCCAGCGCGAGATAGCACTGGGGGACGGTGTCGACGAGCACGCGGAACCCGTAGATGTCGAGCACCTGCGAGAACGACAGCTTCTTCTCGCGCATCTTGCGATAGATCGCGTAGAGCGACTTCTCGCGCCCGTAGACCTGCGCGTTGACGCCGGCTTCGGGCAGCGTCTTCTGCACGGTTTCGAGGATGCGGCCGATCACCTCGCGGCGGTTGCCGCGCGCGGCCTGCACCGCCTTCTGCAGCGTGTGGTGCCGCCACGGATGCAGGAAGCGGAACGAGAGGTCGACGAGTTCGCGAAACAGCTCGTGCAGGCCGAGGCGGCTTGCGATCGGCGCGTAGATCTCGATCGTCTCGCGCGCGATGCGCTGCTGCTTTTCGCGCGGCACGGCATCGAGCGTCTGCATGTTGTGCAGACGATCGGCGAGCTTGATCAGGATGACGCGCACGTCGCGCGCCATGGCGAGCAGCATCTTGCGGAAGCTCTCGGCCTGCTGCTGCTCCTTCGAGGCGAACTCGACGCGCTCGAGCTTCGACAACCCGTCGACCAGTTCGGCGACGTGCGGGCCGAAGTGCTCGATGAGGATCGGCTTGGCGACCGACGTGTCTTCGATGACGTCGTGCAGCAGCGCCGCCATCAGCGTGTCGGCGTCGAGCTTCCAGCGCGCGAGGATCTCGGCGACCGCGATCGGATGCGAGATGTAGGGCGCGCCGCTCGAGCGGAACTGCCCGAGGTGCGCCTGGTCGCCGAAGCGGTACGCCTCGCGGATGCGGGCCAGCTCTTCGGCGGGGAGGTAGGCGCTCGCGCGACGCGTAAGCTCGGCGAGCGAGACGACGCTGTGGTTGTCAGGCGCGGTTGCGAAGCCGTTCGCGCCGACGCCGTCGGGTTCGGCCTGCTCGGGAGAGACAACAGCCCTCTTGCGCCCTTTACGGGCGGGTTCGACGGCGGCGGGATTCGATCCCGGCATTGCGCCTTCTACCGTCGAGCGCCGCGCTGCTCGTCAGCGGCGGTTCATGTGGGTACGCGTCGCAGCATCTCGATGCCGACCTTGCCCGCGGCCACTTCGCGCAGCGCGGTGACCGTGGGCTTGTCGTGCGATTCGATCTTCGCCGCGTGCCCCTGGGCGAGCATGCGCGCGCGGTAGGTGGCGGCGAGCGTCAGCTCGAATCGGTTCGGGATCTGCTTCAGGCAGTCTTCGACGGTGATGCGTGCCATGGTTCACCTATGCGGAGGCGTCGCCGGCGATGCCGAGCGCGCGGAAAGTGGCAGGGTGTCGGGCGCGTTGCCGCGACAGCCGCAAACGCGCTGCTTCGACCAAGGTGCGGAGCTCGGCGAGCGCGGTTGCAAAGTCTTGATTAATAATAACATATTGAAATCGGTGCGCCTGCTTCAATTCGGCGCGCGCTGCCGCGACGCGCCGCTCGATCACCTCGGCGCTGTCCTGGCCGCGTTGCTCGAGACGCTCGCGCAGCGCGTCGATCGACGGGGGCACGATGAAGACGCCGACCGCGTCGGCGAACAGCTGCTGCACCTGCACGGCGCCCTGCCAGTCGATCTCGAGGACGATGTCGACGCCGGCGCGGATGCGCTCCTCGATCCAGCGGCGCGAGGTCGCGTAGAGGTTGCCGTGCACTTCGGCCCATTCGAGGAACTCGCCGGCCTCCCGGCGGCGTTCGAACTCGGCGTGGCTCACGAAGTGGTAGTCGTGCCCGTTCACCTCTCCGGCGCGTGGTGCGCGCGTGGTGAACGACACCGACAGCTGCAGCAGCGGCCGGTCGGCAAGCAGCGCGCGCACCAGGGAAGTCTTGCCGGCGCCCGACGGCGCGGCGACGACGAACAGGCTGCCCGCGGATTCGGAGGGCGTCATCGGGAATCGCTCATTTGCACGCGCGCCCGCGTCGGCTCGACGTTTCTCGCTGCGCGAATGCGCAGCGGTCGAAGCCTGGAGGCGTCGAAGCCGGGAGGATGTCGCTGGGCGCGGGTTCGAGTCTAGCAGCCGGCGCGTGGTCTCTGTCCCTGCGCCTTCGTCTCAGGGAGAATTCCGCTCGTGACTCCCGAATCCGTCCTCGCATCGGACAGCGGCTTTGATCGCTGGACACCCGAATTGCGCCAGACTCGAGTCCCGCGCTCATGTGCCGCTCGATCTGCAAAACCGTATCAATGAGTGGCTGCAGCCGCTCCAGGGCATCGGCGAGGATGCCTTCTGGCTCAATGAGAGCTTCGCCGAAGGCGGCAGCATTCTCGATTTCGAGACGCTGCTCGAATACGACCGTGCCGACCACGCCTTCCAGCAGGAGGTCAGGCGGCGGGAGTTCGAGGGCTATGTCTCCGAGCCCTACACCGGCTCGCTGCAAGCCGCCTGGGCGCGCGTACTCATGGACGGGCGACTCTGCTATCTGGCGTTGACAATGGTCTCCTGGCATCTCTACGACATGCTGGAGCAAGCGGCGGACGCCGAGATTCAGGCGCGCATTCCGCACCGGCACGTGCCCGGACCCGAGGACGGCAAACGCGATGAGAGCGGGTCGGTTCGGTGGGACGTCAGGGTGGACGCCGGTGGACAGGAAGCGCTGCTCGAGGAGTTGCAGCATCGGGTCCGGCAGGAGCAGTTCCGCCGCCGCGCTGAACTGGGGCAGATCTTCTGCGAGCAGCGCCGGGGAGTCTGCTTCCTGGACGACCACCCATGGGAGTTCCAGCCCCCGGACGAACGCAACCTGCTCGTCGTCTTCAGTGATCCGCAGGCGCTCGCATCGGTGCGCTTCACGTCGTTCCTGCGCGATTGCCGGCGCATCGAAGGCCGGTTAGCCGAGCTGAGGAAGTTGAAAGCGCGCGAAGCCGAACGCATGCGCGAGTTCGTTGCCATACGGCACGAAGATCTGCTGAGGAACTTCGATCCGAAAGTCGTGCCGCTGCGCCGGAAGATGAAAGTGATGATCCACCCCGAGGCGCTGCGGGACATGGAGGACAACGGGTTGCTGTAGCGGTCAGGACTTCGCGTTGCGCAGGCCGAGCATCGAAGTCAACGGATGCGCGCGACGTCTCGGCCAGTTGTCGAGCCTGTTGCGGCAAGTGTTCAGCGGTACGATTCGGACATCGAGGAGGCGACTCAATTGCAGTTCCATCTCAACGGTTTCCAGTACGGCGACCCGGAGATCCAGCCCCCCGACCCGCGCGCCGCGAACCGTCCTTCCGTCCTGCCCGATGAAGTGGATGTGCTCGTCGCCGGCAGCGGCCCGGCCGGATTGGTGCTGGGTGCGCTGCTGTCGCAGTTCCCCGGCATTCACACGCGCGTGGTCGAGCGACGCGAAGGCCCGTTGACGCTGGGCCAGGCGGACGGCATCGCGGTGCGTTCGGTCGAGATGTTCTACGCCTTCGGTTTCAGCGAGAAGCTGTGCAAGGAGGCGTACTGGGTCAACGAGACCGTGTTCTGGCGCCCCGATCCGGCGGACCGCTCGCGCATCGTGCGCGCCGGTCGCATCCGGGACACCGAGGACGGGCTGTCGGAGTTCCCGCATCTCATCGTCAACCAGGCGCGCATTCACGACTACCTGATCGAGACGATGCGCAACTCGCCCAGCCGCGCCGAGGTCGATTACGGCTGGGAAGTGATCGGCGTCGAGGTGGCATCCGGCGGCGACCGCCCCGTTTCCGTGAGGCTGCGCTCGGCCGACGGCGCGAACAGGACCGTCCGAGCGAAATACGTGGTCGGCTGCGACGGCGCACGCAGCGCCGTGCGTCAGGCGATCGGCCGCCAGCTGAAGGGCGACGTGGCGAACCACGCCTGGGGCGTGATGGACATCCTGGCCGTCACCGACTTTCCCGACATTCGCCTGAAGGCCGCGATCCAGTCGGCCAACCAGGGGAACGTCCTGCTCATTCCGCGCGAGGGCGGTTATCTCGTGCGCCTGTACGTGGATCTCGGCACCGTGCCCGAAGGCGACAACGGCGCCATCCGGAAGACTCCGGCCGAGCAGGTGATCGCGGTCGCGCAGCGGGTGCTCGCGCCGTACACGCTCGAGGTCAAGGACATCGCGTGGTTCTCGGTCTACGAGGTCGGTCAGCGTGTGACCGACAAGTTCGACGACGTGCCGGCGGATCAGGTGAGCACGCGCACGCCGCGTGTCTTCATCGCCGGCGACGCTTGCCACACACATAGCGCCAAGGCCGGTCAGGGCATGAACGTATCGATGCAGGACGCGTTCAATCTCGGCTGGAAGCTTGCCGCGGTGCTCGAGGGCCGTAGCCCGGCGACCCTGCTGCACACATATTCGCAGGAGCGGCAGGCGATCGCGCAGGGGCTGATCGACTTCGACAAGGAGTGGTCGAAGATCATGGGCTCGCCGCCCAGGGATCCGGCGCATCCGGAGCGCGGCGGTGTCGATCCGGCCGAGCTGCAGGCGTACTTCCAGAAGTCATTGCTCTACACGGCGGGCGTCGCGACGCACTATCCGCCGCAGGCGTTGATCGGCAGCAGCGAGTACCAGGCGTTGGCCAAGGGCTACCCGGTGGGCAAACGCTTCCATTCAGCGCCGGTGATCCGCGTCGGAGATGCCAAGCGGGTGGAGCTGGGGCACGTCCATAAGGCAGACGGCGCGTGGCGACTCTATGCGTTCGCCGATCGCAGCGCCTCGAAACTGCACGCGCTGCTGGCGTGGCTGGTTGGGGCGGAGTCGCCGATTTCGCGCTACACGCCGGCGGGCAGCGACATCGACAGCGTGATCGACGTACGCGGCATCTACCAGCAAGGCCATCGCGATCTGCGCGTCGAGCAGCTGCCCGCGCTGCTGTTGCCGCGCAAGGGGCGCTTTGGGTTGATCGACTACGAGAAGGCTTTCGCGCCTGATCTGCACCGGGGGGCCGACATTTTCGATCTGCGTTCGATCGATCGCGAGCGCGGGGCGCTTGTCGTTGTGCGGCCGGATCAGTATGTGGCGCAGGTGCTGCCGTTGTCGGCGACGCCGGAGTTGGGGGGGTTCTTTGGGGGGTTCATGGTGGCGCAGCGGTGAGGGGTCGCTGAAACCGATTCCAGGTTCTGCACCTGTGGCGTCAGCCGGCGCTTTCTGAACTCGACGATGGCCAGCGCCTTCGATTCGCTGATGCGCCGCCGACTCGAGACCGGGCGCGAACTGGCATCCGCAAGCGCTGCCTGGCCGCCGGCCAGAACCGGCCCAGCCATTTGCGCGTCGTCGGCTCGCTCGCCTCAGCCGTCGCAGCGGCGGCGGCTGGGGTGAGGCCGTGTTCGGCGATGCTGCGAACCATCTCAAGTCGACGTGCGTAGGTCAGTCGGGCATTCTTGTGGTGGTCCATTCGGTTCTCGGCTCCTTGGTCGACCGGGGGTTTGGCGATTTCCAGTCTCTCAAGTCCGGTCCGAATGGGCCACCCTCCGGCACGAAACAACCTATTGAAACTTCACACCTAGTCTGGAACCGTCGCGCGTTTGATCAGCTGCTTTGCAGCGATTGCTGCCGGTCGGCACACGTCTGCCAAGAGCCGGAGTCGGCCACAACCGGACCTGCACCTTTTTCCTTCGCCCGAGGGGCGCGTCACCGACGCGTGAGCAGCCTGGTGACGGTCAATGCATCGGCCCGCCAAGCCGTTTGCTCGCCCTTGATATCGCGTAGTTCACGAGGCAGTAAAGCACGGCCACGACGAGGTACACGGGCACCAGCGCGTGGTAGTTGGCAATGAGCACCTTGGCGTTCTGCA
>JAJPEN010000001.1 GCA_021166835.1 Burkholderiaceae bacterium | reverse complement strand
GTTCGACGAATATCGCGGTAAGGGATTGGAAAATAAGGAAAAAAGCCTTGCCTTCCGGCTGTGGATGCAAGATACTCGGCGTACCTTGAGCGAAGCCGAGGCGGCCGAAGCGGTCGAGGCGATCGTCTCCCGGCTCACCCGCACCGTCGGCGCGAAGCTTCGTTCCTCACCCCGAAGCGAAGAGCCGTAGCCCGATCCAGCAGCAGCATTTCCAGGCAGATTCGAGAACGATGGCGGAAACGATGATCCCGTTCGGCCGCGCGGTCCCGGACCATCGAAACGAGGCGCCGGCCGAGACGGCGCGCGCTCCCGCAGTCTCGGAGTCCGCCGTTCGATCGGCGCAGATGCCGTTCGCCGCCGACGCCGACCGCGACGACGCACCGGCGCAAGGCGACGGCTTCACGCTGACCAAAGCCGAACTCGCCGAGATGCTCTTCGAGCGGGTCGGCCTGAACAAGCGCGAAGCGAAGGACATGGTCGAAACCTTCTTCGACGAGATCCGCGGCGCGCTCGAGCGCGGCGGTTGCGTCAAGCTTTCGGGTTTCGGCAACTTCCAGTTGCGCGACAAGCCTCAGCGTCCGGGGCGCAACCCGAAAACCGGCGAGGAAATCCCGATTTCGGCGCGTCGCGTGGTCACCTTTCACGCGAGCCAGAAACTGAAGTCGCAGATCGAGGGCGACCAGAACTGAGGCCGGCGCATTCCGCGCCGGCACGGCAAACGATGCAGAAGACCGATACCAAGGCAGCGTTGCCGCCGATTCCCGCGAAGCGTTATTTCACGATCGGCGAAGTGAGCGAGCTATGCGGCGTCAAGCCGCACGTGCTGCGCTACTGGGAGCAGGAGTTCACGCAGCTGCGCCCGATGAAGCGGCGCGGCAACCGCCGCTACTACCAGCACCACGAGGTGCTGCTCGTGCGCCGCATCCGCGAGCTGCTCTACGAGCAGGGCTTCACGATCAGCGGCGCGCGCAACCGACTGGGCGAGGCGCAGCAGGCGGCGAAGGGGCGCGAACCGGTGTCCGTACCGCAGGAAGCGAACGAGACCGTGCCGGCTTCGGCGGATCCGTCGCCGCTCCCGGCGGGCGCCGACCTCGTTGCGATCCGCGCGGAGCTCGAGAAGGCGCTCGAGCTGCTGCGCTGAGTCGGTTGTGGCACGTCAGGTCGGGCCATGGTGGGCTGATATACTTCGCGGCTTCGGGACGTAGCGCAGCCTGGTAGCGCACTTGCATGGGGTGCAAGGGGTCGCGAGTTCGAATCCCGCCGTCCCGACCATTGAAAGACAAAGGGTCAGCCTCGCAAGAGGCTGACCCTTTGGCCTTTCCGGGGTGTTGCGGAACACGCGCGCATGCGGCTTCGCCGGATGGCTATTGCTTCCGCCGCGAGAGGAATTAAACTCGACTCCAGCATCGTCTTTCAGAGCCCCTCCGTATTCCCCGAAGGTCCCGGCCACGCCGTCGCTGCGGCGCCCGGCCCGTATCCTGCGTTTTTCAGGTGCTTGGAAGTTGACGCGGCGAAACGAGTCGTTGACGCGCCTGCTGCGCAAACGCCTGCCCTGGGCCGGGAGGCTTGCAGTCGCTCTCGCAGCGCTGGAAATCGGCCTCGACTACACCACCTGGGTCGAGCTGAACGTCGCCACCATCTACCCGCTGCCGCTGGTGCTCTCGGCTGCCGCCCGCAACCGGCGCCTGCTGTGGACGCTGACGCTGGTCCTTGCCGGCGCGAGTTTCGTCATCTATTCCCTACAGGTTCATCCCGGATTCTTTTCCTGGTCGGAGACTTTCTTCGTCGAGCGTCTGCTGTCCACGACCACGGTGATCTTCACGGCGTTGCTGCTCGACGTGTGGACGAGGCTGCTCGACGTCCTCGATGAACAGGCTCGCTCGCTGGCCGCGCAGAACGAGCGTCTCGAGGCGGCGAATGTCGAGTTGCGCGCGCACAAGCAAGAGATCCAGCGGCAGAACGAACTGCTCGACCATCGCCGGCAGGAAGCGGAAAACGAGAGCCTGCGCAAATCGTGGATGCTGGTATCGGCGTCGCACGATATCCGCACGCCGCTGCACGCCATCAACCTGATGGCCGACGTGATCCGCCGCTCGGCGGTCAATCCGGAAATCGCTGTCCGGGTGCCGTCGATGGCGCAGCGGCTGCAAGCCAACGCGGTGTCGCTGTCGGGCCTGCTCGACGAGATCCTCGACGCATCGTCGTTCGCCTCCGGAAGGATCGAGTTGCGCGAGAGCGAGTTTTCCATCGACCGGCTGCTGATGGAAGGCCACGAACGCTTCCTGCCCATTGCCGAGAGCAAGGGTTTGCGGTTCGAAATCGAGTTGCTGCAGACACCGCTGCAGTTGCGCACCGACCGGACGAAGCTGGGGCGCATCGTGGACAACCTGCTGAGCAACGCGATCAAGTTCACCGATGTCGGCTCGGTGACGCTGGTGGTCCGGCAGACGCCGCAGGGCGCGGTGCTGATCCAGGTTCGCGATACCGGCGTCGGAATGGACCGAAAGCGTGGCGATCGGGCGTTCGGCGACGGCGCGTCCGCGCAGTGCAACGGACGCGAGGAAGACCGGGGATGGGGCCTCGGACTTCCGATCTGCGAACGCCTGACGACGATGCTCGGCGGCACGATCGAAGTCGAAAGCGAGCCGAACCGCGGCACCGTCTTTACCGTGCGTCTTCCGTCCTCCTGTGTCGCGGGCAGGGCGGTCGTTTCCGAGGGCCGATAGCATGCAACCGTTTCATCTCGCGTTTCCCGTGCACGACCTGGTCGCCGCACGTGCTTTCTACGGCGATCTGCTCGGCTGCCCCGAAGGGCGCAGTTCGAACGAGTGGATCGATTTCGACCTCTACGGCCACCAGATCGTCGCGCATCTCGCGCCCGATCACCCGCGCGCGAAATCGCACAACGAGGTCGACGGCGACGCGGTGCCGGTGCCGCATTTCGGCGTCGTGCTGTCGATGGACGACTGGCATGCGCTCGCCGAAAGGCTGCGCGCGGCCGGCACGCGCTTCGTCATCGAACCGCACGTGCGTTTCCAGGGCCTGCCCGGCGAACAGGCGACGATGTTCTTCCTCGATCCCTCGGGCAACGCGCTCGAGTTCAAGGCGTTTCGCGACCTGTCGTCGCTGTTCGCCAGGCAGTAGCGCCGACGATCGAACGACGCCGGCAACCGTGCCGCGCGTCGCGGGCGCGCTGCGCTGCGCCGCTCAGCGCTGCTCGCTCGTCTCCTGCAGCTGCGGCTCGGCGAACAACTCGTCCAGTGGCGCCGCCTTGCCGATCAGCTCACCCTGGATGTGGTCCACGCCCAGTTCGGTGAGGCGGTCGAGGATTTCCTGGTTGTGTACGTGCTCGGCGATGGTGCGGATGTTCAGGCGGCGTGCGACGCGCACCGTGGACAGCACGATCTCCTCGTCGATCGCGCTGGTCACCAGGTTGCGGATGAAAGAGCCGTCGATCTTCAGGTAGTCGAGCGGGAAACGCTTCAGGTACTCGAAGGTGGCCAGTCCGGTCCCGAAGTCGTCCAGCGCGATTCCGAAGCCTTCGGCCTTCAGGTCGTCTACCAGCCGCGAGGCGGCGGCCGGGTTGCGGATCGCTTCGCTCTCGGTGATCTCGAAGACGATCTTCTCGGGCGGAATGTTGAATTCGGCGCGCTGCTCGCGGATGTAGCCGGCGATCGTGCCGTCGCTCATCGTGAGGCCCGACAGGTTGATCGAGCACTTCCAGGTGCGCGCCAGCGCGTAGGGGCGCGCCGCGAGCCAGGAGAAGATGCGCCGGATGACGCCGCGATCCATCGCCGGCGTCATCTGTGCCTGCACCGCCAGCGACAGGAACTCGGGCGGGCGGATCAGCCCGCCGTCGCGGTCGAGCAGCCGGATCAGTACTTCGTAGGAAAGCAGGCCTGCCGGTGCTTCCGGATCCACGATCGGCTGCGCGTGCAGCTCGAAGCGCTTCTCGCGGATCGCTTCGCGAATGTGCTCGATCTTTCCCTGGTGCGCGCGGCGCGCGTCGATCATCGTCTGCGACAGCGGCTCGACGAACAACTGCGGCTCGCGCACGCTGGCCGCGATCGCCATCGCGTCCGACAGCGACATCAGGCAATCCTCGCTGTTGATCAGCGCATGCCGGTCGACCAGCAGGCCGCCCACGCAGGTCTGCAGTCGCACGCTGCCGTTGACCGTCTTGAACAGCTGCCCGTTGAGCTGCGAATACACCTCGCGTGCCACCGCACGCACCTGTGCGACCGAGTCGGCCTCGATCAGCAGCGCGAAGCGCCCACCCGACAGCCGAGCGGCGGCGCGTGCGCCCGACTGGCGCAGCAGCAGCGCGGCCGCATTCTGTTCGAGTTGCAGCGCCGGCATCGTTCCGCACAGGTCGTTGAGTGTGTCGAAATTCGCCAGGTGCAGTCCGATCAGTCCGTAGTCGGGGCGGGTGGCCATCGCCAGCCGTTCGCCGACCTCGGCGATGAGGCCGCGGTCGTTGAGCAGCCCGGTGGACATGTCCTCGCGCGCCTGTGCGCCGACGCGCGCGAGCGCGAAGCGCCGGTCGCTGGCGATCGCCTGCAGCATCAGCGCGACCACGATTGCAGTGAAGACCAGCATCGACGTTTCGATCGCGCGTCCGAAGGGATCGGTGGCCGTTGCGATCTGGTGCGCGCGCACGACGAGCAGCGGAATGGTCGTCGCGACCAGCGACAGCGCGGTGGCTCGCTCGTTCATCCGGATCGCGATCCAGGCGACGATCGGGAAATAAAGGAACAGCAGCGCGTAGGCGTAGGTGCCGTAGCCGAGCAGCGACAGGCCGAGGCTGGCCGCGACGACCAATGAGGTCAGCACGAAGGCCGGCGCATCGAGCAGCGGCTCGTCGCGACGCGGCTCTGCGTCGGCTGGAAGCAGCGACTGGCCGAACCAGGCGAGCAGCGCCGGGGCGATCAGCAACAGGCCCAGCGCGTCGATCAGCCACCAGACGAGGAACCGATGCGCCCAGTGTGCCTCGCCGTTGCCGCCGATCACGTTCGAGCCGGCGCCGGCGAGCCCCGCGTCCAACGGCGCCGCCATGAGCACGACGATCGCGATGAAGCGCACGGCGACGTCGAGCCGATACTCCGGCGGCTTCCAGTCGTTGATCCTGCGCAGCGCCAGCGTGGCGAGCGCCGGGCCCAGCGCGCTCGCGCCGAACACGCTGGCCGTGGTGCTCGCATTGCCGAATTCGATCCACGCCCACATCGCCGCTCCGGCGGCGGCCGGAAGCGACCATCCGAGCCCGTAGCGCCATGCGAACGCGAAGGCCACCGCCGCCCCCGGCCAGACGAGCAGCAGGTCGATCGTATGGAAAGAGATCAGTTGAGCGACCAGGCACGCGAGGAACGCGATGCCGATGGCGAGCAACAGGCGGGGAAAGGGGGCGATGCTGCCTTCCCCGGGCAGCAGGTGCGCTGACGATTCGGACAAGGACACTGGCCTGACGCTTCGCTGGACGGCGAAGTGTAATCCAGTTGCCCGAGACGCCGGCGGTGCGCGCCGACTGTCGGCCTTCTGGAGGGAAGGGAAGGGGGGAAGGGCGAAGGGGGAAGGGGAGAAGCTCCTCGGCTTCCGTAGTCGGGGCCGTTCCCCTTCCCCCTTCCCCCTTCTCCCTACCCCCTTCCCGCGACTCAAGCGGCGAGCAGTTCGCGCAGCACGAACGGCAGGATGCCGCCGTGGCGGAAGTAGTCGACCTCGATCGGCGTGTCGATGCGCGACAGCAGGCGTACGGTTTCCGTGCTTCCGTCGTTGCGGCGGATCGTCATCGCGATTTCCTGCTGCGGCTCGAGCGTGGCCGGTACGTCGATGTCGAAACGTTCGTCGCCGCGCAGCCCGTGCGTCTCCCAGCTTTGACCGGCCGGGAACTGCAGCGGCAGCACGCCCATGCCGACCAGATTCGAGCGATGAATGCGCTCGAAGCTGCGCGCGACCACGGCCTTCACGCCGAGCAGCTGCGTGCCCTTGGCCGCCCAGTCGCGCGACGATCCGGTGCCGTACTCCTCGCCGCCGAAGATCACCGTGGGCGTGCCTTCCTCGACGTAGCGCATCGCGGCGTCGTAGATCGGCATCTTCTCGCCGGAGGGCTGGTGCAGCGTGACGCCGCCTTCCTCGCGCGTGCCGTCGGCGCGCGGCGGGATCATCAGGTTCTTGATGCGCACGTTGGCGAAGGTGCCGCGCATCATCACCTCGTGGTTGCCGCGACGGGCACCGTACGAGTTGAAATCGGCGCGCGTGACGCCGTTGGCGACCAGGTACTGCCCGGCGGGCGACGATTCCTTGATCGAGCCGGCCGGCGAAATGTGGTCGGTGGTGATCGAATCGCCGAACAGGCCGAGCGCGCGCGCGCCACGGATCGGCTCGGTGGCCCCGCCCGGGGTCATCGTGAAGCCTTCGAAGAACGGCGGCTCGGCGATGTAGGTCGAGCGCGGCCAGTCGTAGACCTGCCCCTCGGCCGCCGGCACCGCGTTCCACAGCTTGTGGTCGCGCGTGAGGTCGGCATACAGGCGGCGGAAGGTCTTCGCGTCCATCGCGTACTGCATCAGCTCGGCGACTTCGGCAGTGCTCGGCCAGACGTCGCCCAGCCAGACGTCGCGGCCTTCGCGGTCCTTGCCGATCGGCTGGGTCATCAGGTCGACGTTGACGTTGCCGGCGATCGCGTAGGCGACGACCAGCGGCGGCGAGGCGAGGAAGTTCGCGCGCAGGTTCGGGTGGATGCGCGCCTCGAAGTTGCGGTTGCCCGAGAGCACGGCCGCGCAGACGAGGTCGTTGGCGACGATCGCCTCGTTGAAGCCGGCAGGCAGGTCGCCGGCGTTGCCGATGCAGGTGGTGCAGCCGTAGGCGGCCAGGCCGAAGCCGATCTCGGTGAGCGGCTCCAGCAGCCCCGCGCGCTGCAGGTAGTCGGTGACCACGCGCGAGCCGGGGGCGAGCGAGGTCTTCACTTTCGGGTCGACCTTCAGTCCGCGCGCGACGGCCTTCTTCGCGAGCAGGCCGGCGGCCAGCAGCACGCCCGGGTTCGAGGTGTTCGTGCACGAGGTGATCGCGGCGATCAGCACGTCGCCGTTCTTCAGCTTCGTGCCGTCGGCCGCGCGATAGCTGTGGCCGAGGTCGGCGGGGTCCTTGGCGAAGCCGTTCTGCGCCACCGGCTTCGAGAACAGATCGGCGAAGGTGCTCTTGACGTTGCCGATCTCGATGCGGTCCTGCGGGCGTTTCGGCCCGGCGAGCGAGGGCGCGACGGTGCCGAGGTCGAGCTGGACCACCTTCGAGTAGCGCAGGTCGCCGAGTTCCGGGACGCCGAACAGGCCCTGCGCGCGGAAATAGCTCTCGAGCGCGTCGACTTCCTCGGCGGTGCGGCCGGTGCCCACGAAGTACTCGAGGGTCTTCTCGTCCACCGGGAAGAAGCCCATCGTCGCGCCGTACTCGGGCGCCATGTTCGCGATGGTGGCGCGGTCGGGCACCGCCAGCGAGCGCGTGCCTTCGCCGAAGAACTCGACGAACTTGCCGACCACCTTCTCCTTGCGCAGCATCTCGGTGATCGTCAGCACCAGGTCGGTGGCGGTGCAGCCTTCGCGCAGCCGGCCCTTCAGGTGCACGCCGACGACGTCGGGCGTGAGGAAATACACCGGCTGGCCGAGCATCGCCGCTTCGGCCTCGATGCCGCCCACGCCCCAGCCGACGACGCCGATGCCGTTGATCATCGTCGTATGGCTGTCGGTGCCGACCAGCGAGTCGGGGTAGGTGACACCATCGCGCTCGTGCACGCCGCGCGCGAGGTACTCGAGGTTCACCTGGTGGACGATGCCGATGCCCGGCGGCACGACCTTGAAGGTGTCGAAGGCCTGCATGCCCCACTTCATGAACTGGTAGCGCTCGGCGTTGCGCTCGAACTCGAGCTTCATGTTCAGGTCGAGCGCGTCGGGACGGCGGTAATGGTCGATCATCACCGAGTGGTCGACGACGAGGTCGACCGGCACCAGCGGCTCGATGCGCTTCGGGTCCCTGTCCATGCGCGCGGCGACGTTGCGCATGGCGGCGAGGTCGGCGAGCAGCGGCACGCCGGTGAAGTCCTGCAGCACGACGCGCGAGACGACGAAGGGGATCTCGTCGACGCGCTTGTCGTTCGGCTTCCAGTTGGCCAGCTGCGCGACGTGCGCCTCGGTGATCTTCCTGCCGTCGACGTTGCGCAGCACCGACTCGAGCACGATGCGCAGCGAAACGGGCATCTTCGCCACGTTCGGGAAGCTGCGCGCCAGCGCGGGCAGCGAGTACATCGTGGATTTCTTCCCGGACTTCAGCCGGAATTCCTTCAGCGTATCGAACGCGTTGTGGGGCATGGCAGTGAGGCCTCGTGGGAGAGCGAATGCGGGGAGGGGATGGGAGCGGCGGCTTGCGCCTTCAATGCGGGTTCTGCGCACCTGCACGCGGGCGCATCCGCGATCCGGTGCGGGGCGGCGTTTCGGGCTCGGCCCGGAACTGGCCGTCGACCATGTTCAGCGTGCCCATGCCGGGCACGACGACGTCGCCGGGTTTCTGGCCGCTGGCGCAGGGGCCGAGCCAGCGTGCTTCGAGGGCGTCCTTGTCCTCGCGGCGCACGCCGGCCAGCGGCGGGTCGTACTGCACGACGGTGTCGATGCGGTAACGGTGAAGGAAGTCGCCGCTCGCAATCGAGCGGCTGGTGACCGTCGTGCGTCCTTCGCGGCAGACCGATTCGGCGAGCCATGCCTTTCCGGCGCGCCGGAAAGGCCCGAAGTCGCAGGCGCCGCGGCGGCCGACGCTGCGGTCGAGATGGTTCGTCTCGGTGTCGGTCTGCGGGCCGACGCAGAACTTCGTCGATTCGAGTCCTGCAGCCTGCACGCCCACCGATCGCACTTCCCAGAGTCCGACGCGCCGTTTCGGATGATCGGGATGCAGCGCGACGTCCGACGCGACGGAATTCGACGTCGCGACGACGAAGCCGAGGCAGGTGAGCATCGCTCGGGACGGGCAGGCCGGCAGCACGACGTTTCGCCGATCGATTTCAACAGCCGGATCGGGGCGCCAGATCAGATCGCATTCGGATCACGCTCGGATCACGCTCAGATTACGTACAGGTCGACGTAGTCCGGCACCGTCATCGCTTCGAGCTTCGCGCGCTCGAGCGACGCCTCCAGGATGCGTTGCTGCTGGCGTGCCGGGAAGCGGCGCGCGAGATTCGTGCGGAACTTCTCGACCAGCAGCGGAAGCCCCTCGGCGCGCCGGCGGCGATGTCCGACCGGATATTCGACGACGACTTCCGGCAGCCTGCGGCCGTCGGCGAACTCGATCGTGATGCCGTTGGCGATCGAGCGCTTCTCGGGGTCGAGATAATCGCGCGTGAACTGCTCGTCTTCCACGCAGCTCATCTTCGCGCGCAGCGCGTCGATGCGCGGATCGGCGGCGACCGAGTCTTCGTAGTCGGCGGCGGTGAGCCGGCCGAAGATCAGCGGCACGGCCACCATGTACTGGATGCAGTGGTCGCGATCGGCCGGGTTGTCCAGCGGGCCCTTCTTGTCGATGATGCGGATCGCCGATTCGTGCGTGCGGATCGTGATCTTCGCGATGTCCTCGACCGGGCGGCCGGCTTCCTTCAGTTGCCGGTGCAGCGTCATCGCGCACTCGACCGCGGTCTGCGCGTGGAACTCGGCGGGGAACGAGATCTTGAAGAGCACGTTCTCCATCACGTAGCTGCCGTAGGGGCGCTGGAAGCTGAATTCCTTGCCCTTGAACAGCACGTCGTAGAAGCCCCAGGTCTTCGCGCTGAGCACCGACGGATAGCCCATCTCGCCGGTGCGCGCGATCAGCGCCAGGCGCACGGCGCGGCTGGTGGCGTCGCCCGCCGCCCAGCTCTTGCGCGAGCCGGTGTTCGGCGCGTGGCGGTAGGTGCGCAGCGACTGGCCGTCGACCCAGGCGAGCGAGACCGCGTTGATCAGCTCGTCGCGCGACAGGCCCATCATCCGGCCGCACACCGCGGTGGAGGCCACCTTCACCAGCACGACGTGATCGAGCCCGACGCGGTTGAACGAGTTCTCCAGCGCGATCACGCCCTGGATCTCGTGCGCCTTGACCATCGACTCGAGCACCGTGCGCATCGTCAGCGGCGCCTTGCCCTGCGCGATCGCGGTGCGGCTGAGCCAGTCGGCGGTGGCGAGGATGCCGCCCAGGTTGTCCGACGGATGCCCCCATTCGGCGGCGAGCCAGGTGTCGTTGAAGTCGAGCCAGCGGATCATCGCGCCGATGTTGAACGCGGCCTGGACCGGGTCGAGCTGGAACTGCGTGCCCGGCACCTTCGCGCCGTTGGGCACGACGGTGCCCGGAACCACCGGGCCGAGCAGCTTCGTGCACGCCGGATAGTCGAGCGCCTCGAGGCCGCAGCCGAGCGTGTCGATCAGGCAGGCGGCCGCGGTATCGAGCGCTTCGCGGCTGCCGATGTCGTAGTTCAGGGCGTAGTCGACGATGTCGACGAGGACCTTGTCCGGCTGCGGCCGGCCGGTCGTGGAAATGTGGCCACCCATGTCTGCTCTCGTTCCTGCGAAGGGGGTTTCTCAGCCGCGCTCGGCGAGCGGCACGTATCGGCGGTCGTCCGGCCCGACGTAGTTCGCGCTCGGGCGGATGATCTTGCCGTCGAGACGCTGCTCGATGACGTGCGCCGCCCAGCCCGAGGTGCGCGAAATGACGAACAGCGGCGTGAACATCGCGGTGGGCACGCCCATCAGGTGATAGCTGACCGCGCTGAACCAGTCGAGGTTGGGGAACATCTTCTTGACGTCCCACATCACCGTCTCGAGCCGCGCGGCGATGTCGAACAGCTTCGTGTCGCCGGCCTGCTTCGACAGCGTGCGGGCGACTTCCTTGATCACCTTGTTGCGCGGATCGGAGATCGTGTACACCGGGTGCCCGAAGCCGATGACGACTTCGCGGTTGGCGACGCGCTGGCGGATGTCGGTCTCGGCCTCGTCGGGATCGGCGTAGCGGCTCTGGATCTCGAAAGCCACTTCGTTGGCGCCGCCGTGCTTCGGCCCGCGCAGTGCGCCGATCGCGCCGGTGATCGACGAGTAGAGGTCCGAGCCGGTGCCGGCGACGACGCGCGCGGTGAACGTGGACGCGTTGAACTCGTGCTCGGCGTACAGGTTCAGCGACGTGTGCATCGCCCGCACCCATGCGGCCGACGGTTCGCGTCCGTGCAGCAGGTGCAGGAAATGGCCGCCGATCGTGTCGTCGTCGGTCTGCACCTCGATGCGGCGGCCGTTGGTCGCGTAATGCCACCAGTAGAGCAGCATCGAGCCGAGCGAGGCGAGCAGGCGGTCGGCGATGTCGCGCGCGCCGGCGACGTTGTGGTCTTCCTTCTCCGGCAGCACGCAGCCGAGCACCGAGACGCCGGTGCGCAGCACGTCCATCGGGTGCGCCGAGGCGGGCAGGGCTTCGAGCGCCGCCTGCACCGCCGCCGGCAGCCCGCGCAGCGAGCGCAGTTTCGCCTTGTAGGCGACCAGCTCGGCGCGCTTCGGCAGCCGGCCGTGCACGAGCAGGTAGGCGATCTCCTCGAACTCGGCGACGTCGGCCATCTCGAGGATGTCGTAGCCGCGGTAGTGCAGGTCGTTGCCGGTGCGCCCCACCGAACACAGCGCGGTGTTGCCGGCGACGACGCCGGACAGGGCAACGGATTTCTTCGGCTTCGGTCCGGCAGGGGTGGCCGTGGCGTTGTCGGTCATCGCGTCGTTCCGTATCGGGGGGTTCGGGGCGCGCGCTTCACTTCGGGCGCGAGAACAGTTCGTCGAGCTTGCGTTCGTAATCCCAGTAGCCGATCGCGTCGTACAGTTCCTGGCGCGTCTGCATGCGGTCGAGCACCGCCTTCTGCGTGCCGTCGCGGCGCAGCGCCGAATAGACCTCCTGCGCCGCCTTGTTCATCGCGCGGAAGGCCGACAGCGGATAGAGCACCATCGACACGCCGACGCTCCTCAGTTCGTCCACGGTGAACAGCGGCGTCTGCCCGAACTCGGTGATGTTCGCCAGCACCGGCACCTTCACCGCGTCGGCGAAGCGCCGGTACATCGAAAGCTCGGTCATCGCCTCGGGGAAGATGCCGTCGGCGCCGGCCTCCACGCAGGCGATCGCGCGCTCGATCGCGCGATCGAGCCCTTCGACGGCGAGCGCGTCGGTGCGCGCCATCAGGAAGAAGTCGGGATCGGTGCGCGCATCGGCTGCCGCGCGGATGCGGTCGACCATCTCCTGCTGGGAGACGATCTCCTTGCCCGGGCGATGCCCGCAGCGCTTGGCGCCGACCTGGTCTTCGATGTGCATCGCCGCGGCGCCGGCCTTGATCATCGAGCGCGTGGTGCGCGCGACGTTGAACGCCGAGGCGCCGAAACCGGTGTCGACGTCCACCAGCAGCGGAGCCGTGCAGACGTCGGTGATGCGCCGCACGTCGATCAGCACGTCTTCCAGGCCGCTGATGCCGAGGTCGGGCACGCCGAGCGAACCGGCGGCGACGCCGCCGCCCGACACGTAGATCGCGCGAAAGCCCGCCTGCTGGGCGAGCAGCGCGTGGTTCGCGTTGATCGTCCCGACCACCTGCAGCGGCTGCTCGGCGGCGAGCGCTTCGCGAAAGCGCTTTCCGGCGCTGGGCGTCATCGTACTCATCTGAGCGTACTCACCTGAGCGTACTCACCTGAGGGCGCTCAACCGAGCAGGTGCGCGATGCCGTCGCGCTCTTCGAGCAGCTCGTTCAGCGTGTGATCCATCTTCGAGCGGCTGAACTCGTCGATCGGCAGGTCGCGCACGAGTTCGTACTCGCCGTTGCCGCGGCACAGCACGGGGAAGCCGTAGATGATTCCTTCGGGAATGCCGTAGGCGCCGTCCGACGGGATGCCCATCGTTACCCAGCGCTCGCCGGCGCCCAGCGCCCAGTCGCGCATGTGGTCGAGCGCGGCGTTGGCTGCCGAAGCGGCCGACGACAGCCCGCGCGCCTCGATGATCGCCGCGCCGCGCTTGCCGACGGTGGGAATGAAGACGTCGCGGTTCCAGGTTTCGTCGCCGACCAGCTCGCGTACCGACCGGCCGTCGACGGTGGCGAAGCGGTAGTCGGGATACATCGTCGGGCTGTGGTTGCCCCAGACGACGAGCTTCTCGATGCGGTCCACCGGCTTGCCCAGGCGCGCGGCCAGCTGCGACAGCGCGCGGTTGTGGTCCAGCCGCAGCATCGCGCTGAAGTTCTTCTTCGGCAGGTTCGGCGCCGATTTCATCGCGATGTACGCGTTGGTGTTCGCCGGGTTGCCGACGACGAGGATGCGGCAGTCGCGGCTGGCGACTTCGTCGAGCGCGCGGCCCTGGACGGTGAAGATCGCGCCGTTGGCCTCGAGCAGGTCCTTGCGCTCCATGCCCTTCGTGCGCGGGCGGGCGCCGACCAGCAGCGCGTAGTCGGCGTCGCGGAACGCCACTTTCGGATCGTCGGTGACGACCACGCCGGCGAGCAGCGGGAAGGCGCAGTCTTCCAGCTCCATGACGACGCCGCGCACGGCGGCAAGCGCCGGCGTGATGTCGAGCAGCTGCAGGATGACCGGCTGATCCTTGCCGAGCAGATCGCCGTTGGCGATGCGAAACAGCAGGCTGTAGCCGATCTGGCCGGCAGCGCCGGTGACGGCGACGCGCTTGGCGGGTTTGGGCATGGGGAGAGACCTCGTTTCGGGGTGTTCGGCAGCCGCCGAGTCTATTCCGCCAGGGCCGCCGGTGTCAACCGCCTTGCTATCTTATATAAGAGATAACACAATGGACCTCGGCAATTTTTCGTGTTCCAATGCGCCGATGAACGAGAGTCTCCGCGGCGGGGCGGGCGGCGTCGAGGCGGGCGTCGACGAAACCCCCACCTTCGCGCCGCTGTACCGCCAGATCCGCGCGCTGCTGCTGCGCGGGCTGCAATCGGGCGAATGGAAGCCCGGCGAGGCGATTCCGAGCGAAACCGAACTGGCCGCGCGCTATCGCGTCAGCCAGGGGACGGTGCGCAAGGCGATCGACGAGCTGGCCGCCGAGCACCTGCTGGTGCGGCGCCAGGGGCGCGGCACCTTCGTCGCCTCGCATCGCGAGGTGCGCACGCAGTTCCGCTTCCTGCGCCTGCGCCCGGACGAGGCGGCGATGCTCGCCTCCGACACTGCGCCGACGGCCGAAGGCGGCGAGGCGCGCGGCGAATCGGGGCCGGGCCTGGCGATGACGAGCCGCGTGCTCGAGTGCCGCCGGCTGCGCGCGCCGGTCGAGGTCGCGCGCGCGCTGGGCCTGCGCGCCGGCGAAGCGGTCGTGCTGATCCGCCGCCTGCTCGAAACCGAAACGCAACCGGTCGTCCTCGACGAGATCTGGTTGCCCGGCGCGCGCTTCCGCGGCCTCACGGTCGAGCGGCTCGACGCCTGGCACGGGCCGCTCTATGCGCTGTTCGAGACGGAGTTCGGCGTGCGCATGATCGGCGCGGCCGAGCGGCTGAAGGCGGTGGCAGCCGATCGTTCCCACGCGCGCGCGCTGCACGTGACCGAAGGCTCGCCGCTATTGCTCGTCGAGCGCGTTTCGTGGACCTACGACGAGCAGCCGGTGGAATTGCGGCGCGGTTATTGCGTCACCGTACGCCACCATTATTTCAATCGACTGAACTGATTGGCGCACGTCCGCGCGACGGGTGGTCGATGCGGAAGCCGGTGAGGAACCGGGAGGAACCAAGAGGGAGAAAGCGTCGGCCGCGAGGCGCAAAACAGCGCGGTCATTTGGTGCAACGCGCCAACTTCGGTCAGAATACGAAGGTTTGCGAGCGACGAGGATGACAATGGCGAGCGCGGTGGGCAAGACGACAAGCAATCCGGGGGCCCGCCCGGAATTCCGCAACATCCACATCTCGCAGATCGTCCGCTACCGACTTCCGCTGGCCGGCCTGGTGTCGATCCTGCACCGGATCAGCGGCGCGGCCATGTTCCTCATCGGGCTGCCGCTCGTCCTGTACCTGTTCCAGCAGAGCGTCGTCTCCGAGCTGAGCTTCGAACGCTATCGCGAATTCGTCGCGAACCCTTTCGTCAAGCTCGTTCTCGTCGGCATCATCTGGGCCTACCTGCATCATCTGCTCGCCGGCGTGCGCCATCTGCTGATGGACCTCGACATCGGCGTCGAGAAGGCCGCCGGCCGCACCTCGGCCGCCATCGTCCTTGCCGTGAGCCTGGCGCTCACCGTGATCTTCGCTGCGAAGGTCTTCGGCCTGTTCTGAGTTCCCGCGGTCTCCCGAGCGTTTCCGGAAATCCATCCATGACCACTTCCCGCATCGTCGTCGGCGCGCATTACGGACAGCGCGACTGGCTCGCGCAGCGCTTCACCGCGGTCGTGCTCTTCGTCTACACCGTCGTGATGCTCGGCTGGCTGTTCGCGTTGCCCGAGCTGAACTACGGCACCTGGGCCGGCATCTTCGCCGCCGGCTGGATGAAGGTCTTCACTTTCGTCGCCGTGCTCGCGTTGATCTGGCATGCATGGGTCGGCGTGCGCGACATCTACATGGACTACGTCAAGCCGGTCGCGCTGCGGCTGGCGCTGCAGGTCCTTACCATCGTGGTGCTGCTCGGCTATGCCGGCTGGGCGCTGCTCACTCTCTGGAGCGTCTGAGATGGCCGACGTGCTGAACCATCTGTCCAACAGCCTGCCGCGACGCAAGTTCGACGCCGTGATCATCGGCGCCGGCGGCGCCGGGATGCGCTGCTCGGTGCAGCTGGCCGAGGCAGGCTACGACGTCGCCGTGCTGTCGAAGGTGTTTCCCACGCGCTCGCACACCGTCGCCGCGCAGGGCGGCATCGGCGCGTCGCTCGGCAACATGAGCGAGGACAACTGGTACTGGCACATGTTCGACACCGTCAAGGGGTCGGACTACCTGGGCGACCAGGACGCCATCGAGTTCATGTGCCGCGAGGCGCCGAAGGTCGTCTACGAGCTCGAGCACTTCGGCATGCCCTTCGACCGCAACCCCGACGGCACGATCTACCAGCGTCCGTTCGGCGGGCACACGGCGAATTTCGGCGAGAAGCCGGTGCAGCGCGCCTGCGCGGCGGCCGACCGCACCGGCCACGCGATGCTGCACACGCTGTACCAGCGCAACGTGCGCGCGCGCACGCAGTTCTTCGTCGAATGGATGGCGCTCGACATCATTCGCGACGCCGACGGCGACTGCGTCGGCGTGGTCGCGCTCGAGATGGAAACGGGCGAGGTGATGATCCTCGAGGCGAAGGTCACCGTCTTCGCCACCGGAGGCGCCGGGCGCATCTGGCAGGCGTCCACCAACGCCTTCATCAACACCGGCGACGGCCTGGGGATGGCGGCGCGCGCCGGCATCCCGCTCGAGGACCTCGAGTTCTGGCAGTTCCACCCCACCGGCGTGGCCGGCGCGGGCGTGCTCATCACCGAGGGCGTGCGCGGCGAAGGCGGCATCCTGCTGAACAAGGACGGCGAGCGCTTCATGGAGCGCTATGCGCCCACGCTGAAGGACCTCGCTCCGCGCGACTTCGTCTCGCGCTCGATGGACCAGGAGATCAAGGAAGGCCGCGGCTGCGGTCCCGACGCCGACTACGTGCTGCTCAAGCTCGACCACCTCGGCGCCGACACGATCATCAAGCGGCTGCCGTCGATCCGCGAGATCGCGATCAAGTTCGCCAACGTCGATCCGATCAAGGACCCGATCCCGGTCGTGCCCACCGCGCATTACCAGATGGGCGGCATCCCGGCCAACTATCACGGCCAGGTCGTCGTGCCGAAGGACGGCAATCCGGAAACGATCGTCGGCGGCCTGTACGCGATCGGCGAATGCGCGTGCGTCTCGGTGCACGGCGCCAACCGCCTCGGCACGAACTCGCTGCTCGACCTCATCGTCTTCGGCCGCGCGGCGGGCAACCACATCGTCGCCTCGAAGCTGCGCGAGCGCAGCCACAAGCCGCTGCCGCCGAACGCCGGCGACGCGGCGCTGGCGCGACTGGCGCGGCTCGATGCCTCGACCTCCGGCGAGAACACGCAGCAGGTCTCGGCCGACATCCGCCGCGCGATCCAGTCGCACTGCGGCGTGTTCCGCACCACCGCGCTGCTCGAGGAGGGCGTGCAGCAGATCGAGCAGATCGCGCGCCGCGTCGAGTCGCTGCACATCGCCGACAAGTCGCGCGTGTTCAACACGGCGCGCGTCGAGGCGCTCGAGCTGCACAACCTGATCGAGGTGGCGCGCGCCACCGTCGTTTCGGCTGCCGCCCGCAAGGAGAGCCGCGGCGCGCACGCGCTGCAGGATCATCCGGAGCGCGACGACGTCGACTGGCTCAAGCACACGCTGTGGTATTCGGAAGGCAACCGCCTCGAATACAAGCCGGTGCACATGAAGCCGCTGACGGTCGACAGCTTCCAGCCCAAGGCACGCACCTTCTGAGCGCGCACTTTCCGAAACCGATTCCCGTCCCGCACAGCGCAGGAGAACCATGAGCGCAGTCCTCGAACCCGCGGTGAAACCGGCGCAGGCCGCACAGGGCAGGCGCACCGTGCGGTTCTCGATCTACCGCTACGACCCCGACAAGGACGCGCGTCCGTACATGCAGCCGCTCGAGATCGCGCTCGAGCCCGGCGACAAGATGCTGCTCGACGCGCTGATGCGCATCAAGCAGAGCGGCGACGACTCGCTCGCCTTCCGCCGCTCGTGCCGCGAAGGCGTCTGCGGCTCCGACGCGATGAACATCAACGGCAAGAACGGGCTGGCGTGCATCACCAACCTGCGCGATCTCGAAGAGCCGATCGTGCTGCGCCCGCTGCCCGGGCTGCCGGTGGTGCGCGATCTCATCGTCGACATGACGCAGTTCTTCAAGCAGTACCACTCGATCAAGCCGTACCTGATCAACGACACGCCGCCGCCCGAGAAGGAGCGGCTGCAGTCGCCCGAGGAGCGCGAGGAGCTGAACGGGCTGTACGAGTGCATCCTGTGCGCGTGTTGCTCCACCGCGTGTCCGTCGTTCTGGTGGAATCCCGACAAGTTCGTCGGGCCGGCCGGGCTGCTGCAGGCGTATCGTTTCATTGCCGACAGCCGCGACGAGGCGACCTCGGCGCGCCTGGACGACCTGAACGACCCGTACCGGCTGTTCCGCTGCCGTTCGATCATGAACTGCGTCGACGTCTGCCCGAAAGGGCTGAACCCCACGCGGGCGATCAACAAGATCAAGGACCTGCTGGTCCGGCGCTCGGTCTGAGCGTCGTCGCACGGAGCGTGTCGTGTCCCCCGACGCCAAGGCCGAGCTGCAGCGCCGCCTGCGCTGGCGTTCGCGCCGCGGGCTGCTCGAGAACGACCTCGTTCTCGAACGCTTCTTCGCCCGCCACGGCGAGGCGATCGACGAGACGCTGGCGCAGGGCCTGGACGCGCTGCTCGCGCTGCCCGACGGCGAGCTGCTCGACCTGATCCTGCATCGCAGCGAGCCGCACGGCGAGGCGGATACGCCGGCGGCCCGCCGGGTGCTGGAAATGCTGCACGAATCCTGAGGCTCGACGAACGCCGAGCCGTCCGCGGAACCCCGAAGATTCCAGGAAGAACCGAAATGAAAGAGCAGAGCAAGGCAACGCTATCGTTCCCGGACGGGACCGCACCCATCGAGCTGCCGATCTACTCGGGCACGATCGGTCCGCAGGTCATCGACATCCGCAAGCTGTACGGGCAGACCGACCGCTTCACTTTCGACCCGGGCTTCATGTCGACGGCCGCCTGCGAGTCGAAGATCACCTACATCGACGGCGACAAGGGCGAGCTGCTGTATCGCGGCTACCCGATCGAGCAGCTCGCCGAGAACTGCGACTATCTGCAGACCTGCTACCTGCTGCTCAACGGCGAGCTGCCCGACGACGAGCAGCGGCGCGACTTCGAGCACCGTGTCACCAACCACACGATGGTGCACGAGCAGATGACGCGCTTCCTGCAGGGCTTCCGGCGCGACGCGCACCCGATGGCGGTGCTGGTCGGCATGGTGGGCGCGCTGTCGGCCTTCTACCACGACTCGCTCGACATCAACGACCCCGAGCATCGCTTCATCTCGGCGATCCGCCTGATCGCCAAGATGCCCACGCTGGTGGCGATGGCCTACAAGTACTCGATGGGCCAGCCGTTCATGTACCCGCTGAACCGCCTGTCGTATTCGGCGAACTTCATGCGGATGATGTTCGGCACGCCGTGCGAGGAATACGAGCCGAACGACGTGCTGGTGCGCGCGCTCGACCGCATCCTGATCCTGCATGCCGATCACGAGCAGAACGCGTCCACCTCCACGGTGCGGCTGGCGGGCTCGTCGGGCGCCAACCCCTTCGCCTGCATCGCCGCCGGCATCGCCACGCTGTGGGGTCCGGCGCACGGCGGCGCGAACGAGGCGTCGCTGCTGATGCTGCGCGACATCCAGAGCCAGGGCGGCGTCGAGCGGATCGGCGAGTTCATCGAGAAGGTCAAGGACAAGAACTCGCACGTCAAGCTGATGGGCTTCGGGCACCGGGTCTACAAGAACTACGACCCGCGCGCGAAGCTGATGCGCGAGACCTGCCACGAGGTGCTCGAGGAGCTGGGCCTGCACGACGACCCGCTGTTCGCGCTGGCGATGAAGCTCGAGAGAATCGCGCTCGAGGACGACTACTTCGTCCAGCGCAAGCTCTACCCGAACGTCGACTTCTATTCGGGCATCGTGCAGAAGGCGCTGGGCATTCCCACCGAGATGTTCACCTGCATCTTCGCGCTCGCGCGCACCGTGGGTTGGATCGCGCAATGGGGCGAGATGATCGCCGACCCCGACCAGAAGATCGGGCGGCCGCGGCAGCTCTACACCGGACATGCGCGGCGGGATCTGCCGGCGTCGGTGAAAGGCGCGCGCTGAACCGGGGGGCGCCGCCCCCCTGCGGCGGATCCCTCCGTCCGCCGCCCCTGCGGATCCCTCCGTCTATCGGAGCGACGCGTTGATCCGCTCGAGCGCCGCGCTGCCCGGGCACAGCGCCGACTCGTCGAGCGTGTTCAACGGCACGGCCGTGGTGCCGAGCCGGTCGTGCAGGTCGCCGGCCTCGGGGTCCACGTAGAGCAGCCCGGTGAGCAGCTCGCCGCGCGCCTGGTGCTCCAGCACACGGTTCATCGCCGCGACCCGGTCGCGCGGATCGAAGTCGAGCCCGAGCTTGCGAAGCCGCAGCACCGAGCCGTCGTGCTGGACGATCTCGGTGTACGACCCCGGCGGGTAGTCGGCAGTGATCTCGTCGCGCTGCGGGATGAACTCGATGCGATTGACCGCTTGGTTGTGCTCGCGCACGTAGTCGTAGCTGCGCGTGCTGCCGAGGTGGTTGTTGAAGGCGACGCAGGGGCTCACCACGTCGACCAGCGCGGCGCCCCGGTGCCGGATCGCGCCTTCGATCAGCGGCACGAGCTGCGCCTTGTCGCCCGAGAAGCCGCGCGCGACGTAGGTGGCGCCCAGCTGCAGCGCGAGCACGGCGAGGTCGATGCCGGCGTCCTCGTTGGCCACGCCGCGCCTGGACTTCGATCCGCAGTCGGCGGTGGCCGAGAACTGCCCCTTGGTGAGCCCGTAGACACCGTTGTTCTCGACGATGTACGTCATGTCGACGCCGCGGCGCATCGCGTGCGCGAACTGCCCCAGGCCGATCGACGCCGAGTCGCCGTCGCCCGACACGCCGAGGTACAGCAGCATGCGGTTCGCCAGGTTGGCGCCGGTGAGCACCGACGGCATGCGTCCGTGCACCGAGTTGAAGCCGTGCGAATGGCCGAGGAAATAATCGGTGGTCTTCGACGAGCAGCCGATGCCCGAGAGCTTGGCGACGCGGTGCGGCTCGACGTCGAGCGACCAGCACGCCTGCACGATCGCCGCCGAGATCGAGTCGTGGCCGCAGCCGGCGCACAGCGTCGAGACGCGGCCTTCGTAGTCGCGCCGCGTGTAGCCGAGGCGGTTCTTCGGCAGCGACGGGTGATGCAGCGTGGGCTTGGCGACGTAGGTCATGGGTCGTTCCTGGAGGCGGGCGGCGAATGCGTCAGGCGACGCGTCCGCGCGCCGCGCTCGGCGCCGCGGACCCTTCTTTCGGCTTCGCGCGCGCGGGCGCCGACGCGATCGCCGGCGCAGCGGGGCGCCCGAGCGGCCGCACGTTGCCCGCCGCCAGCTGCTTGGCGATCGCGCCGGCGATGAAGCGCGCGGTGATCGGCGTGCCGTCGTAGTGCAGCACCGGCCGCAGCCGCGCCGGATCGACGCCCAGCTCGTTGACCAGCATCATGCGCAGCTGCGCATCGCGGTTCTGCTCGACGACGAACAGCGTGTCGTGTGTTTCGATGAAGCGCGCGACTTCGTCGCCGAACGGGAATGCGCGAACGCGCAGCGTGTCGATCGGGCAGCCGATCGCCTGCAGCGATTCGACCGCCTCGGCCATCGCCGGGCTGGTCGAGCCGTAGAAGATCGCGCCGATCGGGCAGGGCGATGCGGCCGAAGCGTCGGCGCGGCGCTCGACCGCGGCCGGCACCAGCGCCTTCGCCGTTTCGAGCTTGCGCAGCAGCCGCTGCACGTTCTCGACGTAGTCGGCGCCTTTCTCCGAGTAGCGCGCCCAGGCGTTCTTCGTCGTCCCGCGCGTGAAATACGCGCCCCTCGTCGGATGCGCGCCGGGAAGCGTGCGGTACGGGATGCCGTCGCCGTCGACGTCGAGGTAACGCCCGAAGTCGGCCGCCGCTTCCAGCTCGTCGGCGCGCATCACCTTGCCGCGGTCGTAGCGGCGCGCGTCGTCCCAGGCGAGGGGCGCGCACAGCCGCTGGTTCATGCCGATGTCGAGATCGGTCATGACGAACACCGGCGTCTGCAGCCGGTCGGCCAGGTCCAGCGCCTGCGCGGCGAAGTCGAAGCACTCGTGCGGATCCTCGGGAAAGAGCAGCACGTGCTTGGTGTCGCCGTGCGACGCGTAGGCGCAGGCGAGCAGGTCGGATTGCTGCGTGCGCGTGGGCATGCCGGTGGACGGGCCGCCGCGCTGCACGTCGACGATCGTGACCGGGATCTCGGCGAAATAGGCCAGCCCGATGAACTCGGTCATCAGCGAGATGCCGGGTCCGGAGGTGGCGGTGAATGCGCGCGCGCCGTTCCAGCCCGCGCCGATCACCATTCCCACTGCGGCCAGCTCGTCCTCGGCCTGCACGATCGCGTAGCGCCGCTCGCCGGTTTCAGGGTCGATGCGCAGCTTCGCGCAGTACTTCGTGAACGCGTCGGCTACCGACGAAGACGGCGTGATCGGATACCACGCGCACACGGTGGCGCCGCCGTAGACGAAGCCCAGCGCGAGCGCCGAGTTGCCGTCGACGAAGATGCGCTCGCCCACCTGCGCGGCGCGGCGCGCGCGCAGGCCGATCGCGTTCTCCAGATTCTCCTCGGCGTAGCGCCAGCCCTTGCGGAAGGCGTCGAGGTTCGGCGTGAGCAGCTTCTCCTTGCCGCGATACTGCTCGCCGATCAGCTCGGCGACCACCGCAGGGTCCAGCCCCAGCAGCGCCGCCAGCGCGCCGACGTACATGATGTTCTTCAGCAGCTGGCGCTCGCGCGGGTCGTCGTAGGCCGCGTTGCACATTTCGGTGAGCGGCACGCCGATCGCGTTCACGTCGTCGCGGAACTTCGACGGCGGCAGCGGCCGCGTGCTGTCGTACAGCAGGTAGCCGCCGGACTCGATCGCCGCGAGGTCGGCGTCCCAGGTCTGCGGGTTCATCGCGACCATCAGGTCGACGCCGCCGCGCCTTCCCAGGTGCCCGCGTTCGGTGACGCGCACCTCGTACCAGGTCGGCAGGCCCTGGATGTTCGACGGGAAGATGTTGCGCGGACTGACCGGCACGCCCATGCGCAGGAAGCTGCGCGCGAACAGCTCGTTGGCCGACGCCGATCCCGAGCCGTTGACGTTGGCGAACTGCACGACGAAGTCGTTGACCGCCTCGATGCGTTTCGTCGTCATCACGCCACCTTGCGCGCGGCGTCGCGGCAGGCCGGACCCGCATGCGCGACATCGAGCAGGAACTTGCGCATGTCCCACGCGCCGGTCGGGCAGCGCTCGGCGCACAGGCCGCAGTGCAGGCAGACGTCCTCGTCCTTGACCATCGCGCGTCCCATCTTCAGCGGCGTCGACACGTACAGCGGCTGCTCGGGGTTCATCGCCGGCGCGCGCAGCGAGGCGCGCACCGTGCGCTCGTCGGCATCGGCGGGAAGCGGCAGGAAGGTGATGCAGTCGGTCGGGCAGATGTCGACGCAGGCGTCGCATTCGATGCACTGCGGCGCGCTGAACACCGTCTGCACGTCGCAGTTCAGGCAGCGCTGCGCCTCGCGCCAGGCTGTCTGCGCATCGAAGCCCAGCTCCACTTCGATGCGGATGTCGCGCAGCGCGCGCGAGGGGTCGTGCCACGGCACCTTGTGGCGCTCGTCGCGCACCGGCTCGTTGTCGTAGCTCCACTCGTGGATGCCCATCTTCTGCGCGATCATCGTCACCGCCGGCGCAGGGCGGGCGTCGACCGCCTCGCCGTTCAGGAAGCGGTCGATCGAGACGGCCGCTTCGTGGCCCTGCGCGACGGCCCAGATGATGTTCTTCGGCCCGAGCGCGGCGTCGCCGCCGAAGAAAACTTCGGGCCGCGTCGATTGCAGCGACACGCGATCGAGCACCGGCATGCCGTGCGCGTCGAACTCGATGCCGGCGTCGCGCTCGATCCACGGAAAGGCGTTCTCCTGGCCGACGGCGATCAGCACCTCGTCGCAGTCGAAGACGCGATCGGGCGCGCCGGTGGGCACGAGCGAGCGGCGGCCGTTGGCGTCGTAGCGCGCCTCGACCGGCTCGAAGCGCATGCCGGTGAGCCGCCCGTTCTCGTGCAGGAAGGCCTTCGGCACGAGGAAGTCGTGGATCGGGATGCCCTCGTGCATCGCGTCTTCCTTCTCCCACGGCGACGCCTTCATTTCGGCGAAGCCCGAACGCACGACGACGTGGACCTCTTCGCCGCCCAGCCTTCGCGCGGTGCGGCAGCAGTCCATCGCCGTGTTGCCGCCGCCGAGCACGAGCACGCGGCGCCCGATGCGATCGACGTGGCCGAAGGACACCGAGGCGAGCCAGTCGATGCCGATATGGATGTGCGCGGCCGCCTCCTGCCGTCCGGGCAGGTCGAGGTCGCGTCCGCGCGGTGCGCCGCTGCCGACGAACACCGCGTCGTAGCCTTCGTCGAGCAGCGCCTTTATCGAATCGATGCGCGTCCCCGCCCGGAAATCGGCGCCGAGGTCGAGCACGTAGCCGGTTTCCTCGTCGATGACGGCTTCCGGCAGGCGAAAGCGCGGGATCTGCGTGCGGATCATGCCGCCGGCGCGCGTGTCGGCGTCGAACACGATGACCGTGTAGCCGAGCGGGGCGAGGTCGCGCGCGACGGTGAGCGACGCCGGACCCGCTCCGACGCAGGCGACGCGCCGGCCGTTCGGCCTGCGCGCCGGCCGCGGCAGGCGCGCGCGGATGTCGTCCTTGAAGTCGGCGGCCACGCGCTTGAGGCGGCAGATCGCCACCGGTTCGGGCCGTTCGGCCTGCTGTGCCTCGACGCGCCCGCGCCGGCATGCCGGCTCGCAGGGCCGGTCGCAGGTGCGGCCCAGGATGCCGGGGAAGACGTTCGAGCGCCAGTTGACGAGATAGGCGTCGGAGTAGCGCCCGGCGGCGATCAGTCGGATGTACTCGGGAACCGGGGTGTGGGCGGGGCACGCCCATTGGCAATCGACGACCCGGTGGAAATAGTCGGGATTGCGCGTATCGGTCGCCTGCAAAGGGTCTCCCTCCTTTGTGCAGTGCAATGTCGCCGTTCGTTGCGGCGATCGTCGCCGGCCACTGTACTACTGAAGATCGGTCGACGATAGGAAGTTACGACAACGACGTGGATCGGCCCGGGCGATCGCCGCGCCGCGGCCCGCATGCCCTCGCCGGCGCGCGTCCGTCTCTTCATGGCGGCGTTTCCTGCGGCTATGATCGGTCGATCCGGGACGGGCAGCAGCGTCGCCGGGTCGGCCGATCCACCACCGGAGCACTCCATGAACGCCACCCCCCTGTTGCGCGCCGTCGTCGCAGGCGTCGTCGTCGCGCTCGTCGCCACCACCACGCCGACGCCGGTGCAGGCGCGCGTCGTCGGCACCGAGGAGGCGCTCGCCGCGGCCGCCGCGGCGGATGCCTCTTCAGGCGTCGCTGGGCCGCGCCACGACCGCGCGTCGATCGACGCGCTCCTCGCGCGCGACGACGTGCGCGCGCAGCTCGAATCGCTCGGCGTCGATCCGCAGCAGGCGCGCGAGCGCGTGCAGGCGCTCGACGACCTGCAGGTGCAGGCGCTTGCCGATCGACTCGAGCAGATGCCGGCCGGCGGCAGCGTGCTGGGCGTCGTCTTCCTGGTATTCGTGATCCTGCTCGTCACCGACATCCTCGGCTTCACGCGCGTGTTCCCCTTCACGCGGCCGATCCGCTGAGAAGGATGCGCGGGCGCGCCGGATTCCTTCGTGCGCCCGGTTGGGCTTTCGCGGCGTTGGCGGCGCTGGCGCTCGCCGGCTGCGCGGCGCCGCAGAGCGCGGCGCTGCGTGCCTCGCTGCTCGCCGACTCCGGAAAGCCCGTTGGCGGGCAGTCCGCCGAGGCCGGGCAGGCCGGGCAAGCCGCGCAGGCCGGGCAAGCCGCGCACGCCGGCGGGCCCGTCCGTCCGGCGCCGGCGCTTCCCCCGCGCGTCGCCATCGAAGGCGTGCCCTTCGTCGCGCAGAGCGACTACCAGTGCGGCCCGGCCGCGCTGGCGATGACGCTCGCCGCGGCGGGCCGCCCCGTCGAGCTGCAGCGCCTCGTCGACGCGGTGTACCTGCCGGCGCGCCGGGGAAGCCTGCAGGCCGAGATGCTCGCCCAGCCCCGGCGCGAGTCGATGCTCTCGCTGCCGGTCGACGCGCGGCTGGCGTCGATGCTGCGGCTCGTCGCCGACGGCGTGCCGGTGCTCGTGTTCCAGAACCTCGGCCTGTCGTGGATGCCGATCTGGCACTACGCGGTGCTCGTCGGCTACGACCTGCCGGCCGGCGTCGTCGTGCTGCACTCGGGCACCGAAGCGTCAATGCCGATGTCGATCGACGCCTTCGAGCGCACCTGGACGCGTGCCGGCTCGTGGTCGATGATCGTCGTCGACCCGGCGCGCATCCCGGCGAGCGCGGACACCATGGCGGCGCTGCGGGCGGCGGTCGCGCTCGAGCGGCTCGACCGCAGGGCGGCGATGCGTGCCTACGACGCGCTGCTCGCGCGCGCGCCGGACGAGCGGCTCGTCGCCTTCGCACGTGCCAACGCGCTGCTCGCCGACGAACGGCCGCGCGAGGCGGTCGATGCCTACGAGGCGCTGCTCGCGCGGCATCCCGATTTCGCCGACGCGTGGAACAACCTCGCGCACGCCTTCGCCGACGCCGGCGACGCGCAGGCCGCGCAGCGCGCCGCGGAGCGGGCGGTCGCGCTCGGCGGCCGATCGGTCGACGTCTACCGGCAGACGGCCGAGCGCATGCGCCGGCAGGCGGGCCCGCAACAGGCGGACTCTCCGGCGCGGTGATACCATCGACGAGTCCCTGCTCCCTCGCGAGCACGCATACCGATGAGCTGAACTCGTCCATCCATTCGTCGAATCTCGAACGACCGCTCCGGAAGCCGGACGCCGTTCGCCGGCTGCAGCAGCAGGCACGCCGGGCATCTTGGACGAGAAACTCGTTCCGCAAGGTGAAGAAATCATGTTCAAAGCGCTCCAGTCGAACTCCTATCTGTTCGGCGGCAACGCCCCCTACGTCGAAGAGCTCTACGAGAGCTACCTGAACAACCCCGCGTCGGTGCCCGACGCGTGGCGCGCCTGGTTCGACAGCCTGCAGGGCGTTCCGGCCGCCGACGGCAGCCCCGATACGCGCGACATCGCGCACGGCCCGATCGTCCAGTCCTTCGCCGAGCGGGCGAAGGAGGGGCTGCTGCAGCCGCAGCAGATGGGCGGCGACGCGGCCACCGCGCGCAAGCAGGTCTTCGTCCAGCAGCTGATCGCCGCCTACCGCTTCCTCGGCTCGCGCTGGGCCGACCTCGACCCGCTGAAGCGCCAGGAGCGCCCGTCGATCCCGGAACTCGAGCCGGCCTTCTACGACTTCACCGAAGGCGACCACGCGCACATCTACTCGGCGGCGAACACCTATTTCGGCTTCGACAACGCGCCGCTGCGCGACATCGTCAAGGCGCTGCGCGACACCTACTGCGGTTCGATCGGCGCCGAGTTCATGTACATCAGCGACCCGGCGCAGAAGCGCTGGCTGCAGGAGCGGCTCGAGTCCACGCGCTCGCGTCCGAGCTACTCCACCGACCAGAAGAAGCGCATTCTCGAGCGGCTCACCGCCGCCGAAGGGCTCGAGCGCTACCTGCATTCGAAATTCGTCGGCCAGAAGCGCTTCTCGCTCGAAGGCGGCGAGAGCTTCATCCCGGCGATGGACGAACTGGTTCGCCGCGCCGGCCAGGCGGGCATCCAGGAAATCGTCATCGGCATGGCGCACCGCGGGCGCCTGAACGTGCTCGTCAACGTGCTCGGCAAGATGCCGAAGGATCTTTTCGCCGAGTTCGAGGGGCGCCACGCCGACGACCTGCCCAGCGGCGACGTGAAGTACCACAAGGGCTTCTCGAGCGACATCACCACGCCCGGCGGGCCGGTGCACCTGTCGCTGGCGTTCAACCCCTCGCACCTCGAGATCGTCAACCCGGTGGTCGAGGGATCGTGCCGCGCGCGGATGACGCGCCGCGGCGACCGCAACGGCGACCAGGTCCTGCCGGTGCTGGTGCACGGCGACGCGGCCTTCGCCGGGCAGGGCGTCGTGATGGAAACGCTGAACCTGGCGCAGACGCGCGGCTACGGCACGCGCGGCACCGTGCACATCGTCATCAACAACCAGATCGGCTTCACCACCTCCGACCCGCGCGACACGCGCTCCACGATCTATTGCACCGACGTGGTCAAGATGATCGAGGCGCCGGTGCTGCACGTGAACGGCGACGACCCGGAAGCCGTGGTCTACGCCACGCAGCTCGCGCTCGACTTCCGGCAGGCGTTCCGCAAGGACGTGGTCGTCGACATCGTCTGCTACCGCAAGCTCGGCCACAACGAGCAGGACACGCCGGCCGTCACGCAGCCGATGATGTACAAGAAGGTCGCCCAGCACATGGGCACGCGCAAGCTGTATGCCGACAAGCTGGTGCGCCAGGAGGTGGTCGCCGACAGCGACCCCGAGCGCATGGTCGCCGAGTATCGCAAGGCGATGGACGACGGCAAGCACACCTTCGATCCGGTGATCACCGACTTCAAGAGCAAGTTCGCGGTCGACTGGATGCCGTTCCTGAACCGCAAGTGGACCGACTCGGCCGAAACGGCGGTGCCGATGGCCGAGCTGCGGCGCCTGGGCGAGAAGATCACCACGGTTCCCCAGAGCTTCAAGCTGCATCCGCTGGTCGAGCGCGTGATCAACGACCGGCGCGCGATGGCCGAGGGCGAGCATCCGCTCGACTGGGGGATGGGCGAGCACATGGCCTTCGCCAGCCTGCTCGCTTCGGGCTACGACGTGCGCCTGTCGGGACAGGACTCCGGCCGCGGCACCTTCACGCATCGGCACGCGGTGCTGCACGACCAGAACCGCGAGCGCTGGGACCAGGGCTCGTACATTCCGCTGCAGTTCGTCGCCGACAAGCAGGGGCAGTTCATCGTCATCGACTCGGTGCTGTCCGAGGAGGCGGTGCTCGCCTACGAATACGGCTACGCGTCGTCCGACCCGAACACGCTGGTCATCTGGGAGGCGCAGTTCGGCGACTTCGCCAATGGCGCGCAGGTGGTCATCGACCAGTTCATCTCGTCGGGCGAAACCAAGTGGGGCCGCGCCAACGGGCTGGTGCTGATGCTGCCGCACGGCTACGAAGGGCAGGGCCCGGAGCACTCGTCGGCGCGCCTGGAGCGCTTCCTGCAGCTGTGCGCCGAGAACAACATGCAGGTGTGCCAGCCGACGACGCCCGCGCAGATCTTCCACCTGCTGCGCCGGCAGATGATCCGCCTGTTCCGCAAGCCGCTGGTCATCATGACGCCGAAGTCGCTGCTGCGGAACAAGGAGGCGGTGTCGTCGCTGAAGGATCTCGCCACCGGCGAGTTCCGCACGGTGATCGGCGACGCGAGCGTCGAGGCGAGCCGCGTGCGCCGCGTCGTCGTCTGCACCGGCAAGGTCTACTACGACCTGCTTGCCGCGCGCCGCGAGCGCGAGCTGGACGACGTCGCGCTGGTGCGCATCGAGCAGCTCTATCCGTTCCCGCACAAGGCCTTCGAGGCCGAGATGAAGAAATATGCGTCCGCCGCGCAGGTCGTCTGGTGCCAGGACGAGCCGCAGAACCAGGGCGCCTGGTTCTACGTCGAGCACCGGATCGCCGAGGGGCTGAAGGACGGCCAGAAGCTCGCCTACGCGGGCCGTGCGGCATCGGCTTCGCCGGCGGTCGGCTATTACGACAAGCATTACGCGCAGCAGAAGGAGCTGCTCGCCGCGGCGCTGGGCGCCGCGCGGCCGCGCAACAGAAAAACCAACCGCGACGCCGCCTGACGCGAGCTCGCCCCGGAGAATCGTAGATGCCCCTCATCGAGATCAAGGTTCCGCAGCTGTCCGAATCGGTCGCCGAGGCCACGCTGCTGCAGTGGCACAAGAAGGTCGGCGAAGCGGTCGCGCGCGACGAGAACCTGATCGACATCGAGACCGACAAGGTGGTGCTCGAGCTGCCGGCTCCCGCCGACGGCGTGCTCGTCGAGATCCTCAAGGGCGACGGCGAGACCGTCGTCGCCGACGAGCTGATCGCAAGGCTGGACACCGACGCGAAGGCGGCCGCGGGCGCGAAGGCCGCTGCGCCTGCGGCTGCCGCGGCCACGCCGGGGCAGGCCGGCGCGCGGGCGCCCGGCGGCGTCGACAAGGCGGCTGCGGCG
>JAJPEN010000074.1 GCA_021166835.1 Burkholderiaceae bacterium | reverse complement strand
TTTCATCGCCCCCGATGACGGCAGCGCGGATCTCTTCGCGCACTTCTCCGAAATCCAGGGAAGCGGATTCAAGACGCTGCAGGAACAGCAGCGCGTCGAGTTCGCCGTCAAGCAGGGTCCGAAAGGCCTGCAGGCGTCGGCGATCCGCCCGCTGTAATCCGCAGGCGCGCAAGCGGCCGCGCGCCGCTTCGCGTTTTCGACGAACGACCGCCATCCGGCGGTCGTTTCGTTTTGTGTGACCGCTCCGGCGGTCGTTTCGTTTCATTCGACCGCCATCCGGCGGTCGTTTCGTTTCCGGCGTCTGCTGCGCGTTCGCACATACGCTCGAAGCGGGCGGCTATTCTTGGGGCAACAGCCGCGTCCGGCGCAGAATCGGGACAACTTGGGCGCTGCACGCATGCCGCTTGCATGCCGACGGCGGCGCGTTCGCCCGCACGAACGGAATCCGCCCTTGAAGTCACCGCGCAGCACTTCCCTCTGGCACCTGCCCGCCTGGGCTCCGTGGATCACGACGATCCGCTCGGCGCCGATCGACAGCGACGAGCCGTCGGAGACGGCCGAGATCTATACCGCCGACCAGATGGCGCAGCACGGTCTGCGCCTGGCGCGCCAGCACAAGCTCGCCGCGGGCCGCGGGCGCAACGACCTGCTCCAGCGACTGGGGAACAACGAATCGATCCTCGTCTCCGTGTGGCAGCAGTTGTGCGCGACAGTGGCCGAGTCGCGCCGCACGACGCCGGCCGGCGAATGGCTGCTCGACAATTTCTACCTGATCGAGGAGCAGATCCGCATCGCGCGCCAGCATCTGCCGGCGAGCTACAGCCGCGAGCTGCCGCGCCTGCTCGACGGCGCCTCGGCCGGACTGCCGCGCGTCTACGACCTGGCGATCGAGAGCATCTCGCGCGCCGACGGACGCGTCGACATGGACAGCCTGCGCCGCTTCGTCGAGTCGTACCAGACCGTGGAGCCGCTGCGGCTGGGCGAACTGTGGGCGATTCCGATCATGTTGCGCCTGGCGCTGATCGAGAAGCTCGCCGGCGCCGCGCTGCGCATCGAACGCGGCCATCGCGAGCGCGATCTCGCCGACCGCTGGGCGGACACGATGATCGCCACTGCCGAGCGCGACCCGAAGAACGTGATCGTCGTCGTCGCCGACATGGCGCGCTCCGATCCGCCGCTGGGCAGCGCGTTCGTCGCCGAGCTGGTGCGGCGGCTGCAGGGGCGCAGCCCTTCGCTCGCGCTGCCGCTCACCTGGGTCGAGCAGCACCTGGCCGAAGCGGGACTGACGATCGAGCAGCAGGTGCGCCGCGAGAACCGGCGCCAGGCCGCCGACGAGGTGCTGGTCAGCAACAGCATCGGCAGCCTGCGCGAACTGGCGGCCCTCGACTGGCGCGCCTACGTCGAGGAGATGAGCCTCGTCGAGCACGCGCTGCGGCAGGACCCGGCGGGGGCCTACCCGTGGATGGACTTCGCCACGCGCGACCGGTATCGCCATGCGATCGAGGAGCTGGCGCGCAGCAGCGCGGCGAGCGAGCTGGAGGTCGCGCGCAAGGCCGTGCAGATCGCCGCCGATGCGCCGAGCGAGGCGAGCGAGCCGATCCATCACGTGGGCTACCACCTGGTCGACGCCGGACGCCCGGCGCTCGAGCGCGCGCTCGGCGCGCGCCTGTCGTGGCGGGCGCGCGTCCGCTCGCGCGCCGGGCGGCTGCGCCTGCTGCCGTACCTCGGCTCGATCCTCGCGCTCACGCTGGTGTTCAGCGCCGCGCTCGCCGCTCCGCTGCAGACCGGTTCGTGGTGGAGCGTCGTCGCGTTCTTCGCGCTGCTGGCGGTCGCGACGAGCCAGCTGGCGAACTCGCTGGTGAACCGCGCAGCGGCGCTGCTCGTCGCGCCGCAGCCGTTGCAGCGGATGGACTTCGCGCGCGGCATCGCAGCCGACTGCCGCACGCTCGTCGTCGTGCCGTCGCTGCTGACGAATCCGACCGCCGTCGAGGCGCTGGTCGACGGGCTCGAAGTGCGCGCGCTGGCCAACCGCGACGACCAGCTGTTCTTCGCGCTGCTCACCGATTTCGTCGATTCCGATGCGGAGCATCGTCCGGAGGACGACGCGCTGCTCGAAGCGGCGGTGCGCGGGATCGAGGACCTGAACCTGCATCATGCGAGTCTCGGCGCCGGCGAGGCGACGCGCGGGCCCGACCGGTTCTTCCTGTTCCACCGCCCACGGCGCTGGAACCCGATCGAACGCATCTGGATGGGGCGCGAGCGCAAGCGCGGCAAGCTCGCCGACCTGAACCGGCTGCTGCTTTCGCCCGACGACGCGCAGGCCGCGGAGGCGTTCTCGCGCATCGTCGGCGATCGACGCGCGCTGCAGGGCGTGCGTTACGTCATCACGCTCGACACCGATACCGAACTGCCGCACGACGCCGCGCGCGAGCTGGTCGGCACGATGGCGCATCCGCTGAACCGGCCGCGCTTCGCGCAGCCGCGGCGCGGACGGGCGCCGATCGTGCAGGCCGGCCACGCGATCCTGCAACCGCGCGTCGGCGTGAGCCTGCCCGGCGCCAACCGCTCGCGCTTCGCCGGGCTGTTCGCCGGAGATCCGGGCATCGATCCCTACACGCGCGCGGTGTCCGACGTCTACCAGGACCTGTTCGGCCGCGGCTCGTTCATCGGCAAGGGCATCTACGAGGTCGAATCCTTCGAGCGCGCGCTGGCCGGCGTGTTCCCCGACAACCGCATCCTTAGCCACGACCTGCTCGAAGGCTGCTACGCGCGCAGCGGGCTGGTGAACGACGTCGTGCTGTACGAGTCGCAGCCCTGGCGCTACCTCGACGACGTCGCGCGACGCCACCGCTGGATTCGCGGCGACTGGCAGATCGCCAGCTGGATGCTGCCGCGCGTGCCCACGCCGGCCGGCGTCGAGGCGCGCAATCCGCTGGACGCCCTGTCGCGGTGGAAGATCCTCGACAACCTCCGGCGCAGTCTCGTCGCGCCCGCCGTCGTGCTCGTGCTGCTGGCGGGCTGGGCACTGCCGGCTGTCTCGCCCTGGTGGACGCTCGCGATGCTCGGCGTGTATTTCGTGCCGATCGCCGTCGAGCTGGCGCTGGGGCTCGTCGGCCGCGGCGAAACGACGTCGTGGACGCGCCACCTGCTGCTCGTCTCCTCGGGCGCGTGGCGGCACCTGAAACAGGCGCTGTTCCTCGTCGCATGCCTGCCCTACGAGGCGCGCGTGCATCTCGATGCGGTGGTGCGCGCGCAATGGCGCACGATCGTCACGCGACGCAAGCTGCTCGAATGGCGCCCGTCGGAAATCGTCGAGGATCGCGCGCGCAGCGGCGAGAGCGCCAGTGCGGCGGGGGACCTGCAGCGCAGCTTTCGCACGATGAGCGCGGGTCCGGTCGTCGCCGTGCTCGCTGCCGCGTGGCTCGCTACCGCTCACCCGACGGCACTGTGGTGGGCCGCGCCCCTGCTTTTCGCCTGGCTCGTCTCGCCGGCAGCCGCCTGGTGGCTCAGCCGCCCGCTGCGCAAGCGCGTGCGGCCCCTCGGCGCCGAGGAGCTGCGCTTCCTGCGCATGCTGGCGCGCCGCACCTGGGCGTACTTCGAAGACTTCGTCGACGTCGAGAACAACTGGCTGCCGCCGGACAACTACCAGGAAGCGCCGATCGAGCGCATCGCGCACCGCACCTCGCCCACGAACATCGGTTTCGCTCTCGCCGCGAACCTCGCCGCCTGGGACTTCGGCTACCTGACCGGCGGCGGCCTGCTCGATCGCACGGCGAACACGTTCGAGACGATGAGCTCGCTCGAGCGCTTCCAGGGCCACTTCTACAACTGGTACGACACTCGCACCCTGCAGCCGCTGCGTCCGATGTACGTATCGAGCGTGGACAGCGGAAACCTCGCCGGCCTGATGCTCACGCTGCGGCCCGGGCTGCTCGCGCTGGCCGATGCGCCGATCCTGTCGCCGCGCGCCCTCGATGGAGTGCAGGACACTTACCAGGTGCTGCTCGACACCGCCGGCGCCACGCCGCGCGCGGCGCCGGTGCGCCGTTTCGGCACGCAGCTCGCGCGCATCGCGCAGATGCCGATGACGACGCTCGGCGCAGCGCGCAGCGCCTTCGCCGAACTGGCCGGCGCCGCCGACGAATGCGTTGCCGCGATCGCGGCGGCGAACGACGAGATCGAACACGCCGCAGCCTGGGCGGCCGATCCGGCGAACGCAATGGCAGCCGCCGACGTGCACCGACCGGTCGGCGGCGCCGAGGCGCACGGCGATGCGCCGGCGCACGCGCACGACGGCCGTGAACAACGCTCGCTCTTCGACGACGAGGCCGACGCGCAGGCGCAGGGCGATGCGGAAGTGCAGGTCGTCGCCGAAGAAGCCGCGGACAGCGCGCTTCATCCGCACGCGTTGCAGCGCAGCCCGGCGGTGGAGACGCTGCGATGGGCGCGTGCGCTGTCGCGCCAGTGTCATGCCGTGCTCGACGAACTGTATTCGCTGGCGCCGGCCCCCGCGGACGCGGGATATGCGTCCGAGTCGACGTTCGCAGGATACGGCAGCGAGGCGAACGACGGCAGCATCGACGATCGTCGCCGCATCCCGACGCTGCGCGAGGCGGCGCGGGAAGGCAGCGCGCCGGCGGCCGACCGCCTGGCGCAGATCCGCACGCTGGTCGAGCGCATCGACGCGCTCGCCGACTTCGACTACCGCTTCCTCTACGACCCGCAACGCCGGCTGCTGGGCATCGGATACAACGTCGACGAGCGCCGCCTCGACTCGAGCTACTACGACCTGCTCGCCTCCGAGGCGCGGCTGGCGAGCTTCGTCGCGGTGGCGCAGAACAGGCTGCCCACCGAGCACTGGTTCGCGCTCGGGCGCCTGCTCACCCGATTCTCCGGCGAGCCGGTGCTCGTATCGTGGAGCGGCTCGATGTTCGAGTACCTGATGCCGCTGCTCGTGATGCCGGGCTACGAGAACAGCCTGCTCGACCAGACCTGCAAGTCGGCGGTCGCGCGCCAGATCGAGTACGGGCGCCAGCGCGGCCTGCCGTGGGGCATTTCCGAATCGGGCTACAACGCCGTGGACGCCGCGTCGAACTACCAGTATCGGGCCTTCGGCGTCCCCGGGCTCGGATTGAAGCGCGGGCTTTCGGCCGACGTGGTGGTCGCCCCCTACGCGAGCATGCTGGCGCTGCTGGTCGATGCGCCGGCAGCGGTGCACAACCTGCAGCGGCTGTGGAGCCAGGGACTGGCGGGCGCCTTCGGCCTGTACGAAGCGGTGGACTTCACGAGTTCGCGTCTTCCGCCCGGCGAAACCGAGATCGTCGTCCGCTCGTTCATGGCGCATCACCAGGGAATGGCGCTGCTCGCGCTCGTCTCGCTGCTGCGCGACCAGCCGATGCAGCGCCGCTTCGCGTCCGACCCGAACCTGCGCGGCACCCTGCTGCTGCTGCAGGAGCGCGTGCCGAAGGTCCCTTCCTTCCACCGGCACACGACGCCGCCGGTCGAATCGCAGCTCGGTTTCGCGCCCAGCGAGATGCCGATCCGCGTGATCTCCGAACCGCTGGGCAGCGCACCGCAGGTGCAGCTGCTGTCCAACGGGCGCTATCACGTGATGGTGACGCACGCCGGCGGCGGATACAGCCGGTGGAACGATCTCGCCATCACGCGCTGGCAGGAGGACCCCACCCGCGACCACTGGGGTGCGTTCTGCTACGTGCGCGACGTCGCCTCCGATGCGTTCTGGTCCACCGCCTGGCAGCCGAGCCTGCGACAGGCCGAGCACTACGAGGCGATCTTCTCGGAAGGCCGCGCCGAGTTCCGCCGCCGCGACAGTGTCTCGGCGAACGACCCCGGCGTCGAGACGCACACCGAGATCGTCGTCTCGCCGGAAGACGACATCGAGCTGCGCCGCGTGACGATCACCAATCGCGCTCGCCGGCGCCGCACGGTCGAGCTGACGACGTACGCCGAAGTCGTGCTCGCGCCGCAGGCCGCCGACGCCATGCACCCGGCCTTCGGCAACCTGTTCGTGCAGACCGAGATCCTCGAAGCGCCGTCGGCGATCCTGTGCACGCGCCGCCCGCGTTCGCCCGACGAGCAGACTCCGTGGATGTGCCATCTGATGGCGGTGCACGCGCTGCGCGCGGGCCCCGTCTCGCACGAGACCGACCGCGCGCTCTTCGTCGGTCGCGGCAACGGGCTGGCGTCGCCCGCCGCGATGCGCAGCTCAGGCCCGCTGTCGGGTTCGAGCGGCTCGGTGCTCGACCCGATCGCATCGAGCCGCTGCGAGATCACGCTCGACCCGGACGAGTCGGCCACCGTCGACCTGGTCATCGGCATCGCGTCGAACCGCGAGGCGTGCGTCGCGCTGGTCGAGAAATACGCCGATCGCCGACTGGCGGATCGCGTCTTCAAGCTCGCATGGAGCCACAGCCAGGTCGTGTTGCGCCAGCTCGGCGCCAGCGAGATCGAAGCGCAGCTGTACGCGCGGCTGGCGAGTTCCGTCGTCTACGCCAGCCCCGCGCTGCGCGCCGACGCCGCGATGCTGATGCGCAACCGCCGCGGACAGGCCGACCTGTGGGCCTACGGAATCTCGGGCGACTTCCCGATCGTCCTCGTCGTCGTGTCGGAGAACTCGCACCTGGCGCTCGTGCGCGAGGCCGTGCAGGCGCACGCGTACTGGCGGCTCAAGGGACTGTCGATCGACCTGGTCATCTGGAACGACGAGGCCGACGTCTACCGCCAGCAATTGCAGGAGACGATTCTCGGACTGGTCCCGGTGGGCGTCGAAGCGCACGTGATCGACCGGCCCGGCGGCATCTTCGTGCGCTACGCGAGCCAGATCTCGCGCGAGGACCGCGTGCTGATGCAGTCGATCGCGCGCGCGGTCATCGTCGGCTCGCGCGGCGGGCTGGCCGAGCAGCTGTCGCGGCGCGGCCCGATCGAGCGCCGCGTCGCGCCGCTCGTGCCGAGCAGCCGCCCCACGCTCGACGACGCGCAGCCGCAAACGCGCGAGCATCCCGAACTGCTCTTCTACAACGACCACGGCGGCTTCACCCGGGATGGTCGCGAATACGTCGTCCTCGACCGCGGCGAGCCGACTCCCGCGCCGTGGGCCAACGTCATCGCGAACCCCGGCTTCGGCACGGTGGTGAGCGAAAGCGGCAGCGCGTACACGTGGTTCGAGAACGCGCACGAGTTCCGCCTCACGCCGTGGCACAACGATCCGCTGATCGACCCCAGCGGCGAGACCTTCTATCTGCGCGACGAGGAGACCGGCCGCTTCTGGTCGCCGGTCGCGCTGCCCGGCGACGGCGCTTCGTCGTGCACGGCACGCCACGGCTTCGGCTACAGCGTTTTCGAGCGCAGCACGTCGGGCATCGAATCGGAACTGACGGTGTACGTGGCACTCGACGCGGCAGTGAAGTTCTCGGCGCTGCGCGTGCGCAATCGATCGGGCCGCCCGCGCAAGCTGTCGGCCACCGCCTATGTCGAGTGGGTGCTGGGCGACCTGCGCTCGAAGTCGGCGATGCACGTTTCGACGGCGGTCGACGCGCACAGCGGGGCGCTGCTCGCGCGCAACCGCTACTCGGCCGAGTTCGGGTCGTACGTCGCGTTCGTGCACACCGGCGAGTCGTTCCAGTCGTCGACCTGCGACCGCACCGAGTTCATCGGCCGCAACGGGACGCTGCGCCGCCCCGCGGCGATGCGCCAGCTGCGCCTGTCGGGCCGCAGCGGCGCGGGCCTGGATCCCTGCGCCGCGATCCAGGTGCCCTTCGAGCTGGCCGAGGGCCAGGAGCGCGAGATCGTGTTCCGCCTGGGCGTAGCGCGCGATGCCGACGAAGGGCACCGGCTGATCGATCGCTTTCGCGGCTCGGGCGGCGCGCGCGAAGCGCTCGAGGGCGTGCACCGCTACTGGCGCAACGCGCTCGACACGGTTCAGGTTTCGACGCCCGAACCCGCGCTCGACGTTCTCGCCAACGGCTGGCTCCCCTACCAGACGCTCGCCTGCCGCGTCTGGGGAAGAAGCGGCTACTACCAGTCGGGCGGCGCCTTCGGCTTTCGCGACCAGCTGCAGGACGTCATGGCGCTCGTGCACGTCGAGCCGATGCTGATGCGCGAACACCTGCTGCGCTGCGCGTCGCGCCAGTTCGTCGAAGGCGACGTGCAGCACTGGTGGCATCCGCCGTCGGGTCGCGGCGTTCGCACGCAATGCTCCGACGACTACCTGTGGCTGCCGCTGGCAACGAGCCGATACGTGCAGGTGACCGGCGACAGCGGGGTGCTCGACGAGCGCGCGGGCTTCCTCGAAGGCCGCCCGGTCAATCCCGGGGAAGACTCGTACTACGACCTGCCGACCCAGTCGGGCGCCGAGGCGCCGCTATACCAGCACTGCGTGCTGGCGATCCGGCACGGCATGCGCTACGGCCCGCACGGGCTGCCGCTGATCGGCACCGGCGACTGGAACGACGGCATGAACCTGGTCGGCCACGAGGGGCGCGGCGAGAGCGTCTGGCTGGGCTTCTTCCTGCACGAGGTACTGCGCCGTTTCGCGCCGATCGCGCATGCGCACGGCGACGAGGCCTTCGCGCAGCTGTGCGAGACCGAAGCCGCCACGCTGCGCGAACGGCTCGCCGCCGGCGCGTGGGACGGAAACTGGTACCGGCGTGCCTATTTCGACGACGGCACACCGCTCGGCTCGGCGCAGAACGAGCAGTGCCGCATCGACTCGATCGCGCAGAGCTGGTCGGTGCTCTCCGGCGCCGGCGAGCCGCAGCGTTCCACTTCGGCGATGAACGCGCTCGACGAGCATCTGGTGCGCCGCGACGCGCGGCTGGTGCAGCTGCTCGACCCGCCCTTCGACCACCCCGATCCCAACCCCGGCTACATCGCCGGCTACGTTCCGGGCGTGCGCGAGAACGGCGGGCAGTACACCCACGCGGCGATCTGGGCGGCCATGGCCTTCGCCGAGCAGGGCGACGCGCGGCGCGCCTGGGAGCTGTTCCGGCTGATCTGCCCGGTGAACCATGGCACGACGCCCGAGCAGGTGGCGATCTACCGGGTCGAGCCGTACGTCGTCGCCGCCGACGTCTACGCGGTCGCCCCGCACGTCGGGCGCGGCGGATGGAGCTGGTACACCGGATCGGCGGGCTGGATGTATCGGCTGATCGTCGAATCGCTGCTCGGCCTGCGCATCGACGGCGGCGAGCGGCTGCGGCTGCAGCCGGTGATTCCCGAGGACTGGAACGGCTTCGAGATCCGCTATCGACACCGCGAGACGCCGTACCGGATCCGCGTGCGGGCGGTGGAAGCGGACGCCGAACCGGCGCTGCGGATCGACGGCATTGCCTCGCCCGATGAAGCCGTCACCCTGGTGGACGACCGCCGCGAGCACGAAATCCAGCTCGACTGGCCGCGCGGCAGCTTGAAAAGACCCGAGTCCGTCTCTACAATTAGCACTCGCCAGTAACGAGTGCTAACAACCGCGGGCTTCCAGCAAGCCCGGGAATCGGCATCGTCCGGTGGACAGGAACAGCCGGCGGCGGATGTCTTCCGCCATCGGCTTCCGCTTTTCCTTTTTTCGATTCGACATCGAACGTGGAGCCAATTCGCATGAAACTGCGCCCCCTGCATGATCGGGTGATCATCAAGCGCCTCGACAACGAGCGCAAGACCGCCTCGGGCATCGTGATTCCCGACGCCGCCGCCGAGAAGCCCGACCAGGGCGAAGTGGTCGCGGTCGGCAACGGCAAGGTCGGCGACGACGGCAAGGTCCGCCCGCTGGCGGTCAAGGTCGGCGACCGCGTGCTGTTCGGCAAGTACAGCGGCCAGGCCGTCAAGGTCGAAGGCGACGAGCTGCTCGTCATGCGCGAAGAAGACATCATGGCCGTCGTCGACTGATCGCGAGCGGACATCCAGGAACACCCAGGAGAGATACCCAGAATGGCAGCCAAACAGGTTCACTTCGCCGAAGACGCACGCTCGCGCATGGTCAACGGCATCAACCTCCTCGCCAACGCCGTGCGCGTCACGCTCGGCCCGAAAGGCCGCAACGTCGTGCTCGAGCGCTCGTTCGGCGCCCCCACCGTCACCAAGGACGGCGTCTCGGTCGCCAAGGAAATCGAACTGAAGGACAAGTTCGAGAACATGGGCGCGCAGATGGTCAAGGAAGTCGCGTCGAAGACCTCGGACACGGCCGGCGACGGCACCACCACGGCGACGATCCTCGCGCAGGCGATCGTGCGCGAAGGCATGAAGTACGTGGCCGCGGGCATGAACCCGATGGACCTCAAGCGCGGCATCGACAAGACCGTCGCCACGCTCACCGAAGAGCTGAAGAAGATCAGCAAGCCCTGCACGACGAGCAAGGAAATCGCGCAGGTCGGCTCGATCTCGGCGAACTCCGACGAGGAGATCGGCCGCATCATCTCCGAGGCGATGGAGAAGGTCGGCAAGGAAGGCGTGATCACGGTCGAGGACGGCAAGTCGCTCGAGAACGAGCTGGACATCGTCGAGGGCATGCAGTTCGACCGCGGCTACCTGTCGCCGTACTTCATCAACAACCCCGACAAGCAGGTCGCGATCATCGAAGAGCCGTTCGTGCTGCTGCACGACAAGAAGATCGGCAACATCCGTGACCTTCTTCCGGTGCTCGAGCAGGTCGCCAAGGCCGGCAAGCCGTTGCTGATCATCGCCGAGGAAGTCGAAGGCGAGGCGCTCGCCACGCTGGTGGTGAACAACATCCGCGGCATCCTGAAGACCGTCGCCGTCAAGGCCCCGGGCTTCGGCGATCGTCGCAAGGCGATGCTCGAAGACATGGCGATCCTCACCGGCGGCACCGTGATCTCGGAAGAGACCGGCATGACGCTGGAGAAGGCGACGCTGAACGACCTGGGTCGCGCCAAGCGCGTCGAAGTCGGCAAGGAGAACACCACGATCATCGACGGCGCCGGCGACACGAAGGCCATCGAGGCCCGCGTCAAGGCGATCCGCGCGCAGATCGAGGAAGCCACCAGCGACTACGACCGCGAGAAGCTGCAGGAGCGCGTCGCGAAGCTGGCCGGCGGCGTCGCGGTGATCCGCGTCGGCGCGGCGACCGAAGTCGAGATGAAGGAGAAGAAGGCCCGCGTCGAGGACGCGCTGCACGCCACGCGCGCTGCGGTCGAGGAAGGCATCGTCCCGGGCGGCGGCGTCGCGCTGCTGCGCGCGCGTGCCGCGACCGTCGTCAAGGGCGACAACCCCGACCAGGAAGCGGGCATCAAGATCGTGCTGCGCGCCGTCGAAGAGCCGCTGCGCCAGATCGTCAACAACGCCGGCGAGGAAGCCAGCGTCGTGGTCTCGAAAGTGCTCGAAGGCAAGGGCAACTTCGGCTACAACGCGGCCAGCGGCGAGTTCGGCGACATGGTCGAGATGGGCGTCGTCGACCCGACCAAGGTCACGCGCACCGCGCTGCAGAACGCGGCCTCGGTCGCCAGCCTGATGCTCACCACCGAGGCGATGGTCGCCGAGGCGCCGGAAGACAAGCCGGCCGGCGGCATGCCCGGAATGGGCGGGATGGGTGGCATGGGCGGCATGGGCGGGATGGACATGTGAGTCCCGCAGGCGCGCGGCCGGCAACGGCCGCGTGCCGCCGCGCGCAGCTTTTCCTACGACAAAGGGCCCGCTTGCGCGGGCCTTTTGTCGTATAGGGAAGCCCGGCTGCTCCAACGCCCGACGCCGGGCGACCTACATCGTCGGAGCGATGACCCGGCCAGCAATCGCCGATACAATCGTCCGATCGATCAGCTGCGCCTCGCAGAGGTTCCCGGGTTGTCCACTGCCACCTTCGATACGCTGAAGTTCTCCGAGACCATGCGCGAATCGGGCATGCCGGAGGCGCAGGCGAAGGCGCTTTCGCAGGCGCTGCTCGAGGTCACCTCGGAGTTGCCGACTCGACAGGACCTGCGAGCAGCCGTCGAAGAACTGCGCAACGAACTGCGCAGCGAATCACAATCGCTTCGCGCCGAGATCCAGCAGATCGAGCCGAGGCTCACGATCCGGCTTGGTGGAATCGTCGTGATCGCGCTCGGCGCCTTCACGGCCCTTTCCCGCTGGATGGCGTGAGGCCCGCCGAGGCCCGCATCCGCGGGCCTCTTTGCCGTCAGCGCTGCGCCACCGGCGCCTCGCCCACGTAGATCTCCACGCGCCGGTTCATCGCGCGCCCCTGCGTGGTGGAGTTGTCCGCGATCGGTTCGCGCGAACCGCGTCCGTCGATCGCGATGCGCGCCGGATCGACGCCGCGCGCCGCGAGATACTGCCGCACGCTCGCCGCGCGATTCACCGACAGCGGATCGTTGATCGCATCCGTCCCGGTGTTGTCGGTATGGCCGATGATGCGCACGGTGGTTCCCGGATTCGCGTTCAGCGTCTGCCCGAAACGGTCCAGCACGGGCGCCAGGTTCGGCTTGATCTGCGCGCTGTTCGTGTCGAAGGAGACGTCGCTCGGCACGTTGAGCTTCAACTGGTTGTCGGCGGTCTGCGTCACCTCGACGCCGGTGCCCTGCGTGGCCTGCTGCATCGCCTGCTTCTGCTGCTCCATGCGCTGCGACCACATGTAGGTGCCGATGCCGCCGGCCGCGGCGCCGAGCACCGCCATGTTGCGCGTGGCAACACCGCTGCCGCCGACCGCACTTCCCAGCGCCGCGCCCGCAAGCGCGCCTACGCCGGTGCCGAGCGCGGTTCGCTGCTGCGTCTCGCTCATGTTCGCGCAACCGGCCAGGGCCAGCATGCTGGCTGTCGTCAATGCCATCAGCTTCGTCTTCTTCATCGCGTTGCCTCGCGGTTGGGGGAGAAAATTGATTCAGATCGTAGCGGAGCGGCGGTGCGAGGCCCGAAATGGCTGACCTACTCTACAATCTGCCGCGGAGGCCCTTGCATGCAGACAATTCACCTTCCCGGCCTGCCGCCCGTCACCGACGACGCAGCCACCCTCGAACCCTATCTCGCTCCCACCGAATTCTTCGACTACACGCATCCGCGCGTCGAGCATTTCGTGTGCTCGGTGATCGGGTCGGCGGTCGATCCGCGCGAACGCGCGGTGCGCCTGTTCTACGCGGTGCGCGACAAGATCCGCTACGACCCGTATCGCATCAGCTACGAGCCGAAGGCCTATCGCGCAAGCCACATCGTCGCCAACGCCTACGGATGGTGCGTGCCCAAGGCGGGGCTGCTCGCCGCCTGCGCGCGCTCGGTCGGCATTCCGGCGGCGGTTGGCCTGGCCGACGTGGTGAACCACCTGAACACCGAGAAGCTGCGCGCTCGCATGGGCGGCGTCGACATCTTCTACGACCACGGCTACGCCGCACTGCTGCTCGACGGCCAGTGGGTGAAGGCGGTGCCGGCGTTCAACATCGAGCTGTGCGAACGCTTCGGCGTGCGGCCCACCGATTTCGACGGACGCAGCGACGCGCTCTACCAGGAGTACGACGCGCAGGGCCGCCATCACATGCAGTACCTGCGCGATCACGGCACGTGGTCCGACCTGCCGCTGCAGCAGGTGCGCGACGACTTCAGCTCGAAGTATCCGGGGAGCGAGTTCGCCGCCGGCGCCGACGCGCCGATGGAGCGCTTCGAGGACGAGGCGCCGATCCGCTGACGGGTGCGCCGCTCAGCGGCGCACGCGCGACGGCAACAGCACGGTTCCCATCGCGACCAGTACCGCGGCGAGCGCGCTCCAGTCCGTCCACTGCGCGCGCTCCCCCAGCAGCAGGATGCCGGAGAAGAGCCCGAGCACCGGGATCAGCATGACCGAAAGGCCGCTGGCTACCGGAGGCAGGATCGTCGCCAGGCGGAACCAGACCGGCTGCGCGAAGCCGAAGATCACGGTCGCGTTGAAGATCACCGCGCCCCAACCGGCGACGCCGGGCGACTGCGTCCACGCGTCGCGCTCGAGCGCCCAGACAATGGCGAGACAGACGACGAACGCCGACGCGAGCGACCAGAAAGTGATCGCGAGCACGTGCATCCGCGTGCGGCGCCGGCGCATGCGATGCGTTCCATATCCCCAGACGAGCGACGCCGACAGCATCAGCAGCGTGCCGACCGGGCGTCCGGCCATCGTCGTCAGTTCGTTCGCGACGAGCAGCAGCACGCCGAGCGCTGCCGCGGCCACGCCGATCCACAGCCGACGCGACGGATGCTCGCCGTACAGAACGATGCCGAGCAGCGCCGCCCAGATGGGCATCGTGTACGCGAGGATCGCCGCGCGCCCTGACGACAGTAGCAGCACGCCGTAGGTCGTCAGCACGACCCACAGCACCATGTTGCTGAGCACGAGCACGGCCAGCTCGGCGAGGTCGTCGCGCTGCACGCGCAGCGACACGCCCATCGAACGCGCGACGATGCCCACCACCGGCACGGCGCCGAGCATGCACAGCAGCCGGAAGGTCATCGGCGGGAAGTCGGTGACGCCGACTTTCATCACCGGCCAGTTCAGGCCCCACGCCAGCGTGAGCAGCGCGAGCAGGCCGAGGTCACGGGGGGAGAGCCGAAGCGAAGAGGTCATCGAGCAGGGCAAGAGCAGTCCACTAGAATCATCGCCCACCCGTATGCCCGGAGCGCATCCTTGAGTTTCGTTTCGTCTCTCGAAGCCGCCTGGCGCGATGCAGACTCGATGCTGTGCGTCGGTCTCGATCCCGATCCGGCGCGATTGCCCGCACCGCTGCGCGGAACGACCGATGCGATCTTCGCGTTCTGCCGCGACATCGTCGACGCGACCGCACAGTATGCCTGCGCGTTCAAGCCGCAGATCGCGTACTTCGCCGCCGCACGCGCCGAAGACGCGCTCGAGACGCTGATCGATCACATCCACCGCGCGCATCCGGGCAAGCCCGTCGTGCTCGACGCCAAGCGCGGCGACATCGGCGCGACCGCCGAGCGCTATGCGATCGAAGCCTTCGAGCGCTATCGCGCCGACGCGGTCACGGTGAACCCGTACATGGGCTTCGACTCGATCGAGCCGTGGCTCGCATGGAAGGACCGCGGCGCGCTGCTGCTGTGCCGTACGTCGAATCCGGGCGGCAGCGACCTGCAGGCGCTCGACGTGGGCGGCGAGAGGCTGTTCGAACGCGTAGCGCGACTCGCCGCCGGCCCCTGGAATACGAACGGGCAACTCGGACTCGTCGTCGGCGCCACCTTCCCGGGAGAGCTGGCACGCGTGCGCGAGCTGAGCGGCGAACTGCCGCTGCTCGTACCGGGCATCGGCGCGCAGGGCGGCGACGTCGAGGCGACGGTGCGCGCCGGTGGCGCGAGGATGCTGGTCAATTCGTCGCGGGCGATTCTCTATGCGAGCAGCGGCGAGGACTTCGCGGACGCGGCAGCGCGGGTGGCGCGGGATACGCGCGATGCGCTGCGGAGGGCTCGCGGCGATTGAGCGTCGACTCGACGTACGGCTCCCGCTTTGACAGGTGGGGTACGGCGTCAGTAAAATCGCCGGTTCCCTGGCGCATTAGCTCAGTTGGTTAGAGCGACGGAATCATAATCCGCAGGTCCGGGGTTCGAGTCCCTGATGCGCCACCAATTGCCGAAAGGCCTTGTGAGTCAAAGACTTGCAAGGCCTTTTTCTTTGCCCGGGTGCCACTTTGGGGTGATGCCGGCGACAACACCGGAGCCCCGGCCGGCCACTTACTGCGCGAGCTTCCACGCCCCGTTCTCGACCTTCACGAGCACCCGCGCGCGTTCGTCCATCCCGTTGTGATTCTTCGGCGACATCGTGTAGACGCCGTGCGTTCCAGCCAGTTCGCGCACGTTCTCGAGCGCGTCGCGCAACGCCGAACGGAACTCGGACGTGCCCGGCGTTGCCTTCTTCAGCGCCTCGGGAAGCGCCTTCTCGACGAGCAGCACCGCGTCGTACGCATAGCCGGCGAAGGCATTGCGGTTCTGCACGCCGTACGCGGCGTCGTAATCGGCGACGAAGCGCGTCGCCACCGGCTTCACCGCATTAGATTCCGGCAATTGCTCGACGACGACGAGCGGGCCCGTCGGCGCGATCAGGCCCTCGACGCTCTTGCCGCCCACGCGGATGAAGTCGGGATTGACCATCCCGTGGTTGCCGTACATCGCGCCCTTGTAGCCGCGCGCGGCGAGCGAGATCGCCGGCGTTGCGCCCGGCGTACCGGAGCCACCGATCAGCACCACGTCCGGGCTTGCGGCCACGATCTTCAGCACCTGCGCCTCGACGCTCGTGTCCGGTCGCGCATAGCGTTCGTTCGCGACGATCCGGATGCCCGCGGCTTCCGAGAGCGCGCTGAACGCCTTGTAGATGCCCTCGCCCCATGGATCGTTGAAGCCGATGTAGCCGACGGTCTTCACGCCGTTCGCCTGCATGTGCTTCACCACCCCTTCGACCATCAGCGGGATCGACTGCGGAACGACGAAGGTCCACGTCGACTTCTCGGGCGGCAGGTTCATCGGCGCGAGCGCGATCTGCACCGTCTTCGTGTCGGCGGCGACCTCGGCGATCGCGAGGTTGTTCGGAACCGAAGACGATCCCATCACGACGTCGGCGTTGTCCCGCGTGATGAGCGCACGGGCGTTTCGCACGGCCTGCGTGGGATCGGAGGCGTCGTCGAGAACGATGTAGCGCACCGGCTGGCCGCCGAGCGTCTTCGACAGCATGTTGAACGTGTTCCGGTAATGCACGCCGAGTGAGGCGCCGGGCCCGGTGGTGGACACCGTCACGCCGATCGTCAGCTCTGCGGATGCGGGCAGGCTGACGACCGACAGGGAGATGGCGATCACAAATTCACGCAGTCTCATGGCTCCTCCTGCGATCAGACTTCGGGAAAATGCTTCGACAACCTGGCGAACGTGAGCAGCTCTCGTTGCTCCTCGGACAGGTAGTGGCTTCCGATTCCGTATTCGCTCCAGCGCGCGCGAACCTTCTCCTCGAGCGCCTCCGGAATCGTGCTGATCGGCGGGAACCGCCGGTTGCCCCACGCCGGGTTGCGTTCGAACTCCCAGCTGCGCGTCGCGTCGATGAGTGTTCGCGTCCAGCAGCCGGTGCCGTACTTCAATGGGTTCGCCTGCTCGCGCGGCGTCGACGGGTCGAGCACCGAGCCGAAGGTGGGACCGAAGGTGACGAGCTGCCCCATCGACGGATTCACGCGAAACGCCCACGCCCATTCGAGCGCTTCGCGGTCGCGGATGTCGATGTCCTCCTCGACGACCATCACGTTCTTGAAGAACCACTGGCCGGCACCGGTGCCCCATAGCGCATTCGCGATCTGCTGCGCATGGCCACGGTACTGCTTGCGGATCTGCACGACGATATGCGTGCCGGTGACCACCGGCGGCATCCACACGTCGGTGATCCCGCCGACGCCGAAATCCTCGAGCATGTTCCAGGCGATTGCCGACCAACTGTAGGCGCACAGCGGCGAGTCTTCGCTCGGGAAACCGGGCCTTGCGCCTTCGAGCGTGCCGCGCAGGATCGGGTCGTCTCGATGCGTGATCGCTGAAACCTTCAGCACCGGCTTCGGCGAAGGCGTTCCGCCGGCGTAGCCCGGGTATTCGCCGAACGGGCCTTCCATTTCGAAGGTGGCCGGGTCGGGCGAGACGAAGCCTTCGACGACGATCTCCGCGCTCGCCGGAACGAGCAAGTCGCTCGTCTCGCACTTCACGAGTTCGACCGGCCGGCCGAGGAGGGCGCCCATCATCTCGTACTCGCAGACGCCCTTCGGAAACGGGCTGCCCGCGCAGAATGGAAGTACGTCGTGCCAGCCGTGCACGACAGCCACCGGCATCGGCTGCATCGCTTCGCGGTGCTGCGCGAAATGTCCACCCCAGTGCTGCGTGGCGATCAGGAGTTTGCCGACCTTGTTCGGGCCGAGCAGTTGGCCTCGATAGATGCCGACGTTCAGCCTGCGCGTGGACGAATCGCGGGTGATGACCCCGCAGAACGTGTCGATGTAGCGACCGCCGTCAAGGTGGTGCCAATGGGGAACGGGAAACTTCGTGAGGTCGATGTCGTCGCCGGTGTGCTTGTGGGTCTTGACGGGGCCGGTGTCGACTTCGACGTACGGGACGCCTTCGCGATAGCGGCGCTTCAGGTGCGCGACGATCGCGCGGTCGGCGGTGTCGAGAGGAAGGCCGAGCAGCAGACAGACGTGTCGTCGATTACCGAGAGAGCCGGTGAGGAACTTCGTGCAAGGTGTGTCGCGATATCCGCGGATGTTCTCGAAGAGGAGGCCAGGGCCTTGCTGCGCGAGGTTGATGCGTGTGATCGCACCGATCTCCTGGTTCCAGTCGACTTCGGCGCCGATGCGGCGGAGTTCGTTGTGGCTCTCCAGTGTCGCAAGCCAGGAGCGGAGATCAGGGGCGCACTCCGGTCTTGCCGACGGTTTGGATCGCTTTTGTCCCATTCGCACTTCCTCTTGGAGGAATGGTGCGCCATCCAACCTCATTCCGCCAAGAAGTTGGCCGAACGCGGGCGATCATTGCAGTCGATCGACCGTGTACCAGCGGCGCTGGAGATGCCACGTAAGACAGTGGACCACAATCAAACTGCGTCCGTGCCGCCAGGAATCAGGCGCTCAGCTCGCGCCCGTGGATCGAGTAGCGGAAGGCGTCGGGCGACAACTCGTCGAAACGCCCGCTCTGATTTTCGCCCTGCGGGTACATCAGGAATGGAAGCGGCAGCTTCCCGACGCTGCCCGGCAGCAGGACGTCGTGGGCCGTGTTGTACGCGAGCCAGTTGCCCTCCCAGGCACCGAACAATCCCTCATTCACTGGCGCGATCAGCGGATGAGCGGGATCGTGGATCCATTCCTTCGTTTCCTGCCGCATCACCTTCAGCACGTCGGCCGGATCCATCGCGACCCAGCCGTACTGCCGCAGGAACACCTCCGCGCGACAGTGCTGCGCGCCGGTGAGCTTCGCCGGGTCGGCGCCGAGCTCGCGGTAGCCGAACACGGACCGCGCCAGCCGCAAGCCGTACACGTCGCGCGCCGGAATGCCGGCCGCGCGGCACAGGCCGACGAACACGGCGTTCAGGTCCGCGCACTTGCCGCCCAGGTTGCCGGTCTCGAGCATCGTGCGCACGTCGCCCGTGCCGCAGCCGCGCACTTTCGGCTCGCGATGCGCATTCGAGATCACCCAGCGGTAAATCGCGCGCGTGGCTGCGAGATCATCGGTGGCGCCGCGCGTCGCGGCGAGCGCCGTCTCACGGACGATCCCGTCGGTGGGAATCCATTCCGTGGGCGCGAGGCAATCGCGCAGGACGATGCGATCCTCGCGCACACGTCCGGGACGCTGCCAGTCGACGGACCGGTCGCGCGTCTGCAGCCGGCTGGCCAGACGGATCGTGGGCTGCTGCACCGTCGGCGGAAACTCGGCATACAGCATGCGCGTGGCGCGTGCGGGATCGGTGACCTGCCGGACGGTCGTCGCGTTGCCCGTCCACTCGTTCCCCAACGAGCGCTGGTAGCCGGTGTCCACATCGGGCAACGGCAGCCACAACCGGGTGGTTCCCTGCGGGTCGGCGACCGTGACCTCGATCGTCACCTCGAAGGTGCGCCATGCGCCCACCCGCGGCTCGAACCGCCGCTCGCTCGTCGCGAGCGCCGCAGGCACCATCGACGCGGCCGCGGCGGCGCCCACCCCCTGGATGATCGCGCGGCGAGAACATCGAATGCTCATGCGCCTTCCTCCGGTGCTGAACTCAAGTGCCCGTTCGTTGCATGAGCAACGGCGCGAGCAGGTTGCGAAACTCGGGCGCCAGCCAGTCGGCCTCCCCGACGATCGAGAAGCGCGCGAGGCCGTCTCGCCCGACGAGGACTGTCGTCGGGAACGCGCGCACGCCCCAGTCGCGCGCTGCACCGCCGTCGGCGTCGCGCAGGATCGGCAGCGACATCGGCATCTGGTCGAGAAAGCGGCGGATCGCCGCGTCGGTTTCCCGATAATTGACGGCAATCACCACCACGCCGTCGCGCTCGTGGCGCTGCGCGAACAACTCGAGCGACGGCATCTCCGTGCGGCATGGCTCGCACCAGCTGGCCCAGAAGTTGAGCAGGACCACGCGCCCCCGGGCATCGAGGAGCCTCCAGAGGCCGCCATCATGCCGCGGGAGCGCGAGCGATGGCGTCGCGCGCCCCGCCGGCCAGGACCGAAGCAGCGGGCCCGTCTCGGGAGCAGCCGCCTCTGCACGAACATTGGCGCGGAACACGACGGACGCAAGCACCGTGACCGCAGCCACCGAGACGATGCGGCGCCGCGAGAGGCGGTGCAACAAGCAACTCACAAACCGTGCCGGGTTACTGCTTCGACCAGTGCAGAGCCGCCTGAATTCTCGAGGAAAAACCAAGCTTCGCGAATATATGACGAACGTGGCTCTTCACGGTGTCATGACTCATACCCAGCATCTTTGCAATCTCCTTGTTGTTCCTGCCCAACCCGATCTGCTCTAGAACTTCTCGCTCCCGACGGGTCAACGTCGCGGTCGTCTGTCCGGAGGAACGGCTGAGCGAGACGCGGTCCACACAGGACAACGATGGTGAGCCTGCAACGCTGCAGTCACACGCAGGAGGGTGCTTATCCTGAAGAACACTGCTTTTTACGGCAAACGCCAGGATCCGGCTCAATGGCCGTAACAATTCGATGAGCTCGTTGCGCAAATGGCTTGATCGCTCGAAAAACAAAGCGAAGACGCCCACATTCGACCCGGAGTGATCGAGCGAAAGCGCTACCGTCGCCTCGCAAAGTCGCTCGCCGGGTTTCGCTGCGCTATTCTGACTCGGAAGCGACGCTGACTCCACGATGCCGGCGCACTTGCGTCGAAGGGCCTCGCCACAGATTCCGCATGGCCCGGCAATGGAGGATTCGAAAGTCAGGACGTCATTCGGGACGCCCCAAGCGGCCATCAATCGAGATTCGCCCGAAGCTCCTACGCGTCTCCGCACAAGACCGCCCTGGGCACCTGTCAAGTGAATGACAGCGGGAAGCAACGAATCCAGCGCAGGAGATGAAGAATCGAGAACCTCTTTCTCGCTCGATGCCATCGCCCTGCTCCTCTCATTCCGGTGCTCGTCGCAATGAAGCACCTGCGCTGATGCGACGCGCATCCGCAGATCAAGCCACGTTCACTTCCTCGCTGCTCATTCGCTGCACCGACAGTGACTTACCTGGGAACTTGATGCGCGAGGCGGAATTGGAAGATGCGCGCCGCGCCTTGACCAGTTCCGAGAGGACGGCGGTGGCAATCTCAGCGGGCGTGTTGTCTCCCAGCTTTTCTCCAATCGGGCAGGAGATGCCATCGACAAATGTAGGCGGCACCCCGCTGCGCAGGAGATGTCGGCGCATGATGCTCGCCTTGGAAGCACTTCCGATGACTCCCAGGAAAGGAATCGATGCTTCGCATTGAGCGAGCGCCTCGAGAATCGGAGCGTCTGTTGCCTGCCCCATCGTCATCACGACGACCGCCACGCCGTGTCGTACCGAATCTACACCTTCGACAAACGAAGGCACGTGACGGATCTCGAGCCTGTCGCTCTTGGGAAGCTGTGCAAGCCATTCGATCCGCGTGTCAACGCACACAGTGTTGCAGTCGAGTTCGACCAGGAAACGGCAAAGCTTTTGCGATACGTGACCCGCTCCGAAGACAACGATGTTCCAGCGATCCTGTGGACGGTGCATTTCGTAATAGAGAGCGACTTCACCGGCACAGGTCATCCCGACGTCACGGTGAAGATTCAGCCGCTCGAAGCGAGTTCGCGAGCCGACTTCTCGCGACAGCATCTCGCGAACCTGTTCCGCGCAGCGCAACTCGACACGTCCACCTCCGATGGTGCCAAACAGGAGGCCTTCGCGTCCGAAGACTGCGCTGGCACCGACCTCCTGCGGGATACTGCCTCGCGCATCGACAATCGTGACTGTGCAATACGGAGTTTCCGCGTGCTGCAGGCGGCTCACCTCGGTCACGAAGCGTTTGTCGTACATGGGCGTCTCCGATTTCCGACTTTGCTGCGCGCCAATGATCGGTTTGGTTACCAAACTAATATGCCTTGAGCGCTTCGTCAAGCTCTGTCTCCGCAGGCGCGAGACGCGGGGATGCCATATCGAAAGCACCGGCAATCCGGGAGAGCATGTCGAGAAGATGCTCGCGCTCCCCGGGCCGAAGCACTGCGTCCATCATTCGTTCCTGGGCGTCGACTCGCGCCCTCACCTTGCGCAGCACCCTTCGCCCGGCTTCGCTTAGCCACAGCGCGTAATAGCGGTTGTCCAGCGGTCCCCGCACTCGCCGTACCAGCCCCCGTTTCGCCAGGCCGCCAAGGCTTAGCGACAGCGTCGACTTGTCGACCTTGTAGAGCGAGGTAAGCGATGTCTGGCTTACGCCGGGATTCGTTTCTATAAGCGTCAGTAGACTGAATTCGCCAGGCGTAACCTTGAGGCTGCTCGTAATGTTCGAGAAGTCCTTGAACAACGCAGTTTGTGCCTGCCGGATCTGATAGCCGAGCAACTGCGGCAGCGGCCCGAACTCAGGGTCCCTGCCACGAATCCCACCCTTGGCGTCGTCCAGCTCTTGCCATTCACTCATCGGTGCTTTCCGTCTGTTGATGAGAGCGATGCTATAGCACCGATCGACAACGCTGCCACGGCGAGAAAGGTGACGACAAGCGAGGCGTCACCCAACGACGCCGACAGTCCAACGGTCGCCCAGCTGCAGCTCGCCCCCAGGTCCTTCGTCGGTCTGTTCCGCCATCGAGGTCAGCCGCTCTTTGCGGCCACGTTCCACCGAGGAACGTGGCCTGTGAGCGCTGACCCCGAGCAACTGAACGAGAAGTTCCTTGTCGGATGCCAGATCGGCGCTCGCGCCACGGTAGGCGACCGCTCCACGCTCGAGAACGACTGCGGTGCGGCTCATGGAAAGCGCAATTACCGGACGCTGTTCGACGATGATATAAGGCAAACCCTCCTGCCTGCTCATCGCCTCAATGGCAGCGGCCAGTTCCGCCACGATGATTGGCGCCAAGCCTTCCATCGGCTCGTCGAGCAGGAGCAGTTTCGGATTCGTCATCAGCGCCCGACCGATTGCCAGCATCTGCTGCTCACCGCCCGAGAGCTGATTGCCGTAGTTGCGCGCGCGCTCCTGCAGTCGCGGAAACAAGGCGTAGACGCGGCGTACGGTCCAAGGCCCCGGCCTCGCCGCTACGGTCAGGTTTTCATCGACCGTCAACGACGGAAAGACTTCGCGCTCCTGCGGAACCCACCCGAGCCCGCGAATGACCCGGTCGTACGGCGGCATGTGGGTAATGCGCACTCCATCGAATACGATGGAACCGCGCATGACGCGCGTATTTCCCATGATCGTTTCGAGCAGAGTCGTCTTTCCGACGCCGTTTCGTCCCAGCATGGCAAGGCTCTGTCCGCCCGCAACGCTGAGCGACAGGTTGTCGAGAACAACCGCGTCGCCGTAGCCCGCTCGCAAGCCTTCGATCTCGAGCAGTTCAGACATCTGCGTCTCCCAGATAGACCTCTCGCACTCGTTGGTCCCTGGCGATCTCCTCGGGGGTACCTTCAGTCAAGAGCGCCCCCCCGACAAGAACGGAAATCCGACGCGCGAAACGAAACACCAAATCCATGTCGTGCTCGATAAACAGCACGCTGATGTGCCGCGGCAGGGCATCGATGACCTCAAACAACTCCTCCCGCTCTCCTTCGGGAACGCCCGCCGCGGGTTCATCGAGAAGAAGGATGCGCGGGCGGGCCGCCAGCGCAAGCGCTATCTCCATCAAGCGCTGCCTGCCGTAGGAGAGCTCGTGCACGGCAGTATCCGCAACCTCATCCAGGTGCAGATCGGCGAGCAAAGCGTAAGACTCGTCTCGCAGGTCAGAGCAGCGCTCTAGCGAGCGCCACCAGACCCTGCCTCCACCGTTGCGCTCCGCGAGAGCGAGCATCGTCGAGCGAAGCACGGTGAGGTTAGGAAACAAAGTGTTGATCTGGAAGGTCCGTGCGAGGCCGAAGCGCGCTCGACGGTCGGTGGGCCACGACGTGACATCACGTTCGCCGATGTGAATCGTTCCCGAGTAGGGACGCAGTACGCCGGTCAGCAGATTGATCAGTGTCGTCTTCCCGGCACCGTTGGGGCCGACGAGCGCCTGCCTCGCGCCAGGCTCGAGATGCAGCGTGACGCCGCTGACTGGAAAAAATGACCCGTACCGCACGCTCACGCCGTCGGCTCGCAACGCCGACGAGCCATTCAAGTCGACAGCGTGACAACTCACGGCCGAGCCACCCGTACGAACCGGGAAAGCCAGCCCATGACCCCGCCACGTCCGATCAGCACGACCGTGATGAGAAACATGCCGAGCCAGAACATCCAGTACTGGGGATCGATGTCAGAAAACCACTCGTGAATGCTCATATAGACGAGCGCACCGACAAGCCCTCCATACAAGCGCCCGGTACCACCGAGCACGAGCACGATCAGCACTTCGGCCGAGCGCTCGAAACTCAGCGTCCCGATCCCGACGAACTGCGAGGTCTGCGCGAGCAACCCTCCCGCGATGCCGGCGACGCCGGCAGAAATCGTGTAGGCGCCCCGCAAACGGGAAGAGACTGGCGATCCAATGGACTGCATCCGCCTCGGACTGTCGTGGATGCCTTGCAGTGCAAGACCGAATGGCGATCCGAGAATGCGCCGCACGACCACAAACACAGCCAGAACGACGCAGGCGCTATAGACGAACGCGGTGCGGCCGAACAGATCGAAGCGAAAGACGCCGAGCAACGGCCATACTTCAACGCCCTGCAATCCGTCGGTGCCACCCGTGATGCTCGATAATTGGCTCGCAGCCTCGGCCAGTAGCACGGTGACGCCGATCGTGATCATCAGTCTGGTGAGATCGGCCCCGCGCACGATCAGGAAGCTCAACAGCCAACCGAGTGCAACGCAGATGAGGAAAGCAAAGAGCAATCCCGACAACGGCTCGCCCCAACCATATCTGGCGAGCAGTCCAGCGGAATAGGCGCCCGCACCGAAGAACGCCGCATGCCCGACAGTCAGGATGCCCGCGTACCCAAGAGCGATGTCGAGCGAAACGGCAAACAAACCGACGATGAGGATCTGGCTCAACAGGGAAAGCCTGTCGGGGAAGAAGAAGTAGCAACTGCCGAGTACGAGCCAGAACACGACTTCCAAGGCCACGACTGCCTTGCGGGACACCTGGATCGACGTCACGGCAACAACCCCCGGCGTGCAACGAGTCCGTTCGGGCGCAACAACAGCCCGACGATCATTACCAGGTAAACGAGAAATGCGCCGGCTTGCGGTATGAAGTACTTCCCAGCGACGTCGACCATTCCGATGAGCAGCGCAGCGATGAATGGGCCGACGATCGTGCCGGCGCCTCCCACGCCGACGACGATGAGGAACTCGACCATGTACTTCAGCGGAAAGAACGGATCGAGACCCAACATCCCGAGGCTCAGGGCGCCTCCCAATCCCGCGAGCCCGCATCCGAAGGAAAACGTGAGAAAGAACAATCGTCGAACGTGAATCCCCGTGCATTGCGCCACACGTCGGTTATCAACCGCCGCGCGCACCCTTGCCCCGAGTCGGGTCCTGTTCAATGCCAGTACGAGTCCCGAGATCACCAGCACGCCGCAGACGATCAGGAACACGCGATAACGGCCCACGGACAAGCCTGCAGCATTGACGTTTCCCTGCAGATAGGACGGCGCAGTAAACGCCTGCATGGTCGGGCCGAACAGATACGTTGCGGTGGCGATTGCTACGAAGACGATGCCGATCGACAACAGCACCTGATCGAGCGGGTGCGCACCATATAGCCTCCGAAAAAGCGTGTACTCGAGGAACGCTCCTGCCACTGCTGCAGAAGCGAAGCCGAGCAGCAGGGCGACCGGAAAACTCAACGTCGCGGTGCTCATTGCGATGCTTGCGACATAGCCGCCCAGCATGGCGAAGACGCCATGGGCCAGGTTCACGAAGTTCATCATGCCCATCGTGACGGACAAGCCGACGCCGATCAGGAACAGCAGCATCCCGTACGCCAGTCCATCGAACAGCACTGTCGCCATCGCTGCTCCTCCTGCAAAGCGCACCTATTGAGCGATGTCCTTGCCCGGATCCTTCACAGCGGGCAGTGTCGCGAACTCGATGCTGTAAAGCTCGCCGTCGCGGCGCTCTACCTTGCGGATATAGATGTTCTGGACGATGTCACGGACGTCCGCTTCGAAAGAAATCGGGCCGCGAGGGCTCTCGAACTTCAGGCCCTTCATGACCTCGATCGCCTGCGCACCATCGATTCGCCCGTCGAGTTTCTTCACCGCCTGGTGAATAACGGCCATTCCGTCGTACCCGCCGACCGCCATGAAATTCGGTCGAATGCTCTTCCCGTAGAGTCGTTGATACCCCGCGACAAAGGCCTTGTTTTGGGGCGAATCGTGCGCAATCGAGTAGTGCGAGGCCGTGATCAATCCCACCGCGGCGTCGCCCATTGCGTTGACAAACATGTCGTCGACCGCGTCGCCGGTACCAAGAGGCTTGATTCCCGCCTGCTCGAGGCCACGCTCTCGGTACGCCCTCACCAATGCTGTCGCTAGCTCCCCAGACGGGAACCACATGAAGACGGCATCCGGTCTCGCGTCCTTTACACGTTCCATATAGGGACCGAACTCGGGGTTCTTCAGCGGTACCCCGATTTCGCCTACGACCTCCCCGCCGGCGGAGGTGAAGGTCTTGCGAAACTGGTTCTTCGCGTCATTGCCAGGCGCGTAGTCGGCATACAGCATGAAGACGCGTCTGATGCCATTCTGCGCGGCCCACGTCGCGATACCCATCGCGCCCTGCGCGAGCGTGAACGACGTTCGAATGATGTACGGTGACTTGAGCGGGATACTCGATGTCGCAGCGTTCATCACGACCATCGGCACCTTGGCCTCGGTGGCAATGGGAGCGACGGCCAATGCGTTGGGACTGAAACCGAATCCCGCCAGAAACTCGACGTTCTCGCGCGTGATCAACTCGCGCGCCAGCCGTTTTGCGACCTCGGGATTCGGGCCCCCCACGTCCTTCACAACCAACTCGATCTTGCGGCCTGCGACGACGTCTCCGTGCTCGCTGAGATACTGCTTGATGCCGTTGGTCATCTGTAGACCGTACTCGGCTTGGGCGCCCGTCATCTCGGCGACAACCCCTATCCTCAACGGCTTCTGGGCATATGCGAATGCGGACGTGGCGATTGTCAACGCCGCAACGGCAATTCGTGCGTAACTCGTCTTCCTGAAGCTCATGACGTCACCCCTCTTGTAGTCTCTGCTTTCTCTCGCTCCGCCAACTGGCGCAACACGTAGCGCTGCACCTTTCCGGTAGCTGTGCGAGGCAACGCATCGATGAATCGGATGGCCCTCGGACACTTGTAGATCGAAAGCGTCGACTGAAGCCGACGCCGGACCCGCACCTCGAGCTCGCTCTGCGTTTCTCCAACAGCAGTGCTTCCGTCCGGGACCAGATACAGCGCAATCCGTACCAGTCCGTCACCGTTCTCGACTCCGACGGCTGCCGCTTCCAGAATTCCGGGCACTTGCACCGCGCACTCCTCGACCTCCCCGGGGCTCACCCATTGCCCGGAGATCTTCAACAGGTCATCACTTCTCCCGTGGTAGTGCCACCACCCGTCGGTATCCACGCTGAACGTATCGCCGGTTCTGAACCAACCGTCGCGGAATGCCGCAGCAGTTCTCTCAGGTTGGCGCCAGTACCCTCGGCACAGCGACGGCATCCTCACCCACGCCGTGCCGGCCGCGTTTGCTGCAGTCACCGGCTGATCCTGCGAGTCGAGAAGCTTCACCTCGGCGTAGGACACGGGTTTCCCGGTCGCGCCGGGCTGGTGTTCCAGCGGCGTTCCGGAGATGAACATGAAGATCGTCTCGGTGGCGCCGATGCCCTCGATGATCGGTACTCCGGTCGTATCCCGCCATCGCTCGTACAGACTCGCCGGAAGCGCTTCTCCCGCCGACAGATAGGTGCGAACCGACCGGAAGCCGGGTCTATCGCAATCCCCCTCGCGCAGCAGGTTCCGAAAGAGTGTCGGCACGCTCAGCATGACGGTAGGTCGATACTTCTCGACGACGTCCGCGATTGCGCCTGCATCGGGCCATGCATCGTAGAGAACGACTGTCGCCCCGGCTCGCAACCCGCCCAGGATCGTGTGCCCCAACGCAAAGGCGAAGAAAAGCTTCGAAGACGCGAAGACGCGCTCCCCCGGACCCAATCCGAGAGCGCGCATGTACCCGTCGCCGACGAGCACGTCACCGTGGCAGTGAATTGCCGCCTTGGGTGCCCCTGTGGTGCCAGACGAATAGAGCCAGAACGCCATATCGTCCGCCGACATCGGGCGGCTTCGAGCCCATTCGGACGCGGAACTCACGAGGTCGACATACGAGACAGCACCTGACCCTGCTTCGCCGTACACCGCCACCAGCGGGGGAACCATCGATCGCCCTGCCGTAGCTGCCCGGAAGACGGGCACGAACTCCTCATCGAGCACGATGGCTGCCGCGCTGCTGTCCTCGATCACGAAGGCGACATCACGCGCAGCCAGTCGAGTGTTCAGCGGGACGGCAACGCAGCCCAGTCGCATGATCCCGATGAACGAAGCGACAAAGAGGGGACTGTCCTTCAGCAGCATCAAGACGCGGTCGCCGGTCTCCAGGTATGGACGCAAGGCATTGGACACCCGGTTCGCCAGTGATTCGAGCTCCCCGAAGGACACCGCGGAACCTCGGTACAGGAGCGCGGCATCTCCTTGCCTGCCCGCCGCCAGCGCACCGCCAAGAATCAGGTCGGCAGCGTTGATCTGGCTGACTGTGTCGATCGAGCCGGTGGGCATCGGCGTCCCCTCCTCTTCCTTGCCTCGTTTCACCGGAAGCGTGCGCATCGCGCGATGCGTACACCCGGTTCCAGACAGCCGAGCACGACCGTGTGCGGTCGCCGATCGCGACGCCCGCTCAGAGACTCGAGAGCAGGCATCGCGGCGGCGAGCCGATCCGCGTCATCGCACTTGTTGATAAAGAGGATCCGCCTTGCATGCTCGGGAGCCTTTCGGGCGAAGCCATCACGGTGAACCACCATTTCCGCGAGCGAATCTGGAGTTACCGTTCCGCCGATCGGAATTCCCGTGCGTTGCGACCAGAACTCGGCACGAAACACCGTTGCTTCGTCCAACCGCAGGTTCAAACCACTCGCGCCAGCCACCATCACTACAACCTCGGTGGTGGCCGGAAAAACCGGCTCATGATCGCCGGGCGCCTTTAGCGGCCGACGTGCCGAACCATCGGCTTCGACCAGAATTCGGGTAAAGCGGCTTGTCTGCGCAAGGAGATCGATCTCCTGCGCGCTGTAGCCGATCGCTTTGCCCCGTGCCTCGTCGATGTCCCTGTAGGCGATCACCGGCGGTCCCGGGTCATCTGCCATCGTGGAGATCGCTTGCAGGTCGGCGCCTCTGACGCTGCGCCAGCGACCTACCTGCTCCAAGGACATCCTGGTTGTCGTGGAGACGAGCACACGCTCGCCAAGCTTCACCAACTCCTCGGCAAGCGCAAAGATCAAGGTGCTCTTTCCGCCGGCGCCGCAAAGCGAGACGACGCGTGCAGAGCCGAGATCCAGGCTGCTGATCAGTGTGCTCATGTGAGCAATGGTCGATTGAAGCGGCGCAGGATCGCCTCTAGTACCGCACCGCCCAAGGCCCTGGCCTTGTCGGAAATGACGAAGCAGTTGTCTTGCTGCCAACGTGGATCCACATCGCCCAACTTGAGTCCGGCGCTCGCGACGACGCCGGATTGGATCAATCCTCGGAGGACGCCGCCGACGCGGGCGCGGACCGGGTGGCCAGCTACCGTGCCGACCATTTCCCCCTCGGCTACGAGATCGCCAATCGAGTGTGAACTGGTGAATTTCCCCTCGCGGTCTGCGCGAAGGACACGTTCTTCCGTGTAGCCCGCGATATCGCCCGGGGTTCCGGTGTTCGCCTCGGCGCATCCCTGTTCGATGACGCGACCGAGCCGATGGCCGCGGTTGGTCTCGATCACGTAGTGGCAATCGACTCCGGCCGTGAACCCCGGCCCAAGGCCGACGACCAAACGAGCATCGTCGATACTCGTGCCCACATTCCTCTTGGCGAGAACCGCATCGATCACGACGTCCGGTGTGACGTCGTCGATGGCTTTCCAGTCGTCCGTGCGAATCACGGGGACTTCGCCGACGCGCCACGCCGCTCGAATCTCAGCGGATTTGCGCACGGCTGTCGCCTTGATCCCTTCGACCGAAACGGATCCGGTCTCGAGCGCCGGGCAGAAGGAAACCGTACGCCGGACGCATAACGGCGCGTCGAGATCGATCAGGCAGATCCGGCGCATGTTGGCCATGTACAGCCGCCACGCAATTCCCGTCGCCATTTCACCGGCACTGCGAATCGCGATGATCGGCGTGATGAGCGACGACTCGTTCATGGCGAGACGCGCCGGCCTACTTGCTCAACTCCGCTATTTGCTCGACCGGCTCATCCGTCTTCTGCCGGGACTCACGCCTGAGTTGCTGAAGTCCTTTCAGGATCTTCTCGGGCGAGAACGGAGTCGAGTACATCCGGACGCCTGTAGCGTCATAGATCGCATTGGCAATCGCAGCCAGGATTCCGGAGACAAGCCCCTCACCGACCTCCTTCACACGATAGGGCTTGCCGACCGTGTATTGCTCGGTGATGACCTCGGCGTCGTCCGACTCGGTCATCTCGTGAATGGTCGGCATCCGATAGTCGAGCCACGTCGGGTTCAGCGTGTATCCGCCCTTGGTCATCACCTCTTCAAGGAAAGCGTGGCCCAACGCCATCGACACTTGCCCGTCGACCTGGCCGCTGACGAGCGCGGGATTGACCGGGAAACCGCAGTCATGGACCGTCAGGGCGCGGGTTACCCGCGCCTCGCCCGTCTCGCAGTCGACTTCGACCTCAGCCACCTGGCAGCTGAACGCGTAGTTCTCGCTCCAGCGCCCCTTGGTCGTGGCAAGACTCGGGTGGGCAGGTTCGTCGCGCATCGTCCGCCAGTAGCCTTCGCCGATGATCGTGTCACCGCGCCGGGTTGCGACGCTGAAGGCGATGATCTCGCGGTACGTCATGCGTTGTTCCGGCTGTCCACGCCGCTGCACGCACTTGCCGCCGATCTCCAGGTCCTCAACGGAGCACTCGAATCGCTCCGCGACCAGCCGCAACATCTTGTCGCGGGCGTTTCCGGCCGCCTGCCTCGCGGCATTGCCGGTGACGTAGGTCATCCCGCTGATCCATGCGCCGATATCCTGAGGGGTGGTATCGGTATCCGAAGAGATGATCTTCACGTCCTCGATGGGAAGGTACAACTCCTCCGCGACGATCTGCGAGATCACGGTCTCTGCGCCCTGCCCGACATCGATCGCACCAGTCAGGACAGTCGCGGATCCGTCATCGGCCATCTTCACGATCACACCCGATCCGTTCGGGTAGATAAGCGAGCCGCCGAAATAGGAGCTGACGCCCATTCCGATCCCACGACGAATCGTCCCTTCGTTCTTGCGTCCCTGCCCGTACTTTGCGAGGAAATCCGACTTCTCCGCCGCAACCTTGATGCAATCGATCAGACCGGCTTCGTGAACGTTGTCGCCGTTCGGCAACTCCTCCCACGGCCGACGAGCGTTTCGCAGTCTTATCGTCACCGGATCGATGCCCAGATCCTGAGCGATCCGGTCGAGCTGTGATTCGATCGCGAACCGGATCTGTGGACAGCCATGGCCGCGTTGCGGCGCACGTACCGGATTGTTGGTGTGGACGGAAAGCCCCTCATACGCAAGGTTGGGGATGCGATAGGGAAGCATCGTGAAGCCCCACGCGAGGAAGATGACGACGACGCCACTTCCCCGGTACGCGCCCGCGTTGTTGATCGCGCGCACCTGCTGCGCCACGATCGTTCCATCCCTTCGGACACCCGTCTTGATCTCCATGACCAGCGGTTGACCGTGTCGATACGCAGAAAAGATCTCCTCGCGAGTCGCAACGATGCGGACCGGGCAACCGGTGATCATTGACAGACGGGCAGCACAGTATTCGTGCGAGTAGAGATCGATCTTCCCGCCGAACGTACCGCCGACATACGTCTTGTGAACCCGCACGGCAGAGAACGGCAAATCGAGAACCTTCGCGAGTTTCGACCTCTTTACGAACGTCCCCATCGAGGACGTCCACACGTTCAGCTTGTCGTCCTCCCAATGCGCGAGCGTCGCTTGCGGCTCCAGGTAGCCGTGCGTGCGCAAGTGGCTCTCAAACCGGTCCTCACGAACGTAGTCCGCTTCACGAAACCCTTCCTCCACGTTCCCCCACCCGGTGGCCGTTCGGCCGCCGATATTGGAGAAGGGCGTCTCGCCTTTCACCTTCGGATGGGTTGGATGAACCTCCGGAGCGTCCGATTTCATGGCTTCAAAGGGGTCGAACACGGCGGGAAGCAGTTCGTATTCGACTTCGATGAGATCGATAGCCTTTTGTGCAGTGAACGGGTCGATCGCCGCTACAGCAGCGATTTCTTCGCCAACGTGGCGCACCTTTTCACGCGCAAGCACCTCCTGGTCGGGCGGATAACGTGGCGTCTCGACGAAACCGTGCTTGATGCCCTTCGTGTCCCCCACAGTGATGACCGCTTTGACACCCGGCAGCGCCATGGCTTTCGATGTATCGATGCGCACGATTCTTGCGTGCGGATGAGGGCTGCGCAGAATGCGGCCCGTCAACATCCCGGGCAGTTTGACGTCCTGCGTGTAGACCGCCCGCCCCGTAACCTTGTCGGGACCGTCCTTGCGGGCGCAACTCTTTCCCACATACGACAACTGGCTCATGGAATATCTCCGAGCAACGCAACGGTTACCGGGTTACCGGGAGCACACCCTGATCCGAGGCCTGCAGCACTGCCTCGACGATCGCGTTGTACCCGGTGCAGCGGCAAAGGTTTCCCTCGAGCGCTTTCTTGATCTCGGGCACGGTCGGCTTCGGGTTCTCTTCCAACAGCGAAGTGATCGACATCAGCATTCCAGGAGTGCAGAAGCCGCACTGGATCGCGCCCTGGTCGAGGAATGCTTGTTGAATCGCGCTGATCTTCCCGCCTTCGGCGAGTCCTTCAACCGTACGGATGTCTTTTCCATCGCAGTCCACCGCCAGCGTGAGACAGGACAGCATGGGGCGCCCGTCGATCAGGACGGTGCACGCGCCGCAGGTTCCCTGCTCGCAACCATCCTTCGTGCCTGTGAGCCCGATGACCTCCCTGATCACGTCGACCAGAGCGTTACGCGGCTCCACGGTTACATAGCGCCACACGCCGTTTACGCAGAGTTCGACGATTCGCCGCGGCGCCGATTTGCGCCTTTCCGCCCGCTTCAGCATTTGCTCGCTTCCTCTTGGAGTGCTAACGGCCGCGCGCCTTGTGCGCCGCGGACTCGAGCGTGCGGCGCAGCTTGATGCGCACGTCGTCGCGTATGTAACTCTTCGTGAACCCGTGATGCGGAAGAGGATTGAGCTCTTTCGCTGCAGCGGTGGCGACTTCAGCAAGAGTCGCCTCGTCGGGAGCGCGTCCGGTAAGTACCTCCTCCGCAGCAACGAGCCGCACCGGTCGCTCGCGAACGGCGCCGATAACGATTCGCGCCGAACGGCATACCCCGGACGTTTCATCGAGCCTGAGCGATACGGCGATGACTGCTATGCCAAACTCGAGCCCGCCTCGCCGCGCCGACTTGCAGTACCCCCAGCCAGAACGCGCCGGTGCTCGCGGAATTACGACTGCGGTCAACAGTTCGTCGTGCGCCAGTTGGATCGGAGACATGCCGTCGCCGGTATAGAGTGATTCGACGTTCATCCGACGTATTCCCGCTTCGCCGTGAACCTCCACTTGTGCGCCGAGCGCAATCAACGCCGGAGCGGTATCGGACATGTGCACGGACCAGCACGTCCCTCTCGCATTCGTCGGGAACGGGTAGCACAGGTCTCCGCCGCGCTTGTAGCAGGGCGCCTTGAACTGGTAGTCGTGCTTCTGATTGAGATAAAGGCAGCGAGTCTCCTGACACAGGTTCCCGCCGAGCGTCCCCATTTGTCGGATCTGGTTTCCCGCCACCGAGGCTGCCGCCTTCGCCAGCATGGGCAACGCTGTACGGACGAGGGCGAAATTCTCGAGCGCGGCCAGCCGCGTCAACGCATCGATTCGGATGCTTCCATCGGGGAGGAGCGAGGGCGGTTCGGGAGACAGTGCTGCCAGGCTGATCAGCGTCGCGGGACGCACGATCTCGGTTCGCATGTTCGGCAGAAGATCCGTTCCGCCGGCCGCCACGCGCGCTCCCGCGCCGAGTCCCCTCAACTTCTCACTTGCGTCTTCGAAGCTCGCCGCACGCTCGTAATCGAAGTCGTACAGGATCATGCACGTAGTCTCCAGGGGCGGAGCTGCGACGCTGCAGATGCCACGCCGCTTCGCGCTCACACAGTTTGTAGGGCCAACTATGTGACTCGTCGAGAGGCGAAACAATCACCCTTTGGTAGGAGTTTTCTTCACGCTTGAAGATGATTCACGCCGGCGTGATCGGGACACAGCACGCAAGAGCTAGCCGAGCCGTCGGCGACTCGCTCGGACGTGAACGACCCGGTGCGCAGCGCAATACTGCAGGCTTGACACGTCCGGACTCCCATGATCGAATGAACGTTCATTTAATGGGAGATCAACGATGGAGTCGCGAAGAGCGGTGGTGCTCGGCCTGTCGGCCGTCGCTGTATCAACGGCTATCGCCACCAGCGCGTGGGCGGCAAAGGATCCCCTGAAGATCGGAGTGCCGACGGCGTTGACCGGCACCTACGCGCCGTTGGGCGAGGAAGTGAAGCGCGTCGTCGAGTTTGCGGCCAACGAAGCCAATGCCGCGGGCGGCGTCGACGGCAGGAAAGTCGAAGTTCGTTTCCTCGACACCGAAGCCAAGCCCGAACTCGCGCGCCAGCAGGCCGAGAAGCTGGCGCTCGACGGCTACCGGATCCTGACCGGCACGATCGCGTCGAGCGAGGCGCTCGCGATCGCGCCGATGCTCAATCGCTGGAACGCGCTGTTCGTCGCGACGATCAACAAGGCCGACGACATCACCGGCAAGCAGTGTCAGCCCCGCGTGTTCCGGGTGAATCACCCAGACTACTCGGATGGCGCGACGGTGCAGCCCTGGCTGGCCACGCGCTCCGAGAGCAAGTGGGCGATCGTCGCGGCCGACTACGCCTGGGGCAGGAACTCCGGCGAGAGCTTCAAGAAGGCCGCGGCCGCCTCGGGCAAGACCGTCGTCTCGGAGAACTACCCGGCGCTCGGCAGCAACGACTACGCGGCACACATCCAGAAGGTGATCGACTCCGGCGCGCAGGGCATGTGGGTCGCGCTGGCGGGTCGCGACGCGATCACCTTCGCGCGCCAGGCCAGGCAGTTCGGGCTCTTCGACAAGGTGACCACGGGCGGCGTCAGCTTCACCACCGACGGCACCGTCAAGGTCCTCGGCGACGTCGTGCAGGGCATCCACACGATCATCAACTACAGCTCGACGCTCGACACCCCCGGTAATACGAAGTTCGTCGCCGACTTCGCGAAGGCGCATCCGGGCGACGTCCCGACGAATTTCCAGGGCGAGACCTACGTCGGCATGCAGGTGATCTTCCAGGCGGTGAAGAAGGCGGGCAGCGTCGCGCCAGCGGACGTCGCGAACGCGATGTCGGGGAGCACCTTCGAGACGATCCTCGGCACGCAGGTCATGCGCAAGGAAGACAACCAGCTCGTCGGCCCCAATTACTTCGGCACCGTCGAGGCGGTGAACGGGCGGCTGCAGCCGGTCGTCAAGATGACCGTTCCTGCGAAGGACGCCACGCCCGGCCCGGACGGCAGCTGCAAGCTCTGATCCACTACGTACGCACCTCACCCGCAGCGGCGAAGCGACCCAGTCGCACTCGCCGCTGCCGGTGACGGCCGACCGGAGCGTTTCCTTCGATGATCCAGATCATCAACGGCCTCGTCTACGGCAGCTTTCTCTACGTGCTGGCGGTCGGCCTGGTCCTGATCTTCGGGCTGCGGCGCGTCACGAACTTCGCGCACGGCGGCTTCTTCATGCTGGGCGCCTACGTGTCGTATGCCGCTGCGGCCTGGCTCGGCTTCTGGGCCGGCATGGCGGCTTCGGTGGTGGTGCTGGCCTTCCTGGGCGTCCTGCTCGACCGTTTCGTGTTCCGTCCGCTCGCGCGGGAAGAGCCCATCGTCACCCTGCTGGTGACGTTCGGACTGCTCTTCGTGCTGGAGGACGCGGTCCGGACGATCTGGGGCAAGGATTTCATCTCGGTCGACGCGCCTGCCGCGCTGGCCGGATCCGTGGTGATCTTCGGTTCGCAGTATCCGGTGTACCGGCTGTTCGTGATCGCCGTCGCCGTAGCGGTCGCCGCTGCGCTGGCTGTCTGGCTGCGCTCGAGCCGGGTCGGCCTGTACGTGCGCGCATCGAGCGTCGATCCCGTGACAACGGCCATGCAGGGCGTGGACACCGATCGGCTGAGCGCGCTCGTCGTCGCCATCGGCACCGGGCTCGCGGGCCTGTCGGGCACCATAGCCGGTCCGCTGATGGCGCTCTCGCCGTCGATGGGCGCCTACATCATCATCGACTGCTTCATCGTGGTCGTCACCGGCGGATTGACCAGCTTCGTGGGTGCGTTCGTCGCCGCGCTGGTGATAGGCCAGTTCCACAATCTCGGTCTGGCCTATGTGCCCGAAGTCGCTTCGGTGATTCCGCTGCTGATCATGGGCCTGGTGCTGGGCTTGCGCCCGCAGGGCATCGCGGGGCACGGCAAGTGAACGGGCTCGCGGTAGCGCGCTCCTCCGGGATGCCCGGCAGCGGCGCTCGCGCGCGGGTGCCATCGTTCCTGATCGCCGCTGCCGTGCTCGTCGCAGCGGGCTTCGCGGTTCCGTTGCTGGTCGGTTCGCAGCTCGCGCTCACGCTGATGACGCAGGCCGTGATCTACGCGATTCTCGCGGTCTCGATCGGATTCCTCATCCGCCAGAACGGCCTGGCGAGCTTCGGTCACGCTGCGTTCTTCGGCATGGCGGCGTACCTGATGGCGCTGAACGGCAGGTTCGGCTGGATGCCCGCCGAAGCCGCGGTGCTGGCGGCCGTCGCGCTGCCCGCGGCGTTCGCATTCCTCACCGGACTGATCATCGTGCGCCTGCCCGCGTTGTCGTTCTCGATGCTGACGCTGGCGGTCGCGCAGTCGCTGCACGAACTGATGCTGCGCTGGCGCGCCGTGGCGGGCGGCGACGACGGCATGGCGGTGCGCCTGCCGTCGCGGCTCTTCGGCGTCGGCATCGAGGTGTTCCAGTCGCCGGCGACCATGTTCGTCGTGTGCTGGAGCACGCTCGTCGTGGTGATCGCGCTGCTGACGGTCGTTGCCAGGAGCCGCTTCGGCGTGCTGACCATCGCGATCCGCGAGAACGAGGAGCGCGCACGCTACGTCGGCTACCGCACGCTCGCGCCGCGTGCGCTCGTGTTCGCGCTGTCGGCCGCGGCAGCCGGCCTCGCCGGCGTGCTCTTCTCGCTGTACAACGCCTTCGTCACGCCCGGCATCCTGCACTGGAGCCTGTCGGGCGAAGCGCTGATCATGGCGGTCGTCGGCGGCGCGCAGGCGGTCTGGGGCCCCGCGCTCGGAGCGATGATCTTCTTCGTCGTCAAGGACGCGGCCGGCGACCTCACCGAGCACTGGCCGGCGATCATCGGCACGCTGCTGATCGCCGTCACGGTCCTGCTTCCCCAGGGAATCAGCGGCCTGCTCGCGCGCGTCGCAGCGATCGCGCCGCGGAGGAAGCCGTGACCGGCTTTGCACTCGAGGGGATCGAGCTGTCGCGTCGCTACGGCGGCTTCGCCGCCCTCGATCAGGTCTCGCTGCAACTCGAGCCGGGCGAGATCCGCGGCCTGATCGGGCCGAACGGCGCGGGCAAGTCGACGCTGATGGACGCGCTGTGCGGCCGCGGAGGCCCGACCGGGGGCCGCGTGACGCTCGCCGGTCGAGACATCAGTCGCCTGCCGGCGCAGGTGCGGCGCAGGGCGGGCCTGGCGCGCTCCTTCCAGAAAACGAACGTATTCCCCGCGCTGGGCGTGCGCGAGCAGGTGGCGCTGGCGGCGCGCGCTGCCGAGACCGACAACACCGACGAAGTGCTCGACGTGCTCGGGCTGGCCGAACTCGCCGGCCACCGTGCGGCCGACATCTCCTACGGCGACCAGCGCCGGCTCGATCTGGCGCTCGCGCTCGTCGGTCGCCCCTCCGTACTGCTGCTCGACGAGCCCGCGGCGGGGCTGTCGATCCAGGAGTCGCTGGTGCTCGCACGCCTGCTCAAGGAGCTGGCCGGCAGCTGGAAAGTCACGGTCCTGCTGGTCGAGCACGACATGGAGGTCATCTTCTCGGTGTCGGACCGCATCACGGTGCTGAACCTCGGACGCGTGCTCGCGCAGGGAACCGGCGAGGAGATCCGCGCGAACGCCGAGGTCGTGCGCGCCTATCTCGGATCGAGCGTCGAATGAGCCTGCTCAGCCTGCAATCGGTCGACGGCTACTACGGCAAGGCGAAGATCCTCAACGCGACGTCGCTCGAGGTGCGCCGCGGAGAACGCGTGGCCATCCTCGGGCGCAACGGCGTCGGAAAGACGACGGTGGTCAACGTGTGCCTCGGCATCGCGCGGGTCGGAGCCGGCCAGGTCGCGTTTCACGGTCGCCAACAGACTTCGATCCGGCACTTCACCGCCGCCCGATCGGGAATCGCCGTGGTGCCGCAGGGCCGCCGGATCGTTCCCGGGTTGACCGTTCGCGAGAACCTCGCGCTCGGCGCCGCCGTGGGACGACCGGGGCGATGGAACTTCGACACGGTCTGCGACCTGTTCCCGATCCTGAAGGAACGGGCGAATGCGCCCGGTACGGCGATGAGCGGCGGCCAACAGCAGATGCTGGCGATCGGCCGCGCGTTGATGGCCAATCCCGATCTCCTGATCCTCGACGAACCCAGCGAGGGGCTGGCGCCGGTGATCGTCGACGAGCTTGCCGCCACCCTGGTCCGGCTTGCCACCGAGCACACCAGCATCCTGCTGATCGAGCAGAACTTCAGCCTCGTGCACCGGGTTGCGCAGCGCTATTACGTGCTCTCCAAGGGCGCGGTCGTCGAGAAAGGCGACGTGGAAGGGATGTCGATGCAGGACCTGAAGAAGCACGTCGCAGTGTGAGCGCAACCGCCATGCAGTCGCCGGCGCAGTTGCCGCTCGCCGGAATCCGCGTCCTCGACTTCTCCAACCTCCTCCCCGGGCCGTTGGCGAGCCTGTTGCTCGCCGAGGCCGGGGCCGAGATCATCAAGATCGAACGCGCCGGCACCGGCGACGAGATGCGCGGGTACCCGCCGGCGTGGGGCGGCGCCAGCGGCAACTTCGCGCTGCTGAACCGCGGCAAGACCAGCCTGTGCGCGGACCTGAAGGACGAAGGCGATCGCGCGCACATCCGCGAGCTTGCGCGTTCGGCAGACGTGCTCATCGAGCAGTTCCGGCCGGGCGTGATGGCGCGCCTGGGGCTCGATCACGAAACGCTTCGAGCAGACAACCCCCGCCTCGTCTACTGCTCGATCACCGGGTACGGCCAGACCGGCGAACGAGCGCTGAAGGCAGGTCACGACCTGAACTACCTGGCCGAGACCGGCATCCTCGGGCTGACCCGCTCGGGCGACGGCGCGCCGGTACTGCCGCAGGTCCTTGCCGCCGACATCGGCGCCGGAGCCTACCCGGCCGTCATCAACATCCTGCTCGCGTTGCAGCAGCGGGCGCACAGCGGCCGCGGCTGCCACATCGACGTCGCGATGTGTGACAACCTGTTCACCTTCGCGTACTGGGGCCTGTCGGCGGGGCTGGCCGGCGGACGCTGGCCGCGACCCGGCAGCGAGCTGACGACGGGCGGCTCGCCCCGCTACGGCATCTATCGCACCTCCGACGGCGAATACCTGGCCGCGGCCCCGATCGAAGATCGGTTCTGGCGGATCTTCTGCGACGGGATCGGCCTGGCCGAAGCCGACCGCGACGACCGCGTCGATCCTGCCTCGACGATCCGCAAGGTCACCGAGCGGATCGGAACGCGCACCGCCGCCGAATGGCGCGAACGCTTCGCGAGCGTGGATGCCTGCGTCTCGGTCGTCGAGTCGCTGCAGCACGCGTTCTCCGACCCGGCTTTCGCGGGGCGCGGGCTGTTCGACCGGCTGGTGTCGGCGCGAGGCTTCGCGATGCCGGCCCTGCCGGTTCCCGTTGCCGGCTGCCTGCGCGAAGCGAGCAGGGAGCGGCCGTTCCCCGGTCTCGACCCGGCGCGCCGACGCGGGCAATGGTCGCCCTCGCGCGAGCCTGCGTCGCGGCCCTACGACCTGGGCGGCATGCGGATCCTGGTGACCGGCGCTTCGGACGACATCGGGCAGGCGGCCGCGCGACTGTGCGCAAGCCTGGGCGCACAGCTCGTGCTGGTCGATCGAAACCCGGTGCCGGCGCTGCTCGACGCGCTGCGCGCCGACGGACGCGACCATCGCTTCCTCGCGTGCGACGTCGACTCTCCCGGCGACATCGAGCGGCTGTGTGGATCCCTCGGCGCGGTCGATGTCGCCGTGCTGAATCCGGTCGTCCTGCCGGCGCGCGGGTCGGGCAGCTGGCGAGCGGACGACGACTTCGATCCCGCCCTGCACGACGCTACGCGCGCGACGGCTCTTCTCGCGCGCAGGCTGATCGGCGCGATGAAGGAGCGTGGTCGCGGCAGACTCGTCCTGGTCGGTGCGGAGGCCTCGCTGCACGCCATGGTCCGCTGCCTGTCTCGCAGCGCGACGCCTCAGGTGCTGGTCAACGCCGTGGCGGTCCGCTCCATCGCCGCTGCGTCGACGCTGCACGCCGGCGACGAGCCGGCGCCCGACGGCACGCCGGCGCCGCGCTTCGCTCATCCGGATGCGATCGCCTGGCCGATCGCCTTCCTGTGCTCGCCGGGCGCGAGCCTCGTGCGCGAAACCGTGCTCCCGGTGGACGACGGCGCCTGCCTGCGTTGATCCTGGGCGACCACTTCGGCCCCGGCGCCGGGCCGAAGCGGTCGTCCCGACGAGCTCAGCTTCGCCCCGCCTGGAGCATTTCCCGGAGCTTGAATTTCTGGATCTTCCCCGACGGAGTCGCCGGCAACGCGTCGCGAACCTCGAGCCGCTCGGGGAGGTAGTGCATCGACACCTTCTGCGCCTTCAGGAACTCGATCATCGACGCGAAGTCCAGGTGCTGACCGGGCTTCGTGACGACGAATGCGCACGCCCGCTCTCCGAGCCGCTCGTCGGCGTAGCCGACGATCGCCGCCTGGGCGACGGCCGGATGGCGATACAGCAGGGCCTCGATCTCGACCACGGGGATGTTCTCGCCGCCCCGGATGATCACGTCCTTGCTGCGGCCGCTGATCCTGATGTAGCCGCGCACATCGACGAAGGCGAGATCGCCCGTATCGAACCAGCCGTCGGCATCGGTGCTGTTCCACTGCGGCCGCTTCAGATACCCGCCGAAGTTCGAGCAGCCGCGAACCAGCAATGCGCCGACGGTACCAGCGGGAAGCGGCTGCCGTTGCGCGTCGACGATGCGCACTTCCATGCCGGGCAGCGGACAGCCGTCGGTGCTCACCGAGCGCTCGTCCTCGTCGTCGAGCAGCGTGGTCGTCACCGCGCCGTTCTCGGTCATGCCCCAGGCGGAGACGATCTTCGCGCCCAGCGCCGCCCTTGCCTGCTCGACCAGCGGGCCGGGAATCGGCGCACCCGCGCAGAGAAAAGTCTTCAGGGTGGGAATCGACTTGCCGGATTGCGACACGGTTCGCGCGAGGTCGGCCAGGAACGGCGTCGAAGCCATCGTGAACGTGACGCCCTCGTCGCGAACGACGTCGACGGCGCGTGACGGATCCCAGATGTCCTGCAGCACCGCGCGCGCCTGCAGCACGATCGGCATCATCAGGCCGTAGAGGAATCCGGTCTGGTGCGCCATCGGCGAAGCCATCAACACCACGTCGTCGCTCGACAAGCGCATCCGCTGCGCATACGGAACGATGTTCGACATCGCGGTGTTCGCGGTGTGCATGACACCTTTCGGCTCACCCGTCGTGCCCGACGTGTAGATCAACTGCATGACGTCGTCGGGCCCGGGACGGCTGCGAGCGAGCAGCGCGGGCGCATCGGACTCGCGCTCCCAGGCCGGCGCCGTCAGGCGCGCCTCGAAGCTGTCCGGGCCCTCGCCTCCGACGACGAGCACGTGGCGCAGATCCGGCAGTGCGGGCTGCAGGCCCCGCAACATCTGCTCGTAGTCGAAACCGCGAAACTGCTTCGGCACGATCGCGATCTTGCTGCAGCCGTGGGCCAGCATGAACGAGAGCTCCCGCTCGCGAAAGATGTGCATCAGCGGGTTGATCACCGCACCGATGCGCGAGCACGCCAGATAGACGACCGTGAATTCCCACCAGTTGGGCAGCTGGCAGGAGACGATGTCGTTGCGTTCGACGCCCAGGCGGGCGAGCCCGACCGCGACGCGGTCGGCCAGCGCTGCCAGCTCCCGATAGGTGAAGCGGCGCTCCGTGCTCCGGTCGAGCGATCGCGCGACCAGGGCGATCCTGTCGGGACAACTCGCCAGGCAGGCGTCCAGGGCGTCGTTGATCGTCCGGTCGCGCCAGTAACCCTGCTCCACCATCGCCGCCCTGCGCGGCGGGATCAGGATCGCGTCGAAATCCATGTTCCGGCTCCTCCGTTCATTCGATAGCGCCCGGTTGCGTGGTCGCGCGAACGCGGGATCGCGGCCCGATGGCGCGCCTACTTCGCGAACTTCCTGAATTGCGGATCGCGCTTCTCCAGGAAGGCCTGCACTCCCTCGCGCGATTCCTCGGTGTCGTAGTAGAGCTTCAGCGCGTACATGCCCATGCCGGCGATCCCCGCCTGGTGCGCGGTATCCATGTTGAAGGAGCGCTTGGCGATCGCGATCGCGGTCGGGCTCTTCTGCATGATCTCGTCGCACCACTTCTGCACTTCGGCGTCGAGCTGCTCGTGCGGCACGACCGCATTCACCAGCCCCATGGCCAGCGCCTCCGCGGCCGTATAGCGTCGGCACAGGTACCAGATTTCGCGCGCCTTCTTCTCGCCGACCACGCGCGCCAGGTATGCGGTGCCGTAGCCGGGGTCGACCGACCCGACCTTCGGCCCGACCTGGCCGAACGCGGCTTTCTCGGACGCAATGGTGAGGTCGCAAACCGTGCACAGCACGTTGCCGCCGCCGATCGCATAGCCCTGCACGCGCGCGATCACCGGCTTGGGCACGTCACGGATCGCGCCGTGCAGTTCCTCGATCGGCAGACCGATCGTGCCGCGTCCATCGTACTGGCCCTCGTGCGCCGACTGGTCGCCGCCCGTGCAGAACGCCCGCTCGCCGGCGCCCGCCAGCACGATGACGCCGATCGCTCGATCGTAGCCGGCGCGATTGATCGCATGAATGAGTTCGTCGCAGGTGCGCCCGCGAAACGCGTTCATCCGGTCGGGACGGTTGATCGTGATCCAGGCTGCCCCGCTTCGCACTTCATAGAGGATGTCTTCGTAGTTCATGGCATGCAACTCCGAGGAGAGGAGGAAGCTCCATTTGAATGATCATCCATTCAATCATGACGAGTATAGGCGCTGCCGATCGAAGATGCAGCATCGTCGTGGCCTGCCGCGATGCCCTCTCGCACGGCGTCCCGTCTTCCGTTGACAGTCGGCCGGGACTCACCCTAAAATGAATGAACGTTCATTAACCTTGCTGCCCGATGAAAGCGGTGGTCGCGCCCACCTTCGGTTCGATCGAAGCCCTGCGCCTGCAGGACTGGCCCGATCCCGTGCCAGGGGCCGGCGAGGTGGTTGTCGACGTGATGGCCGCCGGCGTCAATTTCCCGGACCTTCTGGTCACCGGCGGGCTGTACCAGATCCTGCCCACGCCGCCGTTCATACCCGGCAAGGAAGCCGCCGGCGTCGTGTCTGCCGTCGGAGAAGGCGTTCACACCTGCGCCGTGGGCGACCGGGTTCTCGTACTCGTCGAGAGTGGAGCGTACTGCGAGCGCCTGCTCGCACCGCAGGCGAACTGCTTCGTCCTTCCCCGGTCGATGGACTTCCTCGAAGCAGCCGGCTTCGCGCTCGTCTTCCAGACCGCGCATTTCGCGCTGATCGATCGCGCGAACCTGCAGCCCGGCGAAGTGGTGCTCGTCACGGGTGCGGCCGGCGGGGTGGGCCTGGCGTGCGTACAGTTGGCCAAGGCGCTGGGCGCGCGCGTCCTCGCCGGCGTGAGCACCGCGGACAAGGGACGCGTCGCGCTGGCGGCAGGCGCCGACGCGATCATCGACCTGTCCGGCCCCGATCTGCGCAACTCGATACGCGATGACGTCCGGGCGCGAACCGACGGCAAGGGCGCCGACGTCGTCCTCGAAATCGTCGGCGGGAACGTGTTCGACGGGGCGTTCCGTTCGCTCGCATGGAGAGGGCGCCTGGTGGTGCTCGGCTTCGCCGGAGGCCGGATTCCGGATATCCCGGCGAACCGCATCCTGCTGAGGAACATCACGGTGACCGGCCTGCACTGGAGCGACTACCGCGAATGGCATCCGGAGTGGATGCGGCGGGCGCAGTTCGAGCTGTTCGGACTCTACGAGAAGGGCCTGCTGCACACGGAATCGGGCGGAACGTATCCGCTGGACGAGGCTCCGCGGGCGATGGCGGAACTTCGCGATCGCCGCGTCAAGGGAAAGGTGGTGCTGACCACCGACCGGTGGCGCAGGCACGCATCGGGGTCGCCTTCGCAATGAGCGGGCACTCGTGCGCGCCCCCGGTGCCCGCCGGTTTCGCACCTTGTCGAATCGCGGACGGGCGCTTCGCCGAGGCTGTCGGGCCGCTGTACGTACTCGAAGGAGAACCCGCGCGATTCGGCTTTCTTGCCGAGCCGCGCCACGGAAACGTTCGCGAGACGGTGCACGGCGGGATGCTCATGACGCTGGCCGACCAGGTGCTGGGGCTCACCGTCATGCGCACGGTCGGGCTAGAGACGCCGGTGGTCACGGTCAGCCTGCACTGCGACTTCGTGTCGAGCGTGAAACCGGGCGACTGGATCGAGGGCGAAGCGACGGTGACCCGGACCACCGCTTCGCTGGTCTTCGTTCGCGGCAGTCTGACCCACGACGGACGCGTGGTGCTGTCCGCCGCAGGCGTGTGGAAGAAGCTGCGCCGCGCTCGTCCCGAGAGCCCGGACATCAGGAAAGAGAGAGCATGATCCTTACCGAATCGCAGTCGATGATCCAGGACACCGCACGCACCTTCGCACGCGAGCAGCTTGCGCCGCATTCGGCGCGATGGGACGAAACCGGCGAGTTCCCGCGCGACGCCTTGCGCAGGATGGGCGAACTCGGCCTGCTCGGCATGACGGTGCCCGAGCGCTGGGGCGGGGTCGGCGCCGACGCGGTGTCGCTCGCCGTCGCGCTCGAGGAAATTGCTGCAGGCGATGCGGCCTGCGCCACGATCATGAGCGGGCACAACTCGGTCGGCTGCATGCCGATCAGCAACTTCGGCACCGATGCGCAGAAGGAGCGCTTCCTCGCGCCGATGGCCAGGGGCGAGATGCTCTCGGCGTTCTGCCTTACCGAGCCGCAGGGGGGCTCCGATGCCGGCGCGCTGACCACCCGTGCGCGACGCGCCGGAAAAGACTACGTGCTCTCGGGGACCAAGCAGTTCATCACGACAGGCAGCAACGCCGGCGTCGCGCTCGTGTTCGCGCTGACCTCGCCCGAGCTCGGACGGCGCGGCATCAGCGCCTTCATCGTGCCCACCGACACGCCGGGCTACGTCGTGGCGCGCGTCGAGTCGAAGATGGGCCAGCGTGCTTCCGACACCTGCCAGATCGTCTTCGAGGATCTGCGCGTGCCCGCCGATCTCCGCCTCGGCGACGAAGGCGCCGGATACCGCATCGCGCTGTCGAACCTGGAAGGCGGGCGCATCGGAATCGCCGCGCAGGCAGTGGGCATCGGGCGCGCCGCGCTCGAGGTCGCCAGCGCCTACGCGCGCGAGCGCATCACCTTCGGCAAGCCGATCATCGAGCATCAGGCAGTGGGCTTTCGCATCGCCGCCATGGCCACGCGCATCGAAGCCGCACGCCAGCTCGTGCTGCACGCCGCGCAGCTGCGCGACGCCGGCCGGCCCTGCCTGATGGAGGCGTGCATGGCCAAGCTCGTCGCGTCGGAGGCCGCGGAATGGGTCTGCTCGGAGGCCATCCAGGTGCTCGGCGGCTACGGTTACCTGCGCGACTTCCCGGTCGAACGCCTGTATCGCGATGCGCGCGTGTGCCGCATCTACGAAGGCACCAACGACATCCAGCACCTGGTGATCCTGCGCGAGCTGGAAGGCCGCACGGAACGCTGCGCATGAATCCTGCAGGTCGGCATCCGCCGCGCACACGGAAATCGGGATGAATCAGCATCAACGAGGAGTCGTCGTCGTCGGCGCCGCCGGCGACCTCGGCCGGGCGCTGTGCACGGGCTTTCTCGCGGACGGGTTCACGGTTTTCGCGGCCGACATTGCGCCGATCGACCCGGCCGAGCGCATCGTGCCGGTGCGCGTCGACGTAACCGACCGGAGGCAGGTGTTCGAACTGGCGGAGCGCGCGTCGGTACAAACGCGCCTCGAGGCCTGGGTCAATGCCGCGGGGATCTTCACGGCCTGCCTCGTCACCGACGCGGGCGAGGCCGAATGGCAGCGCATCCTCGCGGTCAACCTGACCGGCACCTGGCACGGCTGCGCGGCCGCGTTGGCCGCTCTGACACGGGCCGGCGGAGGCCGGATCGTCAATGTCGGTTCGGTCTCGGGGCAGGTCGGCGGCGTCGGCGTGCACCCGGCCTACGGTGCATCGAAGGCGGGCGTGCATGCGCTGACCAAAACCTACGCGCTCGAGGGTGCGCGCCACGGGGTGCTGTGCAATGCAGTCGCGCCGGGGCTCATCGAAGGCAGCATGTCGGGCGAGTTCAACGCGCGGCAGCGCGATCGGATGCTGCAGGCGAATCCGATGCGACGCCTGGCGCGCATGGACGAGATCGCGCACGTGATCTGCTTTCTCGCCGGTGCATCGAACACCTACATGAACGGCGCGATCGTGCCGGTCAACGGGGGCGCCTACATGCCCGCCTGAGGACGGCACGCCTGTCTGCATGAGGGCACATGCCCGCAGAGGGCGCTGCGTGTGTTCAGGCCGTCGCGGGCGCCAGCGAGCGGGCCAGCTCGCGCAACTGGTACTTCTGGATCTTGCCGCTGGCCGTGCGGGGAAGATCGGCCACCACTTCGAGTCGCTCCGGGAAGTACTGCCGAGCCATCTGCTGTGTCTCGAGGAACGCGGTCATTCCCGCGAAGTCCAGCGCTTGCCCGGGATGCAGGCAAACAAAAGCACAAGCGCGCTCGCCCAGGCGGGCGTCGGGCATGCCGACGATTGCCACGTCGCGGATCGCAGGATGCCGGTAGAGCGCGTTCTCGACCTCGACAACCGGGATGTTCTCGCCGCCGCGAATCAGGATGTCCTTTGCGCGCCCGGTGATCCGGATGTAGCCGCCGTCGAGCATGACCGCGAGATCGCCGGTATCGAACCAGCCGTCGGCGGTCGCGCGCGACAGTTCCGGACGCATGAAGTAGCCGATGAAGTTGCCGATCCCACGGCACTGCAGCCTGCCCTCGCTTCCGTTCGGCAGGAGCGCGTCGGAAGCGTCCACCACGCGCACCTCCATGCCGGGCAGCGCGACGCCGTCGGTGCCGAAGATGCGATCATCGGGGTCGCCCGGAATCGTGGTGGTCACCGATCCGGTCTCGCTCATCCCCCACGCCGAGATGATGGCTGCGCCCAGGCGCCGGCTCGCGCGCTCGACCAGCACGCGCGGAATCGGCGCACCCGACGACACGAAGATGCGCAGCGTGCCGACGTCGTAGCGATCGACCGACGGCGAGTCGGTCAGGTCGGCCAGGAACGGAGTGGAACCCTTGGTGTAGGTCACGCCCTCGTCCTGGATCAGCCTCGCCGCCTCCTCGGGAACCCAGATGTCCTGCATCACCAGCTTGGCGCCGAGCATCGGCGACATCATCAGCCCGTACATGAAGCCGGCCTGGTGCCCCATCGGCGAGGCCATCAGAATCACGTCGTCGTCGCCAAGCCCCAATCGCTTCGCATATTGCTGCAGGATGCTGAGCAGCGTGTTCGAGCTGTGCAGCACGCCCTTCGGCTCGCCCGTGGTGCCCGACGTGTACAGCAACTGGACCGGATCGTTCGGATCAGGGCGGTTCCTCGCGAACAGCGCCGACGTGTCGAATTCGTCCTCCCAGCGACGATCGAGGAGCACTGCCTCGAAGGAATCTGCCCCCGTTCCGCCGATCACGAGCACGTTGCGCAATTCGGGCAGCTCGGCCCGCATCCGGTCGACCATCGACGGATAGTCGAAGCCGCGGAAGCTGCGTGGAACGACCAGCACGCGCGCGCGGGCGAAGCCCAGCATGTAGCGAAGCTCGCGTTCCCGGAAGATCGGCATCAGCGGATTCGTCAACGCGCCGATGCGCACGCAGGCCAGATGCAGCGCGACGAACTCCCACCAGTTCGGCAACTGGCAGGCGACCACGTCGCCCCGCCCGACACCGAGAGCCGCGAGACCGGCCGCCATGCGATCGACGCGTCGCCGCAACTGACGCCACGACAGCGTCACGGTGGACCCGGTCATGCTATTGCCGCCGGTCAGCGCAACCTTGTCGGGATGGCGCGCGACCGAATCGTCGAGGTAGTCGGTGAGGATGCGATCGGGCCACCAGGCCCGTGCCCATTCGGCGGGCGTCCAGTTCCCGGCGCTCGGATGGGTTTTCATGAGGATCCTTCGCAACTGAACTATAATTGAATGATCGTTCATTTTCTTTGTCGCTGTCAACCCGCTCGACATCCCGGAACTGTCGAATTGACACTGGACACCGGGCGACAGAAGATCCGAATGACTGATCATTTAGCGATCGAGGATCACCCGCGCACGCGCGGCTGCGCCTCCCGCGCAAGGAAGTACGTGGACATCATCATCGAGAGCAGCATCGAGAACCCTGAACGGATCGAGCGGCGGCGAGAGCAGATCATCGAGGCCGCGGTTCGGTGCTTCGCGGCCGACGGCTATCATCGGGCAACGATCAAGGACATCGCGGATGCCGCGGGGTTCAGTTCGGGGCTGATCTACTCGTACGTGAAAGACAAGGAGGACGTGCTCTTCCTCGTCTTCACGTCGATATTCCGGACATACCAGCGAGCGATTCCCCCGAGGCTCGAAGGCGTTACCGATCCGCTGCTGCGTTTCTGCATCGCGGTGCGCGCCTATTGCGAGGCAGTCGACGGCAATCTCGGCGCGACCGTCGTGGGCTACCGGGAGAGCGCGTCGCTGCGACCCGAGTTGCGCAAGGCGATCCAGAAGATGGAGCTGGAGACCAACAAGCTCGTCTCCGATCCGATCGAGGAGTGCATCAAGGCCGGGTACTTCCGTCCGGTGAACGTGGACCTTCTCACGTTTCGACTCGTGTTTTTCGCTCACGGCTGGGCACTGAAGCACTGGCACTTCGCCAAGGTCATTTCGCTGGACGGTTACATCGAGGAAGGACTGAACTCGTTCCTGAACGACCTGCTGACTGCCTCGGGTCGGAAACATTGGCAATCGCTCGTCGACTCCGGCGCAGCGGTTGCGGCGACGCGCCCGGCCCGCCCAGCGAGATCGGCCAGGAAGCGATCCGCTGCCAAGGGTGCGACGAAGCGGAAGCGATCGGTCTGACCTGCGTTCCGATTACATTACCGGCCAGGTGCTCAGCGTCAGCGGCGGCCTGAGCATGGTGGGCTGATTCACGAACACAGACAGCAGGAGCAAGCGATGTACAAGATTTCCGCCAAGGACCTCCAGCCCGAGCACTTCCGCTTCGAGGTCGAGGGCAAGGTGGCCACCCTCACGCTGAACCGCCCCG
>JAJPEN010000040.1 GCA_021166835.1 Burkholderiaceae bacterium | reverse complement strand
GCGGTAGTTCTTCTGGATCTTGTCCTCGACGACACCGAGCCCGGTTTCGCGCACGGCCATTTCGGCCAGCGTGCGGTTGCGCGACGGCTCCATGATCGCCCATCCGGCCGCCAGGACCGCCTCGTCGACGCGTGCCTGGTCGAAGCGCTCGTAGATCCGCTGTGCCACGCGCGCGCGCTCGACGAGCGTCGCGATAACAGCGGCCGACGGATCGAACACGGCGTCGTCACGGCTCCGACCTACCCTTTCTGCCGGCCTCCACTCGGTCGATCCAGTTGATAACCGATGTCTCATGGCTCCACCGAGCTTTCTTCCTTTGCATCGAGAAGCTTGAGTCGCTGTACCTTGCCGGAAGGCCCACGCGGCAATTCCTCGACGAATCGAATCGTCTTGGGCGTCTTGTATGGACCGACATGCTCTGCGCAGAACCGCCGCAACTCCTCTCGCAGCGATTCATAATCGTCGGAGCTATGTTCCTTTTTCTCGCGAACAACTACGCAGGCCATGATCTCCTGACCATAATGTCGATCCGGTATTCCTACACAAGCCGCGTCAGCGATGAGGGGATGTTGCAGCAACGTCTCGTCTATCTCACGAGGGGCGATGTTTTCGCCCCCCTTGATGATCAATTCCTTGATACGACCGGTTATATAAAAGAAACCATCGCGATCGCGACAGCCCAGGTCGCCTGTTCGAAACCAGTCGCCAGGGAAAAAAGCGGATTTCGTGGCCTCTGGGTTTTGGTAGTAGCCCGACGTAAGCTGAGGACCTCGCAGCACGATTTCACCGCGCTGGCCATCCGGCAGCGTGTTGCCGGCCTCGTCGACGACGCGAGCCTCGCAGCCGGAAGGCCGACCAACTGACCCTGGTCGTCGCTTTCTCTCGTTCAATGGGTTACTAAAGGCTGGGGCAGCGCTTTCCGTCAGACCCATTGTTTCGATGATCCCTATTCCAAACCGAGACTCGAATTCCGAGTAATGCTGCGGCGGCAGGGCAGCCGACGCGGACCGACAAAACCGCACTCGGGAGAGAGTCTCCTGCGGTGGAGCTTCAGTTTCGAGCAGGTAACTGATTATCGTGGGAACGACGTTTAGCCACGTACAGCCGTGCTCTTCTACCAAGCCCCAAAATCTGCCTGCCGAAAAACGTGACGCAAGAACCACGCTGCCACCGTATGTGAGCGGCGAGAGCATAGTCACCATGAAGCCATTTATATGGTAGAGCGGAAGTACTCCGGCGACCCGATCGGTCGCTTCTAACACATGCTCTCGGCGGATAGCATAGGCGTTCGCGGCAAGGTTGCTTTGCGTGAGCATGACGCCCTTGGGGATTCCCGTCGTCCCCGATGTGTACATTAGCAACGCCAGGGCTTCGCTGTGTGGCTCGCATGGTGCGGTCTCGCGCTGACCCAGGAGAACGTGGCTCTCGCCGTCGATTTCAACGATGCGTTTTCCGGAATCAGCCGGAAGGCTGTCGCGCAACCGGCCGGTCCATTCCCGTTCGGCGAAAATGAGCTTGCAGTCTGAGTGCTCGAGTACAAACCGGAGTTGTTCGCGTCCGGACAGCAGGTTGACTGGAAGAACGCAGCGGCCCGAATACATCGTTCCTATGAGAAGCTGCGCCGCGGCGAAGCAGTTCGGCATCACCACTGCCACCCTATCGCCGCAAGCGACGCCTTGCTGCTCAAAAAAAGAACTTATGCGGCAACAGGACGCTCTCAATTCGCCGAAACTGAGGTGGCGCCCTGATTGGTCCGCTATGAGGTACGTCTTGTCGGGACATTCGCTGGCCTGCGCGTTTACCAGCCCCCAGACGGTTTTCTGGTCATTGGCCTGCTGGTACCGGGTACCCGACGTGTGCATGCTCTGGAGATAGCGGTAGTCGTCCTCTCGGTGTGAGAGGGGATTGGATCGATAAGCGGCGGCGCCTGAAATCCCTTGCGGTTCCTCAGGCAGTGATCGGTCTGAGGCCGCCGACCATTTTCTGCTCCGGGCGGTCCTCGGAATCCGGCGTCAACTCTTCACGCAGCCTTCTGCACAGACGGACGAATTCTGGATTCGTGCGGTCCCGCGGACGCTCCAGGCCGATCGCGATATCGCTGCGTACTCTGCCGGGGCGCGTCGCCATGGTGACGACGCGATCTGCCAAAAACGCTGCCTCGGCGATATCGTGGGTAACGAAGATGACAGTCTTGTGCTTCACGCGCCAGATCCGCAATAGTTCTTCCTGGAGCGTTTCGCGGGTCTGGGAATCGACCGCGCTAAAAGGCTCGTCCATTAGTAGCACCTCTGGATCGTTGGCGAGGGCGCGAGCGAGAGATACGCGTTGCTGCATCCCACCTGATAGTTGGCCTGGGTACGCGCTTTCGAATCCGGAAAGGCCAACAAGATTGATCAGCTCCAGCGCAACCGACGATCGCTCATTCGCTCCAATGCCCCTTGCTTCCAGCCCGAATGTCACGTTCCGGAGGACGTTTCTCCAGGGGAAGAGCGCGTAATCTTGAAAAATCATTCCGCGCTCCGGGCCCGGTCCGGCGATCGGAACCTCGTTCAAGGTGATACGACCGGCGGTTGGTACATCCAGGCCGGCGATCATTCGGAGTAGCGTACTCTTGCCGCAGCCGCTGGGGCCGAGAAGAACAATGAACTGTCCCCGTTCGATTTGAAGATTTACGTCGGACAGGGCAGTCAGGGGTGAGCTTCGAGTCTGGTGAGGCGGCCAGACCTTTTCTACTCTCTCGACCTTTATCGCAATTTTCATGATCACGTTGTCCTGCTTTTCCGCTCTAGTGCGGTGAAGGCGAGGTTGAAGAGGTAGCCAATCATTCCGATTACGAACATACCGCCAAGTACTACGTCGGTCTCGAGAAGTTCGCGTGCATCGGAGATCAGAAACCCGAGACCTTCGGAGGACGCGACCATTTCGGCGGCGATGAGAGCCAACCAGGCACTTCCGAATCCCAGCCGCAAACCGACGACGACTTGCGGCATCGCGGCAGGAAGTAGGACGCGGAAGACAATGAAGACCTTGGAGGCGCCGAGTGTTTGTGCGGCCTCGACCAGCCGATTCGAGACTTGCGAGATGCCGGATACGGTGTTTATCAATACGGGGAAGAACGTGGCATATGCCAGTATCGCGATCTTTCCTGCCGGGTGAATCCCGAATGCGAGCAGAGCGAGAGGAATCATCGCAAACGGGGGTATGGACCTGAACAGCTCGATGACCGGCTCTAGCGGGCGCTCGAGAGAGCGTGATACACCGATTATTACGCCAGCGATGAGAGCCAACGCCGCGCCGAGTGCGTAGCCAGCCAGAACACGCCCGAGGCTCGCCATGACGTTTTGCTCCAGGGAGCCGTCAGCGACAAGGCCAGAAAGGGCTTCGGCTACCGAGACTGGCCCGGGCAAGAACAGGGGGTTGCCCAGGAGCGCCGAAGCAACGAACCATATCGACAGGAGCCCTACGAATCCGACGAGGTATAGCGCAACACTCGTTGCGGCGCCGTCCGATGCAGACATGCCCGATGGCGCAGCCGGGGAAGCTCTATTCGTCGGCATTGGCGCTCCCGAATGCAAGGGATGTCCTGTGCTTGAGGACGATACCTTCAAGTGCCAAGAACAATCTGTTCGCCGTGTAACCGAGGAAGCCTATGACGAGCATCCCGATTATTACGGGCTCGGAACTTGATACGACGCGCGCCCGCTCCATCATGAATCCAATCCCGGATTCTGCGGCGACCATCTCCGCGATGAGGACGCCCCCGATGGAAACGCCGAGACCCAGCCGAAGACCGACAAAGATAGAGGGCAGGGCCGCCCAGATGACAACCTTTCTCCAGATGAACTGTCGTGAGGCTCCGAGAGTGCGAGCTGCCTCCAATAGCTTCTTGTCGACCCCCACCACCCCCGCGACCGTGTTCAACAGAACAAAGAAGAACGTGATCAACCAGATGATGAAGATCTTGCTGCCCTCGCCAATTCCGAACCAAAGAATACTGAGCGGTATCCAGGCAATCGGCGATATGGGTCGTATGACCTCGACCAGCGGCTCCGTTATTTTCTGAAGTGTTTTGCTGCAGCCGATCAGCACCCCCAACGGAACGCCAGTCACGACTGCCAAAGCAAACCCGTTGAATACCCGAGACAGGCTGGCAAGCAAGTGTTGCCACAGCTCCCCGCTTGAAGCAAGTGAGTAAAACTCGACGCCTACCGCTCCTGGTGGGGGTAGAACACTTGCCGCATGAGGTATCGAGGTCGAGATGAGCCACCACGCGACAACGAGTAGACCCACGTCTATAACGAACCACTTCCAACGTGCCATCGTCGCACTTCCGGTAGCGGAGCTTCGAGAAGGGGGCCCGTCGCCTGCGACAATCGCCCCCGCCACCCAGACGGCGCCCGCGTTACGCAGTCGCCAGGTTTCTTAGCGAATGGGTCGCTGCTCTCGCCGGCTCCCAGCCCTCGAACCCGAGTACCGACTTCACCTGATCCGGTGCTACGACTTCACGACCCAATTCGCGCGCGATCGTGGCAACCTTTGCGATCACATCGGAGTTCTTTTTCATGATTTCGTCTCTGTGGGGATACATCCACAAGCAGTCTTCCTGCCCCACACCAACCATATCGATGCCCATTGCAATGGCCGCAGTGGTAATGGGCAGCCAATTGCGTCCACCCGCACGCAGCCCGACAACGGCGTCTGGAATGGCGGCTCTGAGTGCGTTCATGCTCGTGATGAGTTGCAGGTGCCCCCATGGATCCGAACCGATGAAGCTCGAGTGGTGTTTGCCCATGTGCAAGCAACACATGAATGGTTTCCACCGAGCGAGGCCAGGTTCTATGATTTCCCTAGCAAGCCACTCGATTCCGTGACTGTCGTAGATCTGGAAGATGGGCTTGACGCCGTGGCTTTCCAACCACGGGACTCCTTCGCGGACTGCCTGCTCATCTCCAAACAGCGTCTGATTTCTGTCGCCGGGATTGCCGGTGATGAGGACAACGCTGCCCATGATGTATTTGTTCCCTTTCCCGAGCGTCAGAAGTCGCTCGGTGTGGTGCAGGTAGTCGATGGGCTCCATGGGTTTTCCAACCCAGGAATGGTTCCAGGTGAATACCTCACCAAGCTCGTCCCAGAGAGGGTCTACGAGTTCTTTCAGCTTGTCAGGATCCATCAGCAGCGCGCCATCCACGGGGTCGCGGGGGTGGATGTGGACCGCACTAGCGCCGGCCCTGACTGAATCGATCAGTTCCCGGACGATCGCCTTCGGCTGAAGAGGAATATTGGGGTTGACCTTTGGCGAGAGCCAACCGGGGAAAGCGCTTTCTATGATGAGAGGTCGGGCCAAAGTATTTATCTTCGGCTCGCGCTCGATATGAAACTCCGGACTCTCCGCACGCATATCTTGTCTCCTACAAGGGCGCGTAAAAAACCTGCCTGAACATTTCGCTGTCTTGCAACGACTTGCCGCTAATCCACGAACTCCGGACGTATGTAGTTCTGTGCAAACTCGCGCGGGTTTGCTATTTCTGTCAAGCCATATCGGTTCGTTGTCTCGATGAATTTCACCCAGTCATCGACGCGCGGCTTGACGTCATTGAGATACACAAGCCCGTTCTTCACTGCGTACGTGAAGACTTCCTTGGTCACCACACCAGGAAAGATTTTTGCAAAGATCTCGCCGGCTACCTCAGGGTTGTTTCGAATGAACCTGGATGACTCGGCGAACTCTTTCAGGATCAACCGGAGAATCTCCGGGTGCTTTTCGATGAAATCTCGGCGCGCGACAACATGCCCGGAGATCAGGGTGCCTTCTTTCTGCTGTAGAACCGAGGACGGCCGGAACAATGATTTTGCGTCCCCGGTCGAGAGCAGCGTCGACATGAAGGGCTCGGCGCCCGCGAATCCATCCACCGACCCCTTCTGCAACAGAACAGGCATCTCGGGGAACCGGGACCTAACCAACTTGAGGTCTGACTCCTTGAGACTCGTACTTTCGAGAGCCATGAGCGTGAGACCGTACTGCCACGATCCCTTTCCCGGAAACGCGAGAGTCTTCCCCTTCAAGTCGGCGACCGAATTAATGTTTCGATCGGTACGGACAACGAGTCCGGTCACGTCACCAACTGCATCTGCTACGGCAAAGTAGTCGGCACCTCGGGCCTTCCCGGTAATCAGCGGCAGCACGCCCGCGTCGGTGATATCGATCGAGTTCGCAACCAACGCCTCGATCGCCGGCCCTGCATGGGTCATCTCGACCCATTGAACGGTGAATTTGTCGGCGTACTTCTCTTCCAATGTCCGCCGTTCTCTCATGATTACGTCGGGGAGAATGTTGGGCTGAACCCCGATGCGGACTACCGGCTTCTCCTGAGCGCTTGAAACCGTGGAGATGCTGAAGCAAGCGGCTGCGACGATAGACAGAGCCGCAGCCGCACTTCGAAATGCGCGTGCCATTCAAGTCTCCTCCTGTTGCCACCTGGCAAAAGCCAACTTCTTGGACTCGCTTACGCGCTCGTAACGGGCTCACAGAACCGGGCTCGCTTGGCGATGGTCCGACGATCTTCTCGCGTCTTAATGAAGATGCTACAACTACTTTTTTGATGATACTGTCTCGAATATCGATGTTTCTGATGCATCCGTACGCGCGGGAGGGCGCTAGTGCAAAGCAACCAGACGAATTCCGCGGCTGTCCGGGGGTTTCGGGTCTTGGAGGTCGTGAGCCGCCACATGGACGGCTGCTCACTACGCACAGTCTGTGAAGAGCTTGGGCTTCCCAAGCCGACAGTGCATCGACTTGTGAACCAGCTTCAGCAGGCGGGTTTGCTGATTCGCGAGCCAAATCGGCGCACGCTTCAGCTCGGGTCCTCTGTTGAACAATTCGCGACGCAAGGGCTGATGAACGGCCCGACCAGGCAGCTACGCAGGGCCATCCTGCAAAGCCTTGTCGATTCGATCGGGGAGACTTGCAATCTCACGGCTCTTGCCGGTACCGAAATCGTGTATCTCGACAGGGTCGAAAGCTCTTGGCCGCTCCGATTGACGCTCGCCCCTGGGTCGCACGTGCCGTTGCATGCAACATCGAGCGGGAAGTTGCTTCTTAGCTTGCTTCCGAAGGCCCAGCGTGAGCGGCTTCTCATGCAGATCCCGCTTCGCAGCTACACAGGCAGTACGATCATTGACCGCGAAGCGCTGCAACGGGACTTGGTGGAAACGCGTCGTCGAAAAATCGGAGTAAACAGCTCCGAGCATCTACGCGGACTCAATGCGATCGCAGTACCGGTGATGCTCGATAGGCAAAGAGCCTGCGCTGCAGTCGCAGTGCAGGCGCCAGAAGGCCGCACCACGCTTAAGGAACTGCTGGGTCACGTGGAGCGGTTGCGGGAGGCGGCCGATCAGCTCCGTGCGACTTTCAAAGTCTGAGGCAAAGAAGTGCGGACTAGAGGCCCATCCCCTTCCCGATGATCTGTCGCTGGATCTGCGACGTGCCGGCGCCGATCGTCGCGAACTGGCAGTCGCGCAGGAAACGCTGCGCGTGGTACTCCATGGCGTACGAGTAGCCGCCGAGCACCTGCATCATGTTCCGCGTGAGCCGGATCACGAGCTCGGACGCGAAGAGCTTCGCCATCGACGCTTCCTTGCGGCATTCCTGCTTCGCGTCGAAGCGTTGCGCCGCCCGGTAGGTGAGCAGGCGAGCGGCGTCGAGCTCGGTCTGCATCTGCGCGAATATCTCCCGGATCTCGGCGAAGCGCCCGATCGGCTTGCCGAACTGCGTTCGGGTCTTCGCGTATTCGAGTCCGTAGTCGAGCGCTTCCTGCGCGAAACCGACCCATCGGGCCGCTGCACCGATCCGGTCGAGCTCGAGGCTGTGGCTGACGACGCCCCAACCGCGGCCGACACCTCCCACCACTCGATCGGCGGGGATGTGCACGCCGTCGAAGAACACGGCGCAGTACGAGCTCGCCTTGACGCCGAGCTTGCGAATCGGCTGCACGCGAACGCCCTCGGCCCGTGCATCGACGATGAAGGCGGTGATGCCCTCGCGAGCCGGCGCTTCGCGATCGGTGCGAGTGGAGACGAGCAGGTAGTCGGCGATGTCGGCGCCGGTGATGAAGATCTTCTGCCCGTCGATCCGGAAGCCGTCGCCGTCGCGCACGGCGGCGGTGCGGATCGATGCAGCGTCGCTTCCGGCGTCGGGCTCGGTGTAGGCGATCGAGAACTTCGTCTCGCCGCGCGCGAGCGGCGGAAGGAAGCGCTCCTTCTGTTCGTCCGAGCCGAGATCGAGGATCGCGACGCCGGCGGCTAGGATCGACACCTGGAACGTCATCTGCAGCGGCAGGAGCCGCTTGCTGAGCTCCTCCTGGAACAGCGTCGACTCGACACAGCCGAGGCCGGTGCCGCCGTATTGCTCGGGCAGCGGAATTCCGATGAAGCCGAGCTCGCCCATGCGGCGGTACAGGTCGTCCGGGTAGTACGCCTCCTCGTCCATGCGCCGGAAAAGGTTCTCGTCGCACTCTGCGCGCATGAAGCGCGCGACCGAGTCGCGAAGCATCTCCTGCTCCGAGGTCAGGCTGAAGTCCATCGTCGTTTCGCTCCTTTGCCCGTGGCTATCCGTTGTTCGTTCGCCTGCGCAGGATCCCGCCCGGATCCACGCGCTCGCGCAGCAGTCGCAGCTCGACGGCGGTAGGCGCTTCGGTCTGCGGAACGTGCGGCGGAATGATCGGTTCGAAACCCGTGTTGCGCAGCACGTCGTCGACGCTCACGCCAGGGTGAAGCGAGTGCAGCCGCATGCGCTTGCTGTGCTCCTCGAAGTCGAAGACGCACAGCGGCGTGATGCAGAAGCGCGGGCCTCCGCCGGGGAAGCCCAGCCGCTGCCGGTGGTCGCCGCCTTCGCCCCAGCCGAAGGTCGAGACGAAGTCGCACCGGTCGACGAAGATGCGCCGATCGTGCGAGGCGACGTAGAGGTAGTAGCGACCGATCGACACCGCGGCGCTCGGCGTGCCGACGGCGCCCGGTCCGCGGAAGCGCAGGCGACGGTAGTCGTCGCCCACGCCGATCAGGTTCGCGTTTCCGTACGGATCGATCTGCAGTGCGCCGACCGCGAAGAGGTCGGTCATCTTGTCGAACGCGTCGAAGACCTCGTCGTGGATGTACTGCGATTCGGCCCAGCGCGATTGCCGCCAGTCGGTCAGCGAGTCGAAGCCGGGCAGGCGCGGCTCGTCGTACAGGTTCGTGCGGGTGTGCGCGAGCATTACGATCATGTTCGGACCGTGATGCAGGTGGGCGAGCAGGACGCCCGCGCGCGGCACGGGCACGTTCGCGCCGACGAGCGCGCGCTCGCCGTCCGCGATCTGCCTCGACAGGAAGACGGCGTTCAACTCGTCGACGGTGCAGGAAGCTTCGGTGACGTTCATCGCGATTCGCTGCTGCGTTCAGTACTCGGAGAGCGACAGCAGTCGCCGCAAGCCGATCGTCTGGAGATAGTCCACGTGGTCCTCCGGGCCGTATACATATCGGTCGAGGTACTCGTGTAGCGGCTGCGGGTCGCCGGAGCGTACGAGCGACCGGCAGGCGGCCAGGTACTCGCGCAGGTGCTCCTCGTCGGCCAGATGGCAGCCCGGGCTCGCGAACGGGTGCGAGCCGAAGGGCGCGCGAACGACGCCGTACGCACCCGGAATCGAGGTTCTCGCCGGGTCGCGCCGGATCTCCTCGTTCGAGACGATCTTCTCGGCGAAGACCACCGTGCGTTCGGCCGCGCGATACAGCGCGCGGTCGCCGTAGCCCGTGCCGACGTGCTGCGCATTGCCGTAGGCATCGCAGACGGCGGCATAGACGAATGCGACGTCGGGACGGATCGCCGGGATCGCGAGCAGCGGCTCGCCTCGGATCGGATCGACGAATGGCTTCAACGCGGGGTTGATCTCCGGATAGCTCGTTCCGACGCCGGCGCGCACCGGCAGGAAGGGCAATCGCTGCGAGCCGGCGTGCAGCGCGGCGTAGTACATCCCCTCGTCGCACTCGAAGATCTCGAGCTCGCCGCGTTGCGCCGCGTGCTGGATCATCGGCGAGATCGGCGTGAGCGTTTCCGCGCCGAAGTAGCAGCTCACGAGCTTTTTCACGCAGCCGCCGGCCACGAGCAGGTCGAGATCGAGGCCGCCGGAGGCCGGTCCGATGATCGTCAGCGCCTTGCGCCGGCGCCGGATCAGCTCCCGCACCACGGGCATCGGGTGCCCGCTGTTGATGAATCCGCCCACGGCGACGGTCATGCCGTCGTCGACGAGGTCGGCGGCCTGCGCCGCCGAAAGGAACTTCTCCTGCCTGCGTGCCGCGCCCGTCACGTGCGCGCTCCGTGCGTGTCGCGCTCTGCAACCTGGCGGGAGGACTGCACGACCATCAGCGCATCGAGCGGCACCGCGCCGCGCCCTTGTTCGAGCACGCGCATCGGGTTGATTTCGATCTCCGACACTTCCGGGTGCTCCAGCATCAGCTTCGCCACGCCTTCGACGCAAGCGGCGAGCGCATCGACGTCCGCCGGCGGCTTTCCGCGTGCCCCGGCGAGCATTGGATGAACGCGCAGCGAGCGGATCAGTTCCGCGGCTTCGCCTTTGGTGAGCGGCAGCACGCCGATCGCAGCGTCGCGCAGCACCTCGGCGTAGATTCCGCCCGAGCCGACGAGGACGACCGGACCGAAGACCGGATCGCGGCGCGCTCCGACGATCACTTCCACGCCGTCGTCGGCCATCGGCGAAACGAGCACACCCTCGACCTCGAGCCCCGGCGAATGGCGCCTGGCGCCGTCGAGAATGCGCCGGTAGGCCGCACGCACCGCGTCTGCATCGCGCAGGTTCAACGCGACGGCGCCGGCTTCGGTCTTGTGCAGGAGGTCGGCGGCGCAGACCTTCAGCACGACCGGATACCCGATCGAGCCGGCGATCGCAACCGCGTCGTCCTCGCTTCGGACCAGCGACTCCGCAAGCCGGCGGATGCCGTAGCGCTCGAGCAGCGCCTTGGTCTGCGCCTCCGAGCAACGTCCGGCGCTTCCGGAAGCCACGACGGGCTGGGTCGTCGATCCGACGATCGAGAACGAGCGCGACTCGCGCGCGTGCGCCTCGCCGAAACGCGCGAGCGCTCCGAGCGCGCGGATCGTACGTGTCGGGCTCGGCAGCACCGGGATGCCTTCGGCGCGAAGTTGCGCGATGACCGCGGCGGGACCCGCGATCCACGCGACGAGCAACGGCTTGTCCGCTCTCCCGGCCACCTCTCTCAACGTCTGGGCGATCTGCTCTCCGTATCGGCGGCCCAGCCCGAGGAACAGCACGACCGCGTCGACGTTCGGGTCGTCGAGCAGGCATCCGAGTGCGGCGTCGAGCATCGCAGGCTCGCTCAGGAACTGGCCGGTCAGGTCGACCGGGTTTCGCGTCGAGCCGAACTCGGGAACGATTCGGCCGAGCGCCGTTTCGGTACCCGGATCCAGTCGCGCGAGCGCGAGACCGTTGTCCTCGAGCGCGTCGGCGATCAGCACGCCGGCGCCGCCGGACATCGTCAGCACGCCGACGCGCCGGCCGTGCATCGGCTTGTGCGAACGCATCAGCGTGGCGACGTCGAGCATCTCCTGTTCGTCGTCGACGCGGATCGCGCCCGTCTGGCGGAAGACCGCCTCGTAGACCTCGTCGGCGCCGGCGATCGCCGCGGTGTGCGAAAGCGCCGCCGCGCTGCCGCCCGCGGTTCGGCCGCTCTTGACGAGCACGAGCGGCTTGCCGCGTGCGCGTGCCTTCTCGCAGACCTGCAGGAACCGGCGGCCGTCGCGAACGCCCTCGACGTATCCGGCGACGAGGTCGACTTCGTCGTCGTCGATCATCGCGTCGATCAGCTCGCTCACGGTGACGTCGCCCTCGTTGCCCGTGACCGCGAAGTACTTGAAGCCGAGCCCCTGCTCGGCGCTCAGCGTGAAGATGAAAGTGCCGAAGGCGCCGCTCTGGGAGACGAAGCCGGCGCGGCCGGTGCGCAGCACGCCGGCGGGCAGCTCGAAGGCCTGGCTGAAGTTGGCGATGAATCCCGACGACAGGTTGGCCACTCCAAGCGAATTCGGCCCGAGCAGGCGGGTGCCGCTGCCGGCGAGCATCTGCAGGATTGCCTGCTGGCGCTGCGCGCCCTCCGGGCCCGTCTCCGCGTACCCGGAACTGAACATCACGATCTCGCGTACGCCCTTGCGCACGCACTGTTCGACCACGGGCTGGGCCTGCTGATACGGAACGGCAACGATCGCCACGTCCACGAGACCTTCGATCGAGGCGAGGTCGGGGTAGCAGCGGTGTCCGCCGATTTCCTCGTAGCGGGGGTTGACCGGGCAGACGCGCCCCCGGAAGCCGAACTCGCGCAGGAAACGGATCGGCTTGCCGCCGATCTTGTTGTCGTCGGGCGATGCGCCGACGACAGCTACGGTGTCCGCGTCGAGAAGAACTGTGCCCTCGCGGGCCCGCACAGTGATGTCGTCCATTCCGGTCATGCGTCTCGTCTGTCTTCGGTCGGTTGTCGTTTCAGGAGGTGAATGCGGAGATGCCCGTCTGCGCGCGCCCGAGCACGAGCGCGTGGATGTCGCGCGTGCCCTCGAGCGTGTTGACGACCTCGAGATTCATCATGTGGCGCACGACGTGGAATTCGTCGGAGATGCCGTTGCCGCCGAGGATGTCGCGCGCCTCGCGCGCGATGTCGAGCGCCTTGGCGGCCGTGTAGCGCTTCAGCAGAGAGATCATCTCGGGCGCGGCCTTGCCCTGGTCGCGCAGCTGGCTCAGCCGCAGGCACGACTGCAGCCCGACTGCGATCTCGGTCTGCATGTCGGCGAGCTTCTTCTGCACCAGTTGGTTGGCGGCGAGCGGCCGGCCGAACTGCTTGCGTTCGAGCGCGTAGTTGCGCGCCGTGTGCCAGCAGAACTCGGCCGCGCCCCAGGCGCCCCAGCAGATCCCGAAGCGCGCGTTGTTCAGCCCGGCGAACGCTCCCTTCAGTCCGACGACGTTCGGCAGCACGTTCTCGTCGGGCACGAAGACGTCCTCGAGGATGATCTGGCCCGTGGGAGACGCGCGCATCGAGAACTTGCCCTCGATCTTCGGCGTCGACAGGCCCTTGGCGCCGCGCTCGACTACGTGGCCCCGTACGACGCCTTCGTCGTTCTTCGCCCAGACGACGAAGACGTCCGCCACGGGCGCGTGCGTGATCCAGGTCTTCGTTCCGTTGAGCAGGTACCCGCCCGACGTCCTTCGCGCGCGTGCCTTCATCGACGCGGGATCGCTGCCGTGGTCAGGTTCGGTCAGCCCGAATGCCCCGATCAGCTCTCCGGTGACCATCCGCGGCAGGTACTTCTCGCGATGCTCCTCGCTTCCGAAGTTGTAGAGGACGTCCATCACCATCGTCTGGATATTCGCCGACGAGCGGTACGCGGTGTCGACGCGCTCGAGTTCGCGCATGATCAGGCCGCTCGCCACGAAGCCGATGCCCGCGCAGCCGTAGCCGTCGATGAACGCGCCGAGGAAGCCGAGCTCGCCCATCTCGTTCAGGATCTCGCGGTCGAAGTCCTCGTGCCGGTTCTGCAGCAGGATCCGCGGCATCAGCCGCTCCTGCGCGTAGCGATGCGCGCTGTCGCGAATCATCCGTTCGTCGTCGGTCAACTGCTCCTCGAGCAGCAGCGGGTCCTCCCAGCGGAACCGGCCGGATACGAGCCGGTGGCTCGGCGAGGAAGGGACGTCGGTTTTCGGGGCTTGCATCACCTGCTTCTCCTGCGTTTCAGTAGCGGTTCTCAGCGCGCGGCTGAGGACCCCAGTTCGATGCTCGCTGCCGGCAGCGTGCCGGGCTTCGCCTGCGCGCGCTGCGCCCGAAGCTGCATCGCGAGAAGCAGGGCGAACGACGCGCAGCCGAGCGCGAGCATCGGGTATTCGAGCGGCCATTCGTCGAGGTGGCGGAACGACGCATAGCCGACCATCATCGCCGTCGAGAACAGTGCGAGCGCGCGTTCCCGCCAGGTGAAGACCGTCAGACCGCAGCCGTACAGCGCGGCGGTGAGCGTGGTCATTCCCAGCGGAACCGCGATCAGCGAGCCGATCGCCCAGACCCAGTCGGACTGGCGCAGTACGAGGATGGGATTGAAGACGATCAGGAACGGGATGATGAATCCGGAGATCGCGAGCTTGAAGGCGCTGAGCGAGGTCTTGAAGTAGTTCGCTCCGGCGATTCCGGCGCCGGCGAGTGCGGCAAGCGCGACCGGCGGCGTGAGTGCCGAGATCACCGCGAAATAGAACGCGAAGAAGTGGGCCGAGATCGGTTCGACGCCGAGCTTCGTGATCATCGGAACGACGACGATGGCCACGAGCGCGTACGCGGCCGTGGTCGGGACTCCGCAGCCGAGCACGATCGAGACGATCATCGTCGCCAGCAGCGCGATCAGCAGGTTGCCGCCGCTGATGATCTCGACGAGCCCCGCGATCTTCGTGCCGAGGCCGGTCGTGATCAGCGTCTGCGCGATCAGTCCGACGATCGCGAGCGAAACCGCGATCTGCGCGCCGACGAGGGCGCCGCCGGCCAGGCACTGGAGCAGGTCGAGGAACTTCGGCCGCGTCTCGCGCCCGATGTAGCTCAGCCCGATCGACAGCACGATCGCCCAGAACGCGGCGAGTGCCGGGCTGTACTGCATCAGCAGCATCACGACGAGGACGGCCAGCGGCAGCGCGAACAGAGGGAAGCGTCGCAGGATCAGGCGGTAGTCGATCGCCTCCTGCGGAGCGCGGATTCCCTGTCGCACGGCGAGGAACTGCACGCCGAGCATCACGCCCCAGAAGTACAGGATCGCGGGGATGATCCCGGCGACCATCACGTCGGCATAGGGCACGCCGAGGAACGAGGCCATCATGAAGGCGGCCGCGCCCATCACCGGAGGCATCAGCTGTCCACCGGTCGACGCGGTCGCCTCGATGGCGCCCGCGTATTCCGGCTTGTAGCCAACCCTCTTCATGAACGGGATCGTGAAGGCGCCCGTGATCGCGACGTTGGCGACCGCCGCGCCGGAGACCATTCCCACGAGCGCGCTCGAGACGACCGCCGTCTGCCCCGGGCCGCCCTGCATCACGCGCCCGGGAATTTTGCCGGCTTCGAAGAAGAAGTCGTTGACGCGGATGACGCCGAGCAGCGCGCCGAACACGACGAAGAGGAATACCTGGTTCGCCGAGATCGACAGAAAGGTCCCGTACACACCGGAGAGCCCGATGCTCAGGTACGAGACGATGTACTCGACCGAAAAGGGCCTGTGGTGGAGCTGGCCGGGAAGGTAGTGCCCGAAGACGAAGTAGGCGACGAAGACACCTGCGACGATCGGCAGCGTGATTCCCCATGCCTGACGTGTCGCTTCGATGACGAGGAAGATCAGGAGGATGCCGACGAGAAGGTCGGTCGGCTCCGGATAGCCGATCACCTCTTCGAGGTGGCCGAGGTTCAATTGCACGTAGGCGGTGGCCGCGAGACTGAGCAGAACGAGAACCCCCTGTACCGCGAGCCACCAACGGGTTTTCGCGTTGCGCATCCCGTTCAGGAACAGCAGCACGAGCGTGAACGCGAGGTGCACGTTCTGGTGCTCGTATGCACCCAGGAACAGGTATTGCGTCGACAGCATGTGATAGCCGACCATGGCGATACCAAGGCCCATGAGCACCCGGTCGATCGTCTTGCGCTTGCCGCCTTCCATGACCTCGTCTCCTCGTTTGCGGAATCCCTTTGCCGCACCGCGCACGGTGCCGCGGGATCACGAATGATCGATCTGTATTACTGGCCCACGCCGAATGGCTGGAAGATCACGATCCTGCTGGAGGAGTGCGGCCTTCCGTATCACGTCTTGCCCGTGGACATCCGGCGCGGCGAGCAGTTCGCGCCCGATTTCGTCGCGATCAGCCCCAACAACCGCATCCCTGCGATCGTCGACCATGGCGCCGAGGGCGGATCGCTGCCGGTCTTCGAGTCGGGCGCGATCCTCGTCTATCTCGCTCAGAAGACCGGTCGGTTCCTGCCCGAGGACGCCGCGGGTTTCCATGAGACGCTGCAGTGGGTGTCGTGGCAGGTGGGCGAGCTCGGCCCGATGGCCGGGCAATTGAGCCACTTCGTGAACTACGCGCCGCAGCCCGAGCCCTATGCGCTCGCGCGGTACCGCAACGAGTACGCCAGGCTGCTCGGCGTCCTCGACCGTCATCTCGCCGACCGCGAGTTCCTCGCCGGCGCCTACTCGATCGCCGACATGGCTTGCTGGCCGTGGCTGTTGCCGTACAAGCGCTTCGGCCAGCCGCTCGACCCGTTTCCGAACCTTCTTCGTTGGCATCGCACGATGAAGGCGCGTCCGGCGGTGCAGCGCGGCGTCGAAGCGGCTCGCGAGCGGCGCAGCTTCGGCCCGATGGACGACAAGGCGCGCGAGGCGCTGTTCGGCGTCAGGCATCGCTGAGTTTGAGGATCGCATCGCGCACGAGCGGCATGCGGTCGTTGCCGAAGTACATGTCGGTGCCGCCGACGAAGGTCGTCGGCGATCCGAATCCCCCGCGCGCGATCAGTTCGTCGACGTTTCGGCGAAGCTGCGCCTTGATCTCGAGGTCGGCGATCCCTGCGAAATAGTCGTCCCGATCGAGCCCGCATCGCTCGCGGATCGCATCGAGCACTTCGGGCTGAGAAATGTCGCGGTCGTCGCGCCAGTAGGCCTCGAAGACGGCGCGTGCGTGTTCGACGAGACGCCCGCTGCGGGCCGCGACCAGGCAGCCGCGCATCGCAGCCACGCTGTTGACCGGGAACACCGTCGGCGGCCAGGCGATGCGCAGTCCGTACCGGCGAGCCCAGTCGGCGAGATCCTTCGCGACGTAGACTTCCTTCGGTGCGACACGGTTGCGTCGTGCCTCGTACTGCGATGGGTTCACCGCGTTGAACACGCCGCCGACGAGGATCGGGCGCCACTCGATCGTGGCGCCGGTTTCCTGCGCCACCCGCTGGACCTCCTCGAAGGCGAGGTAGGTCCAGGGGCTCGAGCAGTCGAAGAAGAACTCCACGGCAGGCGTGCTCACGGCGAGTCGCGGGTGGGTCTTGCGCGCTACGGTTGCTTGATGACGCCCGCTTCGCGGTACGCCCGCAGGGCACCCGGATGGATGTCCTTCGTCTCCCAGCCGTAGGCCATCGCCTGAGGCGACATCAGCTTGCCGAGCGCGTGCACTTCTCCGAAGACCTTGATGTTCTCGATGATCATCTTGGTCACCTCGTAGGCGATGTCTTCGGGGAACTCGGGGGCGACCATCCACGCGGCGGTGTCGGCGAACACCTCGAGCGGCTGCGAGACCCCGTCGATCGTGTTCGCCGGGATCGTGATCGGCACCATGTTCATGCCGTGCTCGATCGTCTTCTTGACGGCGTCGGTCCCCCATTGCAGGTGCGTGACCTTGCGGCCCGACGCGAGGAATTCGACGGTCTGCGGGCTCAGTTCGAGCTTGTTGGTGAGCGGATCGAAATAGCCGCCGACGACCGCGGCGTCGGCGGTGCCGTCGAGCAATGCGTCGATTGCTTCCTTCGGTCCGACGTACTGGATATCGACCTTGCCCTTGGGCAGATCCCACCCGTAACGTAGCGTCCATTCCGGCTGAACGGTCCAGTTGATCTGCGGCGCGCGACCCAGGGCGATCTTCCTGCCCGCCAGGTCCTTCACCGACTTGATGTTCGGATCGAGCGTCGCGAGCCAGACGGCCGTGAGGTTGTAGTTCGCGATCAGCTTCAGCGGCGGGTACTTCTTGTCGAACGGCTTCTCGCCGGCGACGGCCAGTCCGCTGACGCCGGATCCGGAGCCGATGATCATCGTCTTCTTTAGCTCCGGTTCCTTGTCGAGCCGGCGAATGTTGAAGACGAAGCCTGGGCTCTCGGCGTGCGTGATGCGCAGCCACGGGTGCTTCTTCTTCGAGATCTCCTCGAGTGCCGAGCCGAGCACGTACGAGCCCGTGCCGAAGGGTGCGCTGATGTGCCCGATGTCGACGGGCGGATGGTCGGCGGCGTGCGCCGTGCCGAACCCTGCAGTCAGCGTCGCCGCGACGCCGGCGCGCAGCACCACTCTCCGACCCGATTGGAACCGGTCCTGCTTCATGGATCTGCCTCCTTTCGCCAGGCCGAAGCCTGCCTTGATGTCGGGCTCCTGCCCGGAGCGGGCCGCCGCCTTTCTCGATGGGTGGCGTTCCCGCGTGGATTCGAACGGCTGCGGTCGCCGAACGTCTCTTCTCAGGCGGCCCGGAACCGGGGCACGCCCGCCTCTTCGCTGATCGCCTCGAAATGAGCGCGCACCGGCATGCCGATGCGGACGTCCTCCGGGGCGCAGTCGGTGAGCTGCGCGTACATCCGCGGGCCGTCGTCGAGATCGACGAGACACAGGATCACCGGCAGCTCTTCCTTCCAGCCGGGAAGGTTCATCATGACCGTGGTGGCCGTCGTGTGCGAGTAGACCTTGCCGGTGGGGCGCACGTCGACCCACTCTAGGCCGCGCTGGCCGCATTCGACGCACCACGGCTTCGGGAAGAAGTCGAGCGTGCCGCAACGCGGGCACTTCTGCATGACGAGCCTGCCTTCGCGCGCTGCGCTCCAGAACGGACGCGTGAGCTCGGTGATTTCGGGAAGAGGCTTCCCGTTGGGCGACTGGCGCATGGATTACCTCTCCGAACCGAGAATGATCGTGATGCAACTGCGGCCGGGACGGCCATAGGGAATTCCGCCGAAGCCGAGCGAGGTGGTGATCGAGACGTCCTTGATCTGGCGCTCGCCCGCCTCGCCACGAAGCTGGGTAACTGCCTCGATCATTCCCATGAACCCGCCGATCGCGCCGCCAGGCTGTCCGCCCGACAGCTGCCCGCCGTCGGTGGACAGCGGGAAGTCGCCGTCGTAGCGCAGGTTCCGCTCCTGGACGAAGCGGCCGCCTTCGCCTTTCTTGCAGAAGCCGCAGTCCTCGATCTGCATCACGACGACGAAGGGGTAGTCGTCGTACGGCTCGAACAGGTCGACGTCCTTGTGCGTCACGCCGGCCATGCGGAACGCTTCGGGCGCGGCCCGCACGAACCCGGTGTAGGTGATGTCCGGCCGCGTGCGTGAGCCGTGGTAGTAGTTGTTCGCCTCGCCGAAGCCGAGCAGGTACACCGGCCGGTCGGTGATCGAGCGTGCGGACTTCGCCGACGTCACGACGTACGCGAGTCCGCCGTTGACGATCGGCACGCAGTCGAGCAGCCGAAGGGGCGCCGACAGCACCCGCGAGCCGAGGTAGTCGTCGACCGTAATCGGCTTGCGGTAGATGGCACCGGGATGCAGCGAAGCGTGGTAGCGCGAGGTGACGGCGATCTTTGCGAGCTGCTCGTCGGTGAGCTCGTGCTCGTGGCGATAGCGCGTCTGGATCAGCCCGAACTGCGCGGTGGCACCCATGACACCGAACGGGCCCTGGAAGTCCCAGTAAGTTCCGCGCGAGCGCTCGGGTGACAGCGGAAGGCCCGGGGCCACCGAAGGCAGCGTGAGAGGCGTGTCGGCGCCGACGACGAGCACGCGATCGACGATCCCCGCGTGGATCATCGCCGCGGCGCGGATCAGCAGCGACGACGCCGAAGCACCACCCTGGTCGGCGCGCAGCAGCACTTTCGGCGAGATGCCGAGCGTCTCGGCGACCGAGGCCGACCAGTTGACGGTGTGGCCCGCCTCCGAATGCGAGACCGCCAGGCCCTGGCCGTCGAAGTCGTTCTTCGACATGCCGGCCCGCTCGAGCGCGAGGTCGGCCGCCCAAGCGATGTACTCGTCGACGGTCAGGACCGGCTCGCCCGGTTTCACCCGGCTGTAGGGCGTGCGCCCGTAGCCGACGATCGCAACCTCTCCACGCATGCTCTCTCTCTCCTTTCTTGCCTGATCTAGACGCCGCCGAAGCGCGCCGGGCGCTTCTCGAGAAATGCGGCGACCCCTTCCTGCTTGTCGGGACTCGCCAGGCAGATCTGGAACCAGCGGTGCTCGTTCTCGATCGCCTGGTCCACGGAGAGGTCCGCCCCGCGCACGACGCAATCGAGAACCGCCCGCGTCGCCACCGGTGCGAGTTGCGCCAGCCGGTCGGCCAGCGCGGCGACGCGGGCGTCGAATTCCTGCGCCGGCACGACCCAGTTGACGAGACCGATCTGCTCCGCTTCGCGCGCCTCGACGGTTTCGGCGAGCAGCATCATCTGCAGTGCGCGGCCCTGGCCGACCAGTCGAGGCAGGCGCGCAGTACCGCCGTTGCCGGGCATGATCCCCAGCCGCGTCTCGGGAAGGCCGAGCTTCGCGTTCTCGCTGGCGATTCGCAGGTGACAGGCGAGCGCCAGTTCGAGACCGCCGCCCAGTGCGGCGCCATTCAGCGCGGCCACGGTCGGGAACGGCGCGTTCTCGAGCCGCCGCGCCAACTCGCGCCGCGGGCCGAAGTCGAGGTCGGTCCAGATCGTGCGTTCCTGCATCTCGACGAGGTCTGCTCCGGCGGCGAACGCACGGTCGCCGGCTCCGCGTAGAACGAGCACCCGCGTGTCGGACGAGATCCGCCCGAGCGCATCGAGCGCCTCGTCGATGAGTTCGCGGTTCAACGCATTCAGCACCGAGGGGCGATTGAACCAGAGAAAGGCCTTCTGCCCGTCCTGCTCGAACCGAATGCAGCGGTACGCGTCGGTGTTCATCGCTCTCTTCCCCGATCGGAAGGGGAAGGCTAGATCGCGTGCCTTCTTCGGTCTAATGGATTATCGTGAAGACCATCATTGATTTCGTGAATCTGATGGGGCGGGCGTGAATCTTCGCAGCATCGACCTGAACCTGCTCACGGTCTTCGACTCGATCGTGACCGAGGGGAACCTGACGCGTGCCGCCGACAAGCTCGGCATGAGCCAACCGGCGATGAGCAATGCGCTTGCACGCCTGCGGGCCGCGGTGGACGATCCGCTCTTCGTTCGTACGGCGCAGGGAATGACGCCGACGCCGCGGGCGCGCCTGCTTGCGGGTCCGGTGCGACAGGCGCTCGACCTGATCCAGGCCGGATTGCGTACGCGACGTCGCGACGAGGTCTTCGATCCCGCGTCGTCGACGCGCTCGTACGTCATCTCGGTGGAGGACTACGGCGAGACCGTGATCATGCCGCGCTTCATGGACTGGCTGATGCAGGTCTCACCCGGCGTGCGCATTCGCATCCGCCCCGAACCGGGGTTGACGCTATCGCGCAAGCTGAGCGACGGCACGATCGCGCTGGCTACCCGATACGCGGCGCTGCAGGACAGTGAACTGAACGTGCGCCACCTGCTCGACGAGAGTTTCGTCTCGCTGGTGCGCCACGATCATCCGACGGTCGGCGACAGCCTCACGCTGGCGCAATACCTGTCGCTGCCGCACGTCGTGTTCGGGCGGCTGGGGCGAAAGGGAGTCCGCGGCTCGGTCGTCGACACCGAGCTGCGGCGCATGGGCCTGAAGCGGGAGATCGTGCTGCAGGTCCCGGGCTTCCAGTCGATGCCGGTGATCGTGCGCAACACGAACTTCATCTGCACGATGCCCAGGCGCATGGCGCAGGTCTACGCGCATCACTATCGGCTGAAGGCGCTGAAGACGCCGCTCGAGCTGCCCCCATTGCCGGTCTATCTCGTCTGGGGAAAGGCGATGGACGCCGATCCGGAACACGAGTGGCTGCGCAGTTCTTTCTTCGAGATCTGCCAGCGACTCTGACGGGCCGAGGGCACGCGTCGCGCAAGCGGCTATCCGGCCTGCAATGCGCTCCATACGCGCTCCGGCGTCAGCGGCATCTGCAGCGCCAGCGCGCGCTCTCCTGCGCCGACGCGCCATAGCGCGTCGACAACGGCGTTGGCGACGCAGGGAGCCGCGCCGATCGTCCCCAGTTCGCCGACGCCCTTGACGCCGAGAGGGTTCGTCCGGCAGGGCACCGAGGTATCCATCTCCATGCGGAACGTGGGCACGGTGAGCGCGCGCGGCAACGCATAGTCGAGGAAGCTGGCGGAGAGCAGCTGTGCGCTGTCGGCGTCGTAGACGACGTGCTCGCACAGCGCCTGGCCGATACCCTGTGCGGCGCCGCCTTCGAGCTGCCCGCGAACGATCATTGGATTGACCACGCTCCCGACGTCGTTCATCGAGAAATACGAGACCAGATGCACCTCGCCGGTCTCGGGGTCGACTTCCGCTTCGCAGACGTGGCATCCGTTCGGCCAGCTCGCCCCGGCGACGGCCGCCGTCGAGTCGACATGGATGCGCTTCTCGGGTTCGAGCGCGGCCAGTTCGAACAGCCCGATCGCACGATCGGTGCCGACGATGCGAAACATTCCTTCCCGGTATTCGACGTCGTCGACGGACGTCTCGAAGTGATCGGCGGCCAGTTCCTGCGCCTTCTGCACGGTCTGGGTGGAAGCGACGTGCAACGACGAGCCGGCGGTGAACAGCGACCGGGACGCGGCGCTGCCGAAGCCGGCACCCCGATCGGTGTCGCCCTGCACGATGCGGATGCGTTCGATCGGCACCTGGAAGACGTCGACGGCGAGCTGCGCATACGAGGTCGCGATGCCCTGGCCCATCGCCTGCGTAGCGGATGCGATCTCGATGATGCCGTCGGGCGTCACGTCGATCGTGACGCGCTCTTCGAGTGCGTTGCCGCCGGTCCACTCGAGGAAGGTGACGATGCCGCGCCCGCGCAGCCGGCCGCGCGCCTTCGATTGCGCGAGCCGAGCGTCGAAGCCGCTCGCATCGGCCAGCGCCAGCGCCTGGTCGAGCATCGACTCGAAGTGACCGCTGTCGTAGACCTGGCCCATCGCGTTGCGATAGGGCATGCGCTGCGGCCCGATCAGGTTGCGGCGACGCAGTTCCACCGGATCGAGCGACAGCCGATACGCCGCGGCGTCGATCAGCCGCTCGATCAGGTAGATCGCTTCGGGCCGGCCCGCGCCGCGATAGGCGCCGGTGGGCGTCGTGTTGGTCAGCACCGCGCGGAACTCGAAGTCGATCGTCGCGATGTCGTAGACGCTGGTCTGCACCCACGGTCCGACCAGCAGCTGGATGGCGACGCCGGTGGGCGTGGCGTAGGCGCCGACGTTCGCTTCCGAGCGGATGCGCAGCGCGAGGATGCGCCCGTCGGCGTCGAGCGCGAGCGCGGCGCGACTGTGCAGGTCGCGGCCGTGTACGGCGCCGAGGAACTCGTCGCTGCGCTCGGCGCGCCACTTGACCGGGCGCTGCAACTCCTGCGCACACCAGGCGACGACAGCGTCCTCCGGATACAGCCCCGTCTTCATGCCGAAACCGCCGCCGACGTCGCCGGCCAATACGCGGATGCTTTCGATCGGTCGGCCGAGCAGCGCAGCGAGCGAATCGCGAGCGCCGCCCGGCATCTGCGTGCTCATTCGAAGCGTCAGGCGGCCGCTGTCGCGATCGGGCATCGCGAGCACGGTGCGCGGTTCGAGCGGCGAAGGGGCCAGCCTCTGGTTGACGATCTCCTGCTCGACGACGTGCGCGGCCGAGGCGAAGGCGGCGTCGGCCGCGGCCCGGTCGCCGTAGCGCGTCATCGCGGCGACGTTGCCCGGCGCGCCGTCGAAGACCAGCGGCGCGTCGGGCGCGAGCGCCTGCTGCGCGTTGACGACCGCCGGCAACGGGTCGTAGTCGACGAGGATCGCGTCGCGCGCCTCTTCAGCGATCGCCGTGGTCTCGGCGACGATCGCGGCGACCGCTTCGCCGACGAAGCGCACGCCTTCGGCGGCGAGCGCGTGTCGCGGCGGCGACGCGGCCGGCGAGCCATCCGGGCGTTGGAACGGAGGACCAGGGAAGGGCGTGACGCCGGCGGCGACGAGGTCCTCGCCGATGAACACGGCGACGACGCCCGGCATGCGCCGGGCCGCTTCGGCGTCGATCGAGACGATGCGCGCGTGCGCGTGCGGCGAGCGCAGCAGGCACAGATGCGCCTGGCCGGGCGCGTCGAAGTCGTCGGCGAAGGCGCCGCGCCCGGTGACCAGCGTGTAGTCCTCCAGGCGTCGTACGGCCTGGCCGCTGCCATAGCGCCCGTAGGGGGCTGAGCTCACTGTCGTTTCCTCCGGCGAAGCGCGATCGGTCGACCGATGCTACTGCCGACGCGAGCTCGCCGTCGGGCGCCGCAACCCCACGGTTGCGCGGGAAACCGAATCGGAAGACGATTGCCTTCCCCGAGCCCATCGAACGACAACAAAGCCATGCGCCCGACTGCCGCCGCCTTCGCCGCCGGCTGCGCCGCGCTCGTGCTCTCGAGCGTCGGCAGTGCCGCTGCCTTCGAGCTGTCCAGTCCCGAGCTGAAACCGAACGCGACGATTCCCGAGAAGAACGTCTACAACGGTTTCGGCTGCAAGGGCGACAACATCTCTCCGGCGCTCAGCTGGAAGGACGCCCCGAACGGAACGAAGAGCTTCGCGCTGATGGTCCACGACCCCGATGCGCCCACCGGCGGTGCCGGCTGGTGGCACTGGGTCGTCTACAACCTGCCCGCCGACACGACGTCGTTGCCCGACGGCGCGGGGTCGGTGGACGGCAAGAACCTGCCGCAGGGCGCTGCGCAGCAGACCACCGATTTCGGCGTGCCGGGCTGGGGCGGTCCGTGCCCGCCGGCCGGCGACAAGCCGCATCGCTACGTCTTCACCGTGTATGCGCTGAAGGTCGACAAGCTCGACATCCCGACCGGCGCCAGCGCCTCCTTCGTCGGCTTCATGGTCAACGCGAATGCGCTGGGCAAGGCGCGGCTGATCGCGAAGTACGGCCGGGCGAAGTAGACGGCCGCGAGAAGGCCGCGCATCGCGCAGGCCGGGCCCGCAAGCGGCCGAGCCCGCAAGTTTTTCGGAAGGAAGGCGTCCGCGCGCCGCACTTGACCGCGCGCGGGCGGCACATCGCGCAGTACGGCGGTATATCGCCGGGCATCCCGTTTGACGCAACCGCCGATTGCCGCGCGGTCTCGGCGCGCGCTGCCGGCGCGTCGCCGCTGCCGTTTTCGTCGTCTCCTTCGTGCCCGCCTCCTTCCGATGACCGCCGCAGCGCCTGCTTTCGGGCGCAACAACCTGATCATCGACACGCTGTGGACGGTGCTGCGCCGGCATCGGCGCGCCGCGCTGCTCGCCGCGCTGTTCCTCGTCCTCGCTAAAGTCGCCAGCGTGGCGGTGCCGCTGGTGCTCAAGCGCATCGTCGACGAGTTCACGATCGCCGAAGCCGCGCGCAACGCGGCGCTGGCCGGCAATCCGCCCGCCATCGCGCCGCTCGTCGCCGTGCCGGTGTTCCTGCTGATCGGCTACAGCCTGCTGCGCTTCTCGAGCACGCTCTTCGTCGAGCTGCGCGACATGAGCTTCGTGCGGGTGACGCTCGATTCGATCTCGGGCACCGCCGAACGCTCGCTGCTGCATCTGCTGCGCGTCGGTCCGGCCTTCCACGCGAGCCGCAACTCGGGGGCGCTGCTGCACGACGTGAACCGCGGCACCGCCGCCGTCGGCTTCCTGCTCGGCGCGGCGCTGTTCACGCTGCTGCCCACGCTGGTCGAGATCGGCGGGGTGCTGATCGTGATGATCGGCGGCTACAGCCTGTGGTTCACTGCGATCATCCTCGCCACCTTCGGCGTCTACGCCTTCTACACCTTCGTGATGACGAAGCGGCGCGTCGAGTTCGAGGCGCGCGTGAACGCGACCGGTGCGCGCGCCGAAGGCAGCCTGCTCGACAGCCTGTTGAACTACGAGGCGGTGAAGGTGAACGTGCGCGAGCGCCACGAGGCGCAGCGCTATGCCGCGTTGATGGGCGAGTGGTCCGAGCTGAGCGTGCAGAGCCAGTACGCGCTGTCGCGCCTGCACCTGGGGCAGGGCGCGATCATCGCCGCCGGCGTGGCGGCGATCATGCTGCTCGCCGGCGAGTACACGATGAAGGGCGCGATGACGGTGGGCGACCTCGTGCTCGTCAATGCCTACGTGCTGCAGATCTGCATGCCGCTGAACGCGCTCGGCTTCCTGTTCCGCGAAACGCGCGATGCAATGGTCAACGTCGACCGGCTGTCGGTGCTGTTGCGCAATCCGGTGGAGCCGGACGAAGACCCGCCGCACCGCGCGCTGCTCGAAGGCAATCGTCCGCGCGTGGCCTTCGACGACGTCGAGTTCTCCTACGAGCCGGGCCGGCCGATCCTGCAGGGGGTGAGTTTCGTCATCGAGCCGGGGCGCACGGCGGCGGTGGTGGGCGGCAGCGGTTCCGGGAAGTCGACGCTCGCGCGGCTGCTGATGCGCATGTACGAGGTCGACGGCGGGCGCATCCTGGTCGACGACACCGACATCCGCCGCATCGGGTTGCCCAGCCTGCGCGGGGCGATCGGCGTGGTGCCGCAGGACACGGTGCTGTTCAACGACACGATCGCCTACAACATCGCCTACGGGCGCGCGGGCGCATCGCAGGCCGACGTGATCGAGGCGGCGAAGGCCGCGCAGCTGCACGAGCTGATCATGTCGCTGCCGCAGCAGTACGACACGCCGGTGGGCGAGCGCGGACTGATGCTCTCGGGCGGCGAACGCCAGCGGCTCGCGATCGCTCGCGCGCTGCTGAAGGACCCGCCGATGCTGATTTTCGACGAGGCGACCTCCGCGCTCGACACGCGCGCCGAGCGCGCAATCCAGAGCGAGATCGACCGCATCGCGCGCGATCGCACGACGCTGATCATCGCGCATCGGCTGTCGACGATCGTCGGCGCCGACGAGATCATCGTGCTCGATCGGGGCCGCATCGTCGAGCGCGGCAGGCACGACGAGCTGCTCGGGCGACGCGGCCTGTATGCGCAGTTGTGGAACCTGCAGCAGCAGCAGCTGGACGTCGAGCGCACCGAGCGGCGCCTGGCCCGCCAGCCGGTCAACCTCGGTGTCGTGCTCGCCAGCGTGCTCGACGGAGTGCGCGGCATCGTCGACGAGCGCTCGATCCAGATCTTCACCAACATCGAGCTGACGCAGGCGCGCATCACCGGCGATCCGAGCGTGCTCTCGCAGGCCTTGTGGGACCTGACGCTGCACGCATTGAACGCGACGCCCGACGGCGGGCGCATCGAGTGGGCGATCACGCGGCACGAAGGCTCGGCGCGGCTGGTCCTCACCGACGGTTCGCATTCGGCGGGCGAACTGCGCGCGCCGCCGCCCGATGGCGTGCCGTCGGCCGATCCGCTGCAGTTGCGCAGCGTGTTCGAGCGCCACGGCGGACGCTTCACGATCGAGCCACCCGGGCCCGGGCACGGAACGCGGTACGTCATCGAGCTTCCGCTGCGCGTGATCGATGCGGGCGGCGTCTCGCTGCCCGTCGCGAAAGAGGCGGCGAAGGAGGCGGCGAAGGAGTCGGCGCCGGTTGCCGCCCGACGCCTGGGCGGACTGCGCATCGTCGCGATCGACGACGTCGCCGACGTGCGTGAGATGCTGCAGCTCACGCTCGAGCACGAGGGTGCCGAGGTCGTCACCTTCGAGCACGGCTTCGACGCGCTCGAATGGCTGTCTTCGCTCGCGCCCGCGCGCTGGCCCGACATCGTGCTGTGCGACATCGCATTGGGCGACGAGGACGGCCACGACGTCGTGCGCGGCCTGCGCCAGCTGGAGGCGCGCCTGGGCATCGGTCTCGATCGTCGTACGCCGGCGATCGCGCTGACCGGAATGGCGAAGCCCGAGGACCGGCTGCGCGCGTTGATGGCGGGCTTCCAGGTGCACCTGACCAAGCCCGTGCAGGTCGACGAACTGGTCGCGACGATCCGGCGGCTCGTGCCGGCGCCGAAGCGCGCGCAGGCGCCGGCGGGCGATCGTTCGCCGGCCGACGAGGAAGCGCGCATCGAACCTTCCGCTTCTACAGGAGACAAGCGATGACGACGACCGGCACCCCCGCCGTTCTGCGCAGCGAACTCGGCGTGCGCGGCAGCTGGTATGCCGATCGCGCCTGCGCGCAGCGGGCGATCGAGATGGCGCTTCCGGCGATCGAGGCGGCGGTCGCCCGGCCCGAGGTGAGCGGCGGTGGCTTCCTCTCGATCGTCGTCGTCGACCCCGCGCTCGCACCGGGCGATTGCACTTTCGAGGAGGCGATCCTCGCGGAACACCGGATCGGCGATCGTGCGCGATGGGACGCCGACTACGGCATGTTCGCGCGGGCGAAGGCGCGGCAGGCGTGGCTGCACGGCGTCGACACGCACCGGCTGCAGGCGCTGCAGCCGCATCGGCTGCGCGTGGGCGACGTGGCGGTGTGGGGCGCCGTGTGCCTCGACGGCATCGTCGTCGGAGTGAGCGGCGCTCATCCGTGGTACGACGAAGCCTTCGCCACGATGATTGCCGCTGCCTTGCGCGCGCTCGTCAAGGAGGTTGCTGCAAGGCAGCACGAGCCTTTCGTCGGTCCGCGTCCGGGCCCTGCTGACGCAACGAGCGATGTCGCCCGCTGAATGCGGGACGGGTGCTGCAGACAGGCGCTGCACCGCAGTAGGAATTTCCGCACGGAAGGACTTGCCGCGCGCGCCGCGCCGCGCTCCGGTAAAGCGCGTTCCCGTCGAAGCGGGTTGCCGCGAGCGCGTGCGGGCACGTTCTTCGCTCTGCTCGGTGGCGACAGGCTCTCCGCTTCGGGATCCTGTCCCGAAACAAGAGAGAGTCAATGCGAACCATCGCGATCGTGAGCGAGCACGCCTCACCGCTTTGCGCGGTAGGCGGCGTGGATGCCGGCGGACAGAACATCTACGTCGCCAACGTCGCGCGCGAGCTCGCTCGCCTCGGGTTGAAAGTCGACGTCTACACGCGCCGCGACAATGCTGCGCTCGCGCGCGTCGTCGACTGGCTGCCCGGCGTGCGGGTGGTGCACGTGCGCGCCGGTCCGCAGGCCGAGCTGCCCAAGGAGAAGCTGCTCGCGCACATGCCGGCCTTCTCGGCGGCGATGCACGCCTTCGTGCGCGAGCAGAAGCTGTGCTACGACATCGTCCACGCGAACTTCTTCATGTCGGGCTGGGTCGGGCTGCGCTTCGCGCGCACTTTTCGCACGGCGCTCGTCACCACCTTCCATGCGCTGGGACGCGTCCGCCGCCTGCACCAGGGCGCCGACGACGGCTTCTCCGACGCGCGCTTCGACATCGAAGACCAGCTCGTGCGCGAGTCGCATCGCATCGTCGCCGAGTGTCCGCAGGACTTGCGCGACATGATCGAGCACTACGGCGCCGACTCGTCGCGCATCGACATCGTGCCCTGCGGCTTCGATCCCGCCGAACTGCAGCCGATCGACCGGCTGGCGGCGCGCGCGCAGCTGCAATGGCCGAACGATGAATTCACCGTGCTGCAGCTCGGCCGGATGGTGCCGCGCAAGGGCGTCGACAACGTGATCCGCTCGATCGCGGTGCTGAAGAACCGCTTCGGGCGCGATGCGCGGCTGGTGATCGCCGGCGGCAATTCGAGCGATCCGACGATGAACCGCACGCCGGAGCTGGAGCGCCTGGCTCGCATCGCGCACGACGAGGGCGTTGCCGATCGCGTCGACTTCATCGGTCGTTGCGACCGCGACCGGCTGCGCACCGTCTACAGCGCGGCCGACGTCTTCGTCACCACGCCGTGGTACGAGCCCTTCGGCATCACGCCGGTCGAAGCGATGGCCTGCGGATGCCCGGTGGTCGGCGCCGCGGTCGGCGGAATCCAGGACACGGTCGTCGACGGCCGCACCGGCTACCTCGTTCCGCCGAACGACCCGGTCGCGCTGGCCGAACGTCTCGCGCAGCTGGAAGCGCAGCCGGCGCTCGCGCAACGAATGGGGCGCGCAGGCCTGGCGCGCGCGAGAAAGCTCTACACCTGGGAACGCGTGGCGCGCGCGCTGCTCGACGTCTATCGCACTGCCGCCTCGTACGCGCGCAGGCCGGTACGTTCGCCCGGCAGGACGGGCGCGACGCCGTCGCCGGTCGCGCGCCTGCCCTTGCGTGCGGCGCGCGTCGCATCCGGATCCGAAACAAGAATGGGGAGCAACGATGCAGCAGCCGTCGGCTGGAAATGAATCGGGCGCGCAGGCCGCGCAGCCCATCGAGAGCCTCGCGAAGCGCGTGGTCGTCGTCACCGGCGGCGCGAGCGGGCTCGGTGCGGCGGCCTGCGCCGAACTGGGCGCGGCGGGAGCGCGCGTGGTCGTCGCCGACGTGGCAGCGGAGCGGGCGCAGCGCTGCGCATCCCGGCTGAAGGAGAGCGGCGTCGAGGCGCTCGCCGCGGCGGTGGACGTGGGCGACGAAGAGCAGGTGCGACGCCTGTTCGACACCGCGATCGATCGCTTCGGCGCGGTCGACGCCGTGGTCAACAGCGCGGCGATCGACGTCACGGCGCCGATCGCGGAGCTTTCGGCCGCCGATTGGGAACGCATAGTGCGCACCAACCTCAACGGCGTGTTTCTCGTCGCGCGGCGAGCCTGCGCGGCGATGCGCGAGCGCGGCGGCGCGATCGTCAACATCGCATCCACCGCGTCGAAGCGCGCGTGGCCGAACGCGAGCGCTTATCACGCGACCAAATGGGGCGTGCTCGGTCTGTCGCACGCGCTGCACGCGGAGTTGCGGCCGCAGGGGATCAAGGTCTGCGCGATCGTCGCCGGCGGCATGCGCACGCCGTTCCTGCTCGACCGCTTTCCCGACATCGATCCGTCGCTGCTGCAGGATCCGCGCAACGTCGCGCGCGCGATCCGCTTCGTGCTGGAGCAGCCCGCCGAGACCGTCATCCCCGAGATGATGGTCCTGCCGATGCGCGAGACTTCGTGGCCGTGAGCGCGCCGCGGCCGGCGGTCTTTCTCGACAAGGACGGGACCTTGCTCGTCGACGTTCCGTTCAACGTCGATCCGCAGCGCATGCGCTTCGCCGACGGCGTGCCGCAGGCGCTCGCGCGCTTCGCCGCGCTGGGCGTTCCGCTGATCGTCGTCAGCAACCAGGCGGGAGTCGCGCTCGGCCGTTTCGACGCGTCGCGCCTGGACGGCGTGCGCGCGCAGCTGGCGGCGATGTTCGCGCAGTGCGGCGCCTCGCTGGCGGCTGCCTATTTCTGCACACATCATCCGCAGGGAAGCGTCGCCGCGCATGCCGTCGCCTGCGACTGCCGCAAGCCGCTGCCGGGGCTGCTGCATCGTGCGGCGCACGAGCACGCGATCGATCTGCAGCGCTCGTGGATGATCGGCGACATCCTCGACGACGTCGAGGCGGGCAAGCGCGCCGGATGCCGCTCGGTGCTCGTGTGCAACGGCAACGAGACCGAGTGGCTGGACGGGCCCTTTCGCCGGCCCGATCACCTCGTGCGCGATCTGAACGAAGCCGCCGCGCTGATCGAGGCGGCGAGTGCGCCGAGCGAGGCGGCGAGCGCATCGAACGGCGCACCGGTGGCGGCATGAACGAGGCGTGGCGCGAGGCCGAACGCGTGCTGTGCGTGCGGCTCGACAACATGGGCGACGTGCTGATGACGACGCCGGCGATACGCGCGATCCGCGCGGCGAAGCCGTCGCGCCACGTCACGCTGCTCGGCTCTTCGTCGGGCGTGCGCGTGGCCGCGCACGTGCCCGAGATCGACGCGACGATCGGCTACGAGGCGCCGTGGGTGAAGAACGCGCGCACCCACGAGTCGGGTACCGACGCGGACCGTGCGCTCGTCGACGTTCTCGCCGCGCATCGTTTCGACGCGGCGGTGATCTTCAGCGCCTACAGTCAGAGTCCGATCGCGCCGGCGCTCGTATGCCGGATGGCGGGCATCCCGCTGCGGCTCGCGCACTGCCGGGAGAATCCGTACCTGCTGCTCACCGACTGGCTGCCGGAAACCGAACCGGCGCAGCAGCTGCGCCACGAGGTCGATCGGCAACTGGACCTGGTCGCCGGCTTCGCGCCGCGCCCGGCCGATCTTCGACTGTCGTTCCGCGTGGTGCAGGCCGATCGAATGACGCTCGTGACGAAGCTGCGCGAGGCCGGTGTCGATCCCGCAGCGGCGCGCATCGTCGTGCATCCGGGGGCGAGCGCGCCGTCGCGTCGATGGCCGGCTGCGCATTTCGCGCAGGCGCTGCGCGAGCTTGCGCAGCGGCAGCACCGCTGCATCGTGCTCAGCGGCGACGCCGGCGAATGCGCGCTGGTCGACGGCATCGTCGCGCAGGCGGACAGGCCCGCGCGCGTGCACGACCTCTCGGGACGGCTGTCGCTCGGCGAACTGGGCGCGCTGCTCGAAGGCGCCGACCTGCTGATCGCGAACAACACCGGCCCCGTGCACGTCGCCGCCGCGCTCGGCACGCCGGTGGTCGACCTCTACGCATTGACGAACCCGCAGCACGGTCCGTGGCGCGTACCCGCGCGCGTGCTGAATCGCGACGTGCCGTGCCGCAACTGCTACAAGAGCGTGTGCCCCAACGGCACGCAGGCGTGCCTCGCGGGCGTGGAGCCGCGCGAAGCGGTGGACGCCGCGCTCGCGCTGCTCTCGGCGCGGCGTTCGATGCGCGCTCTCGAAGAACGATTCCTCGACCAGGAGCACTGAAAGGAGCACTGAGACGGATGGCAGCCTTGCCGATCGAACCGATGATTCACGAACGCGCGCAGCGCATCGCGGTGTTCCGCGCATTGCAGCTCGGCGACCTGCTCTGCGCGGTGCCGGTGTTGCGCGCGCTGCGTCACGCGTGGCCGCGCGCGCACGTCACGCTGGTCGGACTGCCTTCGTCCGAAGCCTTCGCGCGGCGCTTCGACCGCTACGTCGACGACTGGCTGGGCTTTCCCGGCGCGGTCGGCCTGCCCGAGCAGCCGCCGGCAGGCTCTCGGCTGCCGGGCTTCTTCGCCCAGGCGCGTGCACGGAGTTTCGACCTGGCGCTGCAACTGCACGGCAGCGGCGAGCGCACCAACGGCATCGTGCGGATGATGGGCGCGAAACGCAGCTGCGGCTTCGCGCCGGCGCACGGCCTTGGCGCCGCGGGCGACGATTTCCTGCGCTGGCCCGAAGAGGAATCGGAGATCGAGCGCTTGCTGCGCGTCGTCGATCACCTCGGCATCGCGCGGCGCGGGCGCGAGCTGGAGTTCCCGCTGCGCGAGGACGAGCGTCGCGCATGGCGACGCATCGCACAGCGGCATTCGCTCGATCCGCAGCGTCTGGTGCTCGTGCATCCGGGAGCGCGTTTCCCGTCGAGGCGCTGGCCGGTGGAGCGTTTCGCCGAACTGGCCGATCGACTGGCGTTGCGCGGCTGGCAGATCGCGATCACCGGCAGCGCCGACGAAAGCGCGCTGGCCGCGTCGATGCGCCGCTCGATGCGAACGCGCGCGGCCGATCTGAGCGGCGCCACCGGACTCGGCGAACTGGGCGCCGCGATCGAGAGCTGCCGGCTGCTCGTCTGCAACGACACCGGCGTGTCGCACGTGGCGGTCGGCGTGGGCACGCGCAGCGTCGTCGTTGCCAGCGGCAGCGAGATCCGACGATGGCGCCCCCTCGATCGGCGGATGCATCCGATGCTCGCCGTCGACGTGGATTGCCGCCCGTGCGCGCATTTCTCGTGTCCGCGTGCCGGGCATCCGTGCGCGTCGGCGATCGATGTCGATGCGATGTTCGAGCTTGCGCTGCACCAGCTGACGGTCGACGCGCAACAGCCGTCGCCGGCACTCGTGTCGGTCGGCGCCTGAGCGGCATCGCGATGGCCACGCCGCGCGACGACTCGCGCCTGCAGGTGCTCACCTGGCACGTGCACGGCAACTATCTGTACTACCTGAGCCAGGCGGCGCACGACTTCCATCTCGTCACGCTGCCCGGCCATCCGCCCGGACACGCCGGACGCGTGGGCAGGCTGCCGTGGGGGCCGAACGTGCATGAGGTCGCCGCCGAAGAGGTGGCGCAGCGACGCTTCGACTGCGTGCTGTACCAGTCGCGCCGTCACTGGGATGAGGATCGTCTGCACCGGCTGAGCGAGGCGCAGCGCGCACTGCCCGCCGTGTATCTCGAGCACGACCCGCCGCAGCAGCATCCGACGGCCACGCGCCACCCGGCGGCCGACAGCGACGCGCACATCGTGCACGTGACCTCGTTCAACGCGCTGATGTGGGACAACGGCGATGCGCGCACGCGCGTCATCGAGCACGGCGTTCTGGTGCCCGACGACGCTCGCTATCGCGGCGACCGCGACGAAGGGATCGTCGTCGTCAACCACCTGCGCGAGCGCGGGCGTCGGCTGGGCGCCGATGTGTTCGAGCGGGTGCGCGAGCGCGTTGCGCTGACGCTGGTCGGCATGGGTTCGGAAGCGATCGGCGGCGCCGGCGAGATTCCGAATCTCGAGCTGCCGGGCTTCGTTTCGCGCTTTCGCTTCTTCTTCAATCCGATCCGCTATACGAGTCTGGGCCTGTCGGTGCTCGAGGCGATGACTGTCGGCGTGCCGGTGATCGCGCTCGCCACCACCGAGATGCCGACGGTGATCCGCAACGGCGTGAACGGCTATGCCGACACGAACGTCGACGCGCTGGTCGACGTGATGCGAACGCTGATCGACGATCGGGAACTGGCGCGACGCTGGGGCGAGGCGGCGCGCGCCGATGCGCTCGCGCGCTTCTCGATCGAACGCTTCGCGCGCGAGTGGACGCAGTTCCTGCGGGAGGTGGTGCGCGACGGCTGAACGCAGCGGCGCGCCGCTGCGCGTCGGCCTCCTCTTCGTATCACGCGGCTTCGGCCGGCACCGCGCTCGCGATCAATGACTGCCAGCCGGCCGCGTCGGCCGGCCACCCGCGTTCGCCGTTCGCCTGCAACTGGCGAAGGATCTGGCCCAGTTGCCAGGTGGGCGGTTGGCCCAATGCGGCAGGTCGCTCGCGCCAGATCCGCCGCACGACGTTGTCGCCGACCGCGAAGCGCTGCGCGATCGCTTCGATCGTCGCGCGATCCTGGCCGGCGTCGATCGCGCGTTTCAGCGCGGCCGCCCAGTACAGGCTGTGCGCGCTGCGTTCGCGCGCGGCGATCGGGCGCAGTTCGAAGGTGGGGCGGGCGGCCTTCGTCGTCATCGTGAAATCGTCGTTCAGCGCTTCGTCGGCCGCGCCGCGTTCGGGCGCGCAGGCGTCGATAGGCACGAGCGCGTCGGCGAAGAAATTCGCGAACGACGGCAGCCTCGCCAGCAGGTGGGCGCGTGGCGCGGCGTGCCGCCGATCGATGCGCAGCCAGTTGTAGCAGCCCAGGTGCAGTCCGGCGCCGGTCTTCGACAGCTTGGCGAGCGTGACCGGGTCGAGCGCCGATTCGAGCACCGCGCGCACGCGCGCGTCGATCGCGTCCTCGCGCAGGTCGATCGAGCGCAGCGCGCGCCCGTAGAAGTCGACGTCGATGATCTCGTCGCGCAGCGCCGCCCGCAGGCGGGCGAGGAAATCGGGATGGCGCCCTGCGCGATCGAACAGCGACCCCGCCGCGTGCGGCTCGATGCGGTGCTCGCGGTCGAGGTGCCGTCCCCAGTCGTCGCGCCGGCGATCGAGCGTGGTGAGCATCTCGTCGGCCAGCGACGCGAAGAGCACGTCGAGCGCTTCGCTGTCCGGGCGCGGCGCGCCCGGCGCGACTTCGCTGCGGGCGAGCACGTCGACCAGCAGGCGCAGCGTGCGGTCGGACAGCAGCGCGCGGAAATCGTAGACGAGCTGGTCGCGATCGACGCCGACGAAGCGCACGTTCAGCCCCCAGGCGCGGGTGAGGTGCGCGAAGATCGGGTTCGTCATCAGCGACAGGCGCGAAGCCAGCGGCAGCATCACGACGAACAGCCGCCAGTCGGAAGACGGATCGCGAACGACGATCGCGCGCGGGCTGTTGGCATAGCTCGCCGCCAGTTGCGCGAGTTCGGGGCCGGTATTGCCGGCGTCCTGCAGTTCGCGGTCGATCGGGACCGCATCGACCGTGAAAAACTCGACGTCCTTCAAGGGAAGAGCGTCCGACCTTAGGGCCTGTTCACCCTACGATCGTCCCCGCGCCGGGGCCTGCCGAGCCGCCAAACGAGGCGCTGGCGACGCGCGTGGCGGTGCCACGCAAGGAGCCAGCAACGAAGTGTGGCGGCTCGGCAGGCCCCGGCCCGAAGGGTGAGCCCGAAAAAATGCGCGCAATCGGCGTTGCAAATGCTCGCCGTGGCCCCGCCACGGCTGTGCTTTGCGCCTTGATTGCGCGCTTTTTTCGGGCTCACGCGGGGACGATCGTAGGGTGAACAGGCCCTAGACCCTATCGCAGGCCGACGATGACCGAAACGACATAAATCGGGCGAAAACTGCCATGTCGCGAAGCGTCGCCGTCGTGCTCCATCCGGGCTTCCAGCTGCTCGACGCGGCCGGGCCGGCCGCAGCCTTCGAAATGGCGGAGCGCTTCCGACCGGGCAGCTACGAGCTCACGGTCATGGCGCCCGGCATCTCCCGACCGACAGCGCGCGTGGAGAGTTCCTCAGGCCTCAGCCTTGCGGCCGAGCCGCTGCGCGACGGCACATTCGATACCGTCCTCGTTTCGGGCGGCGAGATCATCCGCTCCATGGCGGCAGCGCAACGAATCGTCGCCTGGCTGAGGAGCGTGACGGCACGACGCATTGCGAGCGTCTGCTCCGGAGCCTTCCTGCTCGCGGAGGCCGGCCTGCTCGATGGCAAGCGAGCCACGACCCACTGGGACAGCACGGAGCAGCTCGAACGCCGCTACCCGAAGGTGAAGCTGGACGCGGAGCGCATCTTCATCCGGGACGGCGATATCTGGACCTCGGCGGGGATTTCGGCGGGCATCGACCTGGCGCTCGCCCTGATCGAGGACGATCTCGGCGCGGGCGTCGGGCGACGCGTCGCGCAACAGCTCGTCGTCCATCAGCGCAGGCCAGGCGGCCAATCGCAGTTCTCTGCTCTCGTCGAACTGGGGGGAAGGACCGGGCGCTTCGTCGAGCTGATCAACTGGATGCGTGCCCACCTCGCCGAGCCGCTCACCGTGGAGCGTCTGGCTGAACGCGCCGCGATGAGCCCGCGCAATTTCGCCCGTGCCTTCACGGCCGAAACCGGGACGACGCCCGCCAAGGCCGTGGAACGCCTGCGTCTCGAAACTGCCCGCACTGCCGTCGAAACCGGCCACGACTCTCTCGAGCGCATCGCAGAGACCACCGGCTTCGGCGATCCCGGCCGCATGCGCCGCGCTTTTCTGCGAGGTCTCGGTCAGCCACCGCAGGCATTGCGACGAGCTCGGGCCTGAGCGCCTGTCGCCGGCTTTCGCACCAGCTTTCCCTATCGGCCGTCGGCATCGCCGACGAACGCCTGTACCTCGACTTCGATCGCCGCGCCATGGGCCAATTGGGCCTGCACGGTGCTCCGCGCAGGCAAGGCAGCGCCGAAGTACTCTGCATACACCCGGTTGAAGGCCGGGAACTGCTGCAGGTCGGCGAGCCACACGGTGACACGCACCACGTCAGCGAGGCTCGCTCGATGCTCGGCCAGCGTCGCGCCGATGCTGTCCAACACCGCACGGGTCTGCTCGGTGATGTCTCCGGTCAACGGTTTGCCCTGCGTGTCCAGGGCGACCTGTCCCGACAGGAACAGGAAGCCGCCGGCGCGAACGACTTTGGAGAAGGGCAGCGGGAGTTCGGAAGGGTAGCGTTGGATCGAAGTTTTCATGCTGGATTGACCATGGCACCGCCCACGTGAGCCCCTGCGCCACGAATGAGCGATGCGATATGAGCACGCATGACGCCGAACTCCGGCAGGCTGCGCGTCCCGATCTGATCCCGCTCGCGCGAAAAGCGGACGTCGACCTGATCCTGTATGAAGGTGGGCGATTTCGAAAGGACGATCACCTTGTCCGAAAGGTAGATGCTTTCGTCGATATCGTGCGTGATGAACAGGATCGTCGTGTCGAACCTCTTCCGGACCGACAAGACCAGATCTTCGAGATCCTCCCGGGTTTGCGCGTCCACCGACGCGAACGGCTCATCCATCAGAAGCACGTCGGGACGACAGGCAAGCGCCCGCGCAATGGCGCCCCGTTGTTGCATCCCTCCCGACAACTGCCAGGGATATTTCTGCCCATGACCGGCGAGCCCGACGGCTTCCAGGCACGTGCTCACGCGCTCCCGGCGCTCCTGTTTCTTCACGCCGTTCGCCATGAGCGGGAAGTCGACGTTCCTTTCGATCGACATCCAGGGATACAGCGATCGGCTGTAGTCCTGGAACACCATCGCCAGACCGGCCGGCACGCCGCGCACCGGGGTGCCACGCAGGCGAACCTCGCCCGTCGACGGACGCAGCAGTCCGGATATCGCATAAAGCAACGTCGTCTTGCCGCAACCCGACGGCCCCACCAGTGAGACGATCTGGTTCTTCTCGACCTCGAATCCGATGCCGTCGAGAATCGACAGCGCGCCCGGCCCCCGGCCATACGAGTGACCGAGTTCCCGAACCTCCAGAAGAGCGCTCGACGTGGTCATGTTCTCTCCTACTCCCGTGGCGTCGGCAGCCACCGCAGAAGCCGTTTCTCGAGCAGGACGACGATCGCATTGAGCAGGTAGCCGATCGTCCCCAGCAATACGATGCACGCCCACATGTTGGCGAGGGCGAAACTCTGCTGCTCGAACATCAGTCGGTAGCCGATCCCACTGGTGGCGGCGACCATTTCGGACAGCACCATGACGATGAGAGCCAGCGCCGTGCTTACCCGCAGGCCGGCGAGTATGAGGGGAGCGCTCGCCGGCAGAACGATGTGGACGAGGCGCTTCTGGATGCCGATCCGAAAGAGGCGGGCGGTCGCGTGATACAGAGGTTCCACCGAGCGCACACCGGTGATCGTGTTCAACAGGATGGGCCATACCGATGTAAACGCAATCAGTGTGATCCTCATCTCCGATCCGATTCCGAACAGGAGCATGAAGATCGGCACGAGTGCCACCGGCGGGACCGATCGCGCGAACTGAAGCGTCGGGTCGATGAAATCGCCCAATCGAGGCAGCAGTCCGATCGCTGTTCCCGCCAGGACACCGAGGACGACGGCGACCAGAAGCCCAAGTACGACGCGCACAAGGCTCGACGCGACATCGGCCATGAAAGCCTGGGTCAGCCACCCGCTCGACGCGGGACCCGAGAACCACATCTGCCTCGCATGTTCGAGGACGGTGGTGAGCGGAGGGAAGTAGAAGAGGTTCGCGGAACGGGCGATCAGTTCCCACGCGATCGCCGCGACGATCAGAACCCATACATGGGTCACGAACGCTCGCGAGAAATGCCATCCGCTCGATGCCAGACGCATCGAAGCCAGTGTCTCGACTCGAGCCGAACCGGTTCCCGTCATCGCGTGCTGTCCGAGCGATGCGACGGGTGCCAGGGCAGCAGGCGGCGCTCCGCCACGGCGAGGAGCCAGTTGCCGAGCGCTCCCAGGATGCCGGCGATCGCGGTGCCCGCGAAGACCAGGTCGGCGCGCCCCGCGCCGGTATTCGCGTCCAGGATCCACACCCCGAGCCCCGTGCGGCTGCCGCCCAGCATTTCGACGCTGATTGCCAGAACCAGGGCGATCGGGGAGGCGACCCGGATTCCGGTGGCGAGGTGAGGCAGGGTCGACGGCAGGAAGATGTGCAGGAAACGGGCATGACGGCCGATGTGGAAGACGCGGGCCGTTTCCTGCTGAATGCGATCGAGCGAGCGGATTGCCGACACGATGTTGTACAGCATCGGCCAGGTCGCGGCATACACGATGAGCGCGAGCTTGAGCTGCATGCCCTGGCCGATCACCAGCATCCCGAGCGGTATCAACGCGACGGAAGGAATCGGTCGGACGAAGTCGAAAAGCGCCTGGAAGGACTTGTAGACGAATCGATTCGAGCCGAGCACGAATCCCAGCGCGACCCCGGCGACGACCGAGAGCGCCAGCCCGATGAGCCATGCCTGGACGGTATCCAGGGTGTGTGACAGGAAGCTCGCGTCGCCGCACAGCTCCACCATCCTCCTCAGCACGGTGTATACGTGAGGGACGTACTGCGGGTCGACGGCCCCCGATCTGGTGACCAGTTCGCCGAGCGCGAGGACGAGCACGACCCCGGCCACGCGTCTGGCGCTCCGGCTCGTGCCGGCGAAGCGCCGCAAGTGCCGTTTCGAAGACCGCGCCGGGGACACACCGCTCGTCGCGATCGCTCCCCGGGAGAGTACGTTGGCTTCAGTCACCGAAAAAGACCGAGGTGTCGAACCCATTTCCGAGCAGGCCATTGCTCGCCATGACATCGGCGAGGCGCTGCAATTGCGAAGGCTCGAGCACCGACGTATACGCCGGCAGACCTATTTTCATGGCCACCGGAGCCGGGATCTTCGTGAAGGTCGGAATGATTTTTCGGACGACCAGAGGGTCGCTGGTCGCCAATCCGCTCGCTTCGGCCATGGCTCGCCGGAATTTCGCTGCCACATCGGCGTGCGCCTTCGCGTAGCCCGCCGTCATCATGAACCCGGCGGCCGGGACGCCTTGCATCTTTCCGCTGAACGGGTTGAACAGGTCTCTCGTCTTGCCCGAGTCGCGGGCCTGTGTCAGGAACGGCTCGACGAGCCATGCCGCATCCACCTGTCCGTGCTCCAGCGCCGCCATCATGTTGGGAAACGGGAAGGTCACGAAGGTGACGTCTTTCGGATCGACGCCTGAGGCCTTGAGTGCCTCCTGGATGCCGAGAGTGCCGAAATTGATCAGCGCCGAAACCGCAATCTTCCTGCCTTTCAGGTCGGACGCGGTCTGGAACGGACTGTCTTTCGCGACTACCACGCGACTGAAGGCGTCGTTCACATCGTCGGCGGGCGCTGCGATCTTCAGCCCCACCCCTTTCTGCGCGGCGAGGATGAACGGAACGTAACTTCCAAACGCGAATTGCATGTCTCCAGAGACGAGCCCCGAGGTCGCCTGCGCCGCGCCGGCGGCGGGCACCGTTTCAACGGACAAGCCGTGGCGGGCGAAGATGCCGTTCTGGATCGCGAGATAGAGCGGCGCTGCATCGGATACGTTCAGAACCCCGACCGTTACTTGCGTGAGCGCGGCGCTCGCACCGGACCCGTTGCGCGACTGCGCCTGCTCACCGCTCGCCGCATGCGCGGGCATGCAGTACGCAAAAGCGAGCAGCACATTCAGTATCACGCTGAATTTCACTGTCTTTCGCATGACGGTCCTGTCTCCTTTCGTGGAATCTCAGTGATAGTGCGATGCGATCACGTGCGCATCGATCACGACGGCGTCGTCGGAGGCGAGCGCACATCGCAGCGCTTCGACGAGCTGTTCCTCCGATTGCACCGACACTGCGCGCACGCCGAACCCGCGCGCGATCGCGCAAAAATCGATTCCGGGGCTCGAGAACGAGGAACCGGGGAATCGCCCCGATCGCTGCGAGGCCTCGCCGAATTCCCGCAATCCGCGGCGCACGGCCATGTAACCGTCGTTGTTGACGATCACGACGATGACCGGCGCGCGCAGGTGCGCCGCGCTCCACAGCGCCTGGATGTTGAAAAGTGCACCTCCGTCGCCGACGAAGGCAACGACTCGCCGCCCCGGCATTCCGAGTTGCACCCCGACCGCGGCCGGAATTCCCCAGCCGAGTCCGCCGCCCGAAGTTCCAAAATACAATCGGTTGGCATCGAGGCGGAAACGCGTCTGCATCAGTGATTTGGAAAGCACCGATTCGTCGACGATCGCGAGATCGCTGGGCAGAATCGAGTCCAGCAGCTCGAGCAGTCGCAGCGGATGCAGTGCGCCTGTCGCGGTCGGCCTGACGAGGTCGTTTGCAGGCGGGGAGGCGATGTATACCGACGATTGCTTCCGCGCACGCGCGAGGCGGCGCTCGAGCGCCGCCTCGCGCGGCATGGCGATCGTCCCATCGGCGGTCAACCGGCACATCTCGCGCAGGGCGTCACCGACGTCGGACAGTATGGCCCGTTCAGCCCGATAGATCTTGCCGAGTTCGTTGGCATCGGCTCCGATCTGATGCAGGCGCACTCCGGCACGCAGATAGGGCTGCACCGGCCACGTGTACTCCATGAACATGCGCGCGCCAATCGAGACGATCAGGTCCGCGTCCCGCACGACGTCAATGTCGGGGGCGAAATTGCCGTGGTAATAGGGGTGATCGGTGGGGAAGTTGAGCGAGTTCGTCGTGAAAACTTCCTCGCCGACGACAGGAACGCAGAACCGTTCGGCCAGATCGACGAGCAGCGACATCGCTTCGCCCGCTCCGACCTCGTTTCCGGCGAGAAGCAACGGGCGCTCGGCGCTCGCCAGCGCCTGTAACACCGCCACGAGTTCTTCCGGATGCGTGCGCAGCGTGATCTTGTCCGCTCTGCGGCGGTACAGGCCAACGAACTCCGTACTCAGTTCCTCGGCCATGTAATTCTCTGGCGCTGCGAGGAAGACCGGTCCGCGGGCCGGAGTCTGGGCCACCTTGAGCCCACGCAATACGAGTTCGGGCAGTTTTTGCGGAAGCGTTACACGCCAGGCCTCCTTGGTCGCCTGCCGCACGAGTCCGGGAAGATCGGATACTTCGCAGAAACACCCGCGTCCGCTCAGTCTGTCGTCCTTGTCGCCGGCGATCACGAGCAGGGGCGAGCGATCGCTGCTCAGGTTGATCAGGTTGGCCAGAGTGTTCGCCGTGCCCACCGAGGTGTGGACCATGACCACGCCCACACTGTTCGTCGCGCGCCCGTAGCCGTCGGCCATCGCTACCGCAACACCCTCGTGAAGGCAGAGATGGAAAGCGACTTCGCCTGACACGGTGGCATCCAGAAGGGGGACTTCGGTAGTGCCCGGGTTTCCGAACACCCGATCGATCCCGTTTGCTTCGAGAACGGCGATTGCCTCTCTTGCAGCTGACGACATTCCGTCTCCCTGTCCGCGATGACTTCCATCTTGTAGGATGCTCGGGTAGCCGACCATCCCGATTGCGCTGCATTTGTCCAGATTGCGCTGTCATGAACCGGATCGATGGCCCACTGAACGAATTCCCCGCCTTTCGAACCGTGGATCTGGAGGAGGCGCGTCGCCATTTCGGTCGGATTCTGTCGCCCCACGCGCTGCGACTCGTGCACGAGCACGCACAGTTGGACGTGTGCTGCCGAACGGTGAAGCTCGGCGAGATCGTCCTTCTCTATGCGCGATACGGAGCGGCAGTGCGGCTCGATCCAGGCTCGCTCGACGATTTCTATCTGGTAGGCATGCCGATCGCGGGTACGTCGACGATTCGTTCCGCCGAATGGGAGCTCACGTCGAACCCGGCGATCGCTTCGGTTCAGTCCTGCGTGTCGCCCATCCGGACACAATGGGACGATGACTGCAGCAAACTCTCGATCAAGATTCCGCGCTCGAGTCTGGAGCGCGCCCTCGCGATGCTGCTCGGCCACATGCCGTCCCGCCCGGTCGAGTTCCTGCCTCGGCTGGATCTCGCGAGCGAGCGAGGCGCAACCTGGAATCGGCTGGTTCAGTTCCTGCTGGCTGAATTGACACCGCAGTCGCACTACCTCGGCTCGCCGATCGGGAGGCGGACACTCGACGACGCGTTGATTTCGACTTTGTTGCTGGTGCAGCCGCACAACTACACGGATGCGCTGCGGGTCGATTCGCGGGCGCCGGCTCCGTCCTACGTGCGTCGTGCTGAAGAGATGATCGCCGCCGATCCCGCGCTCGAGGGAGGCATCGGCGAATTGGCAGGGCGTCTCGGCATCAGCGTTCGAACCCTCTACACCGGCTTTCGCCGCTATCGGAAGACCACTCCGCTGAATTTTGCGCGCGGGCATCGACTCGCGAAGGCACGCGAGATGCTGCGAGACGCACCACCGGGAACGCGCGTGACAGACGTTGCGCTTTCAGTCGGGTATCTGCATTTCGGACGCTTCGCGGCCGACTACCGAGCCCGCTATGGGGAGTCGCCCTCGGCGACGCTGCGCGGGCAGTAGTGGCCAGCACTCGTTGGATGAACTCGGCCGACGGCCCACTACCCGAGCCGCTCGATCAGCGCCATGGCGGCGGCCGGATTGCGCGCCTTGCAGCCGCTGATCACGTAGAGGTAGACGTCGCGAGGAGTCGCTCGTCCTGCCTGCGCCCCCGATGCGTTGGCGGGGGCCGCGAAGGCCAGCCCTTCCGGCGTCGCACCCGACGCCCACGCCTTCGCGCGCGCCGCCCAGCGATCGAGATCGCTCGCGGAGTAGCCGGTCGGCTCGTTCTCCCGCGTGCCCATGATGCGAACGTAGACGAAGGGCGCGGTCGGGTCGGCGATCTGCGGATGCTCGCTGTCGCCGGCGACGACGATCGCCACGCCGCGTGCCTTCGCCAGTGCGACGAATTGGGCGTTGCGGAAGCTGTCGTGCCGAACCTCGACCGCGTGACGCAGCGGACGTCCGTCGGCGGACGCCGGCAGCAGCGCCAGGAATGCCTCGAAATCCGCCGCGTCGAAGCTGCGGCTCGTCGGGAACTGCCAGTTGATCGGCCCGAGCTTTTCCTTCAACTCGAGCACGCCGCTCGCAAGGAATCGTTCGATCGACTCGCCCGCTTCGGCGAGCCGCGTGCGATGCGTGGCGAAGCGGGGTGCCTTGACGGCGAAGACGAAGTCATCCGGCGTCTCGTCTCGCCATTTCGCGAAGGTCGCCGGCTTCTGCGTGCGGTAATAGGTGCCGTTGATCTCGATCGAGCTCAGTCGGCGGCTCGCGTACTCGAGTTCGCGCTTCGCCGGATGCTTCTCCGGATAGAAAACGCCGCGCCACGGCTGGTAGATCCAGCCGCCGATGCCGATCCGGATCGTGCCCGCATCGCCGTTCTGCATGCTGCCTCCCTTTGAGGAGTCGCGTTCGTCGCCGCCGAGGACTTGCGGACGGCGCGGGCCGGGCCTCGCTCAGCGCAGCGTCTGCACCTCGGCGTCGAACACGTATCCGGCGCCGCGCTCGGTGCGGATGTATGTCGGGTGCGCCGGGTCGGGCTCGATCTTGCGGCGCAGTCGCAGGATCTGCACGTCGATCGTCCTGTCGTACACCTCGGCGTTGTGCAATCGCGAGGCCTCGAGCAGCTGGTCCCGGGTGAGGATGCGCTTCGGCGCCGAGAGCATCGCGGCGAGCAGGCTGAACTCGCCGTTGGTGAGATCGACGAGGCGCCCCTCCGCAGCGCGCAGTTTGCGCAGCCCCACGTTCAGCTCCCAGTCGCCGAAACGCCAGGCGCGTATCTCGGCGACGTGCTGGGCGACGCTCGCCTGCGCTTTCGCGCGGCGCAGTAGCGCGCGGATGCGGGCGAGCAGCTCGCGCGGACTGAACGGCTTCGTCAGGTAGTCGTCGGCGCCGAGCTCCAGGCCCATGACGCGATCTGCCTCCTCGGCCACGCCGGTGAGCACGAGGATCGGGATCGACGAGCGCTGCCGGATGCGGTGCATGATCTGCATGCCGTCCTCGCCCGGCAGTCGCAGGTCGAGCACGACCACATCGATCGCCTCGCGCGACAGCGTTTCGATCAGGCCGCTACCGTCGGCGACCGCCGTCACGCGCATCTCGTTCTGCGCGAGGTACGTGGCGAGAAGGTCGCGAATCGAGGGGTCATCGTCCAGTGCGAGCACGTGCGGCTTCATCTGCGCTTCGCCTCCGTCCGAATAGGAAAGCCTACAACGAAAGTCGGTCGCATTACAGCCTCTTCCGGACTGTTTCAGACGTAATCTGGCGGGATCGCTTTGCAATGCGGCCGCAAGACGGCCGGGGCTGAATGGCATCGGATTCAAAGCGGATCGAGGAATGAATCTTCGAGCGAGCGAACGCCCCCGTGTGTTGATCGTCGGCGCAGACCCGGTCCTGTTCGCCCTTCTCGCCGAGTGGCTGTCGGCCGCCGGGATCGAAGCGCAGGACGACGTGCACGCGCGCTGCGACGTCGTCCTGGTCGACGTCGCCTTCCCGCGCGAGGGCGGCTGCGAGCGGATGCGGTCGCTGATGGCAGTGCACGACGGTCGGCCGGTGGTGGCCCTGTCTTCGGCGTTCTTCGCCAACGTCGATCGCGACGGCTGCTGCGCGCGGCAACTGGGCGTCGCAGCGGTGCTGCCCAAGCCGGTCTCGCGCGAAGCGCTGCTCGACACGTTGCGTCCGCTGCTGCGCGTCGTCTCATGAACACCGGCGAGTCGCTGCACGCCTTCACCCCCAAACCATGGCTGCGCCGTGCGATCGGCGTGGTCGGCGTGTTGTTCCTCGCGTCGATGGTCTGGACGGCCATGGGCCCGGCCGAGATTCGCCGCAGCGCGGCGCTGGCGGCCTTCGCCGGACTGCTGCTGTGGCTGCTGCTGCACCAGCTGCTGCAACTTCGCGCCGCACGCGACGCGCTCGAGGCGTCGCGCCAGCGCTTCGAGCTCGCCGTCGCGGGTTCCGACGACGGCATTTGGGATTGGGACTTCCGCACGCAGCGGATCTACCTGTCGGCACGCGCCCGCGAACTGCTCGGCACGGCCGACAGTGATGAAGTGCAGGCTAACGAGGAGGTGTTTCGCCGGGTGCGCATGCATCCCGAGGATGCAGTCCGCCGCAAAGAGGCGCTCGAAGCGCATCTGGCCGGGCGCACGCCGGCCTTCGAAGGCGAGTACCGGATAGTGCATCCCGGCGGCGAGATGCGATGGATCCACGTGCGCGGGCTGTGCGTCCGCGATGACGACGGCCGGCCGCTGCGCATCGCCGGGTCGATCAGCGACATCGACGCGCGCAAGCGCGCCGAGCAGGCGTTGCGCCAGTCGGAGGAGCGCTATGCGATCGCGATGATCGGAATGAACGTCGCGCATTGGGTCTGGGACGTGGCCAGCGACGAGGTGTTCGCTTCGAAGAACCTCGCGTCGATGGTCGGGCTCACGCCGGAGAGCCTGCCGACGAAGGGTCGCGATTGGCTCAGCGCCGTTCCGCTGCACCCCGACGACCGGCGGCTGCTCGTCGACGCGGTCGACGAGCACCTGGCGGGCCGCACGCCGCGCATCGACGCCGAGTACCGCGTGTTCGATCGCAGCACGGGCGCATACCGTTGGGTGCAGACGCGCGGGCAGTGCTTCCGCGATGGGCAGGGCCGGGCGCAGCGGGTTGCCGGCGCCACGGTGGACATCTCCGAACGCAAGCGCACGCAGGAGGCGCTGCGCCAGAGCGAGCAGGCGCTGCGCGAGTCCGAGGAGCGCTACCAGCTCGCCGTCGACGGCGCGAACGAGGGACTGTGGGACTGGGACCTGCCGTCGGACATGCTGTTCCTGTCGCCGCGCGCGCAGCAGGTGCTCTCGCTCGGGCCGGGCGGCGAGCCGCGCCGGCCGCGGCGAGACTGGATCGCGCTGGCCACCTACCACCCCGACGACGTGTCGCGCACGCGCGCGGCCCTGGCCGCGCACCTGCAGGGGCGCACGCCGAACTTCGACGTCGAATACCGGCTGCGGCACGCCGACGGCCACTGGCACTGGTACCGCCAGCACGGCATCGCGCTGCGCGACGCGGCCGGGCGCGCATACCGGATGGCGGGCTCGATGGAGGACGTCACCGACCGCAAGAACGCCGAGGCCGATCGCGACCGTCTCGAGCAGCAGTTGCGCCAGGCGCAGAAGCTCGAGGCGATGGGAACGCTCGCCGGCGGCATCGCGCACGACTTCAACAACATCCTCGCCGCGATCCTCGGCTACGGAGAGATGGCGCAGAAGGAAGCGGCCGAGGGCACCGGGCTGCGCCGGCACATCGACGCGACGATCAGCGCAGGCATGCGCGCGAAGTCGCTCGTCGAGCGCATCCTCGCCTTCAGTCGCAGCGGGATGGGCGAGCGCAAGCCGGTGCACGTGCAGGCGGTCGTCGCCGAGGTGCTCGACCAGGTCGCCGCCTCGATGCCCGGCGGCATACGCCTCGAGCGCCGCCTCGATGCGGGCGACGCTGCCGTGCTGGGCGACACGACGCAGATCCACCAGGTGGTGATGAACCTGTGCGCGAACGCGGTGCAGGCGATCGGTTCGAAGGGCGCGCTTTCGGTGCGCGTCGACGCGGTCGATTTCGACACGCCCGAACGCGTGACGACGAGCGAGCTCGCTGCCGGCGCCTACGTACGCCTGGTCGTCGCCGACACCGGCGTCGGCATGCCGCCGCGGCTGCTCGAGCGCATCTTCGATCCGTTCTTCACCACGCGCGACATCGGCGTCGGCACCGGGCTGGGGCTGTCGCTGGTGCACGGGATCGTCACCGACCTGGGCGGCGGCATCGCCGTGGCGAGCCGACCGGGCGAGGGCACGACGATGACGGTCTACCTGCCGCGCGAGGGATCGACCGTGCTGCCGGTCGCGGTCGAGGAAGAGCCGGCAGCGCTCGGCAAGGGCCAGACCGTGCTCCTCGTCGACGACGAGACGGCGCTCGTGCGACTGGGCGAAGAGCTGCTGGCACGACTCGGCTACGAGCCCGTGGGCTTCGAGTCGAGCGCGCAGGCACTCGAGTGCTTCCGTGCCGAACCGGATCGCTTCGACCTCGTGCTCTCCGACGAGGCGATGCCCGTGATGACCGGTTCGGAGCTGGCGCAGCAGATCCGGGCGATCCGGCCGGAGATCCCGATCGTGCTGATGAGCGGCTACGTCAGTCCCGCACTTGCCGCACGTGCGAAGGAACTCGGCGTCGTCGAGATCCTCGGCAAGCCGCTCGTGGCACGCGACATCGCACGCAGCCTGTCCGTCGCACTGCACGCCCCGGCGTAAGCGCGCTGCATCCGGTACGCGCAGCTCTCGACTGCGCCTGTCCGATCGCAGCGCCGTGTCATATGAAATTCCTTTCAGCTGCCGTGAAACAAACGTGCAACCCCCGGGCGCGACGATGACGACTCGGACAAGTCATTGTCGGAGTCGGTCATGTACACGAATGAAATCGCCCAGGCGGCCCGGACCCTGTCGAAGGACGCGCTGATGCGCATCCGCAAGGGACGCGGCCAGGTAGTGACGGTCCTCGAGGGACTGGTCTGGATTACGCAGGATGCGCAGCCGCACGACACTTTTCTCACCGACGGGGAGTCGCTGCAGCTCGAAGGTTCGCACCTGACCGTCGTGCAGGCGTTGCAGGACAGCCTGCTGATCGTGCTGGCGCCTCCGCCGGAAGTCGTCGTGCCGCATGCGCAGCGCGAGCGGCTCGGTGAACGCGCGGCACCGGCGCTTTCGCAAGGGTCGGCATCGATGCGGAGCCGACTCGCGAAACGTGCCGCCGCGACGACTTCAATCGAAACGAGCGACGGGCTGAACTGAAATCTGCCTGTACGACGGCGGGCGCATCGTAACTACTCGCCGTTCGAAAACGGTGCACACCTGAAGGAAGACGTCATGAAATCGATCGCCAGATTCGCCATCCCGACCGCCTTCGCCTTCGCCGCCTTCGGCGTGCAGGCACAGACCATCGAAACCGATTATCCGGCCGTGAACGGCAACGTCGGCGCCCCCACGATCGCGCTGCAGATGAGTGCGCAGACCTCACAGGTCGCCGATGGGGCGGCCGACCTGCTCCTCGTCCAGTCGAACAACGAGGGACCGGTCGAGAAGCCGACACCCGGCCGAGCGAACGCCCCGGCGTCCGCACCGATGCGGCCGGTCGGCGTCACGGTCCTGGGCGCTCCCAGCTTCAATGCCTGACCGGACAGGGCCACCGCACCCGCGCCTCGGGTGCAGTGGCACCGGTCGAACGCCTCCGCGAGGGGATCCGGCTCATTCGGCGAATCGCTCATCCGTCCGGGTTTTGCACGACCCGGGCGGAGGCGGTTTCCGGGGCGCCCCTCTGCGCCGCAGCGACCCAGCGCAGTCCTTTGCCGTGGCTGTAGTAATAGTCGCCTTGCGGGCTGATGACGACGGCGCGTCGCGCGACGGGATCTGAGAAATATTGCCAGCCGTGGCCCCATTCTCCGGGCCCTGCGTTATGGGGTACGGCCTGCATGCCCTGGTCGAAGGCGCCGGCAGGACGAGTGTTCGCGACGCGGTGGCGCTCACCGTCATGGTGGCGGCTGTCGCTGCGATCTCCAGCCAGCGCGGGGCTGCTGCCGAGGAGGGCTGCAAGCATTCCGATCGAGGCGAGAAATGCGGTCGATTGCATGATGAACTCCTTTGCGCGGAACTCCAGTCGATGGCGACTGTGCTTGCAGTGTGCGCACGTGAAGTTGAATCGATGCTGAA
>JAJPEN010000010.1 GCA_021166835.1 Burkholderiaceae bacterium | reverse complement strand
CGAGGACGCCTACGACCTGTCGAAGGTCGGCCGGATGAAGTTCAACCGCCGCGTCGGGCGCGAGGAGCTCACCGGGCCGATGACGCTCACCAACGAGGACATCCTCGCGGTGATCAAGATCCTCGTCGAGCTGCGCAACGGCCGCGGCGAGATCGACGACATCGACCACCTGGGCAACCGGCGCGTGCGCTGCGTGGGTGAGCTGGCCGAGAACCAGTTCCGCGCAGGGCTGGTGCGCGTCGAGCGTGCGGTCAAGGAGCGCCTGGGCCAGGCCGAGACCGAAAACCTGATGCCGCACGACCTGATCAACAGCAAGCCGATCAGCGCGGCCATCCGCGAGTTCTTCGGTTCGTCGCAGCTGTCGCAGTTCATGGACCAGACGAACCCGCTGTCGGAGATCACGCACAAGCGGCGCGTCTCGGCGCTGGGCCCGGGCGGCCTGACGCGCGAGCGCGCCGGCTTCGAGGTGCGCGACGTGCACCCCACCCATTACGGACGCGTGTGCCCGATCGAGACGCCGGAAGGCCCGAACATCGGCCTGATCAACTCGCTGGCGTTGTACGCGCAGCTGAACGAATACGGCTTCCTCGAGACGCCGTACCGCAAGGTGGTCGACAGCCGCGTCACCGACGAGATCCACTACCTGTCGGCGATCGAGGAAGGCCGCTACGTGATCGCGCAGGCCAACGCGGCGATCGACGACAACGGCCGGCTCACCGGCGACCTCGTCTCGGTGCGCAAGGCCGGTGAATCCGAGCTGACCTCGCCCGAGCACGTCGAGTACATGGACGTCGCGCCCTCGCAGATCGTGTCGGTGGCTGCGTCGCTCATTCCGTTCCTCGAGCACGACGATGCCAACCGCGCGCTGATGGGCTCGAACATGCAGCGCCAGGCGGTGCCCTGCCTGCGTCCGGAGAAACCGCTCGTCGGCACCGGCATCGAGCGCACCTGCGCGGTCGACTCGGGCACGGTGGTCACCGCGCTGCGCGGCGGCGTCGTCGACTTCGTCGACGCCGACCGCATCGTCGTGCGCGTGCACGACGAGGAAGCCGCCGCCGGCGAGGTGGGCGTCGACATCTACAACCTGACGAAATACACGCGCAGCAACCAGAACACGAACATCAACCAGCGCCCGATCGTGCGCAAGGGCGACACGATCGCCAGGGGCGACGTCATCGCCGACGGCGCGTCCACCGACCTCGGCGAGCTGGCGCTCGGGCAGAACATGCTGGTCGCGTTCATGCCGTGGAACGGCTACAACTTCGAGGACTCGATCCTGATCTCGGAGAAGGTCGTCTCCGACGACCGCTACACGTCGATCCACATCGAGGAGCTGTCGGTGCTCGCGCGCGACACCAAGCTCGGCCCCGAGGACATCACGCGCGACATCTCGAACCTGTCCGAGTCGCAGCTGGCGCGCCTGGACGACTCCGGCATCGTCTACATCGGCGCCGAGGTCGAGGCGGGCGACACGCTGGTCGGCAAGGTCACGCCCAAGGGCGAGACGCAGCTCACCCCCGAGGAGAAGCTGCTGCGCGCGATCTTCGGCGAGAAGGCCTCCGACGTGAAGGACACGTCGCTGCGCGTGCCCTCGGGCATGAACGGCACGGTCATCGACGTGCAGGTGTTCACCCGCGAAGGCATCCAGCGCGACAAGCGCGCGCAGTCGATCATCGACGACGAGCTGAAGCGCTATCGCCAGGACCTCAACGACCAGCTGCGCATCGTCGAGAACGACGCGTTCTCGCGCATCGAGCGGCTGCTGGTGGGCAAGACGGTCAACGGCGGACCGAAGCGGCTGGCCAAGGGCGCGGCGGTCACCGCCGAGTACCTGGCCGACCTCGACCGCTACCACTGGTTCGAGATCCGGCTGGCCGACGAGACGGCGGCCAGCCAGCTCGAGGCGCTGAAGGAATCGATCGAGCAGAAGCGCCACTCCTTCGATCTCGCTTTCGAGGAGAAACGCAAGAAGCTCACGCAGGGCGACGAGCTGCCGCCGGGCGTGCTGAAGATGGTCAAGGTGTACCTGGCCGTCAAGCGCCGCCTGCAGCCGGGCGACAAGATGGCGGGACGTCACGGCAACAAGGGTGTGGTCTCGCGCATCGTTCCGATCGAGGACATGCCGTACATGGCCGACGGCACGCCGGTGGACATCGTGCTGAACCCGCTTGGCGTGCCGTCGCGGATGAACGTCGGACAGATCCTCGAGACGCACCTGGGCTGGGCGGCCAAGGGCATCGGCCGGCGCATCGGCGACCTGCTCGCGCAGAAGGCGCGGGTCGAGGAGCTGCGCGCACTGCTCGATCGCGTCTACAACGGCGGCGGCCAGAGCGCCGACCTGTCGCATCTCGGCGAGAACAGCCTCGTCGAGCTGGCGTCGAACCTCGCCGAAGGAGTTCCCTTCGCCACGCCGGTGTTCGACGGCGCCTCGGAGCCGGAAATCCACCGGATGCTCGATCTCGCGTACCCCGACGACGACGCGCGCACGAAGCTGATCGGCTTCACGCCGACCAAGACGCAGGTCACGCTGCACGACGGCCGCACCGGCGACGCCTTCGACCGGCCGGTCACGGTGGGCTACATGCACATGCTGAAGCTGCACCACCTGGTCGACGACAAGATGCACGCGCGTTCCACCGGGCCGTATTCGCTGGTCACGCAGCAGCCGCTGGGCGGCAAGGCGCAGTTCGGCGGCCAGCGCTTCGGCGAGATGGAGGTCTGGGCGCTCGAGGCCTACGGCGCTTCGTACATGCTGCAGGAGATGCTCACGGTGAAGTCCGACGACGTCAACGGCCGCACGAAGGTCTACGAGAACCTCGTCAAGGGCGAGCACGCGATCGATGCCGGCATGCCCGAGTCGTTCAACGTGCTGGTGAAGGAAATCCGCTCGCTCGGCATCGACATCGACCTCGAGCGCAACTGAAGCGCGCGGGCAAAGGATTCAGGAGTCGTTCATGAAAGCATTGCTCGATCTGTTCAAGCAGGTCCAGGAAGAAGAGCATTTCGACGCGATCAAGATCGGGCTCGCATCGCCCGAGAAGATCCGCTCGTGGTCGTTCGGCGAGGTGAAGAAGCCCGAGACGATCAACTACCGCACCTTCAAGCCCGAGCGCGACGGCCTGTTCTGCGCGAAGATCTTCGGGCCGATCAAGGACTACGAGTGCCTGTGCGGCAAGTACAAGCGCCTG
>JAJPEN010000014.1 GCA_021166835.1 Burkholderiaceae bacterium | reverse complement strand
GACGCCGCGCTTGAACTCGATCACCGCATCGAGCGGCACCCAATAGTCGTTCCAACGCCAGGCGTCGAACTCCGGGTGACTCGAGGCGCGCAGATCGATGTCGCTATCGCGGCCGACCAGTCGCACCAGGAACCAGATCTGCTTCTGGCCGCGGTAGTGCCCCCGCCACTCTCGACGCACCCAGTGTTCGGGCACCTCGTAGCGAAGCCAGTCGCGCGTGCGCCCGACGATGCGGACGTGGTGCGGATGCAGGCCCACTTCCTCGTGCAGTTCGCGCAGCATCGCCTGCTCGGGCGACTCGCCGCGCTTGATGCCGCCTTGCGGAAACTGCCAGGAGTGCTCGCGTATCCGCTTCCCCCAGAAAACCGAGTTCCTCGAATTGACCAGGATGATCCCGACGTTGGGGCGATAGCCGTCACGGTCCAGCATGGCCGCACCCCCGATCTCTTACAATCGCTTCGATTATAGCCAGTGGCCTCTCGCGTCAGCCGCAATTGCGACGCCGTCTTCCCTGCGTTGCGCTCCCGGATTCCCCATGAAAGCTTCTCGTTTCCACCTGTCGACGCAAAAGGAAGCACCGGCCGACGCCGAGGTCGTCAGTCATCGCCTGATGACGAGGGCCGGCATGATCCGCAAGGTCGCCGGCGGTATCTACACGTACATGCCGCTGGGCCTGCGCAGCATTCGCAAGATCGAAGCGATCGTGCGCGACGAGATGAACCGGGCAGGTGCAATCGAATTGCTGATGCCGGTCGTCCAACCGGCCGAATTGTGGGTCGAGTCGGGTCGGTGGGACAAATACGGACCGGAACTGCTGCGCGTGAAGGATCGCCACCAGCGCGACTTCATCGTGCAGCCCACCTCGGAAGAGGTCGTCACCGACATCGCGCGCAACGAGTTGCGCAGCTACAAGCAATTGCCGAAGAACTTCTATCACATCCAGACGAAGTTCCGCGACGAGCGCCGGCCGCGCTTCGGCGTGATGCGCGGGCGCGAGTTCACGATGAAGGACGCGTATTCCTTCGATCGCGACCGCGAATCGGCGCTGGCGAGTTATCGCGCGATGTTCGACGCGTATCGCGCGATCTTCTCGCGCATGGGGCTGCGCTTTCGCGCGGTCGCCGCCGACACCGGCGCGATCGGCGGCTCGGCCAGCCACGAGTTCCAGGTGATCGCCGATACCGGCGAGGACGCGATCGCCTGGTGCCCCGATTCCGATTACGCGGCCAACATCGAACTCGCCGAGGCGCTGCCGCTGGTCGAACGGCGCGCGGCGCCCACCGAACCGCTGGTGAAGGTGGCCACCCCGTCGCGCGCGCGCTGCGAGGAAGTCGCCGAACTGCTCGGCATTCCGCTCGAGCGCACGGTGAAGTCGATCGTGCTCGCGGTCGACGCGCGCTCGGACACGCGCATCCACGGCGAGGCGCGCGTCGCGTCGGTGCCGGGCGAGCCTCCGCACGCGCCTGCAGCCGGAACACAGATCTGGCTGCTGCTCGTGCGCGGCGATCACGAACTGAACGAGGTCAAGGCGGGCAAGATCGACAGCCTCGAAGGCTTTCGTTTCGCCACCGACGCCGAGATCGTCGAGCACTTCGGCTCGCCGCCCGGCTATCTCGGCCCGATCGGCACGCGCAGGCCGGTGCGCGTCGTCGCCGACCGCACGGTGGCGAACATGCACGACTTCGTCTGCGGCGCGAACCAAGCCGACTTCCACTACACCGGCGTGAACTGGGGCCGCGATCTTCCCGAGCCGCTGGTCGCCGACATCCGCAACGTGCGCGAGGGCGATCCCTCTCCCGACGGCAAGGGTACGCTGGCCATCCAGCGCGGCATCGAGGTCGGCCACGTGTTCTTCCTCGGCACGCGCTATTCGAAGGAGATGAACGCCGTGTTCGTCGATGCCGACGGCCGGTCGAAGCCCTTCGAGATGGGCTGCTACGGCATCGGGATCACGCGGCTGCTGGGCGCCGCGATCGAGCAGAACCACGACGAGCGTGGCATCGCGTGGCCGCGTCCGATCGCGCCCTTCGAGGTCGTCATCGTGCCGCCCGGCTACGCGCGCTCCGACGTCGTGCGCGCCACCGCCGATGCGCTCTACGAGCAGCTGCTCGCCGAGGGGGTGGACGTCCTGCTCGACGATCGCGACGAGCGTCCCGGGGCGATGTTCGCCGACTGGGAACTGATCGGCGTTCCGGTGCGCGTCACCGTCGGCGAGAGGAGCCTCAAGGACGGCAGGATCGAGGTGCTCGTGCGACGCGCAATGCAGGTCGAGCAGGTTCCCGTCGGCGGCGCACTGCCGGCCATCCGGCAGGCGCTTGCCGACTGAGCCGCGCGGCGATTCAATCGCCGGCGAATGAAACGTGTCCTGTTCCTGCTGCTGCTCACCTGCGCGCTGTTCGCCGCGCTGATCGCGTCGAGGCCCGCGCGCGCGGGCTCGCAGCAGTACGAGGCGCTCAGCGACTCGATGCGCTCGGCACTCGCCGCCGCCGTGCGCGAAGACCACGAGACGCCCCAGCCGCATTTCGCGTCGATTTCGGAGAAAGTCGACTGGCTGTCGACGATGTCCTCGCGCCTGCCGCGCCGCTGGAAGCCCGAGTACCGCCAGCGCATCGAGTTCCTGCATGCAGTGCGCTACGAGGCGCAGCGCGCCGGGCTCGATCCTCATCTCGTGCTCGGCCTGATCGAGGTCGAGAGCAACTTCCGCCGCTATGCGGTCTCCAGCGCGGGCGCGCGCGGCTACATGCAGGTGATGCCGTTCTGGACGCAGCTGATCGGCGACGCAGACAGCGCCAAGCTCTTCGATGCGCGTACGAATCTGCGCTACGGCTGCACGATCCTGCGCCACTATCTCGACATCGAGCGCGGCGACCTGTTCCGCGCGCTCGGCCGCTACAACGGCAGCCTCGGCAAGGCCGAATACCCGAACGCCGTGCTGAGCGCGTGGAAGCGCTGGCAGTACGCGCCGCCGCGCGAGCGCCAGCCTGCCCCCGAGCGCTTCACCGAGCGCAGTCCGGAGCCCGCAGCGAAAGTGCTATAAGACGGAGCACTGTCCCGTCGCTCCGGAAGCCACGATGAATCTCGCTACGAGCCTGCAGCAATGGGCGGCGCGTGCGCCGTCGAAGCCCGCGATCCTTTTCGAGGGCCGCACGATCACCTACGGCCAGCTCGAAACCGACGCTTCGCGCCTGGCCAACGCGATGCGCGCCAACGGCATCGGCGCCGGCGACCGCGTCGCGCTGTACCTGCCGAACGTGCCCGAGTACGCCACGACCTACTACGCGGCGCAGAAGATCGGCGCGATCCCGGTGTCGATCAACGCGATCTTCCGCGCGGGCGAGGTCGAGTACCTGCTGAACGACTCGGGGTCGGTGCTCGTCTTCACTACCGCGGAACTCGTGCAATTCGTGCCGCGCGAGTCGTGCCCGGCGCTGAAGCACGTCGTCGTCTGCGAAGGCGAGGCGAGCAGCGGCGCGCCGACGCTCGTGCAATGGTGCGCGGGGCAGCCCGAGCGCTTCGAGCCGGTCGAGCGCGCCGCCGACGACCCGGCGGCGCTGCTCTACTCGTCGGGCACCACCGGCTTTCCGAAGGGGGTGACGCTGTCGCAGTCGAACATCGCGAGCAACGTCGCCAGCGCCGCGAAATACTCGGGCTACCGCGACGACGATCGCCTGTGCGTGTTCCTGCCGCTGTTCCACGTCTACGGGCAGAACTACATCCTGAACGCGGCGATTCTCGCCGGCTCGACGATCTGCCTGTTCCGCCGCTTCGTGCCCGACGTCGTGCTCGACGCCATCCAGCGCGAGCGCATCACGCTGTTCTTCGGCGTGCCGACGATCTTCATCGGCCTGCTGGCGATGGACCTGTCGAAGTGGGACCTGTCGTCGATCCGCTACGAGATGTCGGCCGCGGCGACGATGCCCGAGGAGATCTCCCGCCGCTGGACCGAACGCTTCGGCCGCCGGGTGTACGAGGGCTACGGACTCACCGAGTGCTCGCCTTTCGCCTGCTACAACGACCTCGTCGAGCACCGCTTCGGTTCGGTGGGACGCGCGGTGGAAGGCTTCACGCTGAAGATCCTCGACGAGAACGACCGCGAACTGCCGCTCGGCGAATGGGGCGAGATCTGCATCCGCGGCCCCGGCGTCATGCTCGGCTACTGGAACCGGCCGGAGGACACCGCGCAGGCGCTGCGCGACGGCTGGCTGCACTCGGGCGACATCGGCCGCATGGACGCCGACGGCTACGTCTACATCGTGGATCGCGTCAAGGACATGATCAACGTGTCTGGTTTCAAGGTGTGGCCGGCCGAGCTCGAGCAGTACCTGTACAAGCTGCCGCAGGTGCAGGAAGTGGCGGTCTACGGCATCCCGCATCCCGAGAAGGGCGAGCAGGTGGTCGCGGCAGTCGTGCCGAAGGCGGGACAGGCGATCGCTCCCGAAGACGTCATTGCCTGGTGCCGGGTGAACATCGCCGCCTACAAGGTGCCGACGCGCGTGGAGATCGTCAGCGAGTTGCCGAAGAGCGCCACCGGGAAAATCCTGAAGCGCGTTCTGCGTGATCAGGTGCCGCCGGCGTGATAGGGTAATCGGCTTTCGATTTCGGCAGATCCGCTGCCGCACCGAACAAACACCACGAGGAGAGGAGCATGACCGGATTCACGCGTCGTGATTTCAACCGTGCGGCCGTCGTCAGCGGAGCGGGCGCGCTCGCCGCGCCGGCGATCGTCCGCGCGCAGTCGAAGAAGCTGAAGGTCGGCGTGCTGCTGCCGCGCTCCGGCGCTCTCGCCTTCATCGGCCAGTCGTGCCAGCGCGGCGCCGACATCTCGCCGGCGCTGCTGAAGGAGATGTACGGGGTCGACGTCGAACTGATGAACGCCGACATCGAGTCGAACGTCGACGTCGCGCGTTCGCGTGCCGAGAAGCTGATCGACGAGGGTGCGCAGGTGCTGATGGGCGCCTTCGACTCCGGACCCACCGCCGCGATCGCGCAGGTGGCCGAGCAGCGCAAAGTGCCGCTGGTGGTGAACATCGCCGCGGCGCCGCAGATCACCGAACAGGGCTACAAGTACACGTTCCGCAACTTCACCACCGCGGGCGAGCTGATCACCAACGGCCTGGCGCTCACGCGTGACCTGTTCCAGGCCACCGGGCGCGCGCCGCGCACGGCGGTTTTCCTGCACGTGAACGACACCTTCGGCACCTCGATGGCCAAGGGCATCGCGGCGATCCTGCCCAGGCTCGACTACCTGCCGTTCAAGATCGTCGACACCATCGCCTACGACCGTGAAGCGCGCGACCTGTCGGTGGAAGTCGCCAAGGCCAAGGCCACGAATGCCGACTTCATCCTGCTGGTGAGCCGCCTGAACGACGCGATCCTGCTCGTGCGCGAGCTGGTCAAGCAGCGCTGGTCGCCCCAGGCGATCCTCAGCCCCGGATCGCCCGGCATGTACGAGGCGCAGTTCTACAAGGCGCTGGGCAACAGGTACTCCGACTACTGCATCTCGAACGTGCCCTGGTACAACCCGAAGGCCGAACTCACCCGGCGCGTCGAGGCGCAGTTCAACAAGCAGTTCCCGCAGGAGAAGCTGATGTTCCACGCGCTGAACGTGGGCTTCACCTTCGAGGCGATGATGATCGCCGCCGACGCCTTCAAGCGCGCCGGCACCGCCGACGGCGCGCAGCTGGCCGACGCGCTGCGCAAGACGAACATCGCCGAGCACGTGATGATCGGCGGTCCGATCCAGTTCGACGCGAAGGGCCAGAACACGCACATCGCGTCGGCGTGCATCCAGAACCGGGGCGGGGAACCGAAGGTGGTGCTGCCGGAGAGCGCAGCGCAGGCGAAGCCGGTGTTTCCGGTGCCGGGGTGGCAGGAGCGGAAGGCCTGACTCACGGATCGCGGGGTTGCCAACGAGAAATCGGGCCGAAGCGCCCGATTTCTTGTAGGTGGACCCTTCAGACTGGTCTATAATCCGGTCTGTTAGGAAGGGTCAAATGAGCGAATCCACCGAGATCGGCGCGTACGAGGCAAAGACCCGCCTGCCCGAGTACTTGCGCAAGGTTCGTGAGGGTCGACGCTTCACCATCACCCAGCGAGGTGCCCCGGTCGCGGAGCTGGTACCGGTCGATGTCTCCCGGAAGCAGCGCGCTCTGCGCGCAGCCGCGCGAATGCGCGAATTGATGGAACGAACCGAGGGGACTGCGGAGGTCGACATACGGGCCCTGATCGACGAGGGCCGCGATTGATGCGCTTCGTTCTCGACAACTCGGTCTGTATGCGCTGGTTGTTCGGGGACGGCAACGCGCAATCGCTTCGATATGCGTCGGGCGTGCTGGCGATTTTCGACCGCGTCGAAACGCAGGCGATCGTGCCGTCCGTATGGCTGCTCGAAGTGGCAAACGTGGTTGCGCGGGCCGAAGCGCGCGGAGTCCTGCGCGAATCGCGAAGCGCCGAATTCCTCGGCGCGCTGCGCGACATGGCGATCGAAGTCGATGCGGCTACTTCGGAGCACGCGTGGGCCGACACGCTCAGTCTTGCCCGCCGTCATTCGCTGACGGCCTACGACGCGTCGTATCTCGAACTGGCGCTCCGCGAGGGTCTGCCGCTGGCTACGCTGGATGAGGCGTTGCGGTCGGCGGCTGAACGAACGGGAGTGCGCGCGGTCTGATCGTTTCGTCGACCGCGACGCTTCAGATGTGCCTGCCTGCTACACCGCCACGCGCCGGCGCCTCGCCAACCCGGCTGCGACGATGCCGGCTCCCAGCAACGCCAGGCTCATCGGCTCCGGAACCAGGACCGGTTCAGGATCGGGGTTGACGAGCGCGAAGGGGCCCTCTTGCGAAAGCTGGCTGCCGGTCGTCCACTTGCCGTTCTTCTGTTTGACGCTCAGAAACTTGATGGAGTGGTTGCCCGACAGCACATCCGCGACATCGACTCCCGTCAGGAAGGTCACCGAGAACTCCCAGAAGTAGGTGTCTTTCGCGATGATGGTGGCGCCATCGCCGCCCGTGGCCGTCGGCAGGACAGTGAAGCAGATCGCTTCGGCGCTGTTGCTCGAACATCCGTTTCCGCTGACCTTGTCCAGGAATCCGGTCCAGGTGCCGGCTGTATCGGTCAGCGTAATTCCGCTGTGGCTTGCGATCTTGTTGTTCTTGCCAACGCTTCCGAATTGCAGGCTGAAAGCATCCATCGTGTTGCCGATCCAGTTGCTCGTGGCGCCGGTGAAGTCGGCGTCGACGCGGAACGAGGCAGTCTGTCCCGACAACGTGTAACTGACGTCGATTCCGAGGCCGTCCTGATAGACGGAATAAGCGCTGGCGCTCACCGAGAAGGAGGCAGCCACGAAGACGGCGGCAGTGCGACCCAGCAGCTTTCCGATCATTGCGAACTCTCCGATCTTTGGTTTTCAGTAAGTCGGTTCGAATAAAGCAACAACCATGCCGCTTCTGGTTACCACTGATAGATCAATGGATTGCGCGTTGCCGCCAATCGCCGACCGTGCCGGGTGTAAGGCCCTGCGACAGGGCATCGTCGAGAAGGTCGGTTCGCCCGCGTCGGCTTTTCGGGGAGGCTGACAGTTTCCGTTTTGCGCCCCTGCCCGGATTCGCTATCCTCCGTCCCCATCGTCAACCCGCAGCCGCACTCCTCGCGGCCCGAGAGCCCGCCCTTGCCCATCGAGGCGATCGCCAACATCGTCATCAGCGGTCTGCTCACCGGACTGATCTACGGCCTGATGGCGCTCGGCCTGTCCGTCATCTACGGCGTCGTGCGCATCGTCAATTTCGCGCACGGCGAACTGATGGCGGTGGCGATGTACGCCACCGTCTTCGCGTTCGCCGCCACCGGCGTCGATCCGCTATGGATGCTCGTGCCGATGGCGCTCGCGTTCTTCGGCATCGGCTACACGCTGCAGCGCGGGGTGATCAACCCGTTCATCGACCGGCCCGAGCACTCGCAGTTCATCCTGCTGCTGGCGGTAGCACTCGTCGTGGTGAACCTGCTGCTCGTCGCCTTCGGGCCCGATGCGCGCAGCGTGCAGGTCGATTACGCGCTCGACTCCTACGAGATCGGACCGCTGCTGATCGACAAGGTGCGCCTGATCTGCGCGGGCGTGGCGCTCGTCGCCTGCGCGATCCTCTTTGCGATCTTCCGCTACACGTCCTTCGGCAAGGCGATCCGCGCCTGCGCCGACAACCTGCTCGGCGCGCAGGTGGTGGGGTTGAACGTCGAGCATCTGTACGCGCTCACCTTCGGGCTGGGTACCGCCTGCGTCGGCGTGGCGGGCACGCTGCTGTCGATGCTCGTCGACGTGACGCCCGGGCTGGGGCCCGCCTACACGCTGCTCGCCTTCGTCATCGTGATCATCGGCGGGCTGGGTTCGATGGTCGGCGCGCTCGCCGGCGGCGTGCTGATCGGCGTGTCCGAATCGGTGGCCGGACTGCTGATCACGCCGTCGGCCAAGAGCATGTTCTCGTTCGCGCTGCTCATTCTCGTGCTCGCGTTCCGGCCGCAGGGCCTGTTCCGGGCGCGGTGAAGCGGCGATGAATCGTTCCGTCGTCGCGCTGCTCGTGCTGCTGGCCGCTCTGCTCGCGCTGCCGCTCGCGCTCGACCGCTACCTGCTGTCGGTGATGATCCTGATCCTGTACTTCGCCTACGTGGGTCAGGCGTGGAACGTGATGATGGGCTTCGCCGGACAGCTCTCGCTCGGGCACGCGCTGTTCGTCGGGCTGGGCGCCTACACGGCGGCCGCGCTCTTCCAGCATTTCGCCATCGTGCCCTGGATCGGCATGCTCGCCGCGATCGTCGTCTGCGTCGTCATGGGGTCGATCATCGGGTGGCTGGCGTTCCGCTTCGGCATCGGCGGCACCTATTTCGCGCTGTTGACGATCGCCTTCGCCGAGTTCACGCGCATCGGCTTCGAGCACTTCGGCTGGGTCGGCGGCACGGGGGGTTTCTTCCTGCGCGTGACGCAGCAGGATCACGTCGACGTCGTGCATCTGCGCGGGCCGCCGATCCTCTTCTATTACCTGGCGCTCGCGCTGGCCGTGATCGGCTTCGTGCTGTGCTGGGCGATGCTGCGCGGGCGGCTCGGCTTCTATTTCCGGGCGATCCGCGACAACGAGGAGGCGGCGCGCGCCGCCGGCGTGAACGTCTTCCGCTACAAGATGTACGCGGTGCAGATCTCGGCGGCGATGACGGCGCTGGCCGGCGTCTTCTTCGCGTTCTACTACAACAACCTGTTCCCGGAACAGATCTTCCACATCAGCCGCTCGATCGAGATCATCCTCGCGCCGATCATCGGCGGCATCGGAACGCTGTTCGGCCCGGTCCTCGGCGCGGCGCTGCTCACGCTGCTCTCCGAGGGCATCAACCAGGCGCTGTCGATGGCCGGGCACGAGGTGCCGGGCGTGAAGCAGATCCTCTACGGCGTGGCGCTGGGCGCCGCGATCATGTTCATGCCGAACGGGATCTGGCCGGTGATCGCCCGCAAGTTCGGCTTTCGCCGCGCGGTGACCGCCGATGATTGAGGCGGCCCCGCGGAAGGCTCGCGCGGCCGAGACGTCGGCCGAGGCGGCGATGCTGCGCGTCGAGAACGTCTCGAAGAGCTTCCAGGCGCTGCGCGCGGTCGACAACGCGTCGCTCGTCGTCGAGCGCGGCGAGATCGTCGCGTTGATCGGCCCGAACGGGGCGGGCAAGACGACGCTCTTCAACCTGATCGCGGGCGCATTGGCGCCGAACGAAGGCAGCATCGTCTTCCTCGGCTCGGACATCGCCGGCTGGCGCGCCGACCAGGTGTGCGCGGTCGGCATCGGCCGCACCTTCCAGATCGTCAAGCCCTTCGCCGACATGACGGTGCTCGAGAACGTGATGGTCGGCGGCTTTCGCGGCACCACCGATCGCAGGCTGGCGAGCCGTCGCGCCGAAGGCGCGCTGCGCGCGCTCGAGATGTGGGGGCAGCGCGATCGCCCGGCTTCCGCGCTCACGTTGCCCGATCGCAAGAAGCTGGAAGTGGCGCGCGCGCTCGCCACCGAGCCCCGGCTGCTGCTGCTCGACGAAGTGATGGCGGGTCTGCGTCCCACGGAAACCGACCACATGGTCGCGGCGTTCCGGCGGCTGAATGCCGAGCACGGCGTGACGATCCTGCTGATCGAGCACGTGATGCGCGCGGTGATGGCGCTCGCGCAGCGCGTCTACGTGCTGCATCACGGCGTGATCATCTCGTCGGGCACGCCCGCCGAGGTCACATCGGACCCTCGCGTGCTCGAGAGCTATCTCGGCACCGCCGAGTTGTGAACGCCGCGATGCTCGAGATCCGCGACCTTTCGGTGTTCTACGGCGATGCGCAGGCGCTCGACCGCGTGAACCTCGACGTCACGTCGAACCAGATCGTCGCGCTGGTCGGCGCCAACGGCGCGGGCAAGACCTCGTTGATCCGCACGCTGGCCGGGATCCTGAAGCCGCGCTCGGGGTCGATCCGCTTTAACGGGCGCGAGATCGCCGGGCTGCCCAGCTCCACCGTCTGCGATCTCGGCATCGGCCAGGTCGCCGAGGGCCGGCAGATCTTCCCGTCGATGAGCGTGCTCGACAACCTCGAGGTCGGCGGCCTGCTGCCGCATGCGCGCAGGCACGCGGGCGAGACGCTCGAGCGTGTCTTCGCGATGTTCCCTCGGCTCAAGGAGCGCGCGGGGCAGGCGGCCGGAACGCTGTCGGGCGGCGAGCAGCAGATGCTCGCGATCGGGCGCTGCCTGATGGGCGCGCCGCGCCTGATCATGTTCGACGAGCCGTCGCTGGGCCTTGCGCCCGCGCTCGTCGCCGAAGTGCTCGCGACGATCCGCACGCTGCATTCGCAGGGGATGACGATCCTGCTCGTCGAGCAGAACGTCGCCGCGTCGCTGAAGCTCGCCGATCGCGCCTACGTGCTCGAGAACGGCAGCATCGTGCTCGAAGGAAGCGGCGCGGAACTGCTCGACGATCCGCGCGTACGCGAGGCGTACCTGGGCTTGTGAAGCTTGCAGCAGTCGTCTTCGCAGCGGCGTCGCTGCTGGCGACGATAGCTGATGCGGCCGCGTTCGTCGCGCGCGATGCGATCGTCGAGCAGGCGCTCGAGCACGTCGTCGCGCGCGGCGAGGGGCTGGGCACGCTGGCGGCGCGGTACGGCGTTTCGGTGTCGCAGATCGCCGAGCGCAACGGACTCGACGCGCGCAAGGGGCTCGCGGTGGGCCAGCGCGTGGCGATCGTTTCGCGGCACGTGGTGCCGCCGCCGATCGACGACGGCACCCTGATCAACGTTCCGCAGCGGATGCTGTTCCGCTTCGAGTACGGACGCGTCGTGGCGGCGTATCCGGTCACCGTCGGCAAGCGCGGCTGGGCGACGCCGGTCGGAGACTTCACCGTCACCAGCCGGCAGACAGACAAGACGTGGATCGTTCCGCCGTCGATCCAGGCCGAGATGCTGCGCGAAGGCAAGCCGGTGCTCACGCAGGTTCCGCCGGGCCCCGACAATCCGCTCGGACGCCACTGGATCGGCACGAGCTTGCCGGGCATCGGGCTGCACGGAACGAACGCGCCGGCCAGCGTCTATGGTTTCCGTTCGCACGGCTGCGTTCGGCTGCATCCGGACGACATCGCGGCGCTGTTCGACGCCACGCGCGTCGGCGATCGCGGTCGGATCGTGTACCGTCCGCTGCTGCTCGCCCGTGCGACCGACGGACGGATCTGGTTCGAAGCGAACCCGGATATCGAGCGCCGGGAGCTGGACTCGGTCGAGATCGTTCGCGAGATGGCGCGGCTGCAGGCGATCGAGCCGGCAGCGATCGACTGGGCGCGGGTGGAGAAGGTGCTGAAGCAGCGGGCGGGCCAGGCGATCGACGTCGGCGTGGCCTCGGCGGCAGGCGTCGCGGCGTCGAACGACGCGGCCCGCAACGACGAAAGCGCGCAGGCGCGGGAGGTATCGCAGCGATGACGAAGGGACGACTGCGCAGGCAATTCGTTCGAGACGGGCTGGCGCTTGCGCTCGGCGCCGTCGTATCGCAACCGGCCTGGTCGTCGGCGTCCGGCTCGCCCGATCGCGCCGCAGAGATCGCGCGCCTGGCCTTCGTCAACACGCACACCGGCGAGTCGCTCGACGTCGTCTATCGCGAGGGGCCTCGGTACCTGGGCGACGCGCTCGCCGAGATCGACCGCGTGCTGCGCGATCACCGCAGCGGCGACGTGCACGAGATCGATCGCGCGTTGCTCGAGCAGCTCGTGCAGGTGCGCTCGCTGCTCGGCGTCGGCAAGCGGCCGTTCCACGTGATCTCCGGATACCGCTCGCCGCGCACGAACGCGATGCTTGCTTCGCTCGGCAACGGCGTGGCCACGAAGAGCCTGCACCTGCAGGGGCGCGCGATCGACATCCGGATGCCCGGCGTGGAGCTGGGCACGCTGCACCGCGCGGCGTTGTCGATGCAGGCGGGCGGCGTCGGCTACTACGCCCGCTCGGACTTCGTGCACCTGGACACCGGGCGCGTGCGGCGCTGGTGAACGCCGCCGAGCGTCACCCGCCGCTGCCGGGCACCGGTTGCGGGGGTTGCGGCGGCAGCACTTTGCCCGGATTCATGATCCCCAGCGGATCGAGCGCCTGCTTCACCTGGCGCATCAGCGCCATCTCCACGTCCGACTTGTAGCGCGCCGATTCGTCGCGGCGCAGCTGCCCCAGGCCGTGCTCGGCGGAGATAGAGCCGCGGAAGGAGACGACCGCGTCGTGCACCAGCCGGTTCATCTCCGGTTGCAGCGCGAGGAACTCCTCTTCGTGCTCGCGCCCCGAGCGCTCCGCCGGCGGCGAGACGTTGTAGTGCAGATTGCCGTCGCCCAAGTGACCGAAGACGACCATCCGGATGCCGGGAAAGGCTCGCTGCATCGCTTCGTTCGTCTGCTCGACGAAGTCGCCGATCGACGAGATCGGCACCGAGACGTCGTGCTTGACGTTCTTGCCGGCGAGCGCCTGCGCCTCGGAGATCAGCTCGCGCAGCTCCCACAGCGCGCGGCTCTGCGCGCCCGAGGTGGCGACCACCGCATCGAGCACGATGCCGGATTCGATCGCGCGCTCCATCAGCGCCTCGAACTGCGCATTCGCGTGCGCTTCGCTTTCGCTGTCGCTCGTCTCGAGCAGCACGTAATAGGGCGCGGCCTCGGCGAAGGGGAGCCGGTGGTCGGGAAAGTGCTGCATCACCAGCTCGATGCACAGGTTCGAGATCAGCTCGAAGGCGGTGAGCGTCGAGCCGAGCATCGACTGCGCGAGTTCGAGCAGGCGCAGCGCGGCGTGCGGATCCTGCACCGCGGCCATCGCGGTGACCTGCGCGGCAGGCAGCGGGTAGAGCTTCATCGTCGCCGCGGTGATCACGCCCAGCGTACCTTCGGAGCCGATGAACAGGTCGCGCAGGTCGTAGCCGGTGTTGTCCTTGCGCAGCCCGCGCAGTCCGTTCCAGATGCGCCCTTCGGCCGTGACGACCTCGACGCCCAGGCACAGCTCGCGCGTGTTGCCGTAGCGAAGCACCGCGGCGCCCCCCGCGTTGGTGGCGAGGTTGCCGCCGATCGTGCAGGTGCCTTCCGACGGCAGGCTCAGCGGAAAGAGCCGCCCGGCCCGACGTGCCGCCTCGTGCACCTGCGCCAGCGTGCAGCCCGCTTCGACGGTGATCGAGTTGTTGATCGTGTCGACCGCGCGCACCTTGGCGAGCCTGGCCAGCGACAGCACGATCGATCGGCCCGATTCGTCGGGCGTCGCGCCTCCCGACAGCCCGGTGTTGCCGCCCTGCGGGACGACGGCGATGCGATTCCGTGCGCACCATTGCACGATCGCGGCGACGCCCTCGACCGAATCGGGTTGCACAGCGCCGAGTGCGCGTCCGAAATAGCGCCGGCGCCAGTCGACGGTGAAGGCTTCGAGGTCGCCCGGATCGGTGATCAGCCGGCCCGAAAACGATTTGCGCAGCGCATCGAGATCGACGCGCTGCGCAGCCTGGGGGGGGGCGGTACGGTTCGCTTCCATCGAAGCGAGTGTACCGCCGGCGCTTACCTCACCGTGAAGCGCACCGAGGCTTCGGAGGCATTGCCGGCCCTGTCGGTCGCGCGGACCGTGAGCGTGTTCGCGCCCTTGCTCCTGTTGGGATTCCAGCGCACCTGGTAGGGCGCCGTGCTCGCGCTGCCCACCGACTTGCCGTTGACGAGGAAGTCGACGCGCGCGATGCCGTTGTCGTCGAAGGCCGAGGCCGACAGCGACACGGGCTTGCTCGCGATCGTCGCGCCGTCGGTCGGCCATGTAACGCTGACGGTGGGCGCGGAGGCATCGGCGTAGACGACGTAGCTCGCCGCCGCCGATCCGGCGCTGCCGCCCGGTTCGGCGGCGCGCGCCTGCAATGCATAGACTCCATCGCCCGTCTGCGCACTCGACGCCACCGACCAGCCGACCGTCGCCGATGCGCCGGGCGCGAGCGTCACTGACGCGCCGGGCGCGAGCGTTACCGAGGCGCTGGAGAAGGAGCCCGAGAAGCCGCCGGGCGTCGTCTGCGCGAACGAGAAGCTGCTGTTGCCGCAGCTCGGGCTGTTGCGGTTGGTGATCGACACCGAGTAGCGCAGCGTCGAACCCGGCGCGCCGGTTTGCGATGCGGGACTCGCCTGCACGCCGGGCGTCGAGCGCGCGCATTGCGCCACCGTCGTCTCGACGTTCACCGACGCGGTGCCGGTCGAGATCGACTGCGCGGTAACGCGCACGCCGTTGGTCGCATCGCTGAAGCTCTGGCCGGGCGCCAGCAGCGCGAGCAGAACGGTGGGCGAGGGCATCGTGCCGGTGGCCCGATGCACCGTCACCACATCGCGGTAGCCGCCCGACAGGCTCGCGCTCAGCCCGGAGGCTGCGCGCAGGCTCACGTAGTAGTACTCGTTGGTGTCGGCCTTGCGGATGCGGATCGTCCGGGGCATTCCGGTATCCGGCGCCTCGAGCGCCGCGATCGCGTAGCTGCCCGAACCGGGGTTGTCGACGATCGACGCGTCGGTGACCCAGCCGGCCATCACGCGGTTGGCCGCGTGCATCTGCACCGACGGCGCCGTGCCCATCGGGTCGGAGTTGTCGCCGTATTCCGAAGTCGGCGTGGACGCATGCTTGAAGCGCAGGTTGTGCCCGATCTCGTGCGCGAATACGCCGGCGCTGCAGCTCGCTACCCACGAGCGCGTAGGCGCGGAGCCGCCGATGTAAGCGATGCCGGTCCACCCGCAGGTGCTGTTGCGCGGAATCGCGTACGAGATGCGCGTGTAGCGCGACGGGTCGATGCCCGCGGAGCGGGTCGCGGCATCGGCCGCCGTTCCCCATGCATTGAAGTCGCAGGTGCTGCTCGAGGTGTACGGAATCGTGAACGGCCCGACGACGTCGCCGGAGAACGTCACCTGGTTGGCGGAGGACTCCCGGAAGATCCGGTCGACCGACGCGCCGGTGCCGAACAGCGCCGTCTTCAGCCCCGACGTCGTGCAGCCCGACGCCTTGTCGGAGAAGTTCGCCATGATGACCAGCGTGCGCTGGTCGCCCGAGACGAGCGGCGCGGTGACCGAGCCGGTTTCGCTGCCGGTGCTGCCCATGGCCGAGCCGGAGTCGGTGGACGAACCGGTCTTGTCCTTCGTGTTGCCCTTGCCGTTGTGGCCCTTCGACGCCGCCAGCTCCACCTCGTTGCGATCGCCGACCACGAGCTGGCCGTTCACGCGCAGGCCCTTGACGCGAACGCGTTTGTCGATCAGCGCGAGCGTATCTCGCTCGCTCAGCGACGGATCGGCCCATTGCAGGCCGACGCGCACCGGCGCCGTCGGATCGTCGCTCTCGAGGAAGAACGGATGGCGCACGATGCCGCGCTCATGGTCGTCGATCGACATGCCGACGATGCGGCCTTCGAGCTGGACACGCTGCTCGATGCGCTCGCGCACCGCTTTCGGCATCCGTTCGCGCAGCGCCTCGGGCATCGCCATCGACAATGCGCCGCGCGGATCGGTGCGCACCAGTTCGAGCATCGCCGCCCGGCGCTCCTCGACCGCCTTCGCCAGTTCGCTCTCGCGTTGCGCGCGTTGCGCGGCCGGCGCGCGTTCGAGCGCTTTCAGCGCCCGCAGCACCTCGTTGCTCGATCGCCTGGCCTGCACGTCGGCCGCAGCCGCGGCGCGGCGCTCGGCGGCGCTTCGTGCGTCGTGGTCGTCCGCCGCCCAGGCGTGCGAAAAGAACGCGGCAACGAGCGCCGCCGCGCAAACGGAGTAACGGAAACCCATCGAACCTCTCCGGAATGCCACTGCATGCCTGCCTTGCGGCGGGAACCGCGCGACCGCGCTGGATCGCGCTGGCATCAGAAATCCGGAGAGGAACTACGTCACAGGAAGGCCGACGCAAGGCCATGTCGCGCCGACCTGCGGCGCGAGCGGAGACTGCGCTACCGCAGGCCGGGCATCATCCCCTTCATGCCCCGCATCATCTTCGCGAGGCCGCCCTTCTGCATCTTCTTCATCATCGACTGCATCTGCTCGAACTGCGACAGCAGCCGGTTGACTTCCTGCACCGATACGCCGGAGCCGGCGGCGATGCGCCGCTTGCGGCTGGCCTTGATCAGGTCGGGCTTGGTGCGTTCGGCCTTGGTCATCGACTGGATGATCGCCTGCATGCGCCGCATCTGCTTCTCGGCCTGCGACATGTCGGCGCCGGCCGCCGCCTGCTGGAACTGCGCGGGCAGCTTGTCGAGCATCGAGGCGAGGCCGCCCATGCGGTTCATCTGCCCGAGCTGCGAGGCGAAGTCGTTCAGGTCGAAGCGGTGACCCGACTTGAGCTTGTCGGCCAGCGCCTTCGCCGTCTTCTGGTCGACGTTCTTCTGCGCTTCCTCGACGAGCGAGACGATGTCGCCCATGCCGAGGATGCGGTTGGCCATTCGCTCGGGGTGAAAGCCCTCGAGGCCGTCGAGCTTCTCGCCCACGCCGACGAACTTGATCGGCGCGCCGGTGACCGCCTTCACCGACAGCGCGGCGCCGCCGCGCGCGTCGCCGTCGAGCTTGGTGAGCACGACGCCGGTGAGCGGCAGCGCTTCCTTGAAGGCCCTGGCCGTGTTGACCGCGTCCTGGCCCTGCATCGCGTCGACGACGAACAGCGTTTCCACCGGATCGAGCAGCGCGTGCAGCTCGGCGATCTCGCGCATCATCTGCTCGTCGATCGCCAGGCGACCGGCGGTGTCCACCAGCAGCACGTCGAAGTAGTGCGTGCGCGCCCACTGGCGTGCGGCGGCGGCGATCTCCACCGGCTTCTGCTCGGGCGACGAAGCGAAGAACTCCGCGCCGGCCTGCTTCGTGACGGTGCGCAGCTGCTCGATGGCGGCCGGGCGATAGACGTCGCACGAAACGGTGAGCACCTTCTTCTTCCGGTTCTCGCGCAGCCACTTCGCGAGCTTGCCGACGGTGGTGGTCTTGCCCGCGCCCTGCAGGCCGGCCATCAGCACGATCGCCGGCGGCTGGCTGGCGAGATCGAGCTGCGCCGTGTCGCCGCCCATCAGCTGCGTCAGCTCGCGGTGCACGACGCCGACCAGCGCCTGCCCCGGCGACAGGCTGCCGATCACCTCCTGTCCGAGCGCGCGTTCGCGCACGCGCGCGACGAAGTCGCGAACGACCGGCAGCGCCACGTCGGCTTCGAGCAGCGCGATGCGGATTTCGCGCAGCATCTCCTGCGTATTGGCTTCGGTCAGGCGCGCTTCGCCGCGCATCGTCTTGACGACGCGCGCGAGCCGTTGCGAGAGGTTTTCGAGCATGCCCTTGGAGTAAACTGAATCGGTGCCGATTTTACCGGTTATCGCCGACCTGCTTGCCGCGCTCGCCTACGTCGTTGCCTGGCGCGCGCCGCATCGGTTCAGCGGCGCGGCGATGATCGTCGGGCTCGTCCTGCACGCGATCGGCCTGTACGAGACGATCCTCGGCGAGAACGGCTGGCACTTCGGTTTCGCGCCGATTCTCTCGGCCACGTTGTGGATCGGCGTGGCCGTCCTGTGGTTCGAGAGTCTTTCCGCCCGCGTCGAGGCGCTGCGCACGATCGTGCTGCCCGTGGCCGCGGTCGCGGTGCTGCTGCCGCTGGGCTTTCCGGGAATCGATCTCGGTGCGCAGACCACGCGGCCCTTCTTCCTTCCGCACCTGCTGATCGGCACGTTGGCCTACGGCGTGCTGTCGCTGGCGGCGCTGCACGCGGCGCTGATGGCGCTGGCCGAACGCGCGCTGCATCACGGCGGCGAGGAAGCGAACGCGCTGCCGCTCGCGCGCTTCCTCGAAGACCTGCCGCCGCTGCTCGTGCTCGAGCGCATCCTGTTCCGCTTCATCGGCCTGGGCTTCGCGCTGCTCACGCTCACCGCGTTCAGCGGCGTGCTCTTTTCCGAGGAGATCTTCGGCCAGCCGTTGCGCTTCGATCACAAGAACGTGTTCACGTTGATCGCGTGGGCGGTGTTCGGCATCCTGCTGCTCGGACGCCGGTTGTGGGGCTGGCGCGGGCGTACCGCGCTGCGGCTCACTTTCGGCGGTTTCGCGCTGCTGCTGCTCGCCTACGTCGGCAGCCGCTTCGTCCTGGAAGTCATCCTGAAACGGCACTGAACGGCACTGATGGGCAAGCTGCTGAGCTGGGTCGTGCTGATCGCGCTGGCCTGGCTCGTGATCCGTCTGTTCGCGATCAGCCAGCGCCGGCGCGCGCGCGCCGGCGATGCCGCCGCTGCCTCCGGAGCAGCGGCGCCGGGCGGCGCGACTTCCGATGCGCCGGGCCGCGCGCTCGAAGGCGAGCCGATCGTGCCCTGCGCGCACTGCGGGCTGTTCGTTCCCGCTTCCGACGCCGTGCGTGACGACGGCTTCGACTATTGCAGTCCCGCGCATCGCGACGCCGATCGCGCGCAGCGCCGTTCGCGTTCGCGCGACGGGCGAACGCCGTCGTGACGAGTGGCCCTGCGTTGGCAGCCGAGCCCGCAGCCGCCGCTCGCGCCGCGTCGGGCATCGGCGCTTCGCCGGCCGTCGCGCCTTCGTACTGGGCGTCGCTGCGCTGGCTGGCGGCGAGCCGCGTGGCGATCGCGCTCGTGCTCTTCGCCTTCTTTCCGCTGCACGACACCGGCCGGCTGTCCGGCGGGCTCGGCGACCCGGCACTCTACGGCGGCACCGCGCTGCTGTACCTGCTCGCCGCCGTGCTGTTCCTGTCCACGCTCGATCGCTTCCGCGCGCACTTCCATGCGCTCGTGCTGGCGCAGGCGCTCACCGACATCGTCGCGCTGTCCACGTTGATGCACGCCGCCGGCGGCCTGAAGAGCGGGCTGCTCGTGCTGCTGATCGTCGCGCTCGCCGGCTCTGCGATCGTCGCCACGCGACGGATGGCGGCCTTCTTCGCCGCGGCGGCCACGCTCTTCGTGCTCGCGCAGGCCGGCTGGCAGCTGATGAGCCCTTCCGGCGGCGACGCGGCTTCGCTGATGCTCGCCGGGCTGGTCGGCATCGGCTGCTTCGCCACCGCGATGACGGTGAACTGGCTCGCCACGCGATTGCACGCGCAGGAGCGCATCGCGCAGATGCGCGCCGACGATCTGCGCCGCCAGCTCGCCGTCACTTCGCGCGTCGTCGCCGAACTCGCGCACGGCGTGATGATCGTCGACGCCCGCGGCGCCGTGCGCGCGATGAATCCGGCGGCCCGCGCATTGCTCGGCATCGCGTCGCCGGCGCCGCCGACGCTCGCCGATGCGGGCGGCCGCGGCTGGTCGATGCTGCGCGACGCGCACGCCCGCTGGCGCGGCAGCGGCGGCGCGCGCGGCGCCGAGAGCGATCTCGAACTGCCGGACGTCGACGGCCGGGCGACGCGCGTGCGGCTGCGCTTCCTCGGCACGGCCGAGACGGGCGAAGATACGGTCGTGATGATCGAAGACCAGCGACTCGTCGAGGATCGCGCCCAGCAGCTGAAGCTCGCGTCGATGGGCAGGCTGTCGGCGTCGATCGCGCACGAGATCCGCAACCCGCTCGGCGCGATCCGCCACGCCAACGGGCTGCTCGCCGAACGCATCACGGATCCCTCGCTGCAGCGGCTGACGCGCATCGTCGAATCGAACACCGTGCGCATCGACCGCATCGTCGAGGACGTGCTGTCGATCGCGCGTCGCGATCGCTCGGCCGACGAGTCGATCGATGCGCAGCCTTTCCTCGGGCGGCTGGTCGACGAGTTCGTCGCGACCAGCGGCGCCGAACGCGCCCGCATCGGCGTGCGGCTGTCCACCGCGCGGCCGATCCGCTTCGATTCGAACCACCTTCGCCAGGTGCTGCTGAACCTGCTCGCCAACGCGCTTCGCTACGCATCCACGGCCACCGAGGCGGTGCGCATCGAGTGGCGCGAGCGCGACGACCGGCGGCTCGAGCTGCGCGTCTGCGACGACGGTCCGGGCCTCACCGACGAGATGCGCGAGCACGCATTCGAGCCCTTCTACACCACCGAGAGCCGGGGCACCGGACTCGGCCTGTATCTCGCGCGCGAGCTGTGCCACGCCAGCGGCGCGACGATCCGCTACGAAACCGGTTCGCCGTCGCAGCGCTGGCGCAGCGTCTTCGTCGTCGAGCCCCGCAACGAGGCCTTCGCCCGGGAATGAAGGAAGCCGCCGACACCGCGAACCCGCGCAACGGGCCGCGCCCCTCGCGTGCGTCGCCGCTGCGCCGCGTGCTCGTCGTCGACGACGAGGCCGATCTGCGCGAGCTGCTCGAGCTGACGCTGGTCGGCATGGGGCTCGACGTCGACTGCGTGGGCTCGATCGCCGAGGCCGAGGCGGCGCTGTCGCGCAACGCCTATGCGCTGTGCCTGACCGACATGCGCCTGCCCGACGGCGACGGATTGACGCTCGTCGCGTCGATCAACCGGCGTCATCCGCAAACGCCGATCGCCGTGATCACCGCCTATGGCAGCGCGGAGAACGCGGTGGCGGCGCTGAAGGCCGGAGCCTTCGACTATCTCGCCAAGCCGGTCGCGCTCGATGCGCTGCGCAGCCTGGTGCGCTCGGCGCTGCAGCTGCCGTCGCAGGCGGGCGGCGCGCCGGCGAACGAAGTCGTCGCGTCGTCGCCGCAGCCGGCGCGGCAACTGCTCGGCGATTCGGAGGCGATCCGCGAGGTGCGCGCGCAGATCGCGCGGCTGGCACGCAGCATGGCGCCGGTGTCGATCAGCGGCGAATCGGGCTCGGGCAAGGAGCTGGCCGCGCGCCTGATCCACGAGATCGGCGCGCGTGCTGCGCAGCCCTTCGTCGCGGTGAACTGCGGCGCGATTCCCGAGTCGCTGATGGAGGCCGAGTTCTTCGGCTATCGCAAGGGCGCTTTCACCGGCGCCGACCAGGATCGCGACGGCTTCTTCCAGGCCGCCAACAGCGGAACGCTCTTTCTCGACGAGGTGGCCGACCTGCCGCTGGCGATGCAGGTGAAGCTGCTGCGCGCCATACAGGAGAAGCGCGTGCGCAAGGTCGGCGCCACCGTCGAGGAAGCGGTGGACGTGCGCATCGTCAGCGCCACGCACCAGGATCTCGCGCAATGCGTGGCCGCCGGGCGCTTCCGCCAGGACCTCTATTACCGGCTCAACGTGATCGAGCTGCGGCTGCCGTCGCTGCGCGAGCGCCTCGAAGACATCCCGGTGCTCGCCGACGCGATTCTCGCGCGGCTCGCCGGGCGCAGCGGCGCGGGCCAGGCGCCGCGCCTGGCGCCGGTGGCCGTGCGCTATCTGCAGAGCTATCGCTTCCCCGGCAACGTGCGCGAACTGGAGAACGTGCTCGAGCGCGCGCTCGCGTTCTCCAACGGCGACGTGATCAACGTCGAGGATCTCGGCCTGAAGCCGATCGTCTCCGACGACGACGAGAACGAGCGCATCGATGCCGAAGGCGCGGACGCGACGACGCCGGCGAGCGGCGCGACCGGCGAGCGCAGGCCGGTGCGCGTCTCCGAGGACGGCGTTCCCGAATCGCTGCCCGACTACCTCGAGCAGATCGAGCGCGAAGCGATCCAGCGCGCGCTCGACAAGACCCGCTACAACCGCACCGCGGCCGCACGGCTGCTCGGCATCACCTTCCGCGCGCTTCGCTACCGGATGCAGCGGCTCGGACTGAACGGATGACGCGCGCGCGCCGGTCGCCCGGCGCCTGGCGCGAAGACGGCTCGGGCTGGCTCGCCGCCGCGCGCGTGGTCGCTTCGCCGAACTTCGATGCGCGCCCGCCCGGCACGCGCGTCGAGCTGCTCGTCGTGCATCACATCAGCCTGCCGCCCGGGCGCTTCAGCGGAGACGCGATCGAGCGCCTGTTCACCAATCGGCTCGATGCCTCGTCGCACCCGTCCTTCGCCGCGCTGCGCGAGCTGCGCGTGTCGGCGCATTTCCTCGTGCGTCGCCGCGGCGAGCTGCTGCAGTTCGTCGACACCGACCGGCGCGCCTGGCACGCGGGCGTTTCGCGCTTCCTCGATCGCCAGCGCTGCAACGATTTCTCGATCGGCGTCGAGCTGGAGGGCGACGAGTCGCATCGCTTTACCGAAGCGCAGTACCGTCGCCTTCGACGCCTGATCGCCGCATTGCGCGAGCGTCATCCGCTGCGCTGGCTCGCCGGTCACAGCGACATCGCTCCGGAACGCAAGCGCGATCCCGGTCCGATGTTCGACTGGGCGCGCGTGCATGCGATGCACGAAGCGCGCGATCTCGTTCGACCGTACTGAACGTTGTCGACGCACTCGCGATCGCATCGCCTGCGACATCGCGCGCGTTCGATGCTTCGCTTCGCGACGTCGAAGGCTTCGCGATGTGTTGCGTGCACGCCGACGAAACCGCGCGCGAGTCAAGACGAACGCGTCGAACCGTTGCGGACGCCCTACAAGCACCGTAAGATTTCGCGTGTGCATAACAGCGGAATTTCACGTCAGTACAAGAAGTTATCGACGTGTATTCAAGCGTGAAATCAGTTGCTGTGGCAGGGGATGATCCGGTGAGGTCGACGGCTTCGTGCGGGAAAGAATGGATGCAGACGAGTTCGCGAAAGCAGCAGACGACGGTCGATCCGATTCCCGTTGCGACGATCTCCACAGAGCGCCGAACCATTGGTTCCGGCGCTTTTTTTGCGCCGAATTCATTAGCGTAGGAACGACGAACCGTGGAACACGGTGTTCTTGCGCCGATGAATAGCCCGTTCCGACCGACGCGCACTCGCGCTGCGGCACGGGTTTCCGTCATCGCAACATCCTGAGAAGGAGATCCTCCATGGCAACTGCCAAGAAAGCCGCGAAGAAGCCGGCCGCGAAGAAGGCCGCGGCGAAGAAAGCAACGAAGAAGACGACCGCGAAGAAGGTCGCCAGGAAGGCCGCGACGAAGGGCGCAGCGACCAGGCGCGTCGCCGCGAAGAAGGCCGCGCCGAAGAAAGCTGCAGCGAAGAAGACCGCGGCGAAGAAGGGCGCTGCGAAGAAGGGTGCAGCGAAGAAGGGCGCTGCGAAGAAGACTGCAGCGAAGAAGACCGCACGCAAGGCCGCCGCCAAAAAGCCGATGGCAGCCCGCAAGGCCGTGAAGAAGACGGCCGCGAAGAAGCCCGCGGCGAAGAAGGCGACGAAGAAGGCGGCCGCGCGCAAGGCCGCTCCGGCGAAGAAGGCCGCGAAGCCCGCAGCGAAGAAGGCGTCGACGAAGAAGGTCGCCGTGAAGAAGCCGGCAGCGAAGAAAGCGGCGGCGAAGAAGCCCGCGGCGAAGAAGAACGGCGCTGCAACGGCCGCGGCCCCGGCCGCCAAGCCGCTGAATCCGGCAGCCGCCTGGCCGTTCCCGACGGGCAACCGTCCGTAACGCATCGCTGTAGAAGCGTCGTGCGCCGATGGCGACGCACGATGCAACGGGTCCCGCACCGGATGTCCCACGGTGCGGGACTCTTTTTTTCGTATGCGAGAATCGCGGGCGTTGCGGAATCGACTCCATGCACCAGGCACTCTGGCTTCTGCTCGAAACGCTCGGCAGCCTGCTGGCTACCGCCTGCGTTCTGCGCGCGTACCTGAACTGGCTCGGACTCGGCGTTCGCGACCCGCTCGGCCAGTTCGTCATCGCCGTCACCGACTGGATCGTGCGGCCGTTGCGCGGCGTGCTTCCGGCCACGCGCAGGAACATGCGCAGCGTCGACTGGGCGAGCCTGCTGGCCTCGCTGCTGCTTGCCGTCGTGCTCGCGGTGCTCTACGTACTGCTGTTCGGCGGCGGACGCGCGCCGGCCTTCGGCGTCGTCGTGCTGCTGGCGATCTTCTGGCTGGCGAAGTGGTCGCTGTGGCTGCTCACCGCGCTCGTGCTGCTGCTGGCGGTGCTGTCGTGGGTCAATCCGCACGCGCCGATCGCGCCGACGATCGACGCGCTCACGCGCCCGTTCCTCGCGCCGATCCGTCGCTTCGTTCCGCTGATCGGCGGGGTCGACCTGTCGCCGCTGGTGCTGATCCTGCTCGCGCAGCTCGCGCTCACCGTGCTGCAGTCGGTGATGCCGACGTTCTTCGCGGCTGTCGCATAGGGCCGCCTCGCGGGCTCCGATGGATCGCGCGCAGTTGCCGGCCTGGCTCGAAGGCGAGCCGGGCGCGTGGCGTGTGCGCATTGCCGCGCAGCCCGGCGCACCGCGCACCGAGGCGGTCGGCGAGCACGACGGCTGCCTGAAGCTGCGCGTTGCCGCGCCGGCGATCGAAGGGCGCGCCAACGACGAGATCGTCCGCTTCCTGGCCGTGCGTCTTTCGCTGCCGAAGCGTTCGGTGCGGCTCGTGTCGGGGCAGACCGGTCGGCGCAAGCGCTTCGCGCTCGATGCCGCGCACGACGCGCCGGCGCTGTGCGCCGCGCTCTACCAGGGCGCGCGGCCGTAGGCCTGTTCGAAGCGGCGCGCGACCTCGGCGCGATCGACCGGATGGTTCTGTCCGCCGCGGTGTTCGATCTTGATCGCGCCCATCACGCTGCCCAGGCGCGCCGCATCGACCCAGCTCCAGCCGAGCGCCCGCGCGTGCAGAAGACCTGCGCGGTACGCGTCGCCGCAGCCGGTGGGATCCACTGCGCGCGACACCGGCAGCGCTGCGATCTCCGTCACCTTGCCGCCTTCGTAGACGCGCGATCCTTCGCCGCCGCGCGTGACGATCAGCGCCTGCACCTGCTGCGCGATCCGTTCTTCGCTCCAGCCGGTGCGCTGGACGAGCAGCGAAGCCTCGTAGTCGTTGACCGTCACCGCGCTGGCAATCGAGACGAAGCCGCGCAGCGTCTCGCCGTCGAACATCGGCAGTCCCTGCCCCGGATCGAACACGAAGGGCACGCCGCACTCGCGGAACTCGCGCGCGTGCTGCAGCATCGCCTCGCGGCCGTTCGGCGCCACGATGCCGATCGCCGCGCCGGCATCCGCGCCGCAGGCCTCGCGCGCCGAGATGCGATGCGCGTGCGACATCGCGCCGGGGTGGAACGCGGTGATCTGGTTGTCGGACAGGTCGGTGGTGATGAAGGCCTGCGCCGTGTATTCGTCGTCGAGCCGAAGCACGGTGGAAGCGTCGATGCCCAGTTCGGCCAGGTGCGCCAGGTAGGCGTCGCCGTCGCGGCCGATCGTCGCGAGCATCACCGGCTCGCCGCCGAGCGCCGAGAGCGTGTAGGCGATGTTGCCGGCGCAGCCGCCGTAGTTGCGTTCGAGCCGGGGCGCGAGGAACGCCACGTTCAGCATGTGCACGCGATCGGGAAGGATGTGATCCTTGAAGTGGCCTTCGAACACCATGATCGTGTCGTAGGCGATCGAGCCGCTGATCAGCACGCGTCGGGTCATCGTCGCTCCTGGGGATAGAACAGTTGCACGCGGTAGTCGTAGCCGGCAGCCTGCAGATCGTGCGCCTCGAGCGCCAGGCGCAGCGGCCATTCCGTGCCCGCCGGAACGCCGCGGTCGCGCGCTTCGTCGGCCTGCGGCAGGTAGTCGTCGGGGTGCAGCGCACGGCGCACCAGCACGCGGCTCGAAGGGTCGGTGAGCGTGAGCTGCATCGACGGCCAGCGCACCGGATGGTCGGCGCGGTTGCGCAGCAGCGCGCGCATCTCGAGCACGTCCGGAACGGCGGACGCCTGCAGCTCGAAGGATTCGATCGTCAACGCATCCAGCTCGTCCGGCGCCTCGATGCGCAGGCCGAAAGGCGCGAGCGCCGCAGCCAGCAGCGGCGCGGCGAAGGGCAACTGTGCGGCGATCGCCGAGCGTTGCGCGACGACCCATTGCGTCGCGAGCGCGACCGCCAGCGCGAGCGCGAGCAGGCCGGCAGCGAGGCCGCGCCGGTCGGCGAAGCCGCGCGTGCGCGTCGTCGAGAAGTAGTCGATCGCCGATTCGTCGTCGTCGCGCGTGTCGTAGGCCGAGCCGGCGTAGCGCTCGACGTAGGGTGGCGGGGGGTCGTCGGGCGCCGCGTCGGCGAGAGGCGCGGCGGCCTCGTGCGCGGTGTCGCGCGCAGTGTCGTGCGCCTCGCCGGGGCGGGCTCCGTCGGCGGAGGTTTCGGCGACGGGGGCTTCGGCGACCGGTACTTCCTCGGCGGCTGCTTCCTCGGCGGATGCATCTCCCGCGGACGTGTCGCCCAGCGGCTGCCCCTCCTCGGGTGCTTCGAACGCCGGCTCTTCTCGTTGCTCCGTTTGCGCGGCGGACGCATCGTCGTCGAGCGGCCCGGCGAACAGCGGATGATCGGATGCGGGCGCGCCTATGACGATCCATTCGGCGTCGTCGCCGCCGGCGGCCCGCGCCTCGGCGCCCAGTTGCGCATCGTCGACGTAGCGCAGATGGTCGATGCCGGCGAAGACGTGGCGGCAGCGCCCGCAACGCACGAAACCGCGGCGCAGCTTCAGCTGATCGGGAACGACCCGAAAGCTCGTCTTGCACTGCGGGCACGTCGTCGCGAGCGCCATCGATTCTCCCGGTTTCGGCCGATCATCCGCGACGGGTTCCGGCCAGGCAAGTCCAGCCTTCGGCCGATCGCCACGCTTGCAGCGTCACGTTGCGATAGCAGCGCGCGATCTCGTCGGCCTGCCGGTCGAGCAGCCCGGCGAGAACCAGCCGGCCGCCGGACGCGACCAGCGTCTCGAGCAGCGGCGCGAGCACGCGCAGCGGATTCGCGAGGATGTTGGCGACGACGACGTCGGCCGGCGGTGGCATCGCGTCGCTGCTCGATCGCAGTTCGATGGCCGCGTCGTTGTCCGCTGCGTTGCGCGCCGCCGCCGCCAGCGCCTGCGGATCGATGTCGATGCCGGTGACGCTGCGCGCGCCCAGTTTCGCCGCGGCGATGGCGAGGATTCCCGATCCGCAGCCGTAGTCGATCACCGTCTCGCCCGCCCGCAGGTTCTCGTCGAGCCATTCGAGGCACAGGCGCGTCGTCGGGTGGCCGCCGGTACCGAAAGCCAGGCCCGGATCGAGCACGATGGCCGCGCGCCCCCCGGGCGCCGGCTGCGACGACGCGTGCCACGACGGGGTGATCCAGAGCCGATTGCCGACGGGGAAGGCGGCGAACTGGCGCTGCGTCGCCTGCACCCAGTCTTCGTCGCCGAGGCGGTCGAGTTCGATCGCGGTGGGGGCGGGCCGTGCGGCGAGCGCGGCGGCGCGCGCGAGCAGCGCATGCGCGCGCCGCCGGTCCTCGTCGAGTTCATTCGGTGCAGGCGCGCCGGGCGCTTCCGGCGCCGCGCCCGGCGACGTCTCGCGCGGCACCAGCGCGGTGATCAGCGTGCGCGGCCAGGCGCTGGCGGGCGGCGGTTCGCCCGGTTCTCCGAACAGCGCGCATTCGGCTTCCGAGTCGGCGTCGGCATCGCTCGTGTCCACCGACGAGGCGCCGGCGGCGAGCAGCGCATCGGTCCACGCGTCGGCCGCGGCGCCGTCGACGGTGAAGCGGATTCGCAGCCACATCGCAGCGTCGATCTTCGTTGCGCAGCCGAGCGGGCCGGGCCGCGTCAGCTGCGGCGCAGCGCGAGCTTCTGCTCGAGGTAGTGGATCGGCGTGCCGCCCTGCACGAAATGCGCGTCGGTGAGCAGCTCCCGATGCAGCGGCAGGTTCGTGCGGATGCCGTCCACCGCCATCTCCGAGAGCGCGATGCGCATGCGGCGGATCGCCTGCTCGCGCGTCTCGCCGTAGGCGATCACCTTGGCGATCATCGAATCGTAGTTCGGCGGCACGAAGTAGTTGGTGTAGACGTGCGAGTCGACGCGGATGCCGGGCCCGCCGGGCGGGTGCCAGGCCGTGATGCGCCCCGGCGAAGGCGTGAAGCGGAAAGGATCCTCGGCATTGATGCGGCACTCGATCGCGTGTCCCTGCAGCCGGATGTCGCGCTGGCGAAAGCGCAGCTTCTCGCCGCAGGCGATGCGGATCTGCTCCTGCACGATGTCGATGCCGGTGATCAGTTCGGTGACCGGATGCTCGACCTGGACGCGCGTGTTCATCTCGATGAAATAGAACTCGCCGTTCTCGAACAGGAACTCGAAGGTGCCGGCGCCCCGATAGCCCATCTTCCGGCACGCGTCGGCGCAGCGCTGCGCGATGCGGTCGATCGCGCGCCGCGGGATGCCCGGCGCGGGCGCTTCCTCGATGATCTTCTGGTGCCTGCGTTGCATCGAGCAGTCGCGCTCGCCCAGGTGCACCGCGTTGCGGTGCTCGTCGGCCAGCACCTGGATCTCGACGTGACGCGGGTTCTCGAGGAACTTCTCGAGATAGACGTTCGGGTTGTTGAAGGCCGCCTGCGCCTCGCTGCGCGTCATCGTCACCGCCGCGAGCAGCGCGGCCTCGGTATGCACGACGCGCATGCCGCGGCCGCCGCCGCCGCCGGCCGCCTTCACGATCACCGGGTAGCCGACCGTGCGCGCGATGCGCAGGATCTCCTTCGGATCTTCGGGCAGCGCGCCTTCCGAGCCGGGCACCACCGGCACGCCCGCCTTCTTCATCGCGTCCTTCGCCGAGACCTTGTCGCCCATCATGCGGATCGTCTCGGGACGCGGGCCGATGAAGACGAAGCCGCTCTTCTCGACGCGCTCGGCGAAATCGGCGTTCTCGGACAGAAAGCCGTAGCCGGGGTGGATCGCCTCGGCGTCGGTGACCTCGGCCGCGCTGATGATCGCCGGCACGTTCAGGTAGCTGTCGCGCGACGGCGCCGGCCCGATGCAGACCGATTCGTCGGCGAGCTTCACGTATTTCGCTTCGGTGTCGGCCTGCGAGTGCACGACGACCGTCTTGATGCCCAGTTCCCGGCATGCGCGCTGGATGCGCAGCGCGATCTCGCCCCGGTTGGCGATCAGCAGCTTCTCGAACATCGGGAGTCTGTCGGGGCTCGCGTTATTCGATGACGAACAGCGGCTGCCCGAACTCGACCGGCGATCCGTTGTCGACGAGAACGGCCTTGATCGTGCCGCTCCGGTCGGCCTCGATCTCGTTCATCAGCTTCATCGCTTCGATGATGCACAGCGTCTCGCCTTCGGCGACTTCGCTGCCCACCGAGACGAAGGGCTCGCTGCCCGGCTGGGCCGAGCGATAGAAGGTGCCGACCATCGGCGAGCGCACGAGGTGCCCCGACGGAGTCTCGGGCGCGGGCGGGGGGGCCGACGGCGCGACGACGGGCGCGCCGGAGATCGTCGAAGGCGTCACCGGCATCGGCACCGGGGCGGCCGGCGCAGCGGGGGCCGCGACTATCACCGGCGGATTCTTGACGATGCGTACCTTGCCCTCGCCTTCGGTGATCTCCAGCTCGGAGATGCCCGATTCGGAGACGAGATCGATCAGTGTCTTGAGCTTTCGCAGGTCCATTTCGCTTTCAGCCTTTGGGGACGCGCCGCCGCGCCCCGACCGAGCGGGGGGCGGCAGCCTGGGCCGCAACCGGGGAGGCTGCGGGCCCGCGCAGCGACTCGATCGCCGCCTGCATGGCCAGCCGATAGCCGATCGGCCCCAGCCCGGCGACGATGCCGGCGGCGAGGTCGGAGAAATACGACCGGCGGCGGAACGCTTCCCGACGATGGATGTTCGACAGGTGCACTTCGATGAACGGAATCGCCACCGCCGCCAGCGCATCGCGCAGCGCCACGCTCGTGTGCGTGAACGCCGCCGGGTTCAGCACGATGAACGCCACCTCGCGCTCGCGCGCCTGCTGGACGCGGTCGACCAGCTCGCCTTCGTGGTTGGACTGGAAGCTCTCGAAGCGATGGCCGTGCTCGGCGCACAGGCGCGCGAGTCCGTCGTCGATTTCGTCGAGCCGGGTCGAACCGTAGACCTCCGGCTCGCGCGTGCCCAGCAGGTTCAGGTTGGGTCCGTGCAGCGCCCAGAGCAGTTTAGAGGACGTCGTCAAGCAGGTACGCGAGCGGGAATTTCGCGCTTTTGCGGGAAGTTGGACGCCTTTATACGCCGGTTGCGCGATGAACGCCAGCGGCGAATGAAATCGGGCGGGGCGCTCAGGGCGCCACCCAAGCCGCCGCTCAAAGCGTCGCGGCGATCGCGGCGCGCAGCTCGGCGTTGTCGAAGCGGCCGAGGATCCGGTGGCGAATGCGGCCTTCGCGATCGATGACGGCAGTGAAGGGCAGCGAGCCCGAGGTGTTGCCGAAGCGGCGCGTCAGTTCGGCGCCGCCCGTGCCGGCGACGAGCAGCGGGTAGCTCATCGGCATCTTCTCGGCGAATTGGCGGATGTTCTTGTTCGAATCGATGCCGATGCCGACGATCTGCAGCCCGCGGGCGGCGTAATCGCGCTGCATCTCGCTCAGCTCGGGCATTTCGCCCACGCAGGGCGGGCACCAGGTGGCCCAGAAGTTCACCACGAGCGGCCGGCCGCGCCAGTCGGCGAGCCGCACTTCGCGGCCCTGCGCATCGGGCATCGCCAGCCCCAGCAGCAGGTCGACCGCGGAATTGTCGGCGGTGACCAGCCGGTAGTGGCGCGACGCGACCCACGCGCCGAAGCCGCCGAAGCCCAGCGCCAGCGCCGCTGCGCCGATCCAGACGCGCCGTCCCGGTTTCATGCCGCCTCGCCGAGCCGCCCGAGCAGCGCCCGCCGGTCGCCGCGCTCCGGGCCCGCGTCGCTGTTGCGCCCGCCCTTCAGCGCGCCGCGCAGGTCGTCGTGCCGGTACAGCGACAGCAGCACGGGTGCATCGGCCATCCAGAAGGTGATCGCCTCGACGTCGGGTCCGCCGCGGAAATGCGGCATCGAGCCGACGTCGAAATCGACGCCGCTATTCAGCAGGTCGATCTGCACGTCCTTGGTGTTGTCGTGGAAGAGCTGCAGATGGATCGGCGCATGCTCGGTGACGATGCCCTTCCAGACGGCGCCGGTCAGGTACGGCTGGTATTCCTCGAGCCGCTGCATCAGCTCGGCGGCCGTGCGCCGGCGCCGCAGGACGCGCTCGGCGTGACCGGCGTCGAACAGCTCCAGGTGTTCGAGCAGCGCCGCGTCGACCTCCTCGTTGTCGGGCATCGACCCCTTCGGCGCGGAACGCTCGCCGAGCACGCGCTGCGCAGCCTTGCGCTTGGCGCTCGCGTAGTCGGTGGCGCCGTCGGCGAGCAGCCGGGCGGCCGCTGCGGCGATCTCCAGGCGCAGGGGATCGGTGTTCTCGTTCATGGTCTGTAGAATCCGCAACCGCACATTATCGCCCCTCGATGCACATCCACATCCTCGGCATCTGCGGGACGTTCATGGGCGGCATCGCCGCGATCGCGACGCAGGCCGGCCATCGCGTCACCGGCTGCGATGCGAACGTCTATCCCCCGATGAGCGAGCAGCTGCGCGCGCTCGGCATCGAACTGATCGAGGGCTACGACGCCGCGCAGCGCTCGCTTGCCCCCGATCTGTGGGTGGTCGGGAACGTCGTCTCGCGCGGCAATCCGCTGATGGAGGCGATTCTCGACGCGCGCGATCCGTTCACCTCGGGCCCGCAGTGGCTCGCCGAGCACGCACTCGGAAAGAAGTGGGTGCTTGCTGTTGCAGGGACGCACGGAAAGACGACGACCGCTTCGCTGCTCGCCTGGATTCTCGAGGCGAACGGCCGCAAGCCCGGCTTCCTGATCGGCGGGGTCGCGCGCAACTTCCCGGTTTCCGCGCGGCTGGGCGAGGGCGAGCACTTCGTCATCGAAGCCGACGAGTACGACACGGCGTTCTTCGACAAGCGGTCGAAGTTCGTGCACTACCGCCCGCGCACGCTGCTGCTGAACAACCTCGAGTTCGATCACGCCGACATCTTCGCAGATCTGGCGGCGATCGAGACGCAATTCCACCACCTCGTACGAACGGTCGCGCGCAGCGGACGGATCATCCACAACGCGGCCGAGCCGGCGCTCGCGCGGGTGCTCGCCCGCGGGCTGTGGAGCGAAAGCGAGTCCTTCCTGTCGGCGGAGGGCTGGCACCTGGACGCGATCGAGGACGACGGCTCGGCCAGCAGCTTCGACCTGCATTTCGGCGGCGAGCGGCTGGGCCGCTGTCGTGTCGCGCTGGCCGGCGCGCACAACCGCGCCAATGCGCTCGCCGCGATCGCCGCGGCGCGGCATGCCGGCGTGGCGCCGGCCGCCGCGATCGATGCGCTGGCCGCGTTCGAAGGCGTGCGCCGCCGGCTCGAGACGCGCGGAACGGCAGCCGGCGTCACGGTCATCGACGATTTCGCCCACCATCCGACGGCGATCGCCACCACGGTGGCGGGCCTGCGCGAGCGCGTGGGGCCGCAGGCGCGCATCCTCGCCGTGCTCGAGCCGCGCTCGAACACGATGAAGCTGGGAACGATGGCGGCGCAGCTGCCCGAGTCGCTGCGCCAGGCCGATCTCGTCTACTGCCACGCGGCCGGGCTCGATTGGGACGTCGCCGGCGCGCTCGCGCCGCTGGGCGCGCGTGCGCGCGTGGAGCGCGACCTGCAGGCGCTCGTCCGGACCATCGTCTCCGTTGCGCGCCCGGGCGACTACGTGCTCGCGATGAGCAACGGGTCCTTCGGCGGCATCCACCAGCGGCTGCTCGACGCGCTGGCCGCTCGCGAAAAGGAGCAGCCGCTGGTGAATCCGGCCGACGAGGGCAGCGTCCCGGGCCCGCGCCCGCCGGCAGCGCGAACCGCGGGCCGACTCGTCTACCTGCACGGTTTCCGCTCGTCGCCGCAATCCTTCAAGGCGCGCATCCTCGACGAACGCCTGCGCGCGCTCGGCCTGGCCGAGCGCTTCGTCTGCCCGCAGCTGCCGCCGTCGCCGGCCGAGGCCGTCGCGCTGGTCGAGCGCGAGATCGCCCCCGGCCCCGACGACACGCTGGTCGGCAGTTCGCTGGGCGGCTACTACGCGACGTGGCTGGCCGAGCGCAGCGGCGCACGCGCCGTGCTGCTGAATCCGGCGATCGATCCGGCGCGCGATCTCGCACCCTGCGTCGGCGAGCTGCGCGGCTACCACGACGATCGGCCGTTCCGTTTCGAGGCGCGCTATCTCGGCGAGCTGCGTGCGCTGCACGCCGGCGAGCTGCGCGATCCGGCGCGGTATCTGCTCGTCGCCGCCCAGGGCGACGAGGTGCTCGACTGGCGCGAGATGCTCGCGCGCTACCCGGGCGCCCGCACGATCGTGCTCGAGGGCGGCGATCACGGACTCACCGATTTCGATTCGCTGGCCGACGAGGTGCTCGGCTTCGCGGGTTTCGATGCACGCGCGGCGGACGCCCGCGACGAACCGAAGGAGTGACATGAGACTGAAGGGCAAGACCGCGATCGTCACCGGAGCCACCGGCGGCATCGGCATGGCGACGGCGCGAAAGTTCGCCGCGGAGGGCGCGGCGGTGGTCGTCGCCGATCTCGATGCGGCGCGCGTGGACGAGGCGGCGTCCTCGCTCGTCGATGCCGGCGCACGCGCGATCGGCGTGCGCGTCGACGTCACCGACCGCGCGAGCGTCGAGGCGATGGCGGCGGCGACGCTCGCGGCCTTCGGCCGCATCGACTGCCTGGTGAACAACGCCGGCATCACGCAGGATGCGCGCCTGGTCAAGATGAGCGAGGAGCAGTTCGATCGCGTGATCGAAGTGAACCTCAAGGGCGTGTTCCTGTGCACGCAGGCGGTGGCCGACGCGATGATCCGCCAGGGCTCGGGCGTGATCCTGAACGCCTCTTCGGTGGTCGGCCTGTACGGCAACTTCGGGCAGACGAACTACGCGGCGACCAAGGCAGGCGTCATCGCCTTCACGAAGACGTGGGCGCGCGAGCTGGGACCGAAGGGCGTGCGGGCGATCGCCGTGTGTCCGGGCTTCGTGCGCACGCCGATCCTCGCGTCGATTCCGCCGGCGGTGATGCAGAAGACGATCGACAAGGTGCCGCTGGGAAGGCTCGGCGAGCCCGAGGAGATCGCCGCCGTCTACGCGTTCCTGGCGAGCGACGAGGCGGCCTACATCAACGGGGCCGTCATCGAGGTGTCGGGCGGCATCATGCTGTAGGGTCGTGCCGACGGCGGCAGCGGGGCGCCGCGCGGCGCAGCGCCGCGGCTCGGGCAGGCAGAGCGCCTCTATAATCGGCCGGCAACGACTCCCCGCAGATGAAGCATCTCCTGTTCGAGGACAACGGCGATTTTCGCGCCGGCACGGCATTGTCGGAGACGGGTGGCAGCCTGCAGGTCGAGACGGCCAGCGGCAAGCGCACGAAGGTCAAGGCGAGCCACGTGCTGCTGCGCTTCGACGCGCCGGCGCCTGATGCGTTGATCCCCGCCGCGCGCCAGCTCGCCGATTCGATCGACGTCGACTTCCTGTGGGAGTGCGCGCCGCAGGCCGAGTTCGGCTTCGGCGAGCTGGCCGACGAATACCACGGCCATCGCTCCGACGCGGTGGAGGCGACGGCGCTGCTGCTGAAGCTGCATTCGGCGCCGGTCTACTTCCATCGCAAGGGACGCGGGCGCTATCGCGCCGCGCCGCCCGAGGTGCTGCGCTCGGCGCTGGCCACGCTCGAGCGACGCCGTCGCGAGCAGGAGCGCATCGAGGCCTGGGCCCAGGCGATGCGCCGCGGCGAGCTGCCCGAGGAAGTCGCCGTCCAGGCGGCCCAGCTGCTCGCGCGCCCCGATCGCAACTCGGCGGCCTGGAAGGCGCTCGAGCTTTCGCTTTCGCCCGAGCATCCGACGCCCGAGCGGCTGCTGTGCGCGCTCGGCGCCTTCGAATCGCCGCGCGCGATGCACGTGGCGCGCTTCGAGGCCGAGCATTTCCCGCAGGGCTTCGGCGTCGCGCTGCACGGCGACCCGCTGGCCGACGCGCATCGCGCGATCGAGGCGCTGCCGCGCGCCGACGTCGATGCCTTCTCGATCGACGACTCGACGACCACCGAGATCGACGACTGCCTGTCGGTGCAGCCGCTGCCGGAGGGCGGCTGGCGCATCGGCATCCACATCGCCGCGCCGGGCGTGGCGATCGAGCATGGCGGCGAGGTCGACGCGCTGGCGCGCGCGCGCATGGCCACCGTCTACCTGCCCGGCGACAAGATCACGATGCTGCCGCAGCCGACGATCGCCTCGTTCTCGCTCGATGCGGGGCGCGAGGCGGCTGCGCTGTCGCTGTACGTCGAGGTCGACGCGAGCGGCGAGTGCATCGTCTCGAAGACCTCGCGCGTCGAGCGGATCGTCGTCGCCGACAACCTGCGGCACGACGCGCTCGATGCGCGCTTCGACCAGGCGTCGCTGGATTCGGGCGCGTCGATCGACCATCCGCGCGCCGACGCGATCCGCGTGCTGTGGCGGCTGGCCAAGGCGCTGTCGGCCGAGCGCGATCGCGTGCGCGGCAAGCCGGAGACGCGTTCCGGCGCCGATTTCAGCTTCTACATCGATCGCGAAGGCGACGCCGAGCGCGTGCGCATCGTGCAGCGGCGTCGCGACGAGCCGCTCGACCGGATCGTCGCCGAGGCGATGATCCTCGCCAACAGCGAATGGGCACGGCTGCTCTCGCTCGCGCGCGTGCCGGGCGTGTTCCGCGCGCAGCAGGCGGGTCGCGTGCGAACCGCGACGCACGCGGCGCCGCACCAGGGGCTGGGCGTGGCGTACTACATGTGGTCGACGTCGCCGCTGCGCCGCTACGTCGATCTGGTCAACCAGCGGCAGGTGCTCGCCGTGCTCGCCGGCCGCAAGCCGCCGCTGGCGGCGAACGACACGGAGCTGTTCTCGATCGTCTCGGCCTTCGAGGCGCGCTACGGCGCCTGCCTCGAGTTCCAGCAGCGGATGGAGCGCTACTGGTGCCTGCGCTGGATCGAACAGCATCGGCTGCGCCGCGCCGACGCGGTGGTCGTGCGCGAAGACCTCGTGCGGCTGGCCGATGCGCCGCTCTATTTCCGCCTGACGGGAATGCCGGCGCTGGCGCCGGGCCGGCGCATCGTCGTCGACCTGCTCGCCACCGACGAGATCGATCTCTCGGTGCAGGCGCGCTTCGTCGACGTCGGAAGCGCGGCGGCCGCGCCCGATGGCCCGCCGGTCGACCCGCCGGTCGACCCGCCGGTCGACCTTATCGCCGGAGACGAAGGCGAGGAAGCGCTCGCCGAGCCGACCCTGCGATGAAGCGCCTGGTACGCAGCTTCGAGTCGGTGCAGGCCGGCGGGATCGCCGCGCTGTGGCGGCGCGATCCGCTCGCGTTCTCGATCGGCGCCTCAATCGTGCTGCACGCCTTCGCGCTGGCGCTGCGCTTCGCGCCGCCCGCCCCGGTGTCGTTCGCGCCGATCGATCCGCAGCTCGAAGTGGTGCTGGTCAATGCGAAGACCGACGCGCGTCCGCTGAAGCCGGAGCTGCTCGCGCAGGAGAACCTGGTCGGCGGCGGCGAGCACGAGCATGGCCGCGCGCGTTCGCCGCTGCCCGCGCAGGCGATGGTGCAGGACGGCGATGCGATCGCGCTGCAGCGTCGCCGCGTCGCCGAACTGGAGGCGCAGCAGCGCCAGCTGCTCGCGCTCGCGCGCGGACCGCAGTCGTACGTGCAGCCCGAGCAGCCGGTCGAGCGCTCGCCGACCGTCGAGCCGGGGCGCGACGCCGAGGACACCGACGCGGCGATCGCCCGCCTGCAGGCGCAGATCGACCGGCAGGTTTCCGACTACAACAAGCGGCCGAAGCGGCTCACCTACGGCGTGAACGCCACCGGCGTGAGCTACGCGCGCTACGTCGACGACTGGGCGCAGCGCATCGAGCGGCTCGGCACCGAGCGCTATCCGCGCGAGGCGCGCGGACGCATCTACGGGACGCTGATCATCACGGTGGAGATCGATCGCAACGGCAACGTCGTCGACGTGATCGTCAACCGCAAATCGAAGCACGACGTGCTCAACCGGGCGGTGCGCGACATCGTCCGGGCCGGCGCGCCGTACGAGCGCTTCACGCCGGAGATGGCGCGCGACGGCGACATCCTGCAGATCGTGCGCACCTGGAACTTCACCAACGACGTGCTCGAGACCGCAGCGCTGCGGCCCGGCGCGCTCGACGAAGCCGCGACCGCCGAGGCCGACGAAGGAGCGACGCGAGGCAAGGCGGGGCAGGGCTCGCGCGCCGCCCCCGAACACAAGGGAAAGGCGTCCGCGCAGCGCGAGCGCCCGCGCACCGCCGCGGCAACGCGCGAAACGCGGCAGCGATGAGCCTGCCGAGGCGAAGATGAGACTCAAATACGCGGTCATCGGCAATCCGGTCGAGCACAGCCGCTCGCCGGCGATCCACGCGCAGTTCGCGCGGCAGACCGGCATCGACCTCGAATACGGCCGCATCCTCGCGCCGCTGGACGGCTTCGTCGAAGCGGTCGAGCGCTTCCGCGACGCCGGCGGCAGCGGGCTGAACGTGACGCTGCCGTTCAAGCTCGACGCCTTCGCCTGGGCCGCGCGGCACAGCGCGCGCGCCGTGCAGGCGGGCGCCGTGAACACGCTGCGCTTCGACGCCGGCGCCGAAGGCGCCTGGGGCGACAACACCGACGGCGCCGGGCTGGTGCGCGACCTCGGCGAGCGCCACGGCTTCGAGCTGCAGGGACGCTCGGTGCTGTTGCTCGGCGCCGGCGGCGCCGCGCGCGGCGTCGTCGGGCCGCTGCTCGATGCGGGCGTCGCCCGCCTCGTCGTCAGCAACCGCAGCCGGGCCAACGCCGAGCGGCTGGTCGAGAAGTTCGCGACGCGCGCGGCGCCTCCGGTCTTCGTCGCGCTCGACGCGGTCGAGCCGGGTTTCGACCTGGTCGTCGAGGCGAGCGGCAGCGGGCTGCGCGACGAGCCCGTCGCGCTGTCGAGCGAGGTCTTCGCCGCGGCCTCGCTCGCCTACGATCTCTTCTACGCCGACGCGCCTACGGCCTTCGTCCGGCAGGCGCGCGATGCCGGTTGTCGCAGCGCCTGCGACGGACTCGGCATGCTCGTCGAGCAGGCGGCCGAGTCCTTCCTCGCCTGGCACGGCGTGCGTCCGCAGACCGAGCCCGTGTATCGGGCGCTGCGTGAAGCGCTGCACGCGGAGCACGCCGCGCCGCGACCGCCGGCGCGATGAAGCGCAAGTCCCGCGCGCGCGCCGCGAGCTGGCGGCGTCCGCTGCGCCTGTTCGCGTGGGGCGCGGCGCTGCTCGGTTGCGCGGTGCTCGCGCTGCAGCTCTGGTATTTCGCGCACGTGCTCTGGTGGAGCCGCTTCGATCCCGCTTCGACGCGCTTCATGCGCACCGAGCTGGCGCGCCTGCGCGAGTCCGACCCGCAGCGCGAACTGCGCCATCGCTGGGTCGACTACGACCGGATCTCGCCGAATCTCAAGCGCGCGGTGATCGCTTCGGAGGACGCCAATTTCGCCGATCACGACGGCGTCGACTGGGACGCCATCGAGCGCGCCCGCGAGCGCAATCGCCGCCGGGGGCGCGTGGTGCTCGGCGGCTCGACGATCACGATGCAGCTCGCCAAGAACCTGTTCCTGTCCGGCGAGCGCAGCTATCTGCGCAAGGCGCAGGAGCTGGTCATCGCCTACATGATCGAGACGGTGATGACCAAGCGGCGCATCCTCGAGCTGTACCTGAACGTGGCCGAATGGGGCGTCGGCGTGTTCGGCGCCGAGGCCGGAGCGCGCCACCACTACGGCGTCCCGGCGGCCCAGCTCGGCGCGTGGCAGGCGGCGCGCATGGCGGCGATGCTGCCCCGGCCGCGCTACTATGACGCGCACCCCGATTCGCCCGCGCTCGCCCGGCGCGCCGCGATCGTCGCCCGCTGGATGGGCGGCGTCGACCTCCCCTGAAGCCGCAGCGACACCCGATGCCCGAGCCCGAGCTCGACGAGGCTTCCGAAGCCGCCGTCGATCGACCCGAAGCGCCCCGAGCCGCGCAGCCGCGCGACCCGGAGGAAGCTTCGCGCGCGCTCGCCGCGGTGCAGGAACTGCTGCGCCGGCACAACCAGACCGTCGAGGCCGCTGAGCGCGAGCGCGGCGACGAGGACGACGTGACGCACGCGGGGCCGGTCGCGGCGCCGATCGACCAGCAGTACCTGCACGACCTGGGCGCGCGGATCCAGCGGCTGCACCCGGCGGACATCGCCTACATCCTTGAGGCGCTGCCGCCCGACGACCGGATGCTCGTCTGGGATCTGGTGCAGTCCGACAAGGACGGCGAGATCCTGCTCGAGGTCTCCGACGCGGTGCGCGAGACGCTGATCCGCTCGATGGATCGCGCCGAACTGGTCGAGGCGGTCGAGACGCTCGACGCCGACGAGATCGCCGAGCTGGCGCCGGACCTGCCGCGCGACGTCGTCGAGGAGGTGCGCCGCGGCCTGACGCAGCAGGAGCGCGAGCAGCTGCGCGCGTCGATGTCCTTCCCCGAGGGCTCGGTGGGCGAGCTGATGGACTTCGAGGCGATCACCGTGCGCCGCGAGTACACGCTCGAAATGGTGCTGCGCGAACTGCGCCGGCTCGACGAGCTGCCCGACCACACCGACCAGGTCTACGTGGTCGACGAGCGCGGCGAGCTGCAGGGCTCGCTGCCGCTCGACCGGCTGCTGATCAACCAGCCCGAGGTGCAGGTCGAGGACGTCATGCAGCGCGACGTGCTCACGCTGCAGACGCTCGACGACGCGGCCGACGCCGCCCAGGCTTTCGAGCGCTACGACCTCGTTTCGGCGCCGGTCGTCGATCCGGGCAATCGCGTGATCGGGCGGGTGACCGTGGCCGAGGTGCTCGATCTCATCCGCGAGGAGGCGGAGTCGGAGATGCTCGCCAAGGCGGGCCTGCGCGAGGAGGAGGACATCTTCTCGAGCGTCTGGGCGTCGGCGCGCAACCGCTGGCTGTGGCTCGCGCTGAACCTGTGCACGGCGTTCATCGCTTCGCGCGTCATCGAGGCCTTCGAGGGAACGATCGAGCGCGTCGTCGCGCTCGCCACGCTGATGCCGATCGTGGCCGGCATCGCGGGCAACTCGGGCAACCAGACGATGACGCTGATCATCCGCTCGATCGCGCTCGGCCAGGTGAACGCCGGCAATGCGCGACGGCTGCTCGGCAAGGAGATCGCCGTTGCCGCGCTGAACGGCATCGTCTGGGGCGGCATCGCCGGCGTGGCCGCGTGGCTGCTGTATCGCGACACGCCCTACGGCGTCCTGCTCGGGATGACGATGACGCTGGCGATGCTGCTGAACCTGCTGGTGGGCGCGCTGATCGCGCTCGTCGTGCCGCTCACGCTCGAGCGCCTCGGGCGCGACCCCGCGCTCGGCTCGTCGGTGCTGCTCACCTTCAGCACCGACAGCATGGGCTTCCTGATCTTCCTCGGCCTCGCGACGCTGCTCTTTCGCTGAAGAGCCCCTTCACCCTTCCCCCTTCACCCTTCACCTCCCACAGAACACCGGCGTCGTGAACGAGCGCGCGCGCACTGCGATCTGCTCGTTCTCCAGCGGCGCCGCGTGCGCGCTGCCGCCGTTGTACCGAACGCCGTTGGCGTCGAGCAGCTCCTTCAGCGGCGCGAGTTTCACCGCGAAGTTGATGTTCTGCGGGATGTCGCCCGTCATCTGCGCGATGCGCAGCGCATTGAGCTTGGCGACGACGACGCCGACGACGAGTCCGCGCCGGTCGAGCAGCGGGCCGCCGCTGTTGCCCGGCTGCACCGGCACGTCGATCTGCAGGTGCCCGGGCTGATCGCGCAGGCCGGCCAGCGCCGAGACCATGCCGGCGCCGAGCTGTCCGGACGACGAGAGCACGCCCTGCAGCGGATAGCCGTAGGTGAGCACCGGTTCACCCTGCTGGGCGTCGGGCGCGACGCGCAGCAGCGCCGAGTCGACCACCGGCGGGCCCTTGAGCAGCGCTAGATCGTTCTTCGCGTCGGCCGCCACCAGTTCCAGCGGCGTGCCGTCGCCGCGCGCCAGCCGCTTGCAGCCTTCGACGACGTGGTTGTTGGTGACCAGATAGCCGTCGTTGGCCACGTAGAAGCCGCTGCCGCTCGAGACGTGCATGCGCTTCACGGGCTTGTCGGCGGGCTCGCCCGGCTGCGCCGAACCCGGCTGCGCCGAACGCGGTGCGGGGATCGGCTCGGGCAGGCCGGCGCCGCCCCGGTCGAGCAGCGAACCGGGAACCGGCGTGGGAGCGCCGGGCAGGCCCTGCGCGACGGCGTGCGGGGCTATGGCCGCGGCGACGACGGCGAGCAACGCCGCGGCGGCCAGCGGCGAGGCGACCGGGCGACGCGCGCGACGGCGGCGATGCGGAAGGAAGCAGGCAATGTTCTCTTTCATCGTCGCACTGTAAGCGAGCATGGCGATGGTCGTCCCGTTTTCCGATACGAGTAGTGACTTTCTGCCGCCGGATTCAGGCCAGCGGCCGGATCAGCAGGCCGGTGGTCGAGACGCGCAACTCGTAGCGCGCCGCGGCGTCGGCCGGCACGAAGCTCGCCGAGCCGTATTCGGCGTCGTACAGCGGGGCGAGCGAGGCGAAGCGGCGACGCAGCGCGAACAGGTCGACCAGCGGGTCGCCCTGCAGCGGATGAACGGTGCGCGGCTGGCTGCGTTCGTCCTCGATCGAGCGGTACCGGCCCGAGACGCGGTCGAGCGCCCACAGCGTGTGCAGCCCCAGCAGGTTCGCGAAGGGCTTCCATTTCAGGATGCGCGCGTCGACCTGGATCTCGTCGCCGGCCAGCTCGTAGCGCGCCTGGCCGCCGTCCGCGAAGCGGAAATGCGCTTCGAAGCGCCGCTCGCCGATCGGCTCGACGGTGATCTGCGCGATCGTCTCTTCGTGCGCCAGCGCGCGATAGCCGTGCAGGCCGCCGGCGAGCGCCGCGCAGGCCACTCCGACGGCGAGCAGCAGCGCGCCGGGCAGGCTGCTCAGCACGAAGCGGCCGAGGCGCAGGCGGGCGAGCGCGCCCAGCCCGGCGAGGATCGCGGCGAGGCCGACGACCGCGAAGGCGGCGGCGAGCAGCCAGAGGGTGTCGACGGTGCTGGCGACGTCGGGGCCGGACATGAGCGCAGGCGGATGGAAAGCCGGATCAGCATAGCCTCCGCAGGGGCGGGCGGGTCCGAAACCCGCGTCCGCTGCCCGCGGGTCGCTCGGTTACGTCGGAGTTACGTTGGGGTTACATCCGTCGGTTATGATTTGTAACTGATTGGACATCGTGGCAGAACCGCCTGCGGGCGAGGAGAAAAGGGATGAGCGATTCGGTCGCACGCATCGAGGTCGACGACGGCATCGCCGCGATCCGCGTGAACAATCCGCCGGTGAACACGATCGACGCGAAGGTGCGCGCAGCGCTCTCCGAAGCGCTCGTGCAGCTGAAGGCGCGCGACGACGTGCGCGCCGTCGTGCTCGCCTGCGATGGCAGCACCTTCTTCTCGGGCGCCGACATCGGCGAGTTCTCCGGGCCGCCGAAGGAAGCCGAATACCGCGCGCTGTTCAACGCGATCGAGAACCTGCCGTATCCGGTGGTCGCCGCGATGCACGGAACCGTGATGGGCGGGGGCCTGGAGATCGCGCTCGCCTGCCACTATCGCGTCGCGTCGCCGGGAACCCGATTCGCGTTGCCCGAGGTCACGCTTGGCATCATCCCCGGCGCCGGCGGCACGCAGCGGCTGCCGCGGCTGATCGGCGTGGAGCGCACGCTCGAGATGGTGCTCTCGGCCAGGCCGGTCGATACCGATACGGCCCTGCGCTACGGCTTCCTCGACCGGGTAATCGAATCCGACCTGCTCGCCGGCGCGATCGACTACGCGCGCTCGCTCGCCGATCGCGGCGTCGAGCCGCGCAGGACCGGGCAGCTCGGCGTCGATCCGGCGAGCGCCACCGACGAGATCGTCGCGCGCTTCGTCGAGCAGGCGAACACGCAATACCGCAACCGGCGCGCCGCGCACACGGCGATCGAGGCGATCCGCGCTGCCGCGCGCCTGCCCTTCGACGAAGGCCTGCTCTACGAGACGAAGCTCGTCGACGAGGCGAAGGCGACCACCGAGTCGAAGGCGCTCGTGCACGTGTTCTTCGCCGAACGCGAGACGCGCAAGGTGCCCGACATCCCCGCATCGGCGAAGGCGCGCGCCATCGAACGCGGGGCGATCGTCGGCGCCGGCACGATGGGCGGCGGAATCGCCATCGGCTTCGCCAACGCCGGCATTCCGGTGACCGTGCTCGACAGCAGCCGCGAAGCGCTCGAACGCGGCATGGCGAACGTGGCGAAGACCTACGACTCGATGGTCCAGCGCGGACGACTCAGCGAGGACGCGCGCGCGAAACGCATGGCGCTGATCACCGGCACGCTGCAGGCCGAAGCGCTCGCCGAAGCCGACGTCGTCATCGAGGCGGTGTTCGAGGACCTCTCGTTGAAGAAGAAGATCTTCGCGACGCTCGACCAGGTGGCGAAGCCGGGCGCCGTGCTCGCCACCAACACCTCGACGCTCGACGTGGAAGAGATCGCCGCCGCCACGCGCCGGCCGGGCGACGTCGTCGGACTGCATTTCTTCTCGCCGGCCAACGTGATGCCGCTGCTCGAGGTCGTGCGCACGAAGGACACGTCGCCCGAGGTGATCCGCACCGCGCTCGAACTGGCCCGGCGGCTGCGCAAGACCCCGGTGCTCGCGCGCGTGTGCTACGGCTTCATCGGCAACCGGATGATGGAAGGCTACGCGCGCGAAGCCGAGCGGATGGTGCTCGAAGGCGCAACTCCCCGTCAGGTGGACTCCGCGCTCGAGAACTGGGGGATGGCGATGGGCATCCTCGCGGTGTTCGACCTCGCCGGCGTGGACATCGGCGTGAACGTGCACCGCGCGAACGCCGACCGGTACCCGCCCGACCCCACCTATTACCAGGCGGATTTCGCGCTGCACGAGGCCGGCCGGCTCGGACAGAAGACCGGCAAGGGCTACTACCGCTACGAAGGCCGCAGGCGGATCGACGATCCGGAGGCGATCGAGATCCTGCGCGCCCGCGCGCAGGCGCTGGGCGTTCCGCAGAGCGCGCACGACGACGGGGAGATCCTCGAGCGCTGCCTGTATCCGCTGATGAACGAGGGCTTCCGCATCCTCGGCGAAGGCGTTGCGATCCGCGCGAGCGACATCGACGTCGTCTGGACGGCGGGCTACGGCTTCCCGCGCTACCGCGGCGGCCCGATGTTCCATGCGCAGACGATCGGCCTGCCGACGCTGCTCGAAGGGATCCGCAAATACCGCGACCGTTTCGGCCCGATGCACTGGGAACCGGCGCCGCTGCTCGAGGAACTGGTGGCGAAGGGAATGACGGTGGCGGACTGGGAGCGCGGGAAGCTTCCGGCGCAGAGCGCGCGCTGAGCGGTGGCCCGCCGGCGCGCCGACGCCTCGAAGGCGTAATGCGGGCCGCCGGCCGGCACGTGAGCGCCGCATCCGCTTGGCTCTGCGTTGCGCAGCGTTTCGGCGCGCGTAACGAATTGCGTGACGAAAAACGCAGCGGAACGCGGCCCTGCGGGCCGCCGGCCGGCAGCTCGACAGGCCGCAAGGCGCCGGCACTTCCCGATCGAAGCCGATCCGGCTGACCTACTCCGGTGCGACCCATTCCCCCGATTTTCCGCCGCGCTTCTGCAGCAGGCGGACCGCGTCGATCACCATCCCGCGATCGACCGCCTTGCACATGTCGTAGATCGTCAACAGGCCGACCTGCACGGCGGTGAGCGCTTCCATCTCGACGCCGGTGCGGCCGTCGCATTCGGCGATGGCGGTGCAGTGAACGGCGCTGGCCGCGTCGTCGAGCTCGAAGTCGACGGCGACGCGCGTCAGCGCGATCGGGTGGCACAGCGGGATCAGCTCCGACGTGCGCTTGGCGCCCTGGATCGCGGCGATCCGCGCGACGCCGACGACGTCTCCCTTCTTCGCGCTGCCTTCGCGCACGAGCGCGAGCGTCTCGGGCTTCATGCGGATCGTTCCGCGCGCGACGGCGACGCGGTGCGTTTCGGCCTTGGCGCCGACGTCGACCATGTGCGCCTGTCCGGCTGCGTCGAAATGCGTCAGCGACTCGGAGACGGAAGCGGGAACGGAGGATCTCTTCATGGTGCGAGGGGGCTCGCGTCTATCATAGCAACGCCGTTTCCGGAGGTATCGCGTTTGCTCAGCGCTCGTCTGCCGTCCCGTTGCATGGCGGGCCTGCTGGCCGCCGTGCTTGCGTTCGCGCCCCCGCTGGCGCAGTCGCAGATCGACAACCTGCCGCGGCTGGGCGATGCGAGCGCCGACGAGCTGTCGCCGTCGATGGAGCGGCGCATCGGCGAGTCGATCGTCGGCGAGATGCAGCGCCGCGGGATGATCGACGACGATGCCGAGCTCACCGACTGGCTGAACCGCTTCGCGCTCGCGCTGACCGGCACGCCGCCGGCCAGCGGCCACGACTTCCGCTTCTTCCTCGTCCAGGACTCGACGCTCAACGCGTTCGCGCTGCCCGGCGGCTTCGTCGGCGTGCACACCGGGCTGATCGTCGGCACGCAGTCGGAATCCGAGCTGGCGTCGGTGCTCGCGCACGAGATCGGCCACGTGACGCAGCGGCACATCGCCCGCATGCTCGCGCGCCAGCGCCAGGGCTCGGTGATGATGATCGCTGCGATGGTGCTCGCCGCGCTGGCCGCCGGCTCGAACCCGCAGGCCGCCGGCGGACTCGCGTCGCTGGGCAGCACGGTCGCGCAGCAGCAGATGCTCGGCTTCTCGCGCGACGCCGAGCGCGAGGCCGACCGCGTCGGCCTCGACATGCTGCGCCAGGGCGGTTTCGACGCGGACGCGATGGTCTCGTTCCTGACCCGGCTGCAGAGCGCCGGCCGGCTCTACGAGAGCGGAGCGCCGGAATACCTTCGCACGCACCCGGTCACCTCGGCGCGCATCGCCGACATCCAGGCCCGGATCAGCGAAGGCCGCTATCGGCAGCGCCCGGACAGCCTCGAGTTCCGCCTGGCGCGCGCGAAGCTTCGCGCGCTCGGCGACGGGTCGGTGGACGGACTGCAGGCGGCGCACGCGTATTTCGAGCGCCAGTTGCGCGATCGCACGATCGACGAGGCCGCGGGCTGGTTCGGACTGGCGACGGTGGCCGCCGCGCAGCGCGACGCCGCGCAGGCGCGAGCGGCGATCGCCGAGACGCGCCGACGGCTTCCTGCGCCGCATCGTTTCGTCGAGCGCCTGGCCGCGCAGGTGGAGCTGGATGCCGGCCAACCGCGCGCGGCGCTCGCGCTGCTCGACGCGGCGCTCGCGCGCGACCCTTCGGCGCGGGCGCTGCTGCGGCTGCGCGGGCGTGCGCTGTTCGCCGAGAAGCGCTACGCGGAAGCGGTGCCCTTCCTCGAGCAGTCGCTCGCGCTGCATCGCGACGACCCGCAACTGTGGGGGCTGCTGTCGGAAGTGCAGCAGGCGCTGGACCGTCCGGCGCTGGCGCACAGGGCGGCCGCCGAGCGCTTCGTGCTGCTCGGCGCGCTGCCCGCCGCGGTCGAGCAGCTGCGCCTGGCGCAACAGGCCCGCCCGGCCGATTTCCACGTCGCCTCGCAGATCGATTCGCGCCTGCGCGAGCTGCAGGCGCAGTGGCAGCGCGAGCGCGAGGAGCGCGTGAACTAGCGAGCCAGCTAGTGCAGCTTCTCCGCCGCAGCCGCACCGGCGCTGCCCTGCCGCAGCGCCGAGTGGTGCAGCATCATCCGCCAGCCGCCCGCCTGCTTCACGTAGACGTTGGTGGCGATGCATTCGACGATCTGCAGGCCGCCGGCACCGCCGTGCGGATCGACGGACAGCGTCTGTTCGACGACGTTGTGGACCGCCAGCACGGCACCGGTGTGCGAGCGCACGTCGGTGCAGCGGATCCGTACGTGCCCGGATCGAAAGATGCGTGCCCACGACTCGCGCACGGCGTCCAGCCCGACGAAGCGGTCGCTGCCCGGGTGCACGCACAGCACGTCCTCGTCGTCGGCCCACAGCGCCATCATCGCTTCGAGGTCGCCGCGCTGCATCGCCTCGTAGAACGCCTCCTCCACCGCGTCGGCCGTGCACAGGATCGCGCTACGCATCGGTCGGGGAACCACGGCGCGGTGCTGCGCTAGCGCGCCGGCCGCGCGCCGGTGGTCTCGAAGCGCATCGCGCGCGACAGCGCCTCGAAGACCTGCGTCGGCGCGATGCGCTGCATGCAGGCATGATGAACCAGCGGGCAGGCCTGCTCGGCGCAGGGGCTGCACGCTAGGTGCAGCCATTCGACGTGCGCGCGCGGCGAGCGCGGCTGCCCGCGGCGCGGATCGGAGGGTCCGAACAGCGCGACCTGCGGACGCCCGTACGCGGCAGCGACGTGCATGAGCCCGGTGTCGACGGTGACGACGCCGGCGGCCTGCGCGACGATCGCGATCGCCTCGTCGAGCGTCGTCTCGCCGCACAGGTTGCGCGCGGTCTGGCCGGAGAGCGCGGCGATCTCGGTGGCGGCCCGCCGCTCCGTGGCGGGGCCGAGCAGCAGCACGTCGGCTTCGGGCGTTTCGGCGGCGAGCATCGCGATCAGCGACGCGAAATGCCGCGCCGGCCAGCGATGCGATTCGCCGCCGCCGGTGGCGGTGCACAGCACGATCGGCGGTGCCTCCCGTCCGATGTCGAACTTCGCCCGCACCGTCCGTTCGCGCTGCGTGCGGCGTGTCAGGTGCGGATCGGGAACGCTGCCCGGACACGGCGCATGCGGCTCGAAGGCGAGCGCGGCGTAGCGTTCGGCCGTCTTCGGTCCCTTCGCACGGGGCGCTTCGTGGATCCGGTTGAGCAGCAGCGCGCGCGACTGTCCGCGATAGCCGATGCGCTGGCGGATTCCGGCGAACCAGGGCAGGAGCGCGGAGATGCGCGAGTCTGGCAGCACGTAGGCCGCGTGATAGCGGCGGGCGCGCAGCACACCGCCCAGGCGCCAGCGCGTGGCCCACAGCGTGCGGCCTTCCGGCGGCGGTCCGTCGATGACGTCGCCCACCTCGTCCATGCAGCGGAATACCGGCGCGACCGCATCGCTGCAGAGAACGTCCAGGCGCAGGCGCGGGTTCTGCTGGCGCAACAGCGCCAGCAGCGGCTGCACCATCACGGCATCACCGATCGTGTTCGGCGCGATCACCAGCGCTCTCGAACCCATCGTCGTCCCCGACTCGGCCATCGCCTCTGTTCGATCCTAACCCGCCGGCGCGATTGTGGGTCGAAGGGCAGGAGAGAAGTGAAGGGTCAAGGGTCAAGGGTGAAGGGCAACCCAGGCGCGCATTCGTCGCGACCGAGGCTTTTGCCCTTGACCCTTCCCCCTTGACCCTTCACCGGTCGCGGCAAAGCCGCGACCGCCCCGTCACCGGGACGAGATACCGGCTCGCCCCACGGTCCAAACACCCAACCACCCACGCCCCCCCCCCGGGACCAAACCCGGGGCCCAGAACAACACCCCGAGCAACGA
>JAJPEN010000045.1 GCA_021166835.1 Burkholderiaceae bacterium | reverse complement strand
GCGGCGGAACACCGCGAGCCGCGTGCGCTCGGAGCGGCCGAGATCGGCGCTCGCGAGGTAGCGGTCGATCGCGTCGGCCACCGTCTGCGCGCCAGTGCCGGCGCCACGCTCACCGGCCAGGCACGCGGCCTCTTCTGCGATGATCCAGTCGAGCGCCTCGCGCTTCGTCGAGAACGTCTTCGTCGGCCGGTACTTCCCTCGCTGCACGAAGGCCCGCCAGCCGTCGCCCCGCTGCTTCACGTGGCCCATCTTGTTCGAATGCCTGAGGTGTGCGGAATGGTGGGCAGACTACCACAGGTGCAGCGGTTTTCAGAGGGAGCGTGCCGGAAATTGTTGGATCACGGTGGGCGGGGAAAATCGGCTGGAGAGCAAGCGCTGGTGCGGGTTTCAGCCTGTTCCGCGTGGTGCCCGAGGCGGGGCTCGAACCCGCATGGCGTCGCCGCCGAGGGATTTTCTTCCCACTTCGGCTTTCGCCGCCGTCCTGCACGTCGCAGGGCGTTCGTGGTCTGGAGCACGCCTTCACCATAGTCTTGCGACCGTAGGTGCCCGCCGTCTGCTCTCTACACCTTCCCAAGCGTGCAGCTTGGGCTTGGCTCGGCGTTGGCTCGGACACCGGAGCATCCAGGGCTTTCGCCGACTTTGACGGGCTTCACTTCGGACGTTTCCACCCGAAGGCTCAAATTGTTCAAGTCCCTTGTGTCTACCGATTTCACCACCCGGGCGCCGCTGCGCAGTGTACCGGCGCAGCGGCGCCCGTTCGCCACTTTTCGCAGCGCTCGATGCCCCGCGCGATGCCGATGCCTTGCGGGCCGCCCGTTTGCGCGGTTTCCGGTTTCGGCATTGCAAGCGGAGTACAAGATGCACCGTGAACCGACCGAATTCGCGGCTCGGCGCCGCGTAGCACTGGGGCTGCTCGTGCTCGCCTCCGGCGGGCTGGCCGCCTGCACGACGACCGGCCCCGCCGGCAGCGCCACGGCCAGCGCGAAGCGCCACGAGATCGACGCCGCGGTCGACGCCACACTGACGAAGCTGTACGACACGACGCCGGGATCGCGCGAACTCGTGCAGCGTGCGAGCGGCGTGCTTGTCTTCCCGTCGATCATCCGCATCAGCTTCGGCATCGGCGGCGCGCACGGCGACGGCGCGCTGCTCGGCAGGAACGGGCACACGCTGGGCTATTACACCGTCAACGCCGGGTCGATCGGGCTGCAGGCGGGCGCGCAGTCGCAGGCGGCCGTCTACCTGTTCATGACGCCCGACGCGTTGCAGCACTTCCGCGAAAGCAACGGCTGGACCGCCGGCGTCGACGCGACCGTTGCGGTCGCGAAGGTGGGTGCGAACGGCCGCATCGACACGGCGAGCGCGCAGCAACCGGTGATCGCCTTCGTGCTGACCAACGCCGGGCTGGCAGCGGGCGTTGCGCTGGAAGGAGCGAAGGTCACGCCGATGGCGACCTGAGCCGCGGGGCGGCGCGCGAGCGCTGCACGCTTGCGCGCCGCCCGAATTGACACTCCGTTCCCGCCCGCTATAATCGCTGGCTTCGCGCGGGAGTAGCTCAGTTGGTAGAGCGCAACCTTGCCAAGGTTGAGGTCGCGAGTTCGAGACTCGTCTCCCGCTCCAGTTTCTTCCCTCCTACCGTCGACGAACCGCTTTTCCGCACGGTTCGACCTGCTCTTCCGGCGGAGTGGCAGAGTGGTCATGCAGCGGCCTGCAAAGCCGTGTACGCCGGTTCGATTCCGACCTCCGCCTCCAGTCGAGCTTGAAATCGAGGACTTGACCTTGACATGATGTCAAGGTGGACGATGCACCCGATGGCATCGTTCCGGGAGTCCTCGATGAGCGCCTCGGCCCTTCCCTCGTCCCCGCAGACCGCGTCCACCGTCCAGCTTCAAGTCAGGGGGATGACCTGCGCCTCCTGCGTCGGACGCGTCGAGCGCGCATTGCAGAAGTTGCCTGGCGTCGTCGAGGCGAACGTGAACCTCGCCACCGAGACGGCCACGGTAAGCGCGGACGCGTCGGTCGCGCCGTCCGCACTCGCGCACGCCGTCGAGAAGGCCGGCTACGAAGTCGCGCGCGAAACCTTCGACATCCCCGTCGCTGGGATGACCTGCGCTTCCTGCGTCGGGCGCGTCGAGCGGGCGCTGGCGAAGGTACCCGGCGTCGTCGGCGTCTCGGTCAACCTGGCCACCGAACGCGCGCGCGTCGAGACGCTGGGCGCCACGCCGCTGCAGGCGCTGCATGAAGCGATCGAGCGCGCCGGCTACGAGGTCGCCCCTAGCGCCGAGGCGGAATCCGACGCTGCGGCGACATCGAACGCTCCCCGCCTGCCCGGCTGGTGGCCCGTCGCGCTCGCCGCCGTGCTCACGCTGCCGCTGGTCGCTCCGATGCTCGGCGCGCCCTTCGGCCGCGACTGGATGTTGCCGGCGTGGGCGCAACTGCTGCTCGCGACGCCCGTGCAGTTCTGGCTGGGCGCGCGCTTCTACCGTGCCGGATGGAAGGCGCTGCGCGCGGGCACCGGCAACATGGACCTGCTGGTGGCGCTCGGCACCTCGGCAGCCTACGGGCTGTCGCTGTACCTGATGTTCGCCGCGCACGGGCACGGCATGCCGCACCTGTACTTCGAAGCGTCGGCCACGGTGATCACGCTCGTGCTGCTGGGCAAGTGGCTCGAGGCGCGCGCCAAGCGCCAGACCGCCGACGCGATCCGCGCATTGAAGGCATTGCGGCCACAGACGGCGCGCGTGCGCCGCGAAGGCGTCGAGACCGAAGTGCCGGCGGCGAAGGTGCGCGTCGGCGACTTCGTCGTCGTCCGTCCGGGCGAGCGGATCCCGGTCGACGGCGAAATCGTCGAGGGACGCAGCCATGCCGACGAATCGCTGATCACCGGCGAGAGCCTGCCGGTGGCCAAGGCGATCGGCGATCGCGTCACCGGCGGATCGATCAACGCCGAAGGACTGCTTGTGGTGCGCACGCTGGCTATCGGCAGCGAGTCGATGCTGGCGCGGATCATCCGCATGGTCGAGGGCGCGCAGGCGGCGAAGGCACCGATCCAGCGACTCGTCGATCGCGTGAGCGCGGTGTTCGTGCCCGTCGTGCTGGGCATCGCGCTGCTCACGCTCGCGGCATGGGGGCTCGCCACCAGCGACTGGGAAAGCGCGCTGCTGAACGCGGTTGCGGTGCTCGTCATCGCCTGCCCCTGCGCGCTCGGGCTCGCCACGCCGACGGCGATCATGGCCGGCACCGGCGTCGCCGCGCGCCACGGCATCCTGATCAAGGACGCCGAAGCGCTCGAGCGCGCGCACTCGGTCACCACCGTCGCCTTCGACAAGACCGGCACGCTGACGATCGGTCAACCGCGGCTGGCGGCCGTGCTCGCCGTCGGCGCGAGCAGCGAGCAGGAAGTGCTGCGCCTGGCCTCCGGGCTGCAGAGCGCCAGCGAACATCCGTTGGCGAAGGCGGTGCTCGAAGCCGCACGCGCGCGCGGGCTCCCGATTCCGCCGGCGCGCGAGGTGCGCGCGCTGGCCGGACGGGGGATCCACGGCATCGTCGACGACGAATCGCTGCACCTGGGCAGCCCTCGTCTGCTCGAGGAACTGGGCGTCTCGCCCGGCGAACTGACGGCGCAGGCCGCGCGGCTGCAGTCCGAAGGCCGCACCGTTTCGTGGCTCGCCCGGAAGAACGGCGACTCGCACGAGCTGCTGGGCCTGCTCGCCTTCGGCGACGAGGTCAAGCCCGAAGCCGCCGAGGCGATCGCGTCGCTGCACGCGCGCGGCGTGCGCACCGTGCTCGTCACCGGCGACAACCGCGGAAGCGCGCAGTCGGTCGCCTCGCAACTCGGCATCGACGAAGTTCGTGCCGAGGTCCTGCCCGAAACGAAGGCCGCGATCGTCGCCGAGCTGGCGCGCGGCGGCGCCGTCGTCGCGATGGTGGGCGACGGGATCAACGACGCGCCTGCGCTGGCGGCGGCGAGCGTCGGCATCGCGATGTCCACCGGCACCGACGTCGCGATGGAGGCGGCCGGCATCACGCTGATGCGCGGCGACCCTCGGCTCGTCGCCGATGCGATCGACGTGTCGCGCCGCACCTACGCGAAGATCCGGCAGAACCTCTTCTGGGCCTTCTTCTACAACGCGGTCGGCGTGCCGCTGGCGGCGCTGGGCTACCTCGACCCGGTCATCGCGGGGGCCGCGATGGCCTTCTCGAGCGTGAGCGTGGTCAGCAATGCCTTGCTGCTTCGCCGCTGGCAGCCGGACGGCAACGGCGCCGCGGCATCGTCCCGCAACCGCCCGGACGGCATCGCGAAAGCAGCGGCGCCGCTGCCCGCGACGGCTGCACCCGAATGACCGGCCTGGGCACGCAACCGATGAACATCGGAGAGGCCTCGCGCGCTTCCGGCGTCTCGCCGAAGATGATTCGTCACTATGAATCGCTCGGCCTGATCCCGCCGGCCGCGCGCAGCGATGCCGGCTACCGGCGGTACACGGCCAACGACGTGCACCTGCTCGCCTTCATCGCGCGCGCCCGCGATCTGGGCTTCTCGATCGCCGAGATCGCGCAACTGGTCGGCCTGTGGCAGGACCGCAGCCGCCCGAGCGCGAAGGTCAAGGCGCTCGCGCTCGAGCAGGTCGAACGGCTCGAGCGCAAGGTGCGCGAACTGCTCGAGATGAAGGCGACGCTGCAGAAGCTGGCCGCCTCGTGCCATGGCGACGATCGGCCGGAATGCCCGATCCTCGACTCGCTGGCCAGCGGCGAAGATCTTTCGTCCGGGCGGCGGGCCGGCGAAGCGGACGAGCCGGATGCCTCCCTCAGCGCGAATCGCGCAGGTACGGCCAGGCGCGGCGCAGGTAGTAGGTCATCGACCAGACGGTGAGGATCGCCGCCGCGTAGATCAGCCAGGTGCCGATGCGGTGCGTGTCGAGCACGGCGAACAGCGGCCGGTCGTACAGCAGCAGCGGGATCGCCACCAGTTGCGCGATCGTCTTGAACTTGCCGATCGAGTGCACGGCTACGCTCGTGCGCGCGCCGATCTGCGCCATCCACTCGCGCAGCGCCGAGATCGTCAGCTCGCGCCCGACGATGATCGCCGCGACGATCGCGTCGACCCGGCCGAGCGAGACCAGCATCACCAGCGCAACGCAGACGATCAGCTTGTCGGCGACCGGATCGAGGAAGGCGCCGAAGGCGGAGGTCTGGCCCCAGCGCCGCGCAAGCCACCCGTCGAGCCAGTCGGTGATCGCCGCGGCGACGAAGAGCGCGGTGGCGACGAGGTTCTGCGCAGGAACGCTCAGCGGGAGATAGAACACGGCGACCAGCAGCGGGATCGCCAGCACGCGGGTCCAGGTAAGCAGCGTCGGGAGATTCAGAACCATGCAGGGATCGCGAGTACGTGCGTGGAGGGCCGAGCGTTCCAGGGTCACAAGCCCCTCTAGTGCAGCCGGCGGTAGATCTCCTCCGCGAGCGTACGCGAAACGCCCTGCACCGAGGCGAGGTCGTCGACGCTCGCCGCCATGATGCCACGCAGCCCCCCGAAACGGGCGAGCAGCCGCTGCCGGCGCCGCGGCCCCACGCCGTCGATCTCCTCGAGCCGCGAGCTGTTGCGCGCCTTCGCGCGCCGCGCGCGCATGCCGGTGATCGCGAAGCGATGCGCCTCGTCGCGGATCTGCGCGATCAGCATCAGCGCGGCCGATTGCGCGCCGGGCACGATCGGCGCGCGCCCGTCGGCGAACACCAGCGTCTCGAGTCCCACCTTGCGCCCCTCGCCCTTGGCCACGCCGACGATCGTCGAGATGTCCAGCCCCAGGTCGGCGAACACCTGACGCGCCACCTCGACCTGGCCCGCGCCGCCGTCGATCAGCACCAGGTCGGGCAGCGGCGCCTCCGCGTAGCGGCGCTCGAGCACCTGTCGCATCGCGGCGTAGTCGTCGCCGCCTTCGATGCCGCGGATGTTGAAGCGCCGATATTGCGAGCGCTGCATCGCGTGATGCTGGAAGACGACGCAGGAGGCCTGCGTCGCCTCGCCCATCGTGTGGCTCACGTCGAAGCATTCGATGCGCAACGCGTCGAGGTCGCTGTCGTCCAGGCCGAGCAGCTGCGCGAGCGAGCGCGTGCGCGCCTGCTGCGAGCCCTCCTCCGACAGCACGCGCACGAGCGACACTTCGGCATTCTGCCGGGCGAGGTCGAGCCATTCGCGGCGCACGCCCTGCGGCTGGCGGATCCACTGCACCGCGTGCCCGGCCTGCTGCTGCAGCCATTCGAGTAGCGCCGGATCGGGCGCGACGCCGTCCACCACGAGCACCGGCGGCACCGGCATGCCGTCGTAGTGCTGCGCGACGAAGGCCTCGATCACGTCGGCCGCCGACTCCGCATCCCCCGCCTCCGCGGCATGCACCGGGAACATCGCCTTGTCGCCGAGGTGGCGCCCGCCGCGCACCATCGCCAGGTTCACGCAGATGCGGCCGCCGCGCATCGCCACCGCGACGATGTCGGCGTCGGCGTCGAGCGCGGTCTCCATCGACTGGCGGCTGAGCACCTTCGACAATGCCGCCATCCGATCGCGCAGCACGGCGGCGGCCTCGAAGCGCAGCGCCGCGGCTTCCGCGCGCATGCGCTCCTCCAGTTCGGCGAGCACCGCGCCGTGCTCGCCCTGCAGGAAACGAACCGCTGCATCGACGTCGCGCGCGTAGGCCTCGCGGTCGATCTTCCCCACGCACGGCGCGCTGCACCGCCCGATCTGGTGCAGCAGGCACGGCCGCGTGCGATTGGCGAAGACGCTGTCCTCGCAGGTGCGCAGCCGGAACACCTTCTGCAGCACCTGGATCGCCTCGCGCACCGCCTTCGCGTTCGGGAACGGCCCGAAATACCGGTTGCTCCGGTCGATCGGGCCGCGGTAGTAGACCAGGCGCGGGAACTCGTGCCCGGTGATCTTCAGGTACGGATACGACTTGTCGTCGCGGAACAGGATGTTGTAGCGCGGCGCCGCCGTCTTGATCAGGTTGTTCTCGAGCAGCAGCGCCTCGGCTTCCGAGCGCGTGACCGTCGTCTCGATGCGCTCGATG
>JAJPEN010000078.1 GCA_021166835.1 Burkholderiaceae bacterium | reverse complement strand
CTCAGGCCTTAAGCGGCCAGTGCGAAACGCTCGTCGTTGGCGTTTGTGGTTTTGCCAATGGATTTACGAGGAAAAGGCGCCTCGGCATGCCCTGTGCCGCTTCGCTACCCACGTCGAAACCTGGTCGGCCCCGAATTCGGTGTCTGGCAACACTGCGCGACGACTTCGCGCATGTCGCAAGTATAGGCCGCCCGGAGGATTTCAAGTGCCCGGCGGGACCCCGGCGGGACGATACTTTGGCATTACTTGCTTGTGCAGAAGTGGTCGCTTGGTGTAATTTTAGCCGATGAAACCCGAAGCGCGCCACCTTGTGCTGAACCTGCTGCTGGGGACCGCCCATCGCCGGTTGTCCGCCCGCGAGGCGGTCGCTTCGTGCGCGCTGTTCGGCATCCGGGAGAACAACGTGCGCGTCGCGCTCGCCCGACTCTCCGCCGGCGGCATGATCGAGCCGATCGAGCGTGGGCAGTATCGGCTCGGGCCGAAGGCCGCGGGGCTGGCCGGCGACGTCTCCAGCTGGCGCGACGTCGAGACCCGCGTGCGCGACTGGGACGACAGCTGGGTCGCCGTGCACGTCGGCGCGCTTCCGCGCAGCGATCGCGCGTCGCGCCGTACACGCGAGCGCGCGCTTGCACTCCTCGGCTTGCGCGAGCTGGACACCGGGCTGTTCGTGCGGCCCGACAATCTCGCCGGCGGAGTCGATGCCTTGCGTGATCGCCTCGCACGGCTCGGTCTCGGCGCCGAGGCGGCCGTGTTCGTCGCGCGCTCGCTCGACGACGAACGCCGGCGCCGTGCCGAACGCCTCTGGGATGCTGCGACGCTCGATCGCGGCTATCGCGAAACCCGCGCCACGCTGGAGGGCTGGCTTTCGCGCTGGTCCGCCGGCACTCCGCCGCTGCCGATCGAGGCGGCGGCGCGCGAGTCCTTCGTGCTCGGCAACGACGCCATCCGCCAGCTCGTCTTCGACCCGCTTCTGCCGGCGCCGCTCGTCGACGTCGACGCGCGGCGCGCTTTCGTCGATGCGGTGCGCCGCTTCGACGGCGTCGGGCACTCGATCTGGCGCCGCTTCCTGCTCGGCGCAACCGGCGGGCTCGTCCGCCCGCAGCGCGCCCAGGCTTCCGCTACACCGGCCGCGCCCCGGCGCACGAGCCGGCCCTCTGCCTCGTCCCCTTCGAATCTGGAGACGCCCCGATGAACGCGCCCGAAACGCTGCGCAAAGACTCGCTGTTTCTCGCCGAGACGCACGAAGTGATCAACGTCGGCCGCGAGCTGGTCGACTACAACCTGTATACGCAGGACGCGGCGCTGCAGGAGGCGGTGCGCCGCGAGGGTGCCGCCTGGGCCGACGCGCAGCTGTCGGCCTTCGGCGCGAAGATCGGCACCGCCGAGTACCTGGATCTCGGCGTCGTCGCCAACCGCGTGCCGCCCGAGCTGGACACGCACGACCGCTTCGGCAACCGCGTCGACCTCGTGCGTTTCCATCCCGCGTATCACGCGTTGATGCAGTCGGCGATCGGTCACGGCCTGCATTCGTCGCCGTGGACCGAGCCGCGCCCGGGCGCGCACGTCGCGCGCGCGGCCGGCGTCTACCTGCATTCGCAGGTCGAGGCCGGGCACCAGTGTCCGGTCACGATGACTTTCGCCGCGGTGCCTACGCTGCGCACCACGCCGCAGCTCGCCGCGCTCTGGGAGCCGCGCATCACCGCGCGCGTCTACGACCCGCGCAACGTTCCCGACTCGCAGAAGGCCGGCATCACGATCGGCATGGCGATGACCGAGAAGCAGGGCGGCTCCGACGTGCGGGCCAACACCACGCGGGCGTTCCCGGTGGGCGCCGCGCAGGGCCCGGGCGAGGCCTACGAGCTGGTCGGCCACAAGTATTTCGTCTCGGCGCCGATGTGCGACGCGTTCCTCGTGCTCGCGCAGGCGCCCGGCGGCCTGACGTGCTTCCTGATGCCGCGCTGGCGGCCCGACGGCAGCAAGAACCCGATGCAGGTGCTGCGGCTGAAGCGCAAGATGGGCAACGTCTCGAACGCCTCGAGCGAGACCGAGCTGCGCGGCGCGCTGGCGTGGATGGTCGGCGAGGAAGGGCGCGGCGTGCGAACGATCATCGAGATGGTTGCGATGACGCGTTTCGACTGCATGGTCGGCTCCTCGTCCGGGCAGCGCGCGGCGGTCGCGCAGGCGCTGCATCACTGCTCGATCCGCTCGGCCTTCGGCAAGGTGCTCAACCGCCAGCCGCTGATGCAGAACGTGCTCGCCGATCTCGTCGTCGAAAACGAGGGCTCGGTCGCGCTGACGATGCGCATCGCGCGTGCGCTCGACCTGCGTGCCGACGACGAGCACGAGGACCTGCTCGTGCGGCTCGTCACGGCGATCGGCAAGTACTGGATCTGCAAGCGCACGCCGCAGCTCACCTACGAGTCGATGGAATGCATAGGCGGCAGCGGCGTGATGGAGGACGGGCCGTTCCCGCGCCTGTTCCGCGAGTCGCCGGTCAACGCGATCTGGGAAGGCAGCGGCAACGTGCAGTGCCTCGACGTGCTGCGCGCGATGCAGAAGACGCCGGAGACGGTCGAGGCGTTCTTCGCCGAGGTGGCGAAGGCGAAGGGCGCGAACGAGACGCTCGATCGTTACGTTGGCGCGCTGCGCCGCGAGTTCGCCGATCGCGCCGACCTCGAGTATCGGGCGCGCGACGTGGTCGACCGCATGGCGCTCGCGATCCAGGCGGCGCTGCTCGTGCAGCACGCGCCGCCGATGATCGCTGACGCCTTCTGTGCCTCGAGGCTCGGCGCCTCGGGGCACCACAACTACGGCGCGTTGCCGCGGGGCGTCGACTGCGCGGCGATCATCGAACGGGCGACGCCGCGCGCGTAGGCGGGAGCAGGGACGCTCAGGTCGACGCTCACGTCGACGCTCAGGTCGCCGAGACCGCCGCGGCCCGGGCGATCCGCTGCTCGATGTGCGCGAGCGCCGCCTCGACCTGGTCGACGAGGATCACGCACAACTCGCCCGGCGCAAGCGCGTCGAGCGCCGCATCGATCGCGACGAATTCGCCGCGGATGGCGCGCACGGCCGAGGTGCGGCGCGCCCCTTCGAGTCCTTCGCGCAGCAGCGCGACCACCTCGCCGTCGGCGCGGCCGCGCTGGCACTGGTCTTCGTAGAGGATCACCTCGTCGAAGGCTTCGCCCAGCAGCCGCGTCTGCGCGCGCAGGTCTTCGTCGCGACGATCGCCGGCGCCGCTGATGACGATCGAGCGGCGCGTGGCCGGCATCGATTCGACCGCCTGCACGAGCGCGGCGATCGCATCGACGTTGTGGCCGTAGTCGGCGACCACCGTGGCCCCCGCATGCTCGAAGACGTTGAAGCGTCCCGGGGCCGTTCGCGCATCGGGCACGAAGCGGCGAAGCGCCGCGCGCACGGCATTCCAGTCGAGATCGAGCGCCCAGGCCGCGCCGATCGCGGCCATTGCGTTCTGGATCTGGAAGCCGATCGTGCCGCCGCGCGTGAGTGCCACGTCGCGCAGCGCGATGCGCTGCTCCGCGCCGCGATGCGCGCAGACGATCTCGTCGCCGTCGACGTGAACGACGCGTCCGCCCTGCGCGCGATGCGCGGCGATCACCGGGTTCGTCGCCTCGCGCGCGAAGAAGACGACCGCCCCCGGGCACGACGGCGCCATCGCGGCCACCCGCTCGTCGTCGGCATTGAGCACGGCATGGCCGTCGATCGACACGTTCTGTACGACGACGCGCTTGACCTCGGCGAGCGTGTCGACGTCGTCGATGTGGTTCATGCCGAGATGGTCGCCCTCGCCGATGTTCGTCACGACGGCTACGCAACAGCGGTCGAAGCCCAGCCCTTCGCGCAGCAGCCCGCCGCGCGCCGTCTCGAACACGGCGGCGTCGACGTGCGGATGCAGCAGCACGTTGCTCGCGCTCTTCGGGCCGCTGCAGTCGCCGTCGTCGGTGCGCCGGCCGTTCACGTAGACGCCGTCGGTGGTCGTCATGCCGACCCGCGCGCCGGTCTCGGCGAGCAGTTGCGCGATCAGGCGCACGGTGGTCGTCTTGCCGTTCGTGCCGGTGACGGCGACGACCGGAATGCGCGCGTCGTCGTCGGCTTCGAACATCGCCGCCATCACGGCCTCTCCGATGGCGCGACCCTTGCCGTACGAGGGCGCGATGTGCATGCGCAGGCCCGGCGCCGCGTTCACCTCCACGATGCCGCCGCCCTGCTCCTCGAGCGGGCGCGAGATGTTCTCGCAGACGACGTCGACGCCGCAGATGTCCAGCCCCACCGTGCGCGCCGCCTCGATCGCCCGCGCCGCGACCTCGGGGTGCACGTCGTCGGTGACGTCGGTGGCGCTGCCGCCGGTGCTCAGGTTGGCGTTGTGCCGCAGCACGACGCGAAAGCCCGGCGCCGGCACCGATTCGGGAGACAGGCCCAGGCCGGCCAGCCGCGCGCAGGCGACGGCATCGAGCGTGACGCGGGTGAGGGCGGTGGCGTGTCCTTCGCTGCGCCGCGGATCGCGGTTGATCTCGTCGACGAGTTCGCGGATCGTGTGCACGCCGTCGCCCAGCACGGCGGGCGGATCGCGGCGCGCGGCGGCGACCAGCTGCCCGCCGACCACGAGCAGCCGGAAGTCGCTGCCGGGAATGTAGCGCTCGACGAGGATGTCGCGTTCGTATTCGCGGGCGCCGGCCCACGCCGCTTCCAGCTGCTCGCGCGTGCGCACGTTCACCGTCACGCCCTTGCCCTGGTTGCCGTCGCGCGGTTTCACCACCACTGCGCCGCCCAGTCGCCGCGTCGCTGCCCAGGCGTCTTCGATCGTCTCGACCGGCACGCCGTCGGGCACCGGAATTCCCGAGTCGGACAGCAGCTGCTTGGTCAGCTCCTTGTCCTGCGCGATCTGCTCGGCGATCGCGCTCGTCGCATCGATCTCGGCGGCCTGGATTCGCCGCTGCCGGCTGCCCCAGCCCAGCTGCACGAGGCTGCCCGTGGTCAGGCGCCGGTACGGAATTCCGCGCGTGCGCGCGGCCTGCACGATCTCGCCGGTGCTCGGCCCGAGGCGTTCGTCCTCGTCGATCGCGCGCAGCCGCGCGACGGCGGCGGCCGTGTCGAAGGGCGCATCGGCCTGCGCGGCGTCGACCAGCGCTTCGGCCAGTTCGAAGGCGAGCCGTCCGACCGCTTCCTCGCTGTACTCGACGACCACCTGGTAGACGCCGGCCTCGGAAGTCTCGATGGTGCGCGCGAAGGAGATCGGGCAGCCGGCGCGCGACTGCAGCGCGAAGGCGGCCGCGCCGAGCGCATGCGCCGTCGAGCGCGGCGTGCCCGCGCCGTTGGGCAGGCGCACGAGATCGGGACAACGTCGGCGCAGGCGTTCGGCGAAACCCGGAGTCTTCGCCTGTTCGCGTTCGGGTTCGTCGCAGCGAACGATGGCCTCGATCGCGCGGGCGCGGGTCCATCGGTTGGGGCCGCGCAGCGCGCGGATGCGTTCGACTTGCATGGAGCTTCCAGGCGGGCAGGCAGGGCGGGGCGATCTGCGCCGCCGCCGTGGCTGCGCGCGGTTCAGGCCGTTGCGTCGACGACCACGGGGATCGGGCGGGCGAGCGCGGCGAGCCGTTCGGCGATGCGCTGCGCGGATGCGCCGGCCGCCCAGGCGGCCGCGATCGCGGGCAGCAGGTCTTCGAGCGATTCGGTGCCGAAGACATCGTCCTCGCCGACGTACTCCACGCTGCTGCCGGCACGCAGCGCGATCTGGCCCTGCTCGATGCGCACTGCGCGCCCGCCTTCGCGCACGTGCGCATCGATGCACGCATCGCCGCGCGGCGTGCAGGCGTAGAAGACGGTCTCGCCGTCGCACAGCGCGGCCATGCCGGCGATCATCGGATCGGCTGCGTCGAGCACCGCTGCGCCGCCCTCGAGCACGACGTCGATCTGGGTGCGCAGCACCGCGTACATCTGCTCGGGCGTGAGTACGTCGAACTCGCGGATCTGCGCGTTGCGCTCGAGCGAAGTGACGACGCCGACGCTGCAGCGATCGTAGGCGAGCCCCTCGGAGACGATCGTGCGGGCGCTGTTTTCGACCACTGCGCAGTCGACGAAGCGGTTCGTCAGCAGTCGGCGGCCCTCGGCCCAGTGCGCGGCATCGCCCTCGAAGATGCGGCGTCCTTCGACGAACAGGCCATCGGCGTTCGCCAGTCCGACGCGCCGGTCGCCGCCGCGCAGCAGCGCCGCGGCCAGCGCGGCGACGCGCGCGCCGCTGCGGCTGCCGGCGACGCCGACGATCGGGATGCGGCCGTCCGCACCGCCGGGAAAGAGGTGATCGACGATCGCTTCGCCGACCGGACGGCGTTGTCCGACGGCGGGCTTCAGGTGCATCAGCAGGCCCGGCCCGGCGTTGACCTCGACGATGGCGCCGCGCTGCTCGTCGAGCGGGCGGGAGATGTCCTCGGCGACCAGGTCGACGCCGGCGATGTCCAGGCCGACGACGTCGGCAGCCAGCGCCGCCATCGCGGCGACTTCGGGATGCATCTCGTCGGTGACGTCGATCGAGACGTTGCCGTTGCGCTGGATCAGCAGCCGCGTGCCGGCGGGGGGGACCGAGTCGGCATCGAAGCCCTGGCGGGCGAGTTCGATGCGCGCCGAGGAGTCGATGCGTACGAAGTTCAGCGGGCAGTCTTCGGTGCTGCCGCGCAGCGGGTGGCTGTTCAACTGCAGGTCGATCAGCTCGCTGACCGTGGAGCGGCCGTCGCCGACGACGTGCGCCGGCTCTCCGCGCGTGGCGGCTGCGACCTTTCCGCCGACGACGAGCAGCCGATGCTCGTTGCCGTGGACGAAGCGCTCGACGATGACGCCGCTGCCTTCCTCGCGCGCCACCTGCCAGGCGGCGAGGACCTCGTTCCGGTTGACGAGGTTGGTAAAGACGCCGCGGCCGTGATTGCCGTCGGACGGCTTGACGACCACCGGCAACCCCACCTCGAGCGCGGCTGCCCAGGCGTCTTCGGCGTCGGCCACCGGCCGGCCTTCGGGAACCGGAACGCCGCACGCGTGCAGCAGCTCCTTGGTGAGGTCCTTGTCGCGCGAGATGCCTTCGGCGATGGCGCTCGTGCGGTCGGTTTCGGCCGTCCAGATCCGGTGCTGTGCCGAGCCGTAGCCGAGCTGCACCAGGTTGCCGTCGTTCAACCGCACGAAGGGGATCGAGCGGTCGTCGGCGGCGAGCACGATCGACTCGGTGCTCGGGCCCAGGTAGTGCTCGTCGTTCAGGGCGCGCAGCTCGGCAACGGTGCCCGCCACGTCGAAGGGACGATCCTCGATCGCGGCCATGACGAGGTCGCGCGCGGCCGCCAGCGCGGCTCTCGCCGTTTCCTCCTGGAACGCGCGGACGACGACCCGGTAGACGCCGGGGGTCGACGTTTCGCGCGCGCGTCCGAAGCCGGCATGCGGCGCACCGGCAAGCGCCTGCAGCTCGACGCAGACGTGCTCGAGGATGTGCGCCGGCCAGGTGCCTTCCTTCAGCCGCCGCAGGAACCCGCCGCGCTCGCCATAGCTGCAGCGGTGCTCGACGAGACCCGGCAGCCATTGCTCGAGCCTTTCCGGCAGCCCGGGAATGCGGTTCGACGGGTATTCCTCGAGGCCCCCGATGTCGACGACGGCCTCGAGCACGGGGCGGTAGGTCCAGCGGCCCGGCCCCCGGATGCAGTGCACCTCGACGATTTCGATGTCGAGGCGGGGGTCGGAGAGGGGCTGCGGGCGCGGAGCGAGCATGAACGGATCCGGGGAAAGGGTACGGCCTACAACGCGGCAGCGTAATTCCGGTTGACGTCCAAGCACGTACCGCGCCCGACCGCCATACGGGACGACCCGTAGTCCGGGAATCGAATGCAGTAAGCTACCTCGTTTCGATGACCACCATTCCGTCCGCGCACCTCCTGCCTGCTGCAGATCCCGCCGTTGCTCTTTTTCCCGCGGAATGGCGACGCGAGATCGGAGTGCAGGCGCCCGACGCGGCGCCTCTGGAAGTGCTGGGCTGGGCCGAGCTGGATCTCGATGCCCGGCTGCAGTTCCGTCGCGGCCTGCTGGCGCTGACCTCTTCCGCCGTGTGGTTTTTCGCCGCGGGCGGAAACGAGCCGGCGTCCTATCCCCTGGCGGCCGATTCCCGGCTGGAACTTTCCGATCATGGCGGCGTCGGCACGCTGCAGTTGTGCGACGACCGCGGACGCGTCGCGTCGTGGCGCTTCACCCTCGCGCGCATGGCGGCGGTGCAGCGCTTCGCCGAGCTTTTCGAGCACTGGCGCGAGGCGCTTTCGCGACCGGAAGCAGACGGCCGGGCGACGGCGGACGAGCGCAACGCGCCGGTCGCTCGCGAAGCCCGGACGGAACACGCCTCACCGCCGGGAGGCGAGGTCGAAACTGCGGACGCCGAAACTGCGGACTCCGAAACTGCGGGCAGCGAGTCCGGCGCGGTCGTCGACGCCGGCGCGGAGGAGCGCACCTCGAGCTGGACGCTGTTCCGGATCTGGCGCTTCGCGCGACCGTACAAGCGCCGGCTCCTCGCCGGTTTCCTCCTCACGCTCGCCTCCACCGGCGCGACGCTGGTGCCGCCGTACCTGACGATGCCGCTGATGGACGAGGTGCTGATCCCGTTCCAGAACGGCGTGCCGATCGACCCCCGGCTCGTCGCGCTGTACCTGAGCGGCCTGCTGGCGGCGGCGCTCGTCGCGTGGTCGCTCGGCTGGGCGCGCACCTACCTGCTCGCGCTGGTGAGCGAGCGCATCGGCGCGGACCTGCGCACGGCCGCCTATGAGCATCTGCTGAAGCTTTCGCTGCAGTATTTCGGCGGCAAGCGCACCGGCGACCTGATGGCGCGCATCGGCAGCGAAACCGACCGCATCAACGTGTTCCTGTCGCTGCACCTGCTCGACTTCGCCACCGACGTGCTGATGATCGCGATGACGGCGGCGATCCTCGTCTCTATCGATCCGGGGCTCGCGCTGGTGACGCTGATGCCGCTGCCGCTGATCGTCTGGCTGATCCACCTGGTGCGCGAGCGGCTGCGCCACGGCTTCGAGAAGCTCGACCGCATCTGGGCCGAGGTCACGAGCGTGCTCGCCGACACGATTCCCGGCATCCGCGTGGTCAAGGCCTTCGCCCAGGAACGGCGCGAAGCCGAGCGCTTCCGGCTGGCCAACGAGCACAACCGCCTCGCCAACGACCGGCTGAACCGAACCTGGTCGCTGTTCTCGCCGTCGGTGACGCTGGCCACCGAGGTCGGGCTGCTCGTGGTCTGGGCCTTCGGCATCTGGCAGGTGGCGCGCGGACGCATCACGGTGGGTGTGCTCACCGCGTTCCTCGCGTACATCGGGCGGTTCTACACGAGGCTCGACTCGATGAGCCGGATCGTCTCGCACACGCAGAAGGCGGCGGCCGGCGCGAAGCGCATCTTCGAGATCCTCGACCACGTCTCCAGCGTTCCGGAGGCGGCGAATCCCGTGCAACTGCCGCAGATGAAGGGACGCATCGAGGTGCGCGACGTCGACTTCCGCTACGGCAACCGGGCGGTGCTGCGCAGGCTGACGCTGGACATCGCGCCGGGCGAGATGATCGGGCTGGTCGGCCACAGCGGCTCGGGCAAGAGCACGCTGGTGAACCTGATCTGCCGCTTCTACGACCCCACCGACGGCGAGATCCGGGTCGACGGCGTCGACATCCGCTCGCTGCGCATCGCCGATTACCGCCGCCACATCGGCCTCGTGCTGCAGGAGCCGTTCCTGTTCTTCGGCACGATCGCCGAGAACATCGCCTACGGCAGGCCCGAAGCTTCGCGGGCCGAGATCGTCGCGGCGGCGCGCGCGGCGCACGCGCACGAATTCATCCTGCGCCTGCCGCACGGCTACGACTCGCTGGTCGGCGAGCGCGGCCAGGCGCTGTCGGGCGGCGAGCGGCAGCGCATCTCGATCGCGCGTGCGCTGCTGATCGATCCGCGCATCCTGATCCTCGACGAGGCGACGTCGTCGGTGGACACTGCCACCGAGCAGGAGATCCAGAAGGCGCTCGACAACCTCGTCCAGGGGCGCACGACGATCGCGATCGCGCACCGCCTGAGCACGCTGCGCAAGGCCGATCGGCTGGTCGTGCTCGATCGCGGGCGCGTCGTCGAAACCGGCACGCACGACGACCTGATGAAGCGGCAGGGCGCCTATTTCGAGCTGTATCGGGCGCAGCAGCGACGCGCCGAGATCGAGCCGTCGGGCAATGCCGACGACCGGGTGGAGGCGCTTGCGGCCGAGGCCTCCGAATGAACGCGCCTACCGCGTCCGCACGCAACGAGGGCAATACGGTCAGCGCCGGCGTGGCCCCGTTCTCGCTGTCGCGCGACGCGTTCGGCCGCCTCGTGCTGCGCGAGGCCGACGGCTCCATCTGCGCCGGCGTCGTTCCGGTGCGCGCGTTCCCGATCTCGGCGCCCGACGAGAGCGTCTCGCTGCTCGGCCCGGACGGCCGCGAACGCGTCTGGATCGAGCGCCTTTCCTCGCTCGACGACACCCCGCGCGTGCTGATCGAGGAAGAACTGGCCGCGCGCGAGTTCGTTCCGCAGATCCGCGAGATCCACTCCGTATCGAGCTTCTTCACCCCTTGCACGTGGCACGTGGCCACCGATCGCGGCGAAACGCATTTCGTGTTGCGCGGAGAGGAGGCGATCCGCCGCCTGTCGCGCAACATGCTGCTGATCGCCGACGAGAACGGCGTGCACTATCTCGTGCGGGATGTCGAGGCGCTCGATGCGGCGAGCCGGAAGCTGCTCGATCGGTTCATGTAGGAAGTGCTCGGCGCAGGCCGAGCAGCTCGACCAATTCCCCCGGCCCGCGCACGATCGCATCGGCTCCCCAGCTTTGCGGCGGGGAGTCCTCGCCGCAGAAGCCGTAGGCGGCGGCGATCGTGCGCATCCTGGCGGCGCGGCCGGCGAGGATGTCGCGCAGATCGTCGCCGACGTAGACGCAGCCTTCGGCCTGGACGCCGGCGATCCGTGCGCCGTGCAGCAGCGGCTCCGGATGCGGCTTCGCGAAGCCGGTGGTGTCGCCGCCGATCGCGCAGACGGCCCGTTCGAGCACGCCCAGCGACGCGAGGATCGGCGCCACCAGTCGTTCGATCTTGTTGCTGATCACGCCCCAGCGAATCGCGGCGTGGTCGAGCGCGTCGAGCACCTCGGCGATGCCGGGAAAGAGGCAGGTGTGGACGTTCATCGCCGCTTCGTAGCGCTGCAGGAACTCGTCGCGCAGCGCCTCGAACCGCGGATCCTCGCGTTCGACGCCGAGCCCCTTGAGCAGCAGGCCGCGCGCGCCCATCGACGCATAGGGGCGCAGCACCTCGAGGGGCAGCGGAGCCAGCCCGCGCTCGGCGCGCATCGCCTGCACCGGCGCGACGAGGTCGGCCGCCGTGTCGGCCAGCGTTCCGTCGAGGTCGAAGAACACCGCGAGCGGAGGCCGCAGGTCGCCGCCGGCATCGCCGGGGAGCGTGCGCATGGCTGCCGGCGAGTACCCGCTCATCGGGGAACGGCGCCGAGCGCGTCCAGGCGGCGGCACGCCATCATGTAGTTGACGTCCGGATCGCCGGGGTCGAGCCGGTAGCGGCGCGTGATCGGGTTGTAGGTCAGCCCCATCAGTTCGACGAGTTCCAGGCGGCAGCGGCGCGCGGCGGCCGCCAGCTCCGAGGGCCGGATGAACTTCTCGTATTCGTGCGTGCCGCGCGGCAGCAGTCCGAGCACGTATTCGGCGCCGACGACCGCCAGCGCGAAGGCCTTGGCGTTGCGGTTGATCGTCGAGAAGAAAACCCAGCCGCCGGGGCGCACGAGCGCCGAACAGGCGCGCACCACCGACTGCGGATCGGGCACGTGCTCGAGCAGCTCCATGCAGGTGACGACGTCGTAGGCGTCGGGCTCGCGCTGGGCCAGCATCTCGACCGCGATGCGTTCGTACTCCACCGCCGCGCCGCTTTCGAGCGCATGCAGTTCGGCAACCTGCAGCGCGCGTTCCCCGAGATCGATGCCGCGCACGATCGCGCCGCGTTGCGCCATCGCCTCCGCGAGGATGCCGCCGCCGCAACCCACGTCGAGCACGCGCTTGCCGGCGATCGACGCATGCGCGTCGATCCACTCCAGGCGCAGCGGATTGATCTCGTGCAGCGGGCGGAACTCCGACTCGGGATCCCACCAGCGCGCGGCCAGCGCCTGGAACTTCGCCAGTTCGGCCGGATCGACGTTCGGGGCGGCGGGTATCGGGGCGGAGGGAAGCGACATGGGGCGGAGACGGTCGAAGGCTGCGACAACGAAGATTCTACGTGGCGTGCCGCGCCCCCGAGCTTCGAAGGCCGCGGGCGCGCGCCGGCCCAAAAAAAACCCCGCCGAAGCGGGGTTTCTGGAGGGCGACCGGCGAGCCGGTCGCGAGAGCCGGGATCAGCGACGCGCGCGCGTGCCGACCACTTCGACTTCCACGCGGCGGTTCTTCGCGCGGCCTTCGCGGGTACGGTTGTCGGCGATCGGCTGTTTCTCGCCTTTGCCTTCGGTGTAGATGCGGTTCGCTTCGATGCCCTTGCTGACGAGGTAGGCCTTGACCGCCTCGGCGCGGCGCACCGACAGCGCCTGGTTGTACTTGTCGGTACCGATGCTGTCGGTGTGGCCGACCGCGATCACGACTTCGAGGTTCACGCCCTGCAGCTTGCCGACGAGGTCGTCGAGACGCGCCTTGCCTTCGGGCTTGATCACCGACTTGTCGAAGTCGAAGAACGTGTCGGCAGCGAAGGTGACTTTCTCGCTGGTCGGGGCCGGAGCCGGAGCGGGTTTCGGCGCCGGAGCGGGGGTCGGAGCCGGAGCAGGCGCGGGGGCCGGAGCCGGAGGCGGCGCCTTCGGCAGGAGGTCGTCGTCGCAACCCGGGAACGCGTCGGCCGGCGTCCAGTAGCCGGTATGAACGCAGGTGCCGGCGCCGCTGCGCACGACATTGCGGTCGGGGCTGACGACGTAGCCTGTTTTGTTGGACGGTGCGACCTGGGCAACCGCGACCATCGAGACCGACATCATCGCCGCAGCGACGACGCAGGTCAGTTTGACCGGTTTATTCATGTTTCTCCTTTCGGTAGAACTGAAATTCTGTTACGACGCTGACAGGCGCAAACGAATGGCCCGAATCAGACCCGACCTGACAAGATTTCGCCAACCCGATTCTGCCACACGCCTGTTCGACCAACTACTTCGCTCAGGGCGTCTCTGACGCAGGTGTCAGCGAGCTGTCGCGTCCGGACAACAGCTTTTCCCGCGACCCAGACGTCGCTCACGTGCTCGCGTCCGCAGGCGTAGATCAGCTGCGAAACCGGGTCGTAGACAGGTGACAGCTCGGCTGCGCGCAGGTCGATCGCGACGAGATCGGCCTGCTTGCCGGCTTCGACCGAGCCGATGCGCGCGTCCAGGCCGAGCGCGGCGGCAGCGTCCAGCGTCATCGCGCGCAGCGTCCGGGCGGCGGGCCAGGCGTCGGCGCGGCCGCTGGTCGCCTTGGCGAGCAGGGCGGCGGTGCGCGCTTCGCCGAGCAGGTCGAGCCGGTTGTTGCTGGCCGACCCGTCGGTGCCGATGCCGACGCGGATCCCCTTCTCGTGCATGCGTGCGGTCGGCGCGATGCCGCAGGCGAGTTTGCCGTTCGAATGCGGGCAGTGCGCGACCGTGACGGCGCCCGCCGCCAGGCGGCGCAGGTCGTCGTCGTCCACGTGCACGGCGTGCACCGCGATCATCTCCGGACCGACCAGCCCGAGCGCGTCGAGCCGCGCGAGCGGTCGCCTGCCGTGTCGGGCGATGCCTTCGGCCACTTCCTCGGCGGTTTCGTGCACGTGGATGTGGATCGGCAGTCCGATCTCGCGCGAGATCGTCGCGATCTCGCGCAGCGCGTCGTCGCCGACCGTGTACGGCGCGTGCGGCGCCAGGCAGAAGCTGACCAGCGGGTGCTCGCGCAGGCGGTCGCGCAGCGCCAGCCCCTTGCGCAGGTACTCGGCCGGCGCGCTCGCGTACACGGTGGGGAAGTCGACGACGATGATCCCGTGCGCGCTGCGGATGCCTGTCGCGAGTGCAGCTTCGACCGACGCCTCGGGGAAGAAATACATGTCGTTCACGCAGGTCGTGCCGCCGAGCAGCATCTCGGCGAAGGCGAGCGTCGAGCCGTCGCGCACGAATTGCGGATCGACCAGTCGCGATTCGAGCGGCCAGATGCGGTCGCGCAGCCAGGCCGACAGCGGCAGGTCGTCGCCGACGCCGCGCAGCAGCGCCATCGCGGCGTGCGCGTGCAGGTTCACGAAGCCGGGGACGAGCAGGTGCCCGGGCAGCGCGATGCGCTCGGCCGCGGGATTGCGTTGCCGCGCCTGCTCCTGCGGCAGCACGTCGACGATGCGGTCGTCCTCGACGACGACGGCGTGGTCGACGAGGCAGGGTTCGGCCGCCGGGTCGGCCGCGGCGCGCACCGGCGCTATCCATTGCGGCTCGATCAGCGTGCGAGCGGGCGCTTCGGGGGTCGGCATGGTCGTTTTCCGGGAGGTTCGGAGCAGGGCGGCACAGGTCCGGCGCGTCTGCGGCGGCGGCAAAAAGCGCCGATCCCGCATGGTAAAATAGTCGGTTTTCCGCCGCCTGCCGGGCACGACGCAAGTCGGCTTTTTTTCGCATCCCCGACGCATGGACTCCTTCGCCAAAGAAACGCTTCCGGTCAGCCTCGAAGAGGAGATGCGTCGCTCCTATCTCGATTACGCGATGAGCGTGATCGTCGGCCGCGCGCTTCCCGACGTGCGCGACGGCCTGAAGCCGGTGCACCGGCGCGTGCTGTTCGCGATGCACGAGGTCAACAACGTCTGGAACCGGCCCTTCGTGAAGTGCGCGCGCATCGTCGGCGACGTGATGGGCAAGTACCACCCGCACGGCGACGCGTCGATCTACGACACGCTGGTCCGCATGGCGCAGGATTTCTCCCTGCGCTATCTGCTGGTCGACGGGCAGGGCAACTTCGGGTCGGTCGACGGCGACAACCCGGCGGCGATGCGCTACACCGAATGCCGGCTGCAGCGCCTGGCCGGCGAGATGCTCGCCGACATCGACCGCGAAACGGTCGACTTCCAGCCGAACTACGACGGCAAGGAGAACGAGCCCACCGTCCTGCCCGCGCGCATCCCGAACCTGCTGATCAACGGCTCGGCCGGCATCGCGGTGGGGATGGCAACCAACATCCCGCCGCACAACCTGAACGAGGTCGTCGATGCCTGCCTGGCGCTGCTCGCGCGCCCGGAGACGACGATCGACGAGCTGATCGAAATCGTTCCGGCGCCCGATTTCCCCACTGCCGGGATCATCTACGGCGTGCAGGGCGTGCGCGACGGCTATCGCACCGGCCGCGGGCGCGTGGTGATGCGCGCGAAGACGCATTTCGAGGAACTGGATCGAGGCAACCGCAGCGCGATCATCGTCGACGAGCTGCCCTACCAGGTCAACAAGCGACTGCTGCTCGAGCGCATCGCCGAGCTGGTCAACGAGCGAAAGATCGACGGCATCTCCGACATCCGCGACGAATCCGACAAGTCGGGGATGCGCGTCGTCATCGAGCTGAAGCGCGGCGAGCTGCCCGAGGTCGTGCTGAACAACCTCTACAAGCAGACGCAGCTGCAGGACACCTTCGGCATCAACATGGTGGCGCTGGTCGACGGCCAGCCGCGGCTGCTGAACCTGCGCCAGATGCTCGACGCGTTCCTCGCGCACCGGCGCGAGGTCGTCACGCGGCGTACCGTGTTCGAGCTGCGCCGCGCGCGCGAGCGCGGGCACGTGCTCGAGGGGCTGGCGGTGGCGATCGCCAACGTCGACGAGATGATCGAGCTGATCAAGGCCTCGCCCACGCCGCCGATCGCGAAGGAGCGGCTGATGGCGCGCCCGTGGCGCGCCGGCGTCGCGCGCGAGATGCTCGAGCGCGCCGGCAGCGACATCGCCGAGTTCCGCCCGGAGGGCGTCGATTCGTCGGTGGGGCTGCAGGGCGACGTCTACCGGCTGTCCGACGTGCAGGCGGGCGAGATCCTGCAGATGCGGCTGCAGCGGCTCACCGGACTGGAACAGGACAAGATCGTCCAGGAATACCGCGAGGTCATCGACCAGATCATCGACCTGCTCGACATCCTCGCGCGCCCGGAGCGCATCACGACGATCGTCGGCGACGAGCTGAAGGCGATCAAGGCGGAGTACGGCGACGCGCGCCGCTCGGTGATCGAGCTGAACGTCAGCGAGATCGACACCGAGGACCTGATCGCTCCGCAGGACATGGTCGTCACGCTTTCGCACAGCGGCTACATCAAGAGCCAGCCGGTGTCGGAGTACCGCTCGCAGAAGCGCGGCGGGCGCGGCAGGCAGGCCGCGGCGATGAAGGAGGAAGACTGGATCGACCAGCTCTTCATCGCGAATACGCACCAGTACATCCTGTGCTTCTCGAACCGCGGTCGCGTCTACTGGATCAAGGTCTGGGAGGTGCCGCAGGGCACGCGCAACGCGCGCGGGCGGCCCATCGTGAACCTGTTCCCGCTCGCCGACGGCGAGAAGATCACCGTCGTGCTGCCCGTGCAGACCTTCGACGAGTCGCACTTCGTGTTCATGGCGACGAGCCTGGGCACGGTGAAGAAGACGCCGCTGTCGGAATTCTCGAATCCGCGCCGCGCCGGAATCATCGCGGTCGATCTCGACGAGGGCGACTTCCTCATCGGCGCCGCGGTCACCGACGGCTCGCACGACGTGATGCTGTTTTCCGACGCCGGCAAGGCGGTGCGCTTCCACGAGAACGACGTGCGCCCGATGGGCCGCAACGCGCGCGGCGTGCGCGGCATGTCGCTCGAGGAAGGCCAGCAGGTGATCTCGATGCTCGTCGCCGGCGACGAGGAGCGTTCGGTGCTCACCGCCACCGAGAACGGCTTCGGCAAGCGCACGCCGATCGGCGAATACACGCGGCACGGCCGCGGCACCAAGGGCATGATCGCGATCCAGACGAGCGAGCGCAACGGCAAGGTGGTCGGCGCCGTGCTCGTCGAGCCGAACGACGAGATCATGCTGATCACCACCGGCGGCGTGCTCGTGCGCACGCGGGTGAGCGAGATCCGCGAGATGGGCCGCGCCACGCAGGGCGTCACGCTGATCGCCGTCGACGAAGGCACGACCCTGTCCCGCGTGCAGCGGGTGGTCGAGCGCGACGCGGCGGAGAACGGCGACGCGGAACTCGAGACGGCGGCTGCCAACGCGCTCGGGCCGGTCGGGCCGATGCCGAACGAGCGCGACGAGATCGAGGACGACACCGCGGATCGCGGGCCCGAGGACGGCGACGGGACGAACGACGGGGACGGCGGGGACAGCGGGGACAGCGGCGACCCCAACGGCGCGGGCTGAGCGGTCTTCCGCTCCCGCTTCCGCTTCCGTACCCCCGCCCCTCTTCGTCTTCACCGCCGCCGGGGCCGACCGTGTCGCTGTTCGGCGAAATCGTCCTGCCGGTCTTCGTGCTGATCGCCGTCGGCTTCGTCGCCGCGCGGCGCGGCCTGCTCGGCGGCGAAGGCGTGCGGGCGCTGTCGGACGCCGCGTTCCTGATCTTCATGCCGGCGCTGCTGTTCGGCGCGATCGCCCGCGTGGACTTCGACCGGCTCACCCCGGGCGCGGCGCTGGCCTACTACGCCGTCGGCCTGCCGCTGTTCGCCGCCGTGCTGCTTCTTCAGGCGATGCGCGGGCGCGGCGCGGCGACTGCGACGATCCACGCGCTCGGCTCGGTGTTCGGCAATACGGTGATGCTCGGCATTCCGGTCGTGCGCCTGGCCTACGGCGAGACGGGCCTGGCCTTCCTGCTGACGATCATCGCGTGGCACGCGCTCATCTTCCTGTCGCTCGGCACGCTCGTGTTCGAGACCTCGCTGATCGACCGGCGCCCCGGCGCCGAACGCTCGTGGCGCACGCTCGGCGCGCATCTGCTGCAGGTCGCGCGCTCGGCGCTGATCCACCCGGTGGTGCTGCCGATCCTCGCCGGTCTCGCCTGGTCGGCGATGCACTGGCCGCTGCCGGTGCCGCTCGACCGGGCGCTGGCGATGCTCGGCGCGGCCGCGACGCCGCTGTGCCTGGTGCTGCTCGGCGCCTCGCTCGCGCAATTCGAGCTGCGCGCGGGGTTCGCCACCGCGGCGGGGCTCACCGCGATCAAGAGCGCGCTGTTTCCGCTGCTCGTCTGGAGCGCGGGCAGCTGGCTCCTGCGGCTCGAGCCGCTGCCGCTCGCCGTGGCCACCGTCACCGCTGCGCTGCCGACCGGCGCTAACGTCTACCTGTTCGCGCAGCGCTACCGCACGCAGGTGGGCGAGACGAGCGCGACGGTTGCCCTGTCGACGCTGGCCGCCGCGCTGGCGCTGCCGTGGCTGCTGTACCGTCTGCCGACCGCGTCGCTTTGATACGATGCCCCGACACACGATGCCCGCCGACTCCATGTCCGACCCAGTGTCCGACTCAGTGTCCAATTCAGCAGCCGCCGACGCGAACGCTTCCGAAGCGGCGACTGTCGAATCGCTCGACGCGCTCCGCGCGCAGATCGACCGCATCGACGGCGAGCTGCTCGAGCGGCTCGCCGCGCGCGCGCGCCTGGCGCAGCGCGTCGGCGAATGGAAGAAGCACAACGACGCGCCGGTGATGCGTCCCGAGCGCGAGGCGCAGATCCTCGCCAGGCTGCGCGACCGCAATCCGGGTCCGCTGTCGGGCGAGGCGATCGAGGCGATCTGGCGCGAGATCATCTCGGGCTGCCGCGATCTCGAGCGGCGCGTGCGCATCGCCTACCTCGGGCCGCCCGGAACCTTCTCCGAGCAGGCGCTGCTGGCGCATTTCGGCTCGTCGGTCGACGCGATCGCCTGCGCGTCGATCGACGAGGTGTTCCGCTCGGTGGAAGTGGGCGGCGCCGACTTCGGCGTGGTTCCGGTCGAGAACTCGAGCGAGGGCGCGGTGAGCCGCACGCTCGACCTGCTGCTGCAGACGTCGCTGACGATCAGCGGCGAGATCTCGCTGCCGGTACGGCAGAACCTGATGCGGCTCGAGGCATCGATGGACGGCATCGAGCGCATCGTCTCGCACGCGCAGTCGCTCGCGCAGTGCGCGCGCTGGCTCGACGCGCACGCGCACGGCGTAGAGCAGGTTCCGGTGGCGAGCAACGCCGAGGCCGCGCGGCTCGCCTCGCTCGACGCGCGCACGGCGGCGATCGCCGGCGAGCACGCCGCCGCGCGCTACGGCCTGCAGATCGTCGCCACCGGCATCCAGGACGACCCGCACAACCGCACGCGCTTCGCCGTGATCGGCGAATACGCGTGCGGACCCTCGGGAGCCGACCAGACCTCGGTGATCCTGTCGGTGCCCGATCGCGCCGGCGCCGTGCACGCGATGATCGAGCCGCTCGCGCGCCACGGCGTCTCGATGAAGCGCTTCGAGTCGCGCCCGTCGCGGCAGGGACTGTGGGAGTATCTGTTCTACATCGATCTCATCGGCCATCGCGACGACGCTGCGGTGGCCGCAGCGCTGCGCGAGATGGCCGCGCAATCCAGCTTCTGCAAGATCGTCGGCTCGTATCCGCGCGCCGCCGCGTGATCCGCGGGCCGGCTTCCTCCTTCTTCCATCGTCGAATCCGATCATGAGCATTCCCGCACCCGATTACGTCCGCTCGATCGCCCCGTACCAGGCGGGCAAGCCGATCTCCGAACTTGCGCGCGAGTACGGGCTCGATGCGCAGCGCATCGTCAAGCTTGCCTCGAACGAGAACCCCTTCGGCATGTCCGAATCGGCGCGCGCGGCGATCGTGGCCGAACTCGCCGAGGTGTCGCGCTATCCCGACTCCAACGGCTTCGAGCTGAAGGCGGCGATCTCGCGACACTACGGCGTGGACGCCGACTGGATCACGCTAGGCAACGGCTCGAACGACGTGCTCGAGCTGGCCGCGCACGCGCTGCTGCAGCCCGGCGCTTCGGCCGTCTACTCGCAGTATTCGTTCGCCGTCTACACGCTCGCGACGCAGGAGACCGGCGCGCGCGCGATCGTCGTGCCGGCGCGCGAGCTGGGGCACGACCTCGACGCGATGCGCGCGTCGATCGCGACCGACACGCGTATCGTCTTCGTGGCGAATCCGAACAATCCCACCGGCACCTGGCTGCCGCGTGAAGCGATCGCCGCCTTCGTCGCTTCGGTTCCGCCCGACGTCGTCGTCGTCCTCGACGAGGCCTACGACGAGTATCTCGATCCCGGGCAGCGCTCCGATTCGATCCGGCAGGTGCGCGAGCATCCGAACCTCGTCGTCTGCCGCACGTTCTCGAAGGCCTACGGACTGGCCGGCCTGCGCGTGGGCTTCGCGGTGGCGCAGCCCGAACTCACCGACCTGATGAATCGCGTGCGCCAGCCCTTCAACGTCAGCTCGATCGCGCAGGCGGCGGCGATCGCGGCGCTGGACGACCGGGCGTACCTGCAGCGCAGCTACGAGGCGAATCGCGCCGGCCTGCAGCGCCTGCAGGAAGCCTTCGCGCGGATGGGGCTCGAATACGTGCCCTCGCACGGCAACTTCGTGCTGGTTCGGGTCGGCGACGCCGCGCGCGTCTACGAGGAGCTCCTTCGCGCCGGCATCATCGTGCGGCCGGTGGGCAACTACGGACTGCCCGACTGGCTGCGCATCTCCGTCGGCCTGCCCGAGGAGAACGAGGCGTTCCTGCGCGCCTTCGAGAAGGCGATGGGGCGCGCCGCGGAAGGGGATAGATGAGGTCGCGCAAGGTCGCCATCCTCGGCGTCGGACTGATCGGCGGATCGCTCGCGGCAGCGCTGTCGCGGGCAAAGGGCGAATGGCAGGTCGCCGGCTACTCGCCGGGCGACGATGCGCAGTTCGCGCGCGCGCTCGGCCACCTCGACAGCGCCTGCGCCACGGTGGGCGAAGCGGTGCAGGGCGCCGCCTTCGTCGTGGTCGCCGCGCCGGTGCCGACGATGCCGGCGCTGTTCGCGCAGATCCGCGAGTCGCTCGAGCCGCAGGCGATCGTCACCGATTGCGGCAGCACGAAGCGCAGCGTGATCGAAGGCGCGCGCGCCGGGCTGGGCGAGGCGTTCCTGCGCTTCGTCCCCGGGCATCCGATCGCCGGTTCCGAGCGCAGCGGCGCGCAGGCAGCCGATCCCGATCTGTTCCGCGGACGCCGCTGGCTGCTGTGCCCGGTCGATGCGACGCCCGCGCAGCATCGCGAGGCGGTCGCGCGCCTGCTCGCGCCCACCGGCGCGACGATCGAGACGCTCGATCCGCTGCTGCACGACCGGATCTTCGCGGAGGTGTCGCACTGGCCGCACGCGGTCGCGTTCGCGCTGTCGGCGGCGATCGCCGGGCACGAACTGTCGGAGAGTGCGCTCGCCTATTCGGGCGCGGGCCTGCGCGACACCACGCGCATCGGCGCGTCGTCGCCGACGCTGTGGGCCGACATCCTGCTCGACAACCGCGACCTGTGCCTCGAGTCGGCGCAGCGTTTCGCCGATCGCATCGACGAGATCCGCGGCGCGCTGCGCGACGGCGACCGCGATGCGCTGGTGCGGATCTTCTCGGCCGCAAGCCGCTGGCGCAATCGGCTGGTCTGAGCCGCTCCCCTCTCAGCGCCAGACGTCCGGGTCGCGCGCCGTCGGCTCGGGACGCAACTCGGGATGCAGCACGCCGACGTAGTACTCGCGCAATTGCATCAGTTCGAGCGCGGCCTCGAACGGAAAGCCGTCGCGCCGGCCGCGTTCGTTGATCAGCAGCTCATCGAAGACGCCGATCATCCGTCGCGGCAGGTGCCAGTCGGCCGCGAGACGGTTGACGACGTGCGGGTAATGCCGGCGCAATACCGGCAGGCGGTGCGCGGCCGGCAGCGACTCGAGCAGCCACTGCGCCCGCGGGTCGAGCGGCTGGCCGGGCGCGCCCGACAGGCTCGGTAGAATCGGGTCGGTCCTGTCGTTCATGCTCCCACTGTAAGGCGCTCGCCGCAGCCGCCCGAGGAACAATTTCAATGTCGCGCAGTTTTCGCGTCGGGCCGGGCGGTCGCCTGGTCGGCCGCCTCCGCGTCCCCGGTGACAAGTCGATCTCGCATCGCGCCGTGATGCTCGGCGCGATCGCCGAAGGCACGACGCGCGTTTCGGGCTTCCTCACCGGCGCCGACGCGATCTCGACGATGAACGTCTTTCGCGCGCTCGGCGTCGAGATCGAGGGGCCGGTCGACGGCCGCGTCGTGGTACACGGCGTCGGCTCGCGCGGGCTGCGTGCGGCCGCGGGCGCGCTCGACTGCGGCAACGCCGGCACCGCGATGCGACTGCTGATGGGGCTGCTCGCCGGGCAGCGCTTCGAATCCACGCTGATCGGCGACGAGAGCCTGTCGAGGCGCCCGATGCGCCGGGTCGCCGAGCCGTTGCAGCGGATGGGCGCGCGCATCGAGACGAACGGCGGCTGTCCGCCGGTGCGCATCCTGCCCTCCGACGGCCTGCACGCGATCCGCTATGAGCTGCCGATGGCCAGCGCGCAACTGAAGTCGGCATTGCTGCTCGCCGGACTCTACGCCGAGGGCGAGACGGTCGTCGTCGAGCCGGCGCCCACGCGCGACCACACCGAGCGGATGCTGCGCGGATTCGGCGTCGAAGTGCGCAGCGACGATCGGGCCGTCTCGCTGCGCGGCGGACAGGCGCTGCACGCCGCTTCGGTGGACGTGCCGGCCGACCTGTCCTCGGCCGCGTTCTTCCTGGTGGGCGCGTCGATCGCGCCGGGCTCCGACCTCACGCTCGAGCACGTCGGCATCAATCCGACGCGCACCGGCTGCCTGGAGATCCTGCGGCGAATGGGCGCGGACATCGAGATCGTCTCGCCGCGGCAGGCCGGCGGCGAGCCGGTCGCCGACCTGCGCGTGCGCTCGGCCCCTCTGCGGGGCATCGAAGTCCCGCCCGAGCTGGTTCCGCTCGCCATCGACGAGTTCCCGGCGCTGTTCGTCGCCGCCTGCTGCGCCGAGGGGCGCACCGTGGTGCGCGGCGCCGAGGAGCTGCGCGTGAAGGAGTCCGACCGCATCGCGGCGATGGCCGAGGGATTGGCCGCGCTCGGCTTCGCCACGCAGCCGACCGACGACGGCATCGTCATCGACGGACGCGGCGGCGACGACGCGGTCTTTCGCGCCGGCCGCGGCGTGGCGCACCACGACCACCGCATCGCGATGTCGCTCGCGATCGCGGCGTTGCGCTCCTCGGGCGTCGTCGAAGTCGATGACACGGCGAACGTGGCCACCTCGTTCCCCGGCTTCGTCGCGCTTGCGCGCGGGGCGGGGCTCGACATCGAGGAGCGCGGCGCATGAGTTCTTGCCAATGAGTTTCGCCAATGAGTTTTCGCCCATGAGCGCGCCGGTGATCGCCATCGACGGGCCGACCGCATCCGGCAAGGGAACGGTGGCCGAGAAGCTCGCGCGCACGCTGGGTTGGGCCTGGCTCGATTCGGGCGCGCTGTACCGGCTGTGCGCGCTGCAGGCGCAGCGCGAGGGCGTCGACCTCGACGACGAGGAACGCGTCGCGCAGATCGCGCGCGCGCTCCGGGTCCGTTTCGCGCAGGGCTGCATCGAGCTGGACGGGCATGACGTCACCGACGTCGTGCGCGACGAGTCGGTCGGCAACGCGGCCTCGCGCGTCGCGGTCCTGCCGGCGGTGCGCGAGGCGCTGCTCGCCCTGCAGCGCGGCTTTCGGGCCGCCCCCGGGCTGGTCGCCGACGGGCGCGACATGGGCACCGTCGTGTTCCCCGACGCCGAGCTGAAGGTGTTCCTCACGGCGAGCGTCGAGTCGCGCGCAGAGCGACGGTATAAGCAGTTGATCGAAAAGGGGTTTTCTGCTAAACTCCCCGACCTTTTGCGGGACCTGCAGCAGCGCGACGCACGCGATGCGAACCGCGCCGTCGCTCCGCTTCGGCCCGCAGAAGACGCGATCGTGATCGACTCCACGCATCTCGACGTCGACGCCACCGTCGAACAGGTGCTGAAGGCGCATCACGCGCGCAGGCGCCGGGCTTGCTGAGAACGCTGCCCGGTTTTCGCAACACCGCTGGGCCGCTTCCTACCGTACGAGCCGCCCGGCGAGACATCGTCATACGGGAATCAATTTGAACACAGCAACCGCAACGTCGGTATCCGCAGCCTCGAACGAAGGCGAAAGCTTTGCGCGGATGTTCGAGGAATCCCTGTCGCGCCAGGAGATGCGCCAGGGCGAAGTCATCACCGCAGAGGTGGTGCGCATCGATCACAACTTCGTGGTCGTCAACGCCGGCCTGAAGTCCGAGAGCTTCATCCCGATCGAGGAGTTCCACAACGATCGCGGCGAGCTCGACGTCAAGGAAGGCGATTTCGTCTCGGTCGCCATCGAGGCGCTGGAAGACGGCTACGGCGAAACGCGCCTGTCGCGCGACCGCGCCAAGCGCCTGTCGGCGTGGATCCAGCTCGAGAAGGCGCTGGAGTCCGGCGAGCAGGTCGACGGAACGATCACCGGCAAGGTCAAGGGCGGCCTCACCGTGATGACCAACGGCATCCGCGCGTTCCTGCCCGGGTCGCTGATCGACACGCGTCCGGTGAAGGACACCACCCCGTACGAGGGCAAGACGCTCGAGTTCAAGGTGATCAAGCTCGATCGCAAGCGTAACAACGTCGTGCTGTCGCGCCGCGCGGTGGTCGAGCTCACGCAGGGCGAAGAGCGCGCGAAGCTGCTCGAGACGCTGCACGAGGGCGCGATCGTTCACGGCGTGGTCAAGAACATCACCGACTACGGCGCGTTCATCGATCTCGGCGGCATCGACGGCCTGCTGCACATCACCGACATGGCGTGGCGCCGCGTGCGTCATCCGTCCGAGGTGCTGCAGGTGGGCCAGGAAGTCACCGCCAAGGTGCTCAAGTTCGACCAGGAGAAGAACCGCGTCTCGCTCGGCGTCAAGCAGCTCGGCGACGACCCGTGGGTCGGCATCGGACGGCGCTACCCGCAGGGCACGCGCATGTTCGGCAAGGTCACGAACATCACCGACTACGGTGCGTTCGTCGAGATCGAGCCGGGCATCGAGGGCCTGGTGCACGTCTCCGAGATGGACTGGACGAACAAGAACGTCAACCCCGGCAAGATCGTCGCGCTGGGCGACGAGGTCGAGGTGATGGTGCTCGAGATCGACGAAGAGCGCCGCCGGATCTCGCTCGGCATGAAGCAGTGCCGGCCGAATCCGTGGGAGGAATTCGCCGACAACCACCGCAAGGGCGACAAGGTCCAGGGCACGATCAAGTCGATCACCGACTTCGGCGTGTTCATCGGCCTGCCCGGCGGCATCGACGGCCTGGTGCACCTGTCCGACCTCTCCTGGCACCAGCCGGGCGAGGAAGCCGTGCGCAACTTCAAGAAGGGCGACGAGATCGAGGCGATGGTGCTGGCGATCGACACCGAGCGCGAGCGAATTTCGCTGGGCGTCAAGCAGCTCGAGGGCGATCCGTTCACCAACTACGCGGCCACCAACGAGAAGGGCGCCATCGTCCGCGGAACGGTGCGCACCGTCGATCCGAAGGGCGCCGTCATCGACCTGGGCAGCGACGTCGAGGGGTACCTGCGTGCCTCCGAGATCTCGCGCGACCGCGTCGAGGACGCCCGCCAGCATCTGAAGGAAGGCGAAGAGATCGAGGCGATGATCGTCAACATCGATCGCAAGAACCGCTCGATCAACCTGTCGCTGAAGGCGCGCGACACGGTGGAAACGGCCGAGGCGCTGCAGCGCATCCAGGCCGAGAGCGGTGCGGCGAGCGGCACGACGAACCTCGGCGCGCTGCTGCGCGCCAAGCTCGACACGCCGAAGGAGTGAAGCGGTGCGCCGCGCGGCCTTCGGGTCGCGCGGCGCCCGTTCTGCTGCCGGGCCGTCCCGACGCGGCTCCGGTCCTCAGCGAGGCAGGCACGAGATGGCATTGCACCCGGACGACTACGACGCGCTCGACGCAGCCGATACCCCCGAGGCGATGACCAAGTCGGAGCTGATCGCCCGACTCGCCGAGCGCTATCCGCAACTGGTTGCCAAGGACGCCGAGTTCGCCGTCAAGACGATCCTCGACGCGATGGCGCGCACGCTCGCCGCCGGCAACCGCATCGAGATCCGCGGCTTCGGCAGCTTCGCGCTGTCCTACCGCCCCCCGCGCATCGGCCGCAACCCGAAGTCGGGCGAGAAGGTGCTCGTTCCCGAGAAGCGCGTCCCTCATTTCAAGCCCGGCAAGCAGCTGCGCGAGCGGGTGGATCTGGGGAAGGAAGAGAAGGGTGAAGGGTGAAGGGGGAAGGGCAAAGACCCCCGCCGACGAGCCGCGCGCTGGTTTCCCCTTCACCCTTGACCCTTCACCCGCACGGTGCGTCGGCCGAAAGGCCGAACGCTCCTGCGCCCCGCCTCGTTCAGAATAGCGATCGGTTCCCGATCGCGCACTTTGCGGGGCTCTGATGCGTTTCCTCACGTGGCTGTTCAACCTGTTGCTGTTCGTCGCGGCGCTCGGCTTCGCGTTGTCGAACACCGACAACGTCGAGTTGCGCTTTCTCGTCGGGCAGTTGTCCTGGCATGCGCCGCTCGTCGTCTTCCTCCTCGTGTTCCTGATCGCCGGCGTCGTGCTGGGGCTGCTCGCCGCGGTGCCGTCGCTGTTCCGCCAGCGGCGCGAGATCGCGCGGCTCACGAAGGCATTGCGCCACGCGACGCCGGCGCCCGAGGCGGCGCCTGCGCCGGTGCCGGCCGAGCCCGTGCCCGATCCGGCCACCGGGCTCGGCATCTGAACACGGGCGGGCGATGCTCGAATTCGAGACCTGGTGGCTGCTGGCGATACCGCTGTTCTTCGGGCTGGGCTGGTTCGCCTCGCGCTACGAGACAGGGCAGGCGGCCAGCGCCGTGCGTCGAGACGGCCTGCCCGACGCCTATTTCCGCGGCCTGAACTTCCTGCTCAACGAGCAGTCCGACAAGGCGATCGACGCCTTCCTCGACGTGGTCCGCGTCGATCCCGAGACGATCGAGCTGCACTTCGCGCTGGGCAACCTGTTTCGGCGGCGCGGCGAAACCGACCGTGCGATCCGCGTGCACCAGAACCTGGTCGAGCGCGGCGATCTCGATACCGGGCAGCGCGAGCAGGCCCTGTTCGAGCTGGGGCAGGACTACCTGAAGGCCGGTCTGCTCGATCGCGCCGAGAACGCCTTCAAGCGCCTGGCCGTCACCCGCTACGGTCTGCAGTCGCTGCAGCACCGGCTCGAGATCGCGCAGACGGTGCGCGACTGGCCGCAGGCGATCGAGCTGGCCGAGCGCCTGCAACGCGATCTCGGCGAGAACCGCTCGCGCGCCATCGCGCATTTCCGCTGCGAACTCGCCGAGCAGGCGCTCGCCGGCGACTCGCCCCAGCGCGGCGCCGAGGCGCTGCAGCAGCTCGAGCTGGCCGTGCGCGCCGATCCGCGGCATCCGCGCCCGGCGCTGCTGCGCGGCGAAATCGCGCTCGCTGAAGGCCGTCCGCAGGCGGCGATCGACGCCTGGAAGGAGGTGCAGCGTTCGAACCCGGCATGGCTCGCGCTCGTCGCTCGGCATTGGCTCGACGCGTTCTCGGCGCTCGGGCGGCGCGACGAGGGGATCGACGCGCTCGAGCAGATACAGCGCGAGCATCCGTCGATCGACACCTTTGCCGCGCTCGTCGATGCGCGCGCCGCGCGCGACGGCGGCGAGCGCGCGGTTCAGTGGGCCGAGCAGGCGCTGCGCGCCTCGCCGTCGCTGCTCGGTCTGGACAAGCTGCTGAGCGCGAAGGCCGCGCTGCTCGAGGCCGGCGAGCGCACTGAGATCGAGCTTGCGCAACAGCTGATCCAGGCGCAGGCAAGGCGCCTGTCGCGCTACGTCTGCTCGAACTGCGGCTTCAAGGCGAGCCGGTTCTACTGGCAGTGTCCCGGCTGCAATCGCTGGGACACCTACGCGCCGAAGCGAAGCGAGGAGCTGGAACGTGGCTGAGTTCATCGAAGCGCCGGCGACCCGCGCCGCCCCTGATTTCTCGTCGGCGCGCGTGCTCGTGGCCGGCGACCTGATGCTCGATCGCTACTGGTTCGGCGACGTCTCGCGGATCTCCCCCGAGGCGCCGGTGCCGGTGGTGCGCGTCACGCGCAGCGAGGAGCGCCTGGGCGGGGCGGCGAACGTCGCGTTCAACGCCGTGGTGCTGGGCGCGAGCGCCACGCTGGTCGGCGTGATCGGCGACGACGAGCCCGGCGCGCGCATCGAGGCGCTTGCCGCCCACTGCGGCATCGACCTGCGCGCGGCGCGCGACGCGCAGGTGCCCACGACGATCAAGCTGCGCGTGATCGGGCGCAACCAGCAGCTGCTGCGCGTCGATTTCGAGCAGGCGCCGGGCGAACCGATGCTCGAGCGCACCGCGCAGGCGGTGCGCGAAGCGCTGCCGTCGTGCGCCGTGCTGGTGCTCTCCGATTACGGCAAGGGCGCGCTCGCGCGCATCGACTCGCTGATCGCGCTGGCGCGCGAGGCGAATCGCATGGTCATCGTCGACCCCAAGGGAGACGACTACGCGCGCTACGCGGGCGCGACGATCCTCACGCCGAACCGCGCGGAGCTGCGCGAGGTGGTCGGCAGCTGGCGCGACGAGGCCGACCTGCGCGCGCGGGCACAGGCGCTGCGCGAGTCGCTCGACGTCCGCTACCTGCTGCTCACTCGCTCCGAAGAGGGAATGACGCTGTTCTCTTCCGACGGCGTTCTCGACGTCGCCGCGCAGGCGCGCGAAGTCTACGACGTGTCGGGCGCGGGCGACACGGTCGTCGCGGTGCTCGCGTCGATGGTCGCTGCCGGCCGGCCGGTCGACGAAGCGGTGCATCTGGCCAACCGCGCCGCCGGGATCGTCGTCGGCAAGCTGGGCACGGCCGCGGCCACGCCGCAGGAGCTGTTCGGATGATCGCCGCGGCGCGTGCGCGGCTCGCAGCGCGCGGCGCGTTCTTCGCGCGCGTGCTGTTCGTGTTCGGCCTGCTGGGTTCGATGAGCGGCATTGCGCAGGCGCTCGACGCGAACACGGCTTCGGTCGACGAATTGCAGACGATCCGCGGCGTCGGTCCGGCCACGGCGGCGCGCATCGTCGAGGCGCGCAGCCAGCAGCCGTTCCGCGATCTCGACGACCTGCGCGAGCGCGTGCGCGGAATCGGCGAGAAGAACCTGCGCAAGATGCGGGACGCCGGCCTCGCGGTGGGCAAGGATCATGTCGTCGAAGGCACGGGCCGCGCGAAGGTGATCGAGCCGGCCGCGGCGAAGCGCGAGGGCGGCAGCCGGCCGATCGAATGGCACGTGGGGCGACCCCGGTGAGCGCTTCGAATCCCGCCCATCCGATGCTCGCCGCGATCGATCGCCTGCGGCTGTACGGCAGGCTCACGCGGCTGCATCGGCCGATCGGTACGCTGCTGCTGCTGTGGCCGACGCTGTGGGCGCTGTTCGTCGCCGCCGGCGGATGGCCCGGCAACTACGTCGTGTTCGCTTTCGTGCTGGGCACGCTCCTGATGCGCTCGGCCGGGTGCGCGATCAACGACTGGGCCGACCGCGATTTCGACGGGCACGTCGAGCGCACGCGCGAGCGGCCGCTGGCTACCGGCGCGCTGCGCCCGTGGGAAGCGGTCGCCGTCTTCGTCGTGCTGTCGCTGGTGGCGCTGCTGCTGGTGCTGCCGCTTCCTCCGCTGGTCTGGGCACTGGCCATCGTCGCGGCCTTCCTCGCCGCAAGCTATCCCTTCACCAAACGCTTCCTCGCGCTACCCCAGGCCTACCTGGGCATCGCCTTCGGCTTCGGCATCCCGATGGGCTTCGCGGCAGTCCAGGGAACGCTGCCGCCCACGGCAGGGTGGATGCTCGCGGCCAACGTGTTCTGGGCGCTCGCCTACGACACCGAATACGCGATGGTCGATCGCGACGACGACCTGAAGATCGGCATTCGCACCGCCGCGATCACTTTCGGGCGGTTCGACGTCGCGATGGTGATGCTCTGCTACGCGATGACGATCGCGCTGCTCGCGCAGGTCGGCCGCATCGAGCAGCTAGGCGCGCCGTACTACGTGGGCCTGGCCGGCGCCGCGGCGATCGCGATCTGGCATTACACGATGATCCGCGACCGCAGCCGCGCCGGCTGCTTCCGCGCGTTCAATCACAATAATTGGTTTGGCGCGGTTGTCTTCGCGGGGATAGCGGCGAATTACTACCTGTGAAGGGTCACTTCCCAAACTCCTCCCCCAGTTCCGCCCCCCGCCGTTCGGCGGCGCGCAGCGCGTCGACGAAGATGTGCCGCAGCGGGCTCGCCTCGAACACTTCGAGGGCGGCGGCGGTGGTGCCGCCCTTCGACGTGACGCGCTCGCGCAGCAGCGCGACCGGTTCGTCGCTGCGCAGCGCCAGTTCGGAAGCGCCGGCGAAGGTGTGCAGCACGAGCGAGCGGGCCTGGCGTTCGTCCAGCCCGAGCGCGCCGGCGGCCTGCTGCATCGCCTCCATCATCAGGAACACGTAGGCCGGCCCGCTTCCGCTGACCGCCGTGACGGCATCGAGCGCGGGCTCGGCATCGACCCAGACGACTTCGCCGACCGCCGACATCGTCCGCGCGGCGCGGTCGCGGTCGACTTCGGAGAGTTCCTTCGCCGCGTACAGGCCGGTGACGCCGCGACCGATCAGCGCCGGCGTGTTGGGCATCGCACGAACGATCCGCCGATGTCCGCCGAGCCAGCGCGAGACGTCGCCGCTGCGGATGCCGGCGGCGATGCTGACGACGAGGGCTTCCGAGAGCACCGCGCCCAGGCCGGAGACCGCGGCCCGCATCTGCTGCGGCTTGACGGCGAGCACGCACAGTTCGGCGCCGCGCAGCGCGTCCGCGTCGGCGGACTCGATGGCGACGACGCCGAAGCGCTCGCGCAGCGTCTCGCGCTGCAGCGCCGCCGGCTCGACCACGACGAAAGAGGCGGGGGCGACGTCGCGGGCGACGAGGCCGCCGATCAGCGCCGCGGCCATGTTGCCGCCTCCGATGAATGCGATCTTCATGAGCGGACTCCGGAAACGTTGCGGTAGCACTGCCTCGCCGGGCGGGCAGTCGCGATCGTCGCGTCGATACGCAAGCTCTCGATACGCAAGCTCATGCCGCACCGCGCGCGCCGGCGCGCATCAGGTGCAGCGGACGCATGCCCAGCGCGAGCAGCGCAAGGCCGTACAGCGCGGCGCCGCCGGCGACGAAGCCGAGGACGAGAGCGATGCGCAGCGCCGGCTGCGCGCGCAGCGCGATCCAGTCGAAGCGATCGACGCCGAAATGCAGCGCCGCCGCGAGCGCCGCCGCGGCCAGCGCCGTCTGCAGCAGGAACTTCGACCATCCCGGCGACGGCCGCCACGAGCCGCGCCGGTACAGCCCGACGAGCAGCATCGTCGCGTTGGCGAGCGCGCCCAGCGAGATCGACACGGTCAGCCCCGCGTGGCGCAGCCACGGGACGGTGACGAGGTTCATCAACTGCGTGACGACGAGCACGACCAGGGCGATGCGCACCGGCGTGCGCACGTCCTGTTTCGCGTAGAAGCCGGGCGCGAGCACCTTGATCGCGATCAGGCCGACGATGCCGATCGAGTAGCCCACCACGGCCAGCCGCGTCATCTCCACGTCGCGCGCATCGAAGCGGCCGTAATGGAACAGCAGCGCGGTCAGCGGTTCGGCGAGCACCGCCAGGCCCACCATGCATGGCACCGCGAGGACCACGCACAGGCGCAGCCCCCAGTCGAGCAGTGCGCTGTACTCGTCGTCGCGGCCGGCCGCGCGGGCGCGCGACAGGGTGGGCAGCAGCACCGTTCCGAGCGCGACGCCCAGCAGTGCGGTCGGGAACTCCATCAGCCGGTCGGCGTAGGAGATCCACGAGACGCTGCCCGCGGCCAGGCGCGAGGCGATGTGCGTGTTGATCAGCAGGCTGATCTGCGCCACCGACACGGCGAGCGCGGCCGGCGCCATCAATGCGAGGATCCGCCGGGTGTGTTCGTCGGCGAGCGCGCCGCGCAGGTTCAGGCCGATGCGCGGCAGCATCCCGATGCGGCGCAGTGCCGGCACCTGCAGCGCGAGTTGCGCAATGCCGCCAAGCACCACGCCCGCGGCCAGCGCATAGACCGGCGGATCGAAGCGGTCGGCCAGTCCGATGGCCGATGCGATGAACGCGAGGTTCAGCAGCACCGGCGTGAAGGCGGGTACCGCGAAGCGGCGCCAGGTGTTCAGGATGCCGGCCGACAGAGAAACCAGCGACACGAACACGATGTAAGGGAACATCCACCGCGTCATGACGACTGCGGCGTCGAAGACCTCCGGCTGCGATTGCAGACCGGAGGCGACGACGGTGACGAGGAGGGGCGCGCCGATCACGCCGAGGGCCGAGACGGCGAGCAGCGCCCAGAACAGCACGGTGGCGACCCGGTCGACGACCCGATGCGTGGCCCGGGCGGCGGCAGCGGCGTCGTCCGGGTGATCCCGCTCGGACTGCTCGCGCGCTTCGGCGAGGATCGGCACGAAGGCCTGGGAGAAGGCGCCTTCGGCGAACAGCCGCCGCAGCAGGTTCGGCAGGCGGAACGCGACGAAGAACGCGTCGGTGAACCCCGTGGCGCCGAACACGGCCGCGGTGATGTTCTCGCGCGCCAGGCCGGTGATGCGCGACAACAGCGTCAATCCGCTGACCGTCAGGGCGGCCTTTGCCAGGCCCATCAGCGGCGCCCCGGGGACAGGCGTGCGTGTCTTGCCGCAGGCCCGCGAAGTGAGTTATGATCCAAGGCTTTCCAGAATTTTTCCGGGCGCCGGGTTGGTTCGCGGCCGGATCGAAAATCGAGCGAGATTCTCTCATGGCGAACATTGCATCGGCGCGCAAGCGGGCCCGTCAGGCCGTCCAGCGAAACCTGCACAACTCGAGCCTGCGCTCGCGCCTGCGCACGGCGATCAAGTCGGTGCGCAAGGCCATCGCCGCGGGCGATGCGCAGGTTGCGCGCAGCACTCTTCAATCGGCGCAGGGCGTGATCGATCGCATCGCCGACAAGAACATCATCCACAAGAACGCCGCCGCCCGGTACAAGAGCCGCCTGTCGGCAGCGGTGAAGGCGATGGTGTCCTGAACTTCTCAGGCCGTCCTCAGGTCATCACTGAGAGGCCATTACTGAGAGGCCACTGAGGCTCCCGCTTTCGGGGGCCTGCTGCCGAACAGCGCCGTTCCGATCCTCACGATCGTCGAGCCTTCGGCGATCGCCGACTCCAGGTCGGCCGACATTCCCATCGACAAGGTATCGAAGCCGCCGGCCGCCTCCGGGTCGAGCGCGGCGCGGATTCGTTCGTGCAGCTCGCGCAGCTGGGCGAAGCGCCGGCGCTGCAGCGACGCGTCGTCGGTGGGTTCGGGAATCGCCGTGAGGCCGCGCACCCGCAGCGCGGGCAGCTCGCGGCACGCCTGCACGAGCGCGAAGACCTCGCCGGGAGCGACGCCGCTCTTCGACGCCTCGCCCGATACGTTCACCTGAACGCAGAGTTGTAGCGGCCCGAGCGCCGGCGGGCGCTGCTCGGAGAGCCGGCGGGCGATCTTCTCGCGATCGACCGAGTGGATCCAGTCGAAGTGCTCGGCGATCGGCCGGGTCTTGTTGGACTGGATCGGGCCGATAAAATGCCACGAGAGCGGCTTTCGCCGCTCTGGCCACGAGAGCCCCCCTGCCCGCGACCGCTCGTCGCGGCATGCGGCGATCTTGTCCAGCGCTTCTTGCACGTAGTTTTCGCCGAAAGCACGCTGGCCGAGGGCTGCGAGGGCGAGGACGTCGGCGGCGGGGAAGGTCTTGCTGACCGCCAGCAGATGCACCGAAGCGCGCGGCCGCGCGGCGGCTTCGCATGCGCGGTCGATGCGCGCGAGCACGCGCTCGTAGTTTTGCCGCAACGGGGAGTCGCCGTTCATCGTCCGGGAGTCCGTCCGGGCTGCCGGTCGCTGCCCGGGACGGTCGTGTTCCTGAAGATCGGACCGTGAAGATAACAGCGCGACGATGGCAGCGCGATCGTCGTCCGCGAAGGGAGCCCGATGGACATCGCCGAACTGCTCGCGTTCGCCGTGAAGAACAAGGCGTCGGACCTGCATCTGTCTTCCGGCCTGCCGCCGATGATCCGCGTGCACGGCGACGTGCGCCGCATCAACCTGCCGCCGATGGAGCACAAGGACGTCCACGGCATGATCTACGACATCATGAACGACTCGCAGCGCAAGGAGTACGAGGAGCGCCTCGAGTGCGACTTCTCCTTCGCGATTCCGGGTCTGGCGCGCTTTCGCGTGAATGCCTTCGTGCAGCAGCGCGGCGCGGGCGCGGTGATGCGGACGATCCCGTCGAAGATCCTCACGCTCGAGGAGCTGAACGCGCCGAAGATCTTCACCGAGATCTCGATGACGCCGCGCGGCCTCGTGCTCGTCACCGGGCCCACCGGCTCGGGCAAGTCGACGACGCTGGCGGCGATGATCAATCACATCAACGAGAACGTCTACGGCCACATCCTCACCGTCGAGGATCCGATCGAATTCGTCCACGAATCGAAGCGCTGCCTGATCAACCAGCGCGAGGTCGGGCCGATGACGCTGTCGTTCGACAATGCGCTGCGTTCGGCGCTGCGCGAGGACCCGGACATCATCCTCGTCGGCGAATTGCGCGACCTCGAGACGATCCGCCTGGCGCTCACCGCGGCAGAGACCGGGCACCTCGTGTTCGGCACGCTGCACACGTCGTCGGCGGCAAAGACCATCGACCGCGTGATCGACGTCTTTCCGGCCGCCGAGAAGGACATGGTGCGATCGATGCTGTCGGAGTCGCTGCGCGCCGTGATTTCGCAGACGCTGCTGAAGACGAAGGACGGCAGCGGACGCGTGGCGGCGCACGAGATCATGATCGGTACGCCGGCCATCCGCAACCTCATCCGCGAGGCGAAGGTCGCGCAGATGAACTCGGCGATCCAGACCGGCGGATCGCTGGGCATGCAGACGCTCGACCAGTGCCTCGCCGACCTCGTTCGACGCAACACGATCTCGATGGCCGAAGCCCGAGCGGTCGCGTCGGTGAAAGACAATTTCCCCGGCTGACTTCGTCAGCCGGGGAAATTGCGGCGAAGGCTGACGTCCGCGAAGCGGACGTCAAGGCGGCCAAGCCGCCGGGCCGAAGCCACAACTTTCCGGGCTCACCTGTCAGCACCCGCACGAGAACCGAGCACCAGCAAGAGGTCCACCCATGGAACGCGAACAAGCCGCCAAATTCCTGCACGATCTCCTCAAGCTGATGCTCGCGCGCAACGGCTCGGACCTGTTCCTCACCGCCGATTTCCCGCCGGCATTCAAGATCGACGGCCGGGTGCAGCCGGTGTCGGGCACGCCGCTCACGCCGCAGCACACGGTCGAACTGGCCCGCGCGGTGATGAACGACAAGCAGGCCGCCGAGTTCGAAGCGCACAAGGAAGTGAACTTCGCGATCAGCCCGGGCGGCATCGGGCGCTTCCGCGTGAACGCCTTCATGCAGCAGAACCGCGTGGGCATCGTGCTGCGCACGATCAAGTCGGAGATCCCCAGCTTCGAGCAGCTGCAATTGCCTGCCGTGCTGAAGGAACTCGCGTTGACCAAGCGCGGACTGACGATCGTCGTCGGCGCGACCGGCTCGGGCAAGTCGAACACGCTGGCGGCGCTGATCGGGCATCGCAACGAGATGACGCACGGCCACATCGTCACGATCGAGGATCCGGTCGAGTTCGTGCATCCGCACCGCAACTGCATCGTCACGCACCGGGAGGTTGGCGTCGACACCGAGAGCTGGGGGATCGCGCTGAAGAACACGCTGCGACAGGCGCCCGACGTGATCATGATCGGCGAGATCCGCGACCGCGAGACGATGGAACATGCGGTCGACTTCGCAGAAACCGGAACACTGTGCCTGGCGACGCTGCATTCGAACAGCGCGAACCAGGCGCTCGACCGGATCATCAACTTCTTTCCGGAAGAGCGCCGGGCTCAGCTGCTGATGGACCTGTCGCTGAACCTGAAGGCGATCATCTCGCAGCGACTGATCCCGTCGCTGGGCGGCAAGGGGCGCGTGCCGGCGGTGGAGATCATGCTGAACTCACCGCTGATCGCCGACCTGATCTACAAGGGCGACGTGGGCGGCATCAAGGAGATCATGAAGAAGAGCCGCGAACTCGGCATGCAGACCTTCGACCAGGCGCTGTTCGACCTGTTCGAGGCGGGGCGGATCGGCTACGACGACGCCTTGCGCAATGCCGATTCGGTGAACGATCTGCGGCTGAACATCAAGCTGAACAGCAAGCGCTCGGAACGCGATCTCGCGCGCAACACCGAGCATCTCGGCATCGTCTGAACGACCCTTTCGGACCGGGGCAGGGCGGCCTGCTCAGTCCTTGTGGCGAAAGCGGATCCGGCCCTTCGTCAGGTCGTACGGCGACAGCTCCATCGTGACGCGATCGCCGGGAAGCACGCGGATGCGGTGCTTCTTCATCTTGCCCGCCGCGTAGGCGGACACCTCGACGCCGTTGTTCAGCGTGACCCGATAGCGCGTATCGGGCAGCACTTCGGCGACGACGCCTTCCATCTCGATCAGTTCTTCCTTGGCCATCTCGGGCTCCTGTTTCCGTCGCTAGCCTTTGCTTCCCGACCGGGCCGCCGCGCGGCGACGCACCATGCACTGGCGTACCGGCTGGCACGGCAATTCTCGTGCCGGCCGCGGAGTCGGGGAAGAAAACGCGACCGCGGTGCGAGGAATGGGGTTCGGCGCACCGAACGCGTTGCGCGAGCACCGGGGCGAGCGCGGCGCGGATCGCCGGCTTCGAGCGCGTGTAAAGCTAAACGATTGATTATACGCGGCAAGTGAGCGAACGGCGTATTTCGTTTGCGTCACGCCGGTCGATCGTCTATAACGCCCTGCATGTCGTTGTCGGGGTTTCTGCGTCGCCTGTCGCGAGGCGCCGTTCGCCGTATTCGTGCGCAGGGTCGCATCCCGATCGTGGCGGCCCTTGCCTGCCTGGCGCCTGCGGTGTCGAGCGCGGACACGGTGTTCCTGCACAACGGCGATCGCCTCACCGGGCGCATCCTGCACCTGTCGCCCGATGCGCTCACGCTCGAGACGACCTGGGCGGGCGAGATGAAGATCCGGCGCTTCGAGGTTCGTGCGATCCAGACCGACAAGCCGGTCGTCGTGCTGCGCGATCATGCCGATAGCACCGAGTGGGCGGTGATCTCGCCGGGCGATCCGGGCCGGATGATGCTCCGGGAGGTTCCGGCCGACGAGGTCTTCGGTCCGTCGCCCGTGCGCAGCGACCTCGGGCTCGAGCCGCCGGCCGAGGCGCAACCCGCGACACCGCTCGATGTCGCTTCGCGATCGATCCGCTACATCAATCCGAAGCCGGAGGAAAGCGGCGAGGGCGTATCGCGCGATGGTCGCATCAACCTCTCGGGTGCGCTGCTGCGCGGCAACAGCAACGGCGAGCGCCTGTACGTCGAGTCGGATTTCAACACGCGGGCGCGCGACTGGCGCTACTCGCTCGGGCTGAAGGCCCGGCGCGAGCGCGATGCGGGAAACCTGGTGTCGTCGAACGCGCTGTTTTCCGGCAACTACGACCGCTTCCTCGCCGGCAGCGCGCGATTCGGCTACCTGCGCACCTCGCTGGAGGAGGATCGCTTTCGCGACATCGATCTGCGCAGCACCCTCGGCGCCGGCCTGGGCATGCAACTGCTGCAGACCGAGCGCACGCAGTTGTCGGTGCGCGGCGGTCTGGACGCTGTCGACGTGCGGCGCGCGTTCGGTTCCGACGAGAGCTATCCCGCGTTCGGCTGGGGCGTGAACCTCAGCCGGCGCACGAACTGGTTCGCCGCGGAGTTCTTCCACGACCAGACCGGCTTCTGGAACCTGGACGATTCGGCGCAGGTGACCGTGCGCAGCCGCAGCGGCATCCGGCTGCCCTTCGTGTCGGGGCTGACGGCGTCGCTGCAGCTGAACCTCGACTGGGAGGGCGAGCCGGCGGCAGGCCGGCGCGCGACCGACGCGAGCTGGCTGATCGGAGTCGGCTATGCGTGGTGAGCGGGGTGCGATCGTCGGCGAACCGACGGCCGCGGAGCGCACGTTCCTCTTTCTCGGGGCGCTCTCGGCGCTGCTCGCCGTCGGCGCCGGCGCGGCCGGCGCGCACGTCGCGCCGACCTACCTCGCACCGCCGGCGCTCGAGCTGTACGACATCGCCGTGCACTACCAGATGCTGCACGCGATCGCGCTGTGCATCGCCGCGTACGCCTGCGAGCGCACCGAAGGGTCGCGCGTGGCGATCGCTGCCGGCGTCCTGTTCGTCGCCGGCACGCTGCTCTTCTGCGGCGCGCTCTACCTGCACGCGCTCGCCGGCCTGCGGCAGGCTGCGCGCCTGGCGCCTTTCGGCGGCGTGTCGTTCATTGCCGGCTGGGCGTGCCTGGCGTGGGCGGCGCTTCGCGCGGGCCGAACACCTCGAAGCCGAACAACCGGCACTCGATCGCCCCGTTGAACAGCGGCGTGCGCCGCCGTTCCTGCATGCCGAGTTGGCGCGGCAGGCGCGGATCGCTGCTCAGGATCCAGACGCGCCAGCCGGCGAAGCGCTCTTTGAGCGCGGCGCCGAAGGCGCGCATCGCAGCCTCGTGCGGGTCCGCGCCTGCATGCGGCGCGGTCGAGCGCGCCTGCAGCCGTTCGCCGTACGGGGGGTTGGTGACGATCGAACCCGGGCCGTCGAAGGGCGCGCGTGCGCGAGCGGCATCGCGCACGTGCCAGGCGACGGCGTCTTCCGGCACGCCTGCGCGGACCAGATTGCGTCGGGCGCGCGCGATCGCTTCCCGATCGACATCGGAGCCGGCGATGCGCACCGCACCGGGCCGCTCGGCGATCCGCTGCGCGCCGACCTGCGCGCGTCGGGCCGCCTCTTCGCGCAATCGCTTCCACAGTGCTGCGTCGTGGTCGAGAAGTCGCTCGAAGCCGAAGGCGCGCGCGGCGCCGGGCGCGATATCGAAGGCGCGCTGCGCCGCTTCGATCGCGATCGTCCCCGAGCCGCAGAACGGGTCGTACAGCGCCGTGCCGGGCGACCAGCCGGCGAGCGCGAGCAGCCCCGCCGCCAGGTTCTCCTTCAGCGCAGCGCTGCCCTTGTCGTCGGCGCCCGAGCGCCAGCCGCGCTTGAACAGCGGCTCGCCGCTCAGGTCGAGATACAGCGTCGCCTCGCGCGCGTCCAGGTGCGCGAATACGCGCACGTCGGGCGAACGCGTGTCGATCGAAGGGCGCGAGCCGCTTGCCGCGCGCAGCCGGTCGACGATGCCGTCCTTGATGCGCAGCGTGGCGAAGTTCAGGCTGCGCAGCGGCGAGCGCTGCGCGCTGACGTCTACGCGCAGCGTGCGCTGCGCATCGAAGTGCTTCTCCCACGCGACGCCGTTCGCCAGGCGGTACAGGTCGTCGTCGTCGCGATAGCGCCGGTGCGCGATCGAGCGCATCACGCGGCTGGACAGGCGCGACCACAGGTTCGCCGAATAGGCGACGGCGCGGTCGCCACGAAACAGCACGCCGCCGCCCAGTGCGCGGCAGTCGATCGCCCCCAGCGCTTCGAGTTCCGCGACGAGCGCGGCTTCGATCCCGCGCGGGCAGGCGGCGAAGAGATCGAACGCCTCGGAGGACGCGTCGGACATTCAGAACGGCTTGACGACGACGAGCGCGACCGCGGCGAACAGTCCGAGCACGGGGATTTCGTTGAACACGCGGAACCAGCGATGCGTATGCCGGTCGGAGCCTGCGGCGAGCGCGCGCAGCAGGCGACCGCAGGCGAAGTGGTGCACGAGCAGCAGCACGACGACCGCGAGCTTCGCGTGCATCCAACCGGCGCCGCGTCCGACGCCGTAGCCGAGCCACATCCAGAGTCCGAACAGGACCGCGAGTCCCATCAGCGGCTGCATGAAGCGCCACAGCTTGCGCGCCATCGTCAGCAGCCGTTCGCGCTCGGCGCCGGGCTGGGGGACGAGGGCGAGGTTCACGAAGATGCGGGGGAGGTAGAACAGGCCGGCGAACCAGCTCGTGACGAACACGACATGCAGGGCCTTCACCCACAGGTAACCGGTGGTCATCGATGTGCCGCTTTTGACGCGGTGGGGGCGGTGGCGTGCGCGACGCGAGCGTTGCGCGCGGCGGCGCCCCTGGGCGCTTGGGCGCCCGGGCGGGCCCTGCCCCTTGCGCGGCGGACGGCTGCGGCCCGCGCTTCGCGCGGGCTTCCCTCGCCTACCTCGCAAACTCGCACCCGCTGCCGAGGGGCGCTACGCGCCCCCCGGCGACGGGTCCCGCGAGTTTGCTTTCGGTAGCGCTCGGCTTGCCGAACGCCGCGCAAGGGGCAGGGCCCGCCCGGGCGCCCAAGCGCCCAGGGGCGCCGCCGCGCGCAGCGCCCGCGTCGGAGCGCGGCGTTCGACGCGTCGAAAAGCGGTGCATCGATGCGATGGCGCGGAATCGGGGTGGGTTTTCGGCTGAGGTAACGGGAGTCGCGAATGTGAGGGGGGTTGCTGCTTGCGCGACCGGGGAAGGCCTCGGTTCGATGCGGTCGTCGCGCTTCGGGCCCGGCATGGGGGCGGGGCGCGGCCTTCGGGGGCTGGGCGCGCCGGCGCAAGGGGCACGGCGGCGTATGGGGACGGGCCGAGGGGGTTGCGCCTCGCGCGGCGTTCGGCAAGCCGAGCGCTACCGAAAGCAAACTCGCGGGACCCGTCGCCGCGGGGCGCGCAGCGCCCCTCGGCAGCGGGTGCGAGTTTGCGAGGTAGGCGAGGGAAGCCCCCGCGAAGCGGGGGCCGCAGCCGTTTGCCGCGCGAGGCGCAACCCGCTCGGCCCGGCCCCATACGCCGCCGTGCCCCTTGCGCCGGCGCGCCCAGCCCCCGAAGGCCGTGCCCCGCCCCCATGCCGGGCCCGAAGCGCGACGACCGCAGCGCGCGAACAGAGGAATCAACTCCTCACTTCCCCATGCCCGAACACCACGTACTTCAGCGACGTGAGCCCTTCGAGGCCTACCGGCCCGCGCGCATGCAGCTTGTCGGTCGAGATGCCGATCTCCGCGCCGAGCCCGTACTCGAAGCCGTCCGCGAAGCGGGTCGATGCGTTGATCATCACCGACGCCGAATCGACCTCGCGCAGGAAGCGCATCGCCCGCACGTGGTTGGTCGTGACGATCGAATCGGTGTGCTGCGAGCCGTAGGCGGCGATGTGGTCGATCGCCTCGCCCACGCCGTCGACCACGCGGATCGCCAGGATCGGCGCCAGGTATTCGGTACGCCAGTCTTCCTCGGTGGCCACGCCGCAGGCGATGCCGTGCGCCGACAGGATCGCGCGCGTGCGTTCGTCGCCGCGCAGCTCGACGCCCTTGTCGGCGTAGATGCGCCCGAGCGCCGGCAGAAGTCGATCGGCGATTCCGTTCGCGACGAGCAGCGTCTCCATCGTGTTGCAGGGCGAGTAGCGCTGCGTCTTCGCGTTGTCGCAGATGCGGATCGCCTGGTCGAGGTCCGCCTCGTCGTCGACGTAGACGTGGCAGACGCCGTCCAGGTGCTTGAGAACCGGCACCCGCGCCTCGCGCGAGATGCGCTCGATCAGCGACCTGCCGCCGCGCGGAACGATGACGTCTACCCACTGCGGCGACGCGATCAGCGCGCCGACGGCCGCGCGATCGGTCGTCTCGATCGCCTGCACCGCGTCTTCCGGCAGCCCTGCGCTGCGCAGTCCTTCGCGCACGAGCGCGGCGAGCGCCTGGTTGCTGTGGAACGCCTCGGAGCCGCCGCGCAGGATCGTCGCGTTGCCCGATTTGATGCACAGCGCTGCCGCATCGATCGTCACGTTCGGACGCGATTCGTAGACGATGCCGATGACTCCCAGCGGAACGCGCATCTGCCCGACCTGGATGCCGGTGGGGCGAAAGCGCAGGTTCGAGATCTCGCCGACCGGGTCGGGCAGCGAGGCGACCTGCAGCAGTCCTTCGCGCATGCTCGCGAGCACGGCCGGACCGAGCGCGAGGCGGTCGACGAAGGCGGCGTCGTGCCCTGCCGCCCGCGCGGCGGCGAGGTCGCGTTCGTTCGCCTCGACGAGCCTGTGGGCGTCGCGCGCGATCGCTTCAGCGGTGGCTGCGAGCGCGCGATTCTTCGCGGCGGTGCCGGCGCGCGCCATGTCGCGGCTCGCCGCGCGTGCGCGGCGCCCGACGTCGGACACGTAGGCAGGGATGTCGATCGATTCAATCTCCATCGGGATTCCCCACGAGAACAGGGGCGCCGGCGATGCGCAGCGCCAGCGACTCCAGCGCCTGCCAGGCGTCGCCGGTTTCGATGCCCTTGACCATTCTATCGACCGTCGCTGCGCGGCGCAGGGCTTCGCGCAGCGCTGCTGCGTCCAGGCGGGCGAGCGCCCGCTCGTAGCCCCGCTCGCGCGGGCGCGGTATGCGCGCCTCGCGCATCGCCTGCGCGAGCGCGGTTCCGGCGTCGCAGGCTTCGCGCAGTCGCAGCAGCGTGCGCAGCGCATCGGCGAGCGCCCACAGCACGAGCGGCTCGGCCACGCCTTCGGCATGCAGACCGTCGAGCGTGCGCAGCGCGCGCGCTGCATCGGCGTTCAGCATCGCGTCGACCAGGTCGAAGGCGTCGTAGCGCGCCACGTCGAGCACCGCGGCGCGTACGGCGTCGCGCGACAGTTCGCCTTCGGGGCAGAGCAGCGCGAGCTTGGCGATCTCCTGGTGGGCGGCGAGCAGGTTTCCCTCGACCCGCTCGGCGATCCATTCGAGCGTGTCGCGGTCGGCGCGCTGCTTCTGGCGGCCGAGTCGCGTGGCGATCCACTGCGGCAGTTGCGCGCGCTCGATCGGCCATACGGCGACGACGTAGCCGGCGCGCTCGATCGCCGCGAACCATTCGCTCGCGGTGCTCGCGCGGTCGAGCCGTGGTCCGCTCACCAGCAGGCGCGTATCGTCGTCCAGGCGCGCGGCCGCCTCGGCCAGCGCCTTGCCGATCTCCTTCGTCGGCTTGCCCGAGCCGAAACGCAGCTCGATCAGGCGCCGGCCGGCGAACAGCGACAGCGCATCGGCCTGCGCAGCGAGCGCCTCGACCTGGAAGCCCCGGCCGGCTTCGAACACCTGTCGCTCGTCGAAACCCTGCGCGCGCAGCGCGTCGCGCACCGATTGCGCGCATTCCTGGACGATCAGCGCTTCGTCGCCGTGGATCCAGACGATCGGCGGCACCCGGCGCGCGAGCGCGCCGGCGAGCGCGTCGGCGCGCAACTGGGTCATTTGCTGCCGAGCGCCGCGAGGCGGCGCAGCAGCTGCTGGACGAGATCCGACTGCATCTCCTTGTACAGCAGCTCTTCTTCCTGCTGTTTGGCGACCTGCTCGATGTCGCTCGACGTGATGTCCCGATGCAGCACGATCTCGGTGGGCGGCAGCAGCACCGTGCTGTCGCGCGCAACCACGCGGAAGGTGAAGCGAAGCCGCAACTGGTATTCGCGCGGCCGGCCGGTGGACGAGTAGCCGACGACCTCCTTCTCGCGCGCCTCGGAGAGCACCTCGAGTCGCGCGTCGGCTTCCTTCGGGTCGTCCACGATGCGCGTGTCCTGCGCGACCCGCACCAGGCGACGGAACTCCGCGCCGATCGCCGAGGTCGGCGAGAAGTTCGTGTACAGCGTGCGAAACGGGAGGTCGGCCGAGCGGCGCAGGTGGAAGCCGCAGCCGGCGAGTGGCGCGCTGAGCATCGCGGCCGTGGCCGCGATGCTCAGCGCGCGTAATGTGGAGCGCCGCTGCGCGGCGCGGTGAAGGGGGAAGGATGAAGGGTGAAGGGGGTTCGGCCGGCGCCGTTGCGCGGCGGGGCGGGGCAACGCAAAGCGGAGTGCTCGTCGCATCGGCTCGGCCCCCTTTACCCTTCACCCTTCACCCTTCACCTCCTCAAACAACCACATTCACCAGCCGCCCCGGCACGACGACGATCCTGCGCGGGGTGCGGCCTTCGCCGTGGCGGGCGAAGGCGTCGGTTGCGAGCGCGGCGCCGCGGATCGCTTCGTCGTCGGCGGAGGCGGGCACGCGCACCGAGCCGCGTACCTTGCCGTTGATCTGCAGCACGAGCTCGATCGTGTCCTGTTCGAGCGCGCGTTCGTCCACCTGCGGCCATGGGGCGTCGAGCAGGTCGCCGAGCGCCGCCTCGAAGCCGAGTTCGCGCCACAGGGCGTGTCCGATGTGCGGCACCACCGGATAGAGCATGCGGATCAGGATCGACAGGGCTTCCCGCATCACCTCGTCGGAAACGGAGGTGGGGGCGAGCTTCGCCGCCTCGATCGCGTTGAGCATCTTCATCGCCGCCGACACGACGGTGTTGTACTGCTTGCGGCGATAGTCGTAGTCGGCCTGGCGCAGGATCGTGTGCACCTCGCGGCGCAGCGCCTTCTGTGCATCGTCGAGCGCCTGCGGATCGATCGCCGGCGCGCCGGGACCGGCCGACAGCGCGGCGTGCTGCGCGAAGGCGCAGGCCCACAATCGGCGCAGGAAGCGTTGCGCGCCCTCGACGCCGGCGCCCGACCATTCGAGCGTCTGCTCCGGGGGCGAGGCGAACATCACGAACAGGCGCGCGGTGTCGGCGCCGTAACGATCGATCAGCGCCTGCGGATCGACGCCGTTGTTCTTGCTCTTCGACATCGTGCCCATGCCGCCGTACTCGACGGGCAACCCGTCGGTCTTCGAACGCCATGCGATCGGCTTGCCTGCGGCGTCGTAGTCGGTTTCGATGTCGTCGGGCCAGAAATACTCGATGCCGCCGCGTTCGTTGCGCCGCGAGTAGATGTCGTTGAGCACCATCCCCTGGCACAGCAGGTTGCTGAAGGGCTCGTCGAAGCGCACCAGGCCGCGATCCGGATCGCCGGGAAAGTCGCCGCGCAGGTCGCGCATCACCTTCGTCCAGAAGCGCGCGTACAGCAGGTGCAGCACCGCGTGCTCGATGCCGCCGATGTACTGGTCCATCGGCATCCAGTAATCGTTGCGCGCGTCGACCATCGACTCGTCGTTGTCCGGCGAGCAGTAGCGCATGTAGTAC